>JAVXWP010000183.1:0-5096 GCA_032230695.1 Actinomycetota bacterium | reverse complement strand
AGGCGACGTGGCCGTCGGGGCGGAGGAGGAGGCAGGGGACATCCAGAGGTGCGGTGGGGTCCGCGAGGTAGTCGACTCGGTCGGACCAAGCGCCGACAGTCAAGCGCTCGGTGCGGTCGAGGAGCAGGGCGCGGCCGCGATGGAGGTGCCCGTAGACAGTGCCTTGTTTCAGGTCGAGGTCGCGGAGGCGGCGGCCGAGGAGGTCGGGGCCGTCGCCGAAGTCGTAGCGGAGGTCGATCGCGGTGATCTTCGCGATCAGGTGGCGGTTCACCTCGTCGAAGTCCATCAGCTCGCTGAGCAGCCGGCGTACGGACTGTGGACCTGGTTCGGTGGACAGCAGTACCATCTGGGCGCGGGTGTTGTCCAGTACTTCCGCGGCGACCGGGCGACGCTCGGCCTGGTAGGTGTCCAGCAGAGTCTCCGGTGCCCAGCCGCGGATCTGCGCGGCCAGTTTCCAGCCGAGGTTGAAGGAGTCCTGGATGCCCAGGTTCAGGCCTTGTCCGCCGGTGGGCGGGTGGATGTGCGCCGCATCGCCGGCCAGCAGCACCCGCCCGACCCGATACTGCTCAGCCAGCCGGGTCGCGTCCCCGAAGCGGGACAGCCAGCGCGGGGAGTGCACGCCGAAATCGGTACCGGCAACGATCCGCAACTGCTGCCGGAAATCCTCAAGGCTGGGCGGCTCCTCGCTGCCGCCAGCGTCGGGGACCACGACGCGATAGAGCCCCTCGCCGAAGGTCCTGATGCTGAAGACCTTGTTGATCTCGTGGACCTCGCTCACCTTGGCCGCGAGCTCCTCCGGCGGCACGCCCACCGCCATCTCACCCATCAGCGTGTACTTCCGCGATGGCTCGCCAGGGAAGCCGACGCCGAGCAACTTACGGACCGTACTGCGGGCGCCGTCGCAGCCAACGAGGTAACGCGTCCGCAGCTGTTCGCCATCGGCCAGCTCGACGGTCACCCCCTCGTCGTCCTGCTCGAAACCAACCACCGGACAACCGCTCCGCACCTGGGCGCCCAAGTCGATCGCATGTTCTTCGAGCAGCCGAACGATGACCGGCTGCGGGATCCCCAGCAGATAGGCATGCGCCGAATCCAGACCCTCCGGCGCGGGTTTGGCGATCGCGGCGAAGAACCCGCCGGCCGGACGTGGCCGCCCGTGCTCGAGCATCCGATCCAGCAGCCCGCGCATCGCCATCACCTCGAGACTGCGAATATGCAGCCCCACCAGGCGGGCGAACGAAAGCGGCTCGGTTTCCTTCTCCAGCACCAGAACCCGCACCTCGTGCAGGCGCAACTCGGCGGCCAGCATCGCGCCGGTCGGTCCGCATCCCGCAATGATCACGTCATACATAGGTCTTGCCTTTCGAGAGTGCCAATTGATCGAGGCACTCCCGGCGACACCTACAGTCGCCCGACCGTGACGGCAGGGGGAAGCACCAGAGCGTTCATGGGCCCCACCTCCTCAACCAGCGTCACAGTCGCCCGCAACTTACAACCCCACCCAACACCCCGTCCAACCCTTTAGGCGGCGGGGACCGGGAGGGGCTTGTCGAGGGCGGCGGCGGTGAGGATGACCAGGGCCGAGGTCCAGCCGAGAGGGGCCTCGCCGGCTGGTTGGAGATCGCGGTTGACCTTCTCCGGGATCGCGCCAGTCCGAGTGCGATGGGAGTCCAGCCAACTCAACAGGGATTCGGCGGTTGCGCGGTCTCCACGAGCGGCCGAGCTCAGAGCGAACAACGTGGTTTGAGGGGTCCAAGCGACACCGTCGGCTCGCCACTCCTCGCCCGGGGTGACGCCGCCGTTCGGTTGGGTGAGTACGCCGAGGGTGTGGTCGATCGCGTCCGCCACATCAGCGCGGGGCGGGCCGAACGGGGGACCGAGGATCGTCACGATCGCATCGGCGCCACCTCCCGGCGTACGGGGGTAGTCGGGTCCGAAGGCGCGGTCCGTTGCCGCCGACAACCGATCCAGAGCGCCTTGCCAGGAAGGGACTTCGTGCCCCAGCCGCCCGGCGATCGCCAGCCCGGCGCGCAATCCCGCCAGCAGCGGTGCGACTGTTCCCAGCGTCACCGAAGACTCCGGCCGCTCCCAATAGTCAGCCGACACAGCCGGCAACCCGTCCGGCCCGAGTTCAGCGACGATCTGATCCCCGGACTCCCGCAGCATCGGCCAATAGACCGACAGATCGAGACCGCCCGAGCAAAACCAGCTGGCCCAGAGCACCCATCCCGACCCATCCAGCTGCGGCTCTCGTCCGTCAGCAGGCACGCTGCCGTCAACGGCGTACCGAGCGGCCCATCGCCCCGACGCCGGCCGGACCCGATTCAGGAACGACAACACCGACGAGGCCTCGGCGTACTGGCCGACGGAACACCGAGCCGCCGCGACGAACGAAGCGTCCCGCGGCCAGACGAACCGCCACGGCCCGTCCCACCCCGCCAGCGTCGCGCCACCCGGCAGCGTCAACGTATCCAGATCGGCTAGTGCCTGCCGAACCATCCCCTCGTACTGCGAGGGCAGGTGCGCGCTAGTTGCCGCCGGCACCTTCTGCCCGGGAATCCCTTCCGCGACCAGCCCAGGTTGCGGATTCCGTTCCAGATTCGAGGCCGTCCCGGCAGCAAGGAACGCCAACAGCACAAAGATCACCACGACGGGGATGAACCGGACCCGTCGCGCGCTGTTGTCCCGCACTGCCGCCTCCCCTCACTGAGCTAGGTGCTGAACCTCTGCCTCGATCTTCTGCCGCGGCGCCAGCTCGACCAGGTACATCGCCGACATCACCAGAGCGCCACCGATCAGCATCCGCGCGGTCACACTCTCTGTCCCGAAGAGTACGGCGAACCCCGCCGCGAACACCGGTTCCATCGTCATCGCGATCGCGGCCCTGGTCGGCGTCAGGTGCGCTTGCGCCCAGGTCTGGACGATCAAAGCGAACGCGCCGGCCACCAGCGCCATGTAGATCACGGCGGTCCAGTCGCCCGCGCCACTGGGCAACGTGAAGCCGCCCGGGATCGCGCCGACCGCACAGACCGCCGTGATCACGACCATCTGCAAGGCGGAAAGCCCGAAGGCATTGGCGGGTGTCGACCAAGCGCCGAGGCCGACGATGTGCAGCGCATAGAGCCCGGCCGAGGCCAGTGTCAGCAACTCGCCGGTCCCCAAGGTGAATCCGCGCAGTGACAGTACGCCGAGCCCGACCGTGGCCAGCACCACGGCGACCCAGGCCCAGCGGCCGATCTTGTGCCGCAGGATGACCGCGGCGAGCAGCGGCGTGAACACGACGTACATGCCGGTCACGAACCCCGAGACGCTCGCCGATGTGTGCCGCAGGCCCTCGGTCTGCACGAGCTGCGCGATCCCGTAAGTGATGCCCAGGGCAACACCCCGGCCGCGATCCAGCCTGCTCAGCCGGCCGATCGCGGGCGGATGCACCGCGATCAGTGCGACCGCGGCGATCGCGAACCGCAACGCCAGGTAGTCGGCGACGTCCATCCTGGTGAGCAGGTCCTTGGTCAGGAAGAACGTCGACCCCCACGCCGCGGCCACCGCGAGCAGGGCGAACACGGCGATCCGGGAGCGATTCACGAGCAAAGCTTGTCAGACACCTGACACGCCAACCAAAACGCCTCAGGAACGGCCCCAGGAGCGCCTCAGACGATGGTGAGGATCACGGTCGACCCGGGCTGGGCCAGCTTGTTCGCGCCCGGGTTCTGACCGGCCACCAGATTGAGACCGAGGTGGAACGGCGCCAGCTCGACCTTCACCTTGAAGCCCAGGTCGGTGAGGATCTTCTGCGCGTCCGCGAGCTTCTTGCTGCGGACATTCGGTACGGCGACCAGCGGCGGGCCCTTCGAGACGACCAGCTTCACCTTGTCCTTGGCGAACAGCGTGCCGGTGTTCGGGGTCTGGCTGATCACGTTCCCCGCGGGCACGGTCGGATCGAACTGGTCGGTGCGATCGACACCGAACCCGGCCTTCCTCAGCGCCTTGGTGGCGTCCTGCACCGGTTTGCCGGTCATATTCGGTACGGCGATCGGCTTCTTGCCCAGGCTGACCCACAGATTGACCGCGGTGCCGGGCTTCAGCGACGTGTCGAACTTCGGCACGAAGACGATCACCCGCCCGGCCGGCACGACCTCGCTGTAGACGTTGGTCTGCTTGCCGACGATCAACTGCACCGACTCGAGCGCCCGGGTGGCCGCCTCGACGTCCAGCCCGTTGAGCTGCGGCACGTTGTAGCGCTCCGGCCCCTTGGAGACGATCAGCCCGACCGCACCGTTCTTGCGAATGCGGTCGCCCGGCTTCGGATCGGTCTGCATGATCTGGCCGGCCGGCACGTCCTCCGAGAAGTCCGGAGCGAGCAGCTTGGTCGTGAGCCCGTACTTGCCCGCTTCGGTTGCCGCCGCGGCTGCAGACATGTTCAGGAGCGGTGGCGTCGTGGTGTAGCGGTGGATTCCGTAGTACCAGGCGGCACTGCCCACACCGAGCGCCAGGGCCAGTACGACGAGCACCGCGATCAGGCCGTGGCCGCGGGACCGGGGTGGCGCAGCACGCGGTACAGGCCGGGGCGTGCCGTTGGTGAGTCGCGGCCGGTTGTCCGGCGGCAGGGGAGGGCCGTCGAACGGTACGACGATGGTGTCGTTGCGCGGCACTCCGTCGCCGTAGTCCCGGCTGTAGCCGTCGTCGTACCCGCTGTCCTGGCGCATCTGCTGGATCGGGATGGTCAGGTCGCCGGTCAGCTCCGGGTCGTCCGGCAGCCCTTCCTCCAGCGCGCTGCGCACCCGGCGTACCTGGCGGCTCAGCACCCGGGCGTCGGCCGGCCGGATGTCGCGGTCGCGCGCGGTCGCCCGCTGCACCAGCGCATCGACGTACGGCGGGATGCCCTGCTGGATCTCCGACGGTGGCGGCACATCGGTGTGGACGTGGGCGTAGGCGACCTGGATCGGGGTGTCGCCGCTGTGCGGCTTCATGCCGGTGAGGAGTTCATAGAGCAGGATGCCGGCCGAATAGACGTCCGACCGGGCGTCGGCGCGGCCGTCGGTGACGAGCTCGGGCGCCAGGTAGGACACCGTGCCCATCAGCATGCCCTGGGTGGC
>JAVXWP010000179.1:0-129932 GCA_032230695.1 Actinomycetota bacterium | reverse complement strand
AAACACTCACGCGCCACCCACCCGGCTGCCGCGCTAGCTCAAAGCCAGTCACGCCTTTTGAACATGACGTACAACGTTCCCGACAGAACCACTATCGCGGCGCTGGAAACCCAGAACCCGGACGACTGCTGGAAACCGGGATAAGGCACGTTCTGCCCGTAAAACCCGGTGATAGCAGTGGGAACGGCGATGATCGCCGCCCAGCTCGTCACCTTCTTCATCACCATGTTCAACCGGTTTCCCTGGATGTTCAGCTGCGTCTCGCGAATGGTGACCACCAGGTCCCGCAAGGATTCCGTCCATTCGGACGCGCGCAGGACATGGTCGTAGACGTCCTGGAAATACGGCTGCATCGCGTCATCGACGACGTCCAGATCCCGGCGCATGATCGAGTTCAGCACCTCGCGCATGGGCAGGACGACGCGCCGCACCTGCACCAGGCTCTTGCGAAGGCTGAAGGAGCGGCGCTGCATGGCGGCGTCCTGGGGGCGTTCGTCGAAGACCAGGTCTTCCAGCGCTTCGATCTGGTCGTCCAGTGCTTGGACCACGTCGAAATGGGTGTCGACGATGTAGTCGAGCAGGCCGTGCAGCAGGAAGGCGACACCGCTTTTCGCCAGGTCCGACGACGCGTTCCAGCGGGTCACCACCGCGTCGATGTCGAAGTTGTCGTCCTTGCGGACGGTCACCAGCGCGCGATCGGTGACGAAGACTGCCAACTCGGACAAGGTCAGTTCGCCTTGCTCGTTCAGGGTCGCGGAGTAAGCGGTGAGGAAGGTGTGGGTTTCGTAGTGGTCGAGTTTGGGGCGCTGGTGTTCGTGCGTGGCGTCTTCGACCGCCAGCGCGTGAAGGCCCAATTCGTCGCCGATGTCGTCGAGGTCCGATTCCTCGGGCTCACAGAAGTCGACCCACACCACCGTCGACGTCTCGGCCAGATAGTCGGAAACCTCGGCCAGGGGAAAGTCTTCGGCGGCCAGGACGCCGTTGCGGTACACACGAGTACGGACCATGCCTTCAGAGGCTAGGGCGCGCACCGGTTCACCGCAGCGGCTCGGTACTGGTCAGCCTCGTTCGATCAGGTGTCCGACGACGTCCGGGCCCGGATGCGCATGGCCGGAGCCGTCGCGCCGAATGTCGGATTCGGGCAGTTCGATCGGATCGCCCGTCCTCGACGCACCCGCCGGCCGCGGCCCGACCCACGCCACCACCAGAGCCGTTTCGCCTTTCAGGAACCGGTGTGCGCGGACACCTCCGGTGGCACGGCCCTTCGCGGGGTACTCACTGAACGGCGTCACCTTGACGCTGACACCGGTGGCCGTGACGAGCATCGGGTCACCGTGCTCGGCGTCATCGGTGCGGATCGCGCCGAAGAACACTACTTGGGCGTCACCGGAAACGTTGATCCCGGCCATCCCGCCGCCCTTCAGCCCTTGTGGCCGGACGAGCGAAGCGGCATATCGCAGCAGAGAGGCTTCCGACGAAACGAAGACCAGAGTTTCACTGCCGTCCGTCAGCCAGGTCGCGCCGACGATCTCGTCGCCGTCCTTGAGGCTGATGATCTCGAACTCGTCGGACCGCACCGGCCACTCCGGCGCGCAAACCTTCACCACACCTTGCCGGGTGCCCACGGCCAGCCCCGGTGAGCCTGTCGCCTGCTCACCCAGCGGAGCGATCCCGACAACCTTTTCGCCCTTGTCCAGTGGCACGAGTTCGCGGGCGGCCATCCCGCCGCGCAGGGAAACCGTCCCGGCTTGCTCGGGCAGGACGGGCAGCGGCAGGACATCCGTCTTGAACGCCCGGCCCCTGTTGGTGACCAGCAGGATCTGCCCGCGCGCCGTCGAGTGAACGACCGCGGCGACGGCGTCGTGCTTGACTCGGCCGTTGCGGCGCCGGACTTCGGAAGACTCCTCCGATTCCGCGGCTGTCCTGGCCACCAGCCCGGTCGCGGACAGGATCACCTGACACGGATCGTCGGCGACTTCCAGCGGCCCGGCGGGCTGCGACGCGGCGAGAACCTCCTTGAGGTCACCGTCGATGAGCGCGGTGCGCCGCTCGGACGGGAAGTCCTTGGCCACCTTGGCGAGCTCGGTCGAGACGAGCTTCTTCAGCACGGACTGGTCGTCGAGGATCTTCGACAGTTCGGCGATCTCGGCGCGCAGTTTGTCCTGTTCGGACTCCAGCTCGATGCGGTCGTACTTGGTGAGCCGGCGGAGCGGCGTGTCGAGGATGTAGGTCGCCTGGATCTCCGAAAGGGAGAACCGGGTCATCAAGCCATCCTTGGCAGCCTGGGCGTTTTCACTCTCCCGGATCAGCTTGATGACCTTGTCGATGTTGAGCAGCGCCTTGAGCAGACCCTCCACCAGGTGCAACCGCTCCTCGCGCTTGCGACGCTGGTAGCGGGTCCGCCGCGTGACGACCTCATACCGGTGCGCGAGGAACACGTCGAGCAGCGCCTTGAGGCCCAGCGTCCGCGGCTGACCCTCGACGAGCACGAGGTTGTTGATCCCGAACGACTGCTCCAGCGGTGTGAGCCGGTACAGGTCCGCGAGCAGCGCCTGCGGGTTCACCCCGACCTTGCATTCGACGACCAGGCGCGTGCCGTTCTCGCGGTCGGTGAGGTCCTTGACGTCCGCGATCCCGGTGAGCCGCTTGGACTTGTTGACCTCGTCGGTGATCTTCTCGATGACCTTCTCCGGCCCGACGCCGTACGGCAGCTCGGTGACGGTGATGGCCTGACGCCCCCGGCTGCCTTCCAGCGGACCGGTTTCGCATTTCGCGCGCATCCGGACCACACCGCGGCCCGTCTCGTAGGCCTTGCGGACCTCGTCGAGGCCCAGCAGCATCCCACCGGTGGGCAGGTCAGGACCGGGGATGAACTCCATCAGCTTGTCGAGCGACGCTTCCGGATGCGTGATCAGCCAGCGCGCGGCGGCGATGACCTCGTTGATGTTGTGCGGGATCATGTTCGTGGCCATCCCGACCGCGATCCCGGACGTGCCGTTGACCAGCAGGTTGGGGAACGCGGCCGGCAGCACGGACGGCTCCTGCAGCGAACCGTCGTAGTTCGGGCGGAAGTCGACGGTGTCTTCGCCGAGCTCGCCGACGAGCAGCATCGCCTCACCCGACATGCGCGCTTCGGTGTACCGGCTGGCAGCCGGGCCGTCGTCGGGGGAACCGAAGTTCCCGTGACCGTCGACCAGCGGGACGTTCATCGAGAAATCCTGCGCCAGCCGGACCATCGCGTCGTAGATCGCGGAATCGCCGTGCGGGTGGTACTTGCCCATGCAGTCGCCGACGACGCGAGAAGACTTCACGTAGGCGTGGGTGGGCCGGTAACCCTGTTCGTGCATGGAGAACAGGATCCGGCGGTGCACCGGCTTGAGCCCGTCACGGGCGTCCGGGAGCGCGCGGGAATGGATGACCGAGTAGGCGTACTCGAGGTAGGAATCCTCGATCTCCGTCTTCAGTGGGTTTTCGAACACGTTCGCGCCCGCCCGGTCGAAGGCGGACGGATCGATCTTGATCTGGGTGCCCTTGCGGCGTGCCATTACTCAGCGTCTCCTGTTGGTACAGAATTCAGATGTCGATGTTCGCTTGGTCGACCCGCTCGGAGGATTCCACCAGCCAGTCGCGCCGCGGGGGGACCTTGTCGCCCATGAGCAGTTCGAGCGTCGTCTCGGCGGCCTCGACGTCGTCCATGGTGATCCGGCGGACCGAGCGCGTCGACGGATTCATCGTGGTGTCCCACAGTTCGTCCGCGTCCATCTCACCGAGGCCCTTGAACCGGGGCACCGGGGTGACGATCGACTTCCCGGCCTTCTCCAGCTTCTGGATGGTGGTCTCCATCTCCCGCTGGGAGAAGGTGAACTTGACCTCTGGGTTGCGGCCCTTCGTGGTGATCTTGTGCAGCGGCGGCATCGCCGCGTAGAGCCGCCCGTCTTCGATGACCGGGCGCATGTACTTGGCGAACAACGTGATCAGCAGCGTCCGGATGTGCGAACCGTCCACGTCGGCGTCGGCCATCAGGATGACGCGGCCGTAACGCATGACGCTCAGGTCGAAGGTGCGGCCGGTACCGGCGCCGAGCACCTGGACGATCGACGCGATCTCGGCGTTCTTCAGTGTGTCGGCGATGCTCGCCTTCTGAACGTTGAGGATCTTGCCACGCAAGGGAAGCAGCGCCTGGTACTCCGACACCCTCGCGAGTCTGGCCGAGCCGAGGGCGCTGTCACCTTCCACGAGGAACAACTCACTACGCGAAACGCCGGTGGTGCGGCAGTCGACGAGCTTCGGCGGCATGGACGCGCCTTCGAGTGCGGTCTTGCGCCGGGCGGCGTCCTTCTGCTGCTTCTGCGCGAGCCGCACGCGGGCGGCGTCGACGATCTTCTGCAGGACGACTTTCGCTTCGCCCTTGGTCTTGCGGTCTTCGGTCCACGCCTTGATGTGGCGCTCGACGATGCCCTGCATGACCTTGGTGATCCCGGCCGTCGACAGCTCGTCCTTGGTCTGCGAGGTGAACTGCGGTTCGGGGATCCGCACGTGGACGACCGCCGTCATGCCTTCGAGGACGTCGTCCAGCGTCGGCATGTCCTCCTTCGGCTTCAGCAGGCCACGGGTCTTGGAGATGCCTTCCTGCAGCGCCTTCAGCGCGGCCCGCTCGAAGCCCTTGCGGTGGGTGCCGCCGTGGACGTTGCGGATCGTGTTGGTGAACGACTCGACCGTGCGCTCGTACCCGGTCCCCCAGCGGAACGCGACCTCGACCTCGGCACGTCGCTCCACATTGGACTTCATAACGCCGTTCTCGTCGGCGGCGTTCTCCTTGTAGGTGCCCTCACCCATGATCAGGATGGTGCCGGAGACGGCCTTGTCGCTCGACGGCGCGAGGAAGTCGACCATATCGGACAGGCCGTTCGGGAAGTGGAAGGTCTCCTCGCCGATCGTGCCTTCCGTGGCGGTGCGCAGCACGTAGGAGACGCCGGGGACAAGGAACGCGGTGTTACGCAGCTTCGAGCGCACTCCGTCGATGTCGAGCGCGGCGCCTGTCTCGAAGTAACGCGCGTCGTACCAGTAGCGGATCGACGTACCTGTCGACTCGCCGCGCTTCATCTTGCCGACGATCTGCAGGCCGGACTGCTGGGTGAACTTGGCCTTCGGTTCGGGGCCGTCGAAGACGCCTGGCACGCCGTGCGCGAACGACATCTGGTGGACCTTGCCGTCACGCTTGACCGTGACGTCGAAGCGATGTGACAGCGCATTGACCGCCGAGGCGCCGACGCCGTGCAGGCCGCCGGAGGTCTTGTAGCCCGATCCGCCGAACTTGCCGCCCGCGTGGAGCCTGGTCAGCACCAGTTCGACACCCGAAATGCCCGATTTAGCGTGCACGCCTGTCGGAATGCCGCGGCCGTCGTCGTCGACCTGGACACTGCCGTCGGCATGGAGGGTGACGACGATCCTGCTGGCATGCCCGGCGGCGCCCTCGTCGGTGGAGTTGTCGACGACCTCGGCGAAAAGGTGATTGATACCACGGCTGTCGGTCGACCCGATGTACATCCCGGGCCGCTTCCGGACCGCTTCGAGACCCTCCAGATGTGTCAGGTCGTCGGCCCCGTAGAGGGTCTCAGCAGAAGCAGTCACAGGGTCGTTCTCCCAGATCATGGCGTGCGGACATGCTTGCCTTCGGCATGCGCGGTGGCGTCGAACCGGCGACTCACCGTACTGGAGACTATCGGTCTCCCCTGACAACTCCGCGCGATGGACTCTGACCTGCGGCGACCAGGCCCGTGCTGAAGGGTGTCGTCGAGCGTGAGGGCCACCCTCCCGCACACGCTCAGTGAAGAGTCTCCGCTCGCTTGCGGTCACGACGGACTCGGCGGCAGGACGCCCATCTCGCTACCCTCCGTGTCCGGAAGCGGGGCCGCCGCCCCGCCCGCAGGATGCCACCGGCAGGCGAGATGTCGACATCTCGGGCGCACACTTGCGCGGGTCTGTCCACTCTGTACTCATCAGACGACCCGCCGGAGGGTCCTCCGGGACTCTGAGGTTCCCCGACGACCCCTTCACCGCGTCCCCGGCGCTTCGGTCCGTTCTACGCCGGACCCAAAGAGGTCTGGACCAAAGTGATGCTTGTGAGTTAATTTATGGTGTGAAGTTTGTTTAGCCAAGGAAGGCTACCGGATGCGAGTCCGCCGCAAGGTCATGCTCGGCCTGCCGACCAGTCTTCTGGTCGTCGGTTCCCACTCACCGGCAGGCGAACCTCGAAGCGAGTGGCGTCCCGGCTACCGGGCACCCAAGTGGTTGCGATCGTGACCGCCAAGGGCAGACCCCGCCGTTCCCCTTCGGCTCCGGCCTCCGATACCGCTGGCACGGCTCGTTCAACTGATCGGAAGGCGTACTCGTAATGTTCATGAGACCGGGTTACATCCGGAAAGTCCTGCAGGTACTCGCATTCTGCGTCGCCTGCCTCTGCCTGTCCTCAGTTCCCGCTGAAGGCAAGGCCGAAACCCAGGCCGCGGCGCCGTTCAAGGTGGTCGCGTTCTACAGCGGCACCTACGACGCGGCGCACATCGACTTCACCAAGGAAGCCAACGCGTGGTTCCCGACGGTCGCGGCGCAGAACAACTTCACCTACACCTCTACCAACAACTGGAACAACCTGAACGCGTCCTACCTGGCGCAGTTCCAGGTCGTGCTCTTCCTGGACGACATTCCGCAGACCGCGGCGCAGCGCACGGCCTTCCAGCAGTACGTGGAGAACGGCGGCGGCTTCTTCGGCTTCCACGTCAGCGCGTTCACCACCGACCCGAACAGCTGGTCGTGGTACCACAACACGTTCCTGGGCACGGGCGGGTTCAAGTCGAACACCTGGGGCCCGACGACAGCCGTGCTCAAGGTGGAGGACCGGTCGGTCCCGCCCACCGCAAGCATGCCGGCCACCTTCACCTCGTCGGTCAGCGAGTGGTACGCATGGAACAACGACCTGCGTAACAACGCCAACATCAAGATCCTGGCTTCGGTCGACCCGTCGAGCTTCCCGCTCGGCTCCGATCCCAACCAGCAGTGGAAGAGCGGCTACTACCCGATCATGTGGACCAACAAGAACTACAAGATGGTCTACGCCAACTTCGGCCACAACGCGATGAACTACACGACCAACACGAGGACTTCGTCGACGTTCGCCAGTGCGACGCAGAACAAGTTCCTCATCGACTCGCTGGTGTGGCTCGGCGGTGGCACCACCACCACGCCGCCGGCCGATCCGGGCCCGATCTCGCCGACCGCGTGGTACGGCGTGGTCAACAAGGCCAACGGCAAATGCGTGGACAGCCGGTCTGCGGCCTCGGCCAACGGCACCGCCATCCAGCAGTACAGCTGCAACAGCACGCTCGCCCAGCAGTTCCAGTTCCAGCCGACCAGTGGCGGGTACGTCCGGGCGAACGTGCGGCTCAACGCGGCGCAGGCGATCGACGTCACCAACGTGTCGACCGCTGACAACGCGGGCCTGCAGTTGTGGGCCTACTCCGGTGGCAACAACCAGCAGTGGCTGCCCGTCGACGAAGGCGGTGGCTACTACCACTTCGTGAACCGCAACAGTGGCAAGTGCTTGAACGTGCCGAGCGCGTCGACCGCGGACAGCGTCCAGCTTTCGCAGTTCACCTGCAACGGCACCGGCGCGCAGTCGTTCCGGCTGACGGCTGCCTGACCCTCGCGTCGAAGATGCCCCCGGGAACTCGTTCCCGGGGGCATCTTCGGTTTCCGGCCGCCGGTGCCCGTACCGGAATGCGGACATGCGCGCACAGAGTGGCAACATTCGTGCACAGATTGCGCATGGTGTCGACTACTCCGAACGGTCCAGTTTAGAGGTTCATTCGACCGGGCAATCTCTCCTCGATGCTGGTGGACGGAAAGCGCCACCGCCGTGAAAAGGAGAAGTTCCTCGATGATTATCCTTGGTGTTATCCTTCTCATCATTGGGTTTCTCGCTAACATTTCGATTCTGTGGACAATCGGTATCGCACTCGTCGTCATCGGCGCGGTACTCGCACTGGTCGGCGGGACGGGTCGCAAGATCGGCGGCCGGGCGCACTGGTACTGACCCGCAAAGGCGCGGTCCTGTGTGGACATACCGGTCGGAGAATTACCGATTCACACAGGACCTAACAGCACTGTTATAGTTGGCCCATGAGTGAACCTCCCGGCCTGGGAACACGGCTCCGGAACCTCCTCGAACTCGTCGACGGTGATGTGGCGCGGGTCTATGCCGACATGGACCTCGAGGGGTTCCGGCCGCGGTTCACCCCGGTCGTGCGGGCACTCGTCGCGCACGGCCCGCTCTCGATCCGCGACCTCGCGCGGGCCGTCTCGGTCACCCACTCCGCGGCGAGCCAAACGGTGACCCAGATGGAGAAGTACGGTCTCGTCACACTCGAAACCGGGGCCGACGCCCGACAGCGGATCGTCCAACTGACCGGCGAAGCCCGCGCCCTGCTCCCGAAACTGGACGCCGAATGGGCGGCGACCACGGCAGCCGCCGAAGAGTTCGAAGCCGAACTCCCCTACTCGCTGAGCGCGCTCCTCACCGAAGCCACCCGCGTGCTCGAGCAACGCCCGTTCCGGGACCGCATCGCCGACGCCGCGCGCTCTCTCGACAAGTGACCGCCCCGCGCCTGTTCGCGGACATCCGGCCGGTGCGGGAATCCCCTGCGTTCCGTCGATTGTGGATCGGCAGCTCATTGTCCAGCGTGGGCAGCCGGATGACGAGTTTCGCGACCGCGTTGCAGATTTACGAACTCACCCACTCGTCGGCCGCGGTCGGTGCGCTGGCACTCGTACTGGGTGTGCCGACCATCGTCGTCGGCCTGCTCGGCGGCTCGTTCGCCGACGCCGTGGACCGCCGCCGGCTGGTCCTGGTCACCAGCAGTTTCCTCGCCGTCATGTCGATTTTGTTCACCGCGCAGGCGTTCCTGGAGCTGCGCCAGGTCTGGCTGCTCTACCTGCTGGCCGGGATCCAGGCGTTGCTCGGCGCGGTCAACGCCCCGGCCCGCCGCACGTTCCTGCCGCGGCTACTGCCCGCCGGCCAGGTTCCCGCCGGGATGGCACTCGACATCTTTTCCTTCCACGCCAGCATGACCGTCGGCCCGCTGCTGGCGGGGGTACTGATCGCCTTCGGCGGGCTCCAGCTGTGTTACCTCGTCGACGCCGTCAGTTTCGCCGCCGCGCTGTACGGGTTGGCCCGCCTGCCACCGATGCCGCCACTGGGCGGCGCGGCCAGGCCGGGGCTGAAGGCCGTCGCCGAAGGGCTCCGGTTCGTCCGCCGCAAACCGGTGCTCCTGGGCGTGCTCCTCGCCGACCTCAACGCGACCGTGTTCGGCATGCCGTTCGCCTTGTTCCCCGCGTTGAACGAGCTGAACTTCGGCGGCTCGGCCCAAACCCTGGGGTTGCTCGTCGCGGCCCCGGCCGTAGGCGGGCTACTCGGCTCCGCGCTGTCCGGTCCGGTCGGCCATGTGTCCCGGCACGGGCGCGCCGTGCTGATCGCCGTCGCGGTCTGGGGTGCGGCGCTCGTCGGGTTCGGCTTCACCCATGCCCTGTGGCTCGCCTTGGCTTTGCTCGCCGTCGCGGGCGCCGCGGACTCGATCAGCGTCATCTTCCGCAGCGCGATCGTCCAAGCCGTCACTCCCGACCGGCTACGAGGCCGGGTGACCAGTGTGGAATTCGTCGTCGGCGCGGGGGCACCGGAACTGGGGAACTTCAGAGCGGGCGTGGTCGGCTCGCTGGCGTCACCGGCCATCAGCGCGGCTGGCGGGGGCATCGCGACCGTCCTCGGCGCCGGGCTGCTCAGGCTCTCCATACCCTCCCTCGCCCGTTACGACGCCCGCCAACTCGACAAGCGCTGAGTCGCATGTCCGGGAGCTTGGAACTCCGGAACACGATCACTCAGCCCGACAACTCCGCGGCCAATGCGGAAATCGACGGGATCGCCGGGTTCATGGGCAATGGCGGCATCACTGCCTCGGCTTGCGGCACCGGCAGATTGAGCGGGATGGGCAGACGGCGTTCCAGCTCGGCGGTCCACCGCAGCATCGCCTTCGGGCGGTCCCAGCTGCAGACACCGACCAGCTGGCCACCGCGGACGTACCCGGTGATGCCGTCGTCGAGTGCCACGGTGTCATCGCCGAGCGAAGGGATTCCGGCCATCTGCATCCGGACGCCGTATTGCGTGGACCAGGCCCGCGGGATCGGCATGTACGGCTCCGACCGCGAACGACCGGCCATCAGGTTCTCTGCCGCCGCGCGGCCGGACTCGACCGCGTTGAGCCAGTGCTCGACGCGTCGCGGGACCTCGTCGAACCGCAGGTTCGGCCAGCGCGCGGCGTCACCGACGACAACGACGTCGTCCGCGCCCTCGGCGTACAGCGACGCGTCGCAAAGGATCCCGTCGTCGATGTTCAGCCCGGACCCGCGCAGCCAGTCCACCGCGGGCACACTGCCGATGGCGAGCACCACGACGCTCGCGACCAGTAGCTGGTCGTTCGTCAGGTGCAGCCCCACGGCGTGTTTCGTGGTGATCCAGTGCCGCACCAGTGTGCTCATCGCAATCCCCGCACGATGGCGCAGGTGCTGATCGGTGACCGCCTTCGACACCCTGGGTCCGAACCGGTGCAGCGCCGCGAGGCTGTGCCCGACGAGTGTCACGTCCCGGCCGATCTGGCGCATGGTCGCGGCGAACTCGCTGCCGATGAGGCCGCCGCCGATGACGACCGCGGGCCGGTCGCTCGCGGCGAGCGCCGCACGGACGGCGAGCGCGTCGTCCACCGTGCGCAGCACCCGGACCCTGGGGTCGTGACGGGGTGCGCCGATCAGGTGACGCGGCAGCACGCCGGTCGCGATGATCAGGCCGTCGTACCGCATCTCCTCACCACCGGGCAGGTGGATGAGGCGGCGGTCGGTCTCCAGCCGGGTCGCCCTGGTGCCGAACCGCCAGCGGGCGTCCAGCTCGATGGTGGTCTTCAGGGTCAGTTCCGCGGGGCGGGTCGTGCCGGCCACCATGTGCTTGGAGATCGCGGGGCGGTGGTATGGGCGGCGGGATTCATCGCCGATGATCACCAGCTCGCCGTCGAAGTTCAGTTCGCGAAGCCGTTCCGCGGCGCGTAAGCCACCTACGCCCGCGCCTACGATGACGATCCGTTCATCTCCCGCCATTTTTCCCACTTTCGAGCACTATTGCTTGCATCGGGCAGGACCTGGCGGCCGCTGCGGCCAGGACCATGTCTTCGTCTTCCGGCGAGCGGCGGTAACGCAGGCGCCCGTCCGGGCCGAGTTCGAACAGCGTCGGGGCCTCGGCTTCACAGATGCCGTAGAGCTCGCACTTGTCGTTGTCGACGTTGACCCGCGAACCTTTGCGGGATCGCTTGAAATTCATACGCGCTCCTCGACGAGCCCGATGCGTTCGAGCATCCGGCCGGGAAGGAACCGCAGCACCGTGAGCGTCATCACCGGCACGAGCAGGGTGATCCCCGCCAGCCACAACACCGACAGGTGCCCATTGGCGATCGCGCCGAACAGCGAGTGCACCGCACCGAGTCCGACGGCCGGATAGGCCAGCCGGTGCAGCCACAGCCAGCGGCGGTACGCCGTCCACCGGTGCAGGCACGCGGTGATCGCGATCGCCAGCATCAGCTCGAGTGCGACGATGCCCATCGTGTGCCGGACGAACGTGCCCGGCATCAGCGGGATGACGAGCTGAGTGAACTTCCACGCGTTGCTGGACAGGAACAGGAAGCACAACGCGTGGACCACCGCGAAGGACAGCGTCAGCATGGCCAGCGACATGTGCCCGCTGCGAAGTGCCTTGCGCTCGCCCAGACGGCGAATCCAGCCCGTCGCGGTCAGCACACCCCAGCACAGGGTCAGGCACATGAAGGTGTAAGCCACCCGCGCGGACAGGGCGGCGATCGAACGGACTCCGGTATCGGGCGACGACTGGGCGACGACCGAAACCGTGGCCTCAGTGAATACAGCGATCATGGAGGATTCCAGGCAAGGACACGACTGTCTCCCGAGTTCAAGTTCTGGTGGTGACGAACGGGTCCGCGGGCAGCGCGTGAGCGGAGGAATCCTCCCTGCGCCGGCGGCCGGCTCGTCCCGATGGTTTCCGGAGCAGCCCGACAAGGAAAATGGTGGCCAGGATTTCGACCATGGCGACACTGATGACCACGACCACGTCGATGGGGTCCACGTCGACGATCTGCGGCGGCTTCGGCGCGGTCGACGCTTCGGGGAGCCGGGTGTAATCGACCAGCCCGGTGCTTTCGAGCAGGGTGATGTGCCGGAGCACGGCCTGGTTGGCCGTGGTCGCGAACTCCCGCATGCGGTCGTTGCGCGTACCGGCGCGGACCTGCGAGATGACCGAGAACACCGCTCCGTGTGCCGCGCGCAGCCGGTTGCCGAAGACCTGGTCGAACTCCGCGGCGGTGCGGGCGTTCTGCATTTCGTTCAACCAGCCCTGCTGGTCGGCGTTCGGCTGGGAGGGCAACGGGACACCGAGTTGCCCGGCGAGCGCGCGGGTCATCGAGTCGAGCCGGCCGTGGTCGACCATGATCGTCATACCGACTTCTTTGACGCGCGCGTTTTCCGAACGTTTCTCGGCCCATTCACCAGCGGGCATCTCCCACAAACCCGCCAGGCGCACCTTGGTCAACAATTCGATGTCGGCCGGACCGATGGGCCCGTCATTGGGCTGTGCGGCCGAGGCATATCCGGACAGGGCTATTTGGCTCAAGAACAAGGCGACCATGAGGACTAGTGCCCGGTGGATCCGGCGCCTTGTCCGCTCATAACCCGAACTCACCGGACAGTCCCGCCTCGGCGACCTGGACCTTGGAACCGTCGGGCGCGACGGCGAACCAGGTTCCGTTCACGCTCTGTCCGGAGGTTTCACCAGGCATTTCGTCGGCAGTGTGCCGGTAGAGCGGCCAGCCACCCAAGGTCACCTGCTCGGCGCCGTCCGACCGGATCACCGAGCCGACCAGCGCCTCGTCGATGCCGTTGATCTTGAGGTCCGCGCTGCTCAGTATGGGTGGCCAGTCTTCGGCACAGGTGGCCACACAATTCGACTTCGGTGGTTCGGCGCTGTCCTTGTCGGAGCGGTAAAGCGTGAATCCCTGACCGTCGACAACGAGTTTCCCGATGTCGAAGGCGCGCACCGCGGACAGCGCGGGCTCGTTGTCCGCGGCCTGTCCAGCGGCGTCGGCGGCGCTGTGACCTGCGGAATGCTGCTGCTGGCCGGAGCCTGCCGACGCCGAGGATGATCCGTCCTCGAAACAACCGGAGGCGAGCAGGAGAACCGCGGTGCCGGAAAGTGCGACGGGTAAGAACGAACGGCGTACTGCGGTCATGACTTCCTTTCCGTCGTAGGCAGGCAGTGCACGTGCCATCACCACGGACGACTGAAAGAGGGCGTGAAAGATCCACTGTGGACACTTATGTTCCGAGTGGACTCGGTGTTGGTACGGACTCAACGTCGCGGGGGAACGACGCTTACGGGGCCTTCACAGTGGGATACGGCGCCCGGCCGGGCTCGGTTCAAAGAAAGTTACCGAAAAGAAAAAGAATTACGCACGGTGATTTCTACGCTGCTACTAGACGAGAAGGGAGTTCTCACACAAGATGTCCCCCGTGGGTCGCCACAGTCGAACACTCCGCCCCCCAATTGATCAACGCACCGACACGCATGGCCGTGATGAACTGGTGACAGCGCTGTACCAGGAATTTGGCCGTCCGTTGATGGCGCACGTACTGAAACTGAATGGACACGATCGGCAATGGGCTGAAGACGTAGTGCAGGAAACCCTGATCAGGGCCTGGCGCAACGCCGACAAGCTCGACCGGCAGCCGGAGATGCTGCAGGCCTGGCTGTACACAGTGGCCAGGCGCATCGTCATCGACGGCTGGCGCAGCCGCCGTGCCCGCCCCGAGGAGGTAGAGGAAGCGGACGTCGATTCCGTCTACGTGCCCGACGAGTCAGAGCGGACTCTCGCATCCATGGTGATTTACCAGGCTCTTCGCGGCCTTTCTCCCGAACAACGCGAAGCGATCATGCAGACCTACATGCGTGATCGAACCGTGAACGACGTCGCGACGTCTCTCGGAGTGCCTCCGGGTACGGTCAAATCGAGAGTGCACCATGCCGTCCGAGCATTGCGCCGGGCGTTGCGGGATCGGGGGTGAGGCACGGATGACCGGGACGGCCCATACGGACATGGCCGCCTACGTCCTCGGCATCTTGGACGCTTCAGACCACGCCGCGTTCGAGGAGCACCTGCAGGGCTGCCCGCATTGCCAGCTCGACCTTCTCGAGTTGCATGACCTGCCCGACCTGCTCGCCAAGGTCAAACGGCGCTGGCCAGGACCCCCGATTCCGTCCAGCGTCGACAGCCAGCAGATGCGGCCCGTCGCGGCGCCGGCCGGCAAGGCGGCGGAGAGCGGGCAGCCGCTGGCCACCCTGCTCGGCGAGGCCGCGTCCAGCCGCCGCAAACAGCGGTGGCGGTCGCGGATCCTGGTGGCCGCGGCGGTGATCCTCATCGTCGCCGGACCACTGGTGACGTTGGCGTTCACCTCCGGTCAGCAGACGCCGGCCGCGCCATTGGCGGCGGCGTCCACGGCGCTGCCCGAGGTGCACACCGGCTCTGCCGCGAGCCCGAACGACGGCATCAAGGCGCACTCCGAAATCGCCCATCTCGACACGATCAACGCGAAGGTCTCGGTGACCGCCATGGACTGGGGCACCCAGGCCGATCTCGAACTCGGTGGGATCACCGGGCCACTGAAATGCCAGCTGTTCGCCGTCACCTACGGCGGCGAGTCACAGGTCATGACCAGCTGGTCCGTGCCCGTCAAGGGCTACGGCGTCCCCGATTCGCCGGAACCGCTCCTGGTGTCCGGCGGCTCCGCGCTCACCCCGTCCGAGATCGAGCGGTTCGAGGTCCGGACCGACGACGGATCACTGCTCGTCACCGTCGACCACTGACCACGATGGGCCACCTGCGACCTGTTTGCGCTGGTCGGGGAGTGTCGCGCACCGGCGCGGCAGGGTACCGTCACAGACAGTGCATCTGACGGGGACGACGGAGGTCGATCACCATGCGAGCGATGTGGAAGGGTTCGGTCTCCTTCGGGCTGGTCACCATCCCGATCCATCTGTATGCGGCGACCGAGAACAAGAACGTGTCACTGCGCCAGGTGCATGAAGCCGACGGCGGCCGTATCCAGTACAAGCGGTTCTGCACGGTCGACGGCAAGGAAGTGCCGTACGCCGAGATAGCCAAGGGCTACGAGTTGTCGGACGGTGAGATGGTGGTCATTACCGACGCCGACCTCGCCGAGCTGCCGTTGTCCAGTTCCCGCACGATCGACGTACTCGAGTTCGTGCCGCTCGAATCGATCGATCCGATCAACTTCGACAAGTCGTACTACCTGGAGCCGCAGAAGACGGCGACCAAGCCGTATGTGCTGCTCAGGGACGCGCTCCACAAGTCGGGGCAGGTCGCGATCGCGAAGGTCGCGCTACGCCAGCGCGAGGCGCTCGCCGTGTTGCGCGTGCACTCCGACGTCCTTGTGATGACGACCATGCTGTGGCCGGACGAGGTGCGCGTGCCGGACTTCGCGTTCCTGCAGGAGGACCCACCGCAGGTTCGGCCGCAGGAGCTGACCATGGCCGGTTCACTGATCGACTCGCTCGCCGAGCCGGTGTTCGAGCCGGACAAGTACGAGGACAGCTACCGGGAAGCCCTCGACGCGCTGATCCAGGCGAAGATCGACGGCAAGGACACCACCAGGCCCGTCGTCGCAGGTGGGAAGGCCGAAGTGGTCGACCTGATGTCGGCGTTGCAGGCGAGCGTCTCCGCCGCGAAGAAGACCAGGACCCCCGCGGCCAAGACTCCCGCCCGGCGGACCAAGAAAGCCGAGGACTCCGCCGAACCGAAGCCCGCCACCAAGCGCCGCCCCACCAAGAGCGCCTGACCCCCGGGGAAGGGTCGGCACTTTCCCCGGGGAGGGCGACACGCCGCGCGTATGCCAGGATCTGTCGGTCCCCGGTGGTAGTAAAGGCATGTGGGAACTCGAAAGACGACCGCGGAAGGCGTGATCATGGAGTGCGCGAGTTGCGTCGCCGATCTCGACCACTGTCACGGAACGCTCGTGGTGCACCCGGACGGCGTGGTCGAATGCACGGAGATCGCCTGCTTCGACGTCGACGGTGAACGCCACGCGCTGACCATCGACTGCGAATCGATCATGGGCGGCTGCCAGTGCACCGTGACCGTCGAGGTGGAGCTGCTTCAGCACGCTTCGTAAGTCTTAGAGGGCGTCTGAGAACCGTGCCGACCTGCGTAAATGCTGCGCACGAACCCGCTTTGGCCGAAGGCACGCTATCTCGGCGGCAGGGCGCCGATCAGCAAAAACGCTAGCTGACTCGACAAAGAGCGCCCTGGCGACGAGATCGCGTCGCGGGTTCTCAGACGGGCACTTATAGGTGCCCTTCCCATCCTTAGCTGGCCAGCCTTGTCCGGGCGTAGCCGATGAGCATGCGCGCCGCTGGGGTGACCGGTCCCTCGGCCGGCCACGCCAACTCGACGCGGACGCGCAGTCTGGGTTTCGTGATGGTCACCGCGTGCAGCTCCGGGTTGGCGCTGACCAGGGACTCCGGCAGGATCGCGACACCAAGGCCCCGCACGGCCAGCTGCGCCAGCACGTTCGGATCACCCGCTTCGAAAGCGACTCTCGGCTCGAACCCCGCGGTGGCGAACCCGCCGTCGATGCCCGCGCGTGGACCGGTCCCCTTCGGTGGGCAGATGAGATCCCGCTCCCGCAGCTCTTCCAAGGTGACGCCTTTACTGCCGCGCAGCGGATCACCGTGGCCAACGGCGGCGACGAGCCGCTCGTCGACGAGGACCTGGGTTTCGATCCCAGCCGGCGGCGGAGTCGTCAAGCCCACCAAGGCCAGGTTCAATTCCCCGTTCTGTAACCCGATAAGTAAATTGTCGGAATTCGCCTCGGTCAGCGTGATTTCCACGCCCGGGTAGTCGCGATGAAAGTCAGCCAGCAGGTCAGATATGGCGACGGCGAACCCCGAGGTCACCATCCCCACCGCGACCCTCCCGCGCCTCAGCCCGGCCAGCTCGTCGACGGCGAGCCGCGCCCCTTCGATGGCGGCGAGCGCGGCGTGCGCATACGGGAGCACAGCGGCGCCGGCCTCGGTCAGCCGGACCCTGCGACCCGAGCGATCCAGCAGGGGCTGGCCCAGTTCGCGTTCGAGCCGGCGGATCTGCGCGCTCACTCCGGGTTGCGCCACGTGCACCCTTTCGGCGGCTCGGGTGAAGTTCGCTTCCTCCACTACCGCCACGAAGTACTCCAGCTGGCGAAGTTCCATAACGAATGATGCTAGTAACCTGCCCAAGTAGCTCTCCGAGTTCTCACTGAGGCCGTTGCAAGATTGAGATATAACGCAGAGCAACCAAAATGCCTTGCGGCTTAGGCCTGCACTTCGACGGAATCACCGACATACGGGCGCATCCGCGAAAAGTTGTCAGCCACACTGTGTTGATGGCAAAGCAGAAGCAGGTCACCGCCACTTCTCCGTGTCCATGCGGTCTTGGCCGGTCGTACGGCGAGTGCTGCGGCCGTATCCACAACGGGGAAGTCGCCGCGTCGACAGCGGAGTCGCTCATGCGCTCGCGCTACAGCGCGTTCGCGGTCGGGGACGAGGCCTACCTGTTGCGGTCGTGGCATCCGGAGACCCGGCCCGCCCGTCTCGACCTGGAACCCGCCGTGCGCTGGACGCGACTCGAAATTCTGGGTAAGACAGGCGGAGGCCTGCTCCACACCGAAGGCACCGTCGAGTTCCGGGCGCACTACAGCGAACACGGGCACGCCGACTTCCTCCTCGAGGACAGCCGTTTCGTCCGCAATGATGGCCTCTGGGTCTATCTCGGCCCGAGGTGATCGTCGACCGATCGGAGACTCGCATGAGCACGCTGATCTCGAAGGACGGCACCACGATCGCGTTCGAGAAGTCCGGCGACGGCCCGCCGCTCATCCTGGTCGACGGCGCGCTCTGCTTCCGCGAGTCCGGGCCGAGCCGGCCTTTGGCCGCGGAGCTGACGAAGGACTTCACCGTGTATCTCTACGATCGCCGCGGCCGGGGCAGCAGTGGCGACGCCGACCTGTACGAGGTCGAGCGCGAAGTGGACGACCTCGAGGCCCTCATCACCGAGGCCGGTGGTGCCGCTTACCTCTGCGGTATTTCGTCGGGTGCCGCGCTGGCCCTCGAAGCCGCGAACAGAGGGATCGGCTCGCCGCTCCCGCCTCTCGGCATCACGAAGCTCGTGCTGTACGAGCCGCCGTTCGTCGTAGACGACACCCGCCCGCCGGTCCCCGCGAGCGTCCAGGCCCAGCTCACCAAGCTGGTGCTTTCGGACCGCCGAGCCGAAGCGATCAAGCTGTTCATGACCAAGAGCGTGCGGGTTCCGGCGATCTTCGTGGCCATCATGCCGCTCATGCCCGGGTGGTCGGCGCTGAAGGCCGTCGCGCACACACTGCCTTACGACATGGCTCTCGTCCGCGCGTGTCAGCAGGGCGAACCGTTGCCGACGGGCCGTTGGGGCGACACCAGGAAGACCCTCGTGGTGAACGGCGGGAAGAGCCCGGCATGGATGCGCAACGGTGTGAAGGCCTTGGCCGACGTGCTTCCCAACGCCGAGCACCGCACCTTGCCGGGTCAGACGCACACGGTGAAACCGAAGGCACTCGCCCCGCTGCTCACCGAATTCTTCAAGGACTGACCTCGGGGAACAACGCGGCGAGCTCGGCAGGCGCGACTTCTTCGAGCTGGCCGTAGGTGCACGACTCCGGCGTCCGGTCGGACCTGAACCGCACCAGCCTGCCGCCGTGGCGGAACCGCCCGGAAAGGACATGTTCGTAGCGGACCTCCGCGACGAGCTCGGTCCGCAGCGGCTCCCACGAAAGATCCTTCGTTCCGGTCCACCGGCTCACTCCCCCCGGCATTCGCCCGCCGGCATCGGCCTGCGCCTCCGCCCAGTCGCGCCACGGGTGGTTTTCGAGCGCGTGCTCCCGCAGCGGTGCCAGCTCGATCACCAACTCCTTGCGGCGGGCGGCGGTGAAACTGCTGGCCACGCCGACGTGATGGAGCCTGCCCTCGTCGTCGAACAGGCCCAGCAGCAACGAACCGACACCGGCGCCGTCCTTGTGCATGCGGTACCCGGCGACCACACAGTCGGCGGTGCGCTCGTGCTTGACCTTCCACATGACCCGCTTGTCCTGCTCGTACGGCTGATCGGCCGGTTTGGCCATCACGCCGTCGAAGCCCGCGCCCTCGAACCGGGTGAACCAGTCCTGCGCGAGGTCCGGGTCCCCGGTCAACGGCGTCAGGTGGACGCGCGACAACGCGCCCGAGAGGATGCCCTCCAACAGCCGCCGCCGCTCCCGGAAGGACTCCCCCATCAGGTCGCGGTCCCCGAGGGCGAGCAGGTCGAAGGCCACAAAACTCGCCGGTGTCTCCTCCGCCAGCTTCCGCACCCGCGACGCGGCGGGATGGAGCCGGTTCTGCAAGGTGTCGAAGTCGAGGCCGTCATCGGTGACGACCACGATCTCACCGTCCACCACGCAACGGTCGGGCAACGCGGCCCGCAGCAGCTCGACCAGCTCGGGGAAGTACCGGGTCAACGGCCGGTCGTTGCGTGAGCCGAGCTCGAGCTCATCGCCGTCGCGGAACACGATGCAGCGGAAACCGTCCCACTTCGGCTCATAGGTGAGCCCCGGCGCGCGCGGAACCTCGTGCACGGCCTTGGCCAGCATCGGCTTGACCGGCGGCATCACGGGTAAGTGCATGGTCTTTATTTAACGCGCGCTGACACGATCTCGTGACCAGGGCGCTCGTTTGGGTTTGCGCGTCGCGGGTGTGGGGAGGGCGCCCTGCTCCCGAGATCGTGTGGCCTTCGGCCAAAGGAGCGCGCGCGCTGGTGAAGACTTCCGGCCGTGGCCGGCCGGTAGTCGTGGTGACCGGGTTTACCGACTGCGGTGGTCGGCTGGATGGGTTGGTGGCTCAGGTCGGGGAGAATCCACGCAAGCGCAGGCTGTTGGAGACTACGAACGCCGAGCTCACCGCCATCGTGGCACCGGCGATCATCGGGTTGAGCAGACCGGCCGCCGCCAGCGGCAGCGCGGCGACGTTGTAGGCGAACGCCCAGAACAGGTTGCCCTTGATGATGGCGAAAGTGCGGCGGGCCAAGCGGATCGCGTCCGCCGCGGCCCGCAGATCACCGCGCACCAACGTGATGTCCCCGGCTTCGATGGCGACATCGGTACCGGTGCCCATCGCCAAGCCGAGATCGGCCTGCGCCAGCGCGGCGGCATCGTTCACGCCGTCGCCTACCATCGCGACAACCCGGCCCTGCGCCTGTAAGCGCTTCACCACGTCGAGCTTGTCCTTGGGCAGCACTTCGGCGACGACCTCGTCGATGCCGACCTCAGCCGCGACCGACCGGGCGACGGCCGCGTTGTCGCCGGTGAGCAGCACCGGCTTCAACCCGAGGGCGCGCAGCTGCCGGATCGCCTGCGCCGACGTCGCTTTCACCGTGTCCGACACGACGAGCACTCCGCGAGCCCGGCCGTCCCAGCCGACGGCGACGGCCGTCCGCCCGAGCGCCTCGGCGGCTGCTTTCTTCTCGGCGAGGTCTTCCGGCAGCGGCTGGCTCCATTGTTCGAGCAACGCAGTCCGTCCGACGAGCACGGCGTGCCCGGCCACATTTCCTTGCACCCCAAGGCCTTCGACGTTCGTGAAATCCTCGACCTCGGGCAGTTCACCGACACGGTCACGAGCTCCGCGGGCGATCGCGCGGGCGATCGGATGCTCCGAAGCGTCCTCCAGCGCCCCGGCCAGCCGTACGACATCGTCCGCGTCGGCACCATCGGCGACATGGACGTCTACGAGCGCCATCTGGCCCGTGGTGACCGTGCCGGTCTTGTCGAGCACGACCGTGTCGATGCGCCTCGTGGATTCCAGTACTTCCGGGCCCTTGATGAGGATGCCGAGCTGCGCGCCACGGCCGGTGCCGACGAGCAGCGCCGTCGGTGTCGCCAGCCCGAGCGCGCAAGGGCACGCGATGATGAGCACGGCGACAGCGGCGGTAAAGGCGGCCGAAACCGAAGCTTCGGCGCCGAGCCAGAACGCCAGCGTCCCGACGGCAAGCGCGATCACGATCGGGACGAACACGCCGGAGACACGGTCGGCGAGCCGCTGGATCTCGGCCTTGCCGGTCTGCGCCTCTTCCACGAGCTTCGCCATCTGCGCGAGCTGGGTGTCGGAGCCGACGCGGGTGGCGCGGACGATCAGCCTGCCGCCCGCGTTGACGCATGCGCCGGCCACGGCGTCACCCTGGCCGACTTCGACGGGCACCGATTCACCGGTGAGCATGCTCGCGTCGACAGCCGAGCTGCCTTCCTCGATCACGCCGTCGGTGGCGATCTTCTCGCCGGGACGGACCACGAAGCGTTCCCCGACAAGGAGTTCGTCGGCGCTGATGCGTTGCTCGACGCCATCGCGGATTACGGCGACATCCTTGGCGCCCAGTTCGAGCAGCGCCCGCAGGGCGGCACCGGCTCGCCGCTTGGAGCGCGCCTCGAAGTACCGGCCGGCGAGGATGAACGTCGTGACGCCGGCGGCGACCTCGAAGTAGACGTTGCCATCACCGTTCATCCGCTGGATGGTCAGTTCGAACGGATGCGTCATGCCCGGTGTGCCCGCGGTGCCGAACAGCAGCGCGTACAGCGACCACCCGAACGCGGCCAGGGTACCCGTCGAAATGAGGGTGTCCATGGTGGCGGCGCCGTGGCGCAGGTTCGTCCACGCAGCCTTGTGGAACGGCCACGCGGCCCAGACGATCACCGGCGCGGCGAGCGCGAGAGAGATCCACTGCCAGTAGGTGACCTGCAGCGAGGGCACCATGGCCATCGCGATCACCGGGACCGACAGTACGGCGGAAACCCTCAGGCGTTGCCGCAGCGACCTGTCCGGATCTTCGATGTCTTGCGGCTCAGTGGTTTTCGGCTTGGGCAAGGCCGCCGAGTAACCGGCGGCTTCGACCTGGTCGATGAGCTGCTGCGGCTTTACGCCTTCGTCGTAGAAGACCTTGGCCTTCTCGGTGGCGTAGTTGACCGTGGCGGTGACGCCGTCGAGCCTGTTGAGCTTCTTTTCGATCCGCATCGCACAGGAAGCGCAGGTCATGCCGGTGATCGCGAGCTCGACGCCGGAGAGTTCGACGGAAGTCATCGTGGCCTACCGTGCGGCCAGCGTGTAGCCGGCCTCGTCGACCGCTTCGCGGACGTCGTCCTCGCGAAGCTCGGCGGCGCTGGTGACCGTGAGCGCGCCGGAGGGGAGATCCACGACGACGTTGGTCACCCCGTCGAGCTTGGTGACCTCCGAGGTCACCGCGCTCACGCAGTGTCCACAGGTCATTCCCTCTACGGCATAGGTGGTTTCAGCCATCGCGGTTCTCCTTGATCGGGTTCCCCCTATTTATACCCCCAGGGGGTAGAAGTCGACAAGTCAAGATACCCCCCTTGCGTATCTTGCCGGAGCTAGTCGCGCGCAGGGAGGCCGAAAGCGTGCTCGGGCGGCGTTGGCGAAGCCATCGGAGCAGCATCGGTGAGGGGTTCGAGAACCCCGGCCAGCTTGCGCAGTTCGGCTGTGGTGACGACTCGCGCGGGGAAGACGGCCGACGACGCACGCCTGCTCAGCGCATCTGCGGGCAGCTCGACCGCCGAGCCCGCGAGCACGAGATTGCCGAACCGGCGGCCCCGTAGGACAGCGGGCTCGGCCAGCAGGACCAGGTGTGGAAAGACCGCCGACAGGGTGGCGATGACTCGCCGCGCGAACTTGAGGCCGGGCCCGTCGGAGATGTTGACCAGGAGCGTTCCAGGCGGGCGCAAGACACGGGCGACGTCGGTGATGAACTCGAGGGTGGCCATCGCACTGGGCATGGCGGCGCGCTCGAACGCGTCGAGGACCACGAGGTCCGCGGTGGCGTCGTGACGGCTCGCGACGCCGGCGCGGCCGTCCGAGATGCGTACTTTCAGCGACGGCACGCTGCGCAGGTCGAGCTGCTCGCGGACGAGATCGATGAGCTCACCGTCGGCGTCGAACACGAGCTGGCGCGAGCCGGGCCGGGTGGCGGCGACATACCGGGGCAGGGTGCAGGCTCCCCCGCCGACGTGCAGCACGTCCATCGCCGCACCGGCCTCAGGCAGGCAGTCGATGACGTCACCGATCCGGCGGACGTAATCGAAGTCGAGATGGGTCGGGTCGTCGAGGTCGACGTAGGACTGGGCGACGCCGTCGACGGTCAGCAGCCAGCCGTTGGGCCGGTCGAGGTCACGCAGCAGTTCCGCCGTGCCGAAGCGCACCTGATGCTGGCCCGGCGTCGGCCCCGCCGCCTGGGCCGTGCGGCCCTTCGGCTCGCGTCCTCGCCGCATTTCCCTCGTCCCTCAAATGTCGCCTGAGCCATCCACAGTAACCGGCGGCTCGACGAAGCCTTTCACCGTGGTGGCACCCGCTACGCGGCGCTCGACGGCGTTACGTCAGGACGCTCGTCCGCTGTGATCGCCAGGACATCAGCACACTCGCCCCGACAGCGAGCACCAGGCAAGAGCCGATCACCAGGGCGACCCCCGGCCAATCCAGGCTCAGCGCCACCGGCGTCGACGTCGCCTCCGTGAGCCCGGCGGCCATGGCCGCCAGCGGTGGCAACGTGACCAGCAGGCCGAGCACGGTCCCGAGGGCGACGACCAGGGCCGTCTCCCCCGCGACCAGGCGGAGCACCTGCCGGAGGGTGGCACCCGCGGACCTCAGCACGGTGAAGTCCGCGCGACGGCTTTGCGCGGCCATCGCCATGGCGTTGGCCACGGCGATGCCGGTGTAGCCGACGGCCAGCGCAGCGTCATTCCCTGCCGCAGCGCGAGTTTCCCGGCCAGGGAGGCCGAAACCACGAGCGATCACCTCCGAAAGACCGGGGGCGCCTTCGGGTACGACGACCGAATAGCCACGGAGTTTCGTCGTCTCCCCCGTGGGATAACCCGCGGTGGACGCGGTCCTGCGGGTGGCGTTGAGCGGCTCCGCGCGGATCATCATCCCGCCCGCACCGCTCGCCCGCCGCACGGGCCGGGTCGCCAGCCGGACCAGTGGCCCGACCACCACCGGCACCAGCAGCGCGGCGGCCACGACGGCGATCCCGGCCAGCGCGGCCACGACGAGCGGCCAGAGTCCGATGTGGACGTGAAACCCGGGTCGCTGACACCGATCTTCAGCATCAACGCGCCCAGCTCGGGGGCCGCCACCGCACCCAGCAGTGAGCCGGTGACCGCACCGGCAACACCGGCGAGCACCTCCTCGCCGAGGATCATCCGCCGGATCTGGCGTGGCGCCGCACCGATCGTGCGCAGCAGGCCGAGCTCGCGACGGCGTTGCGCGGCACGGAGGGCGGACGTGGACGCGACGACGAAGACCGTGACGAACGCGCCGAGTGCCGCTATCGCGGCGACTCGCGTTCCTGCGTGCGTGACTAGACGTTGCGTCTAAGTGTGGACCTAATGTACAAACCTGGGGTGATCTACGCAGAGGACCGCTCAGGACAGCGCTACGACCTGGACCAGCTCCGATGGCGTGGGGACGACGGCAGCCCGCTGATGATCTCGCCGCTTCCCGGGATCACGCCGAGCGAGATCGACACGGCCGAACGGTCGCTTTGGCGGTATCGGGCGGCATTCCCGGTCGCCATGGACCGATGGATCAGCTTGGGCGAGGGCTGCACGCCGATGCTCCCGAGGCGCTGGAACGACCACGAGGTGCTGTTCAAGCTGGAGTGGTTCAACCCGTCGGGCAGTTTCAAGGACCGCGGCGTCTCGGTAATGGTGTCGTCGCTGGCGCGGCAGGGCGTCAAGGCGATGCTGGAGGACAGCTCCGGAAACGGGGGCTCGTCGGTCTCCGCGTACTGCGCGGCCGCCGGGATGAAGGCCAAGATCCTCGCACCGGCAAGCACTTCCGCAGCCAAGATCCTGCAGAGCCGGGCGTACGGAGCCGAGGTCGAACTGGTGCCCGGCTCCCGCCAAGCGACCTCGGACGAAGCCGTACGGCAGTCGGAGCGGCTCTTCTACGCGAGTCACAACTGGCATCCGTTCTTCCTGCAGGGCGTGAAGACGATGGCCTACGAGATGTGGGAAGACCTCGGCTTTCGCGCGCCCGACAACGTCGTGCTCGTAGCGGGAGCCGGTAGCTCGGTGCTCGGCTGCGACATCGCGTTCTCGGAACTGCTGCGCGCCGGGCAACTGACCCGGCGCCCCAAGCTGCTGGTGGCCCAGCCGGAGAACTGCGCACCGATCCACCAGGCCTTCCATGGCGGCACGGACGAACTCGGCGACACCGAGTGGTCGCCGACCATCGCCGAGGGCACGGCCATCGCCTCCCCGGTACGGCTGCCCGAGGTCGTAGCGGCCATCCGCCGGTCCGAAGGAGACGTCGTCGCCATTCCCGAGCCGGAGATCTACACGGCCACCCGGAAGCTGGCCGCGATGGGGCTCTACGCCGAACCAACCAGTGCGACGGGCGCGGCCGCGATCGAGCGGTTCGCCGAGAAGGGGCACATCTCCCCCGGCCAGACGACCGTCGTGGTGCTCACCGGGTCCGGGCTGAAGTCCGCGGACAAGATGGCCGATGTCTTCGCCGGAGGGTGACCCGTGTCCGGTCCGCATTCCGCCGAGGACGCGCATCTTCTGCGTGAAGCCGAGAAAATCGCCACGGCCGTCGGCCGGATGTTCGCCGGATTGTGTGAAGTCGTGCTGCACGACCTCACCCAGCCCGGGCAGTCGATCCGGGCGATCGAGAACAACCTCTCCGGGCGGACGATCGGTGATTCGGTGACCGAACTCGGAATAGCCAGGATCCGCGATCCCGGCTACCCGAGCGTCATCCAGAACTATCCGAACAAATTTCCGGACGGCCGCCCCGCCAAAAGCACCTCGATCGGCATCAAGAACAGCGAAGGCCGTTACGTCGCGGCGTTGTGCCTGAATCTCGACATTTCGATCTTCGAGACGGTGACGCGGAATCTCACCAGTCTCATCAGTACCGAGATCGATCCCGAAGGCCCGGCCGAAAGCCTGCGCAACCAGGCGGCCGACGGGATTCGTGACGTCATCGACGAATTCGCCGCGGGTCACCATCAGACTCCGCGAGGACTCGACGCCGGGGCCAAGAAGGCACTGGTCAAATCCCTTCGGGAGCAGGGTTTCCTGGAACGGAAAAACGCGGTCCGGGTCATCACCGAACACCTTGGCATCTCGCGGGCCACGGTCTACAACTACCTCAAGCCCTGACTACCGGGGCGCAGCCAGTAGATTCCCCCTTATCGCCCTCAGGATTCTGCAAGGAGCTGTTCGTGCGAGATATCGTGGTCTTCAGCGGTAGTGCCCACCCGCAACTGGCTGCGGAGATCTGCGCCAATCTGGAGGTCCCGCTCGACCCGGTCCGTGTCTCGAGGTTTGCCAACGACTGCCTGGAAGTGCAACTGCAGGCCAACTGCCGCGAGCGGGACGTCTTCCTGATCCAGCCCTTGGTCCGGCCGGTCCAGGAGAACCTCGTCGAGCTCCTGCTGATGCTCGACGCGGCGCGTGGGGCCTCCGCGGCGCGCACCACCGTTGTCATGCCGCACTACTCCTACGCCAGGTCGGACAAGAAGGACGCGCCTCGGATCTCCATCGGCGGCCGCCTGGTCGCCGACCTGATGGCGACAGCCGGCGCCGACCGCGTTCTGGCGATGACGCTCCACTCGCCGCAGGTGCACGGCTTCTTCAGCGTCCCCGTCGACCACCTGCACGCACTGCGGGAGCTCGCCGGGCACTTCCGGCAGTACGACCTCTCCAACACCACGGTCGTCTCGCCGGACCTCGGCAACGCCAAGGAAGCCTCACACTTCGCGCGCCTGCTGGGGGTTCGGGTGGCTGCCGGCGCGAAGCAGCGCTTCGCCGACGACAGGGTCAGCATCAGCTCCGTCATCGGTGACGTCGCCGACCGCGACATCATCGTGCTCGACGACGAGATCGCCAAGGGCAGCACGGTCATCGAACTGCTGGCCCGGCTGCGGGAGATCGGTGTGCGGTCGATCCGGGTCGCCTGCACCCACGGGCTGTTCTCCAACGGTGCCCTCAAACGCATCGGCGACCAGCCCGACGTGCTCGAGATCGTCCGCACCAACACCGTGCCCGTGCCGGATGAGGAACGCACCCCCAAGCTCACCGTGCTGTCAGTGGCGCCGGCACTGGCCGAAGCCATGCGGCGCATCCACAATGGCGAGTCGGTCAGCGCGCTGTTCGACGCCTGAACCGCGCCGCCGATCCAGCAGCAAGAACCCGCAGGTCGTCCCGTCGCTGCCGAGCCTGACCCAGCCCGCGGTGTCCCGGCATCTGCGAGTGCTGCGGGAGGTCGGGCTGGTCGAGGTCCGCCCGGACGCGCAGCGCCGGATCTACGTGCGCGCCTGGAACAGCACTTAGGGGGCATCTGAGAACCATGCCGACCTGCGTAAATGCTGCGCACGAGCCCGCTTTGGCCGAAGGCACGTTATCTCGGCGGCAGGGCGCCGACAAGCAAAAACGCGAGCTGACTCGAACCGGCTCGGCTTCTTCCTCGGCGTCGGCACGCAGACGCGCCGCGTGGCCGGCGTGACCGCGCCAGCCGCTGGGCGTGAGCACAGTCTCTGAAGGCCCCCATGAGGGACTCCAATACCCTCATGGGGGCCTTCAGGGACTTCCGAAACACCTGCATCGACGCGGCCCCGACGATGTGATCGGCGGTGCGCCCATCATCCTGGCGTTGGCGCGGTCACCGGGATGCCTGCCGACGTCGATACTTGGCGCGGCGTCGGCGACCCGGGAATCCGCCGGTGCACCGCTACCGGAAGCCGAACGTGGCGACGTCGAAAGGATCACCGCCGCGACGGTGAAGAAGGCACTTGGAGCCGAGCGAATGCGTTCCTCGTTGCGCCGTAAGGCAATGTGACAGTTGCGCTCTCTTTAACACCGGGATAACGTTGAGATGCGGTTCAACCCGTAGCCGTCGTCCGCAGCCCGCGTGTTTTCCCGGGGGCGAACCCGACGAACAACGGTGCTCGTTCCTGAGTTTCGTCGCGGTCGCTTCCGCGCTGTTATTGAAAGCCGGCAGCATTTTGGAGGCCAGCATCATGACCGCCGCCAGTTCCGCCCTCACTCCAGCCGAAGCCTTGCAGGTAAGCGTGCGAAGACCACACGACGGCACGGTCGTCGTCGAGGTGAGTGGTGCGATGGACCTGGCCACAGCACCACGGCTGGAAGAACTTTTGACGAGCCGGCTGCGTAGTGCGCTGACCGTGCTGATCCTCGACCTCTCCGGCGTGACCTCGCTGAGTTCCGCCGGCGTCGGTGTGCTGGTACGGGCGGCGTTGCTGGCCCAGCAACGAGGAGTTTCCCTCTGTGTCGCGGCCGGGGCGTCGCGCACGGTGACGGGGGCGCTGGACGCCGCCGGCCTGGCAGCTCTGCTCAGTGCGGCAGTTTGACCACGGTCACGAAGAACTCGTCGATCTGGCGGACGACCTCGACAAAGCGTTCGAAGTCCACCGGTTTGGTGACGTAGGCGTTCGCGTGCAGGTCATAGCTGCGCAGGATGTCGTCCTCCGCCTCCGAAGTCGTGAGCACGACCACCGGGATCGACCGCAGTGACGGCTCTGCCTTGATCTCGGCGAGCACCTCGCGACCGTCCTTCTTGGGCAGGTTGAGGTCCAGCAGGATCAATCCCGGTCTGGGCATGCCCTCGTACGGCGCTTCACCGCGCAGGAACTTCAGCGCCTCGACACCGTCGCTGACAACATGCAGTGAGTTACGGATCTTGTGGTGCTCGAACGCTTCCTGCGTCATCAGCACGTCGCCGGGGTCGTCCTCGACGAGCAGGATGTCTACTGGGCTCATCAGCGCGTCGGTCATGCTTCCTCGTTCTCTTCTTCGCTGTCACTGGTTTTCGCGGCGGACACGGTGACTTCCGGCTCCGGCGGCTCGGGAAGGGTGAAGAAGAAGCGGGTGTGGTCCGGACCCGCTTCGGTGTCGAGCCAAATCCGCCCGCCGTGGTACTCGATGATCTTGCGGCTCATCGCCAGCCCGATCCCGGTACCCGGGTAGGCGCTTTTGGCGTGCAGCCGCTGGAAGATCACGAAGATGCGCTCGGCGTACTCGGGATCGATGCCGATTCCGTTGTCGGTGACCGAAAAGATCCACTCGGCGTCTGCACGGCGCGCGTCGACGCGGACCTCCGGCGTCAGCTCGCCACGGAACTTGATCGCGTTGTTGACCAGGTTCTGGAACACCGCCGTCAGCAGCGTCGCCTCGCCCTGGACCTGGGGAAGCTCGCCGCGGGTGACCCGGGCGCCGGTTTCTTCGATCACCGGCTCCAGGTTGCCGATCGCGATGTCGAACAGCTCGCCGGTGTCGACTACGACGTGCTCACCGGACCGCCTGCCGACGCGCGAGAACGAGAGCAGGTCGTTGATCAGTGCCTGCATCCGCTTGGCGCCGTCGACGGCGAACTGGATGTACTGGTCGCCGCGCTCGTCGAGCTGGCCCTGGTAGCGGCGCTGCAGCAACTGGCAGAAGCTCGCCACCTTGCGCAGCGGCTCCTGCAGGTCATGCGAAGCGACGTACGCGAACTGCTCGAGATCGGAGTTCGACCGCTGTAATTCCTGGGTACGCGTGTCGAGCAGCTCGTGCGCGCGGTGGAGCTGCCTCACCTCGTCGACGATGCGCTCGCGCATGGCTTCGATGTCGGCCCCCAGTTCGATAAGCTCCCGCGGCCCGTTGGCGTGGACCCGCCGGTGGATGTCGTCGTCGGACACCGCCCTGACCTCGGCGGCGAGCTTGACGATGGGTTCGGCGATCGCGCGGCGGAAACCCGCGTAGAGGATGGCGAACAGGATCACCACCAGCCCGGCGATGACGGCCAGCATGACGCTCAGGAACACACTCGCGGCGTTCAAGCTGTTCCGCGCGGCGCCCCGGGCTCCGGCGAGATGCCCCTGCTGGACGTCGAGGGCCACCCGCACGGCGTCGAACTGCACCTTGCCCAGGTTTGCCTGAGTGAAGGCGGACGGTGAACGGTCCGCGATTGCGCTGTCGGCCAGCCGCTGCCAGTCCACGACCTTGCGCAGGACCTCATCGACGTCGTCACCCGCCTGCGTGCCGGGAGTCGCGCCGAGTCGCCGCAGCTCGGCGACCGCCTGCGACTGCTGCTGCTTGCCCAGTTCGTAAGGGGCGAGGAAGTCGCGCTGCCCCGCGAGCAGGTATCCGCGGACTCCTGTGTCCTGGTTGAGCAGCGCGGTGGTCAGTTTGCCGGCCTGGACCAGCTGAGGGTCGATCTTGTCGACCAGCTTGCCGCGTGCATCACCCAGGTTGTCGAACGCGATGGCGCCGCCGGTGATCGCGGCGATCAGCAGGGCCGCTTCGGTCCAGGCGAGCAAGGCCGCCCAGCGCCGGATCGTCCAGCGCTTCGCGACTCCGGTTTCCGCCTGGTTCATCTGATCCGGTCCGCGGGGTTGTGGGTCAGCATGGCCAGGGCGAGATCGTCGTCGAGCGGCCCCTGGTTGAGCTGTTCGACCGTGGCGATCAGCTGGTCGAGGATCGGCCGGGGCTCACGCCGCCAGCCTGGGTTGCTCCGCAGGAGGCCGGGAAGTAGCGCCGCCATGTCCTCGTGGCCGAGCCGGTCGGGACCGCCGTCGATCCGGCCCTCGAACACGCCGTCGGTGTAGAGCAGCAGCGACCAGCCAGGGTCGAGCTGGACCTCCCTCGGCTGCCAGGTGGCGTCCGCGATCAAGCCGAGCGGGACACCGAGCCGGTCACTGGGCAGCAATGTGGCGTCCCCGCCGGCGGTGATCAGCACCGGTGGCGGATGGCCGGCCAGGCACAGCCGCAGCGAACGCCTGTCCGCGGCGATGCTGACCATGCACGCGGTGGCGAAGATCGGCTCGATGCGTTCGTGCACCAGCACCCTGTCGACCGTCGCGAGGATCTCCGCCTCCGGCAGGCCCGCAAACACCAGCGACCGCCACGCGATCCGCAGTGCCACGCCGAGCGCGGCCTCGTCCGGGCCGTGCCCACAGACGTCGCCGATCATCATCTGGACGGTGCCGTCAGGCAGCTCCACGGCGTCGTAGAAGTCCCCGCCGAGCAGCGCTCCGTCCCGGCCGGGCCGGTAGCGCGTCGAGAAGGCGAGACTCGGGTCGACAAGCAGCGGGGTGGGCAGCAGGCCACGCTCCAGCCTGCTGTTCTCGCTGGACATGAGCTGCTGTTGCAGTAGTTGCTGCTCGACTTCCTCCGCGCGCTTGCGTTCCCAGGCGTAGCGCAGCGCCTTGGCCAGCAGCGGCCCGTCGACCTGGTCCTTGACCAGGTAGTCCTGCGCACCCGAGGCGACCGCGGCCACCCCGTTCAGCTCGTCGCGCTGCCCGGTCAGCACCACGACCGCGGTGTTCGGGGCGTGTCCCCGCAGCCTGGTCAGCCCGGCTAGGCCGATCGCGTCGGGAAGCTGCAGGTCGAGCAGGATGCAGTCGGCGTGAATCTGTCCGCTCACCGCCGCGGCCATGGTTTCGACGCGATCGAGCGACACCGGGAGATCACCCTCGGCGAGCATCTCCTCGACGAGCAGTGCGTCGCCATCGTCGTCTTCGATGAGCAGCACCCGAAGCCGGTATCCCGCTGCCATCCTGGTCATCCCAGGTGACATGACCGGCGCCTCGTCGTCCTTCGCTGTCGTCCCAGCCACCACAACTCCATCACGCGTGTCTTGTGACAAAAAACTGCGCCGCACCGTTCCGCAACTCCTGCGCCATGTCCCAGGACTTGGACGGCGATACAGGACGGGCTGCGGTGCTCCGCGCGGCGCACAATCTGCAATGGCTGTGGACTCAACCACGATCACCCTATCGCGCCGGGAGATCACGAAACGACCAGTGGTTGTTCGCCCGCCGGTTACTGGGCCAAGCGCCGGGCGCGGACCCGGCGGTAGCTCCAGATCAGCAGGCCCCACACGATCAGCCCCGAGAGAATGAAACTCGAGCCCATGCTCCAGCCCTTGAACGGCAGTTGGTGGATGAGCCCCAGTCCCAGCACGACTCCGATGGCGATGAGACCCAACCCGGCGAGGACGGACATGACGATGCGGAAAGGGGTGGCGACGCTGTCCTCCGCGCCTTTCATCGCCTTGTCACGCACCGGGTCGACGTAGCGCTCCAAGGCGGGGAACTCGGAGGCGAGCACGAGCAAGCCCGCGAGCACCACCAGCAGGCCGGGTCCAGGCAAGACGAGCAGGGCGATGCCGATCAGCACGAGCAAGCCGCCGACTATCGCCAGGGTCACGCGCCTCACCTGGTTACCAGCAGCCACCGGGTCTCCTTTTTTCGTCGGTCCGTGTCCTTATTACCCGATTCTGCCAGCACTGGCGCGGATACCGCGGTAATGCCCGAAAGCGGCGCCGGGGACGCTCAACGCCCCGAACGCCGCTTTGGGGACAGCGCAGCACTACCTACGCCGAGCGCAGCGTGAGCACGGTGATCTCACTCGGCGCGAAGACCCGCAGCGGCGGACCCCAGAACCCGCTCCCCCGGCTCGTGTACAACTGCGTCCGCGCACTATGCCTGCTGAGCCCGTGCACCGACGGCTGGTCGATCCGCACCAGATAGTGGAACGGCCAGATCTGGCCGCCGTGGGTGTGCCCGGAGATCTGCAGGTCGACGCCGGCGCTCACGGCCGCGTCGATCTGCCTGGGCTGATGAGCGACGAGCAGCACCGGCGTATTCGGATCGGTGCCGGCCAGCGCCTCGACCAGGTTGGCGCCGTGCCCGGGAAGATGCGACGCCGCCGCGGTCGCGTCGTCCACCCCCGCGACGACGAGTTCGTCTCCCCCGCGCTTCACGACGACGTGCCTGTTGTGCAGCGGTTCCCAGCCGAGTTCTCCCATGTGGTCGAGCCAGGCCTGCGCCTCGCCGAAGTACTCGTGATTCCCGGTCACGTACACTTTGGACAGTCGCGCCCGGACGGTTCCGAGCGGCGCGGCCTGCTCCCGACGCTGGGCCACCGTGCCGTCGGCGATGTCACCGGCGTGGATCGCGATATCGGCGTCGAGTTCGTTGACGGCCGCGGCGAGCTTCGCCGACCACTTCGCCCGGTCGAGCGGCCCAAGATGAGTATCTGTCACGACGACGACCCGCGTCCCGTCCATGCCTCGGCCCAGGCGCGGAATGACGACGTCGACGTTCTTGACCCGCGGCACACGCATCGCTTCGGTGTAGCCCCAGACCACCAGGGTCGCGGCCACCACCGCGATGGCGACGGCCACGATCCGCGCCCGGTCCGGGTTTTCCACCCCGGCTATGGTCAGCACCAGCCGCAGCACGTCACCCAGCAGGGTCCAGACGAACAGCACCCAGATCACGCCGAGGATGCCGTCGCCGATGCGCGCCGCCCAGTCGCGCCCCTTGCGCCGATGCCCGAGATACATCATCACCGGGAAAGCGACGAGCCCGGCCGCGAAGACGATCGTGCCCACCAGCACCACGGGGAACGGCCAGTCCGTTGGCGAGAACACGAGCGCCCACCACGGCACCGCGAACAGCAGGACGAGCACGGCGGCGACCAGTACACCGATCAAGACGCGACGGAACAGTTTCACGGTCGCACCAGCTTCCGCACGGCCGTGGCGTTGCCGGGTTTCTTCAGCGTCTCTGACCATGACCCGAACCCTAACCGACCCCGCGAATGGACCGTCTCGAAGCGGCCCGTTGGCAAGTTCGGCCGGAGCAAGCGAAACGCCACGCTCCACTTTGGACGGCTGCTGGTCCATGGGCTGGCCTCTCCCGGCCGAGGAGGGTCGGTATGTTCCTGGAGTGAACGAAGCTGAGCTGGCCGTGGTCATCTACACCGATGGTGCGTGTTTGGGCAATCCCGGGCCGGGTGGCTGGGGCGCGGTCCTGAAGTACGGCGACCGCGAGAAGGACATGTGCGGTGGCGAAGCGGGCGAGACGACCAACAACCGGATGGAGCTCACGGCACCCATCCGGGCGCTCGAAAGCCTCAAGCGGCCGGTGACGGTGATGCTTTACACCGACAGCACCTACGTCCGCAACGGCATCACCAAATGGGTCGCCGGGTGGTCGAAGAACGGCTGGATGACGACGGCGAAGCAGCCGGTCAAGAACGTCGACCTCTGGCAGCAGCTCGAGGCCGCCGTCCGCAGGCACCAGGTGGAGTGGCACTGGGTCAAGGGCCACGCCGGGCATCCCGACAACGAGCGTGCCGACCGGCTGGCCGCGAGAGGGCTTGAAGAAGCGGTGCTCGCCGCCAAGCTAAGGCGGTGACCACGCAGCCGTCAGCGGGCCACGCGGGTGGCTCGTGAGTGTTTCGCGGGGTTCTAACCCCGCGAAACACTCACGAGATGGTGATGCGCTCAGTCCTCCGGGCCTGCCGAGAAGATGATCGGGCGCACCTCGACGCCGAGCCCCTCGATGCTGGCGTCCGGGATCATCGCGGCGAGCTCATATGCGCGCTCCTTGCTCGCGCACTCGACCAGGTAGTACCCGGCCAGGTACTCCTTGGCCTCCAGGAACGGGCCGTCCGTGACCACCGGGACGCCGCCGCGCACGCGGACCATCGCGCTTTCGGCGGGGCCGGGAAGGGCGGCCGTGCTGATCATCTCCCCCGACTTCTTGATCGCGTCCATGAACGGGCCGTGGCCGTCCATGACGTCGTTGCGCTCCTCTTCGGTCAAGGAATCCCAGATCACCGGGTTGCTGTGCATGATCAGCATGTACTTCACGTCGTGGCTCCTCAAGGCAGTCGGTGTCCCAACGGGGGACCCCATCACAGTCGGGTCGGAGCCGCATTCGGGTTCTCGACATCGCAGCGGGTCGAATCATAAAACGGGTAGCCCTTGCGCCAAGGGGCTCACTTGCAGTATTCGCATCATCACAACAGGAAAGGTGGGTGCTGTTGATGATGCGAGTCCCGGGATTACGCGGACGGGCGAGGGCGGCCGCATTGGTCGCCTTGCTCGGTTCCGGCCTGCTGGCCGGATGTGCCGGTGAAAGCGCCGAGGATGCCAAGACACTGGTGGTGTGGAGCCTGGAGAACCAGACCGACCGGGTGCGGGCGACCGAACGGATCACCAGCCGGTTCACCGAGCAGACCGGAATTCCGGTCAAGCTCGTCGCCGTCGACGAGAACCAGTTCAGCCAGCTGATCATGTCTTCGGCGGCGGCGGGCAAGCTGCCCGACGTCATCGGCGCCCTGCCACTCACCGCGACCTGGCAGATGGCGGGCAACGAACTGCTCGACGCCCAGGCCGCTCAGGAGATCGTCGACTCGCTGGGGGCGTCCACCTTTTCGCCGGGCGCGTTGGCGCTGACCCGCGACGGTGATCGGCAGCTGGCGGTGCCCTCGGACGGCTGGGCGCAGATCCTCGTCTACCGCAAGGATCTTTTCGCCGCCGCCGGGCTCGGCGTGCCGGACACCTACGACAAGATCCGCCAAGCCGCGCAAACGCTGCATCGGGGCAGCATGTCCGGTATCTCGATGACGTCGTCGGCCGCGGACGCCGGAACCGGGCAGGCCTTCGAAGGGCTCGCGGTCGCCGGAGGGTGCGAGCTGGTCGGTGACGACGGCGCCGTCTCGCTGGCCGATCCGCCGTGCAAGGACACGTTCCGGTTCGTCGGCGACCTCGTCGGCAAGTACTCGCCGCCGGGCACGCAGGACATCGACAGCACGCGGGCAACGTATTTCGCCGGGCGGTCGGCCATGATCGTCTGGTCCTCGTATCTGCTGGACGAACTCGGCGGCCTGCGCGACGACGTGTCGCCGTCCTGCCCCGAATGCAAGACCGATCCCGGCTTCCTGGCCAGGAACAGCGGGGTGGTGAGCGCGATCAGCGGCCCGGCCCACGAACCCGCGCAGTACGGCGAACTCACGTCGTGGACGGTTCCGGTCGGCTCGAAACGTGCGGAGGCCAAGCGGTTCATCGAATACATGATGGGCGAGCAGGTCTACTCGGAGTGGCTCGGCATGGCGCCGGAAGGCAAGATCCCGGCGCGCCGGGGAACCGCCGCCGATCCGCAACTGTTCAGCCTTGCCTGGGAAAAGCTCCCGGCAGGCGTGGACACCCGCCGCCCGCTGAACGAAATCTATCCGCTGGAGACGATCCGCGCGCTGCGCGACAGCTTGGACAAGTTTCACCGCTGGGGTTTCGAGGAAGGTCAGGGCACGTTGATGGGCGCGACACTCGGCGAACTGCCAGTGCCCAAGGCGGTCGCGTCGATGCTCAGCGGAACCGAACCGGACGAGGCCGCCGAGAACGCCGCGGACGACGTCCGCTCGATCCAGACCTCGCTGAGGTGAACCGCGTGAAGACCCTGCGACAGCGGGAAAACCGGGCCGGACTGGCACTGATCTCACCGACGCTGCTGATCGTGCTGGCCGTCGTCGTTCTTCCTCTGCTGTGGACAGTGATCCTCGCTTTCCAGCGGATCAGACTGCTCAACGTCCGCAGCACCGGGCTTTTCGAGAGCTACACCCTGCGCAACTTCGTCACCGTTTTCGGCTCACCGGGGTTCTGGAGTTCACTCGGCACCACCCTGATCTACGCGATCGGTGGCACGGTCCTGTCGATCGCGCTCGGCCTGTTCGCCGCGCTCGCGCTGCGAAAGCCGTTCCGTGGCCGGGGTTTCCTGCGCAGCGCGATGCTGTTGCCCTACGTCGCACCAGTGGTGGCCGTCGCCTTCGTCTGGGAGGTCATGCTCAGCCCGCAGTACGGGATCATCAACGAATGGGGCGCCGATCTCCTCGGCTGGGACCGGCCGATCGCGTTCCTCACCCAGCGCGAGACCACGGTTTCACTGCTGGGCATGGACATCCCGATCCCGGTGGCACTGCTGACGGTGATCGCGTTCGAGGCCTGGCGGTACTTCCCGTTCGCGTTCCTGTTCCTGCTGGCGCGATTGCAGGCCGTCCCCAAGGAATTCGAGGAGGCCGCGCTGGTCGACGGCGCCACGCCGACACAGCGGTTCCGGCACATCATCCTGCCGCAGCTGGCGCCGGTGATCGCGCTGCTGGGGATGCTGCGGTTCGTCATGAACTTCACCAAGTTCGACGACGTCTACCTGCTCACCGGCGGCGCCTCGGGCACCGACGTGGCGAGCGTCCGGGTCTACAACTTCATCACCGCGCGCTTCGACGTCGGCGCCGCCGCGGCTCAGGCATTGGTGCTCGCCGCGGTCTTGCTGGTCTTTCTCGCGGTATATCTGAAATTCTTTGCCCCCGAACCGGAGGACAGGCGGTCATGATGAACCGGGACACCTTCGAAACCAAGCTTTTCGGCGTGCTGCGCTGGGTTGTCCTCGCCGGGCTCGCGCTGGCGACGCTGTTTCCCTTCTACTACATGATCCTTCTGTCCATCCGGCCGATCGAAGACCTGTTGCAGAACCCGGGAAAACTCTGGCTGGGCTTCTCGGAATGGACCACGTCGACCTACGGGGACGTCCTGCGTTCGACGGACTCGGACGGCCAGGGCATGCTGAGCCTGCTCGGGAACTCGGCGATCGTCTCGATCGGCACGATGGCGCTGACGCTGCTGATCTCGATCCCCGGCGCGTACGCGATCAGCAGGCTGCACTTCTTCGGCCACAAGCAGATCCACTTCCTGTTCCTCGCGGTGTACCTGTTCCCGGCCGTTCTCCTTGCCGTGCCACTGTTCGTGCTGTTCACCAAACTCGGGCTTCGCGACTCACTTGTCGGCCTTATGATCGTCTACATCGCACAGACACTACCGGTGTCGATCTACATGCTGCGTAATTACCTGATCACGATCCCGGCCGCCATCGAGGAAGCGGCGATGGTCGACGGCTGCACCCGGCGGCAGATCATCACGCGGGTGACGATTCCGCTGGCCGCGCCGGCGATCATGGCCACCGCGCTGTACGTGTTCATGATCGCCTGGAACGAATTCCTGTTCGCCCTGCTGTTCCTGGTGGAGGACCGTTCCAAGTGGACGGTGTCACTCGGGCTGGCGCAGCTGTCCAACGGGGTCGAGGTGTCCAAGACGATCCTGATGGCCGGCTCGGTCGTGCTGACCATCCCGATCGTGATCCTGTTCTACGCGGCGCAACGGCTGCTTACCGAAGGGCTCACCAGCGGCGCGGAAAAGGCTTGACCCAGCGCGGCTCGTGAGTGCAGGAACGCCGTGAAAGGGGTCCTTGTGTCAAGGATCCCTTCACAGCGTCAGCGGAAGGCCGGGTTTCCCCGCGACCATCCGGATGGTGAACCCGTCTTCGCCGACGCACATGGTGACGCGGGCACAGATCTGGTGAATGATCCACAGCCCGAGCCCGCCGGGCGAGTTCCGCGCGGGGACCAGGCCGGCGAAGGGGTCGGCCGGGCCGCGGCCCCGGTCGGCGACGGTGACGACGAGCCGCTCCCAGCCCGCCCACAACCGCAGCCGGACCGACGGCTTGCCGTGCCGGTGAGCGTTCGCGACGGCCTCGCTCACCGCGATGAGCAGGTCGTCGACCTCCGCCGCCGGCACATCGCTGCCCGCGGCGGCGCGGAGGACGGCTTCTCGTGCCGCCGCCGGGGTGCAACTCTTCAGCTCGACCGACGGCGGCGCGAGCTCCAGCGGGTCGGGTCCCGCTGGGCCGAGCCGGGCGAGGAAGCCGATCGGGTCTTCGAACCCGTCGTTCGAGTGGTGACCGGCCGCCGACGCGATGCGCGGGTGCGTGCGGGCGACGTCGGCCAGCACGTCGTCCGGGGTGGTGCGGGTGTCGTACGGGCACATGCCCCAGAGCGGGAAGTCGTCGTAGGCGTGATTGACGGCCGCCTCGTAACGCGCCCACCAGTCCCAGCAGACGCCTGTGCCCGGATGCGGCACGTCACCGACGACGCGGATCTGCGCGGCGCCATCGGCGACGTGGGACGCCAGCATGGACCGCTGCTTCCTGATAGCACTCGCCGGCCGCGCGTACTGCGCCGCGCCGTTCAGGAACGACAGCCCCGCGGCGCGGCCCATCGCGCCGCGAATCAGCTTCTCGTTCGGTTCGTCGAGGACGACCAGCGTCGGTTCACCGGCCTTGAGTCCGTCTTCGAGGAACGGCACCACGATCGCCAGGAATTCGTCGTCGGAACCGTATAACGCGGCCTCGTGGAAATAGCCCTGATGCCCGGCCGCGGCACCTGTTCTCATCCCGGTGGCTCCGCGCGGACGTTGCACAGACCGAGGATCTCGATCAGCCGGGCCGGCATCGGGCCGGACGTCCTCAGCACGACTGTCGCCTGGCTTCGCCCGGCGAGCTCGGAAATGGCGAGCATGCTGTTGTGGTCGACGAAGTCGAGTCCGGTCGCGTCGATCACGAGCTCCCCGCCGATGGGCCGCGGGTCCGTGCGTAGCAGTGCCAGCGGGAACACCTCGTGGCTCACCATGTCGAGCGCGCCGCTCAGCTCGAGCTCACCGGCGTCGGCGTCGCGCGACGAGTGCAGGTGGAAGGGGGTCGCGCCGGAATTGGCGTTCGGGTGCAGGCAGGCGAGCTGCGCGATGGCGTGGTCACCGAGTTCGGCCCGGTCATAGGCGCACAGCGCTGAAAAGGGGTTGCCGGCCATGTAGCGGTCGACCAGCGACTCGTAGCGCGCGAACGCGTCGAGCTGCTCGGCAGAACCCACCAAATGTGTCGCGTCGGCGACGACACGTAGGCCGGCGAAACCCGCGGCGAGCGCGCTCTCCGTGGCCACCGCGTAGGCCTCCACCTGACGTTCCGGGTCGATCACATTGCCGGCGGTGTACCGCTCCGCGAGCGAGTCGATCTGGACGGCGCCACGGTGTATCGCGTCCTGAATTCCTTCGAGCCCGGCAAGGTCCGCCCGCGCGGATTCGCCATCGACCACGTAACAGATGCGGTACCCACCGGCCAGGCCTTCGGTGACGAATTCGATCGCCCTGTCACGAAACTCGGCGGCATCGTCATACGCCCAGCACAAGTGGTCGTGGGGCCCGAGGCCCACGGCGGTCACGACCATGCCGGACAGACTCACCTGCCGAGGCTAACGCATCTTCGCGACGCGAGCGGCCTTGGCAAATCACCGCGCGTGGTGAGGTATGAGCGGACACGAGGCGGGTAACCCATCGGTAAGCGACTAGCATCGGCAGACGGCTGCATGCGCCGCTGGTCGCCAGGTGACCGACGAGCAGCAGCCCTGACGTTGAGCAGACAGCGTCCGTGCGTCCGGCCACCGCTCGCCGATGAAGTCGAGGTTCCACCGATGTCGTCCACCGAGCAGGAATGGAACAGGGACAAACGAGAGTTCGCCACCGGGGAACAGCCTTCGCCGAGCGGGCCGCTGGCACACCAATTCGCGGAGCTGACGCGGAAGCTCCTCGACGTCACCACTGTCGCCGGTGCGTTGCGGCAGATCGTCATCACCGCACATGAGGTGATCCCCAACGCCGACCTGGTGAGCGTGACCCTCCGCGGCCCCAGCGGCGTTTTCCACACCCCGGTCGAAACCGACCCGATCGCCGCCGAACTCGACCAGCTGCAATACGACCATGGCGAGGGCCCGTGCGTCGACGCCGCCCGCAAACGCGGTCCCGCGGCCGGGCGCAGCGCCGACCTCACCATGGAACCAAGCTGGCCGAAGTTCGGGCCGGCGGCCGCGGCACGTGGGTACAACTCCGTGCTGTCGACGGCGCTGCTACCCAACGCGAAGCCACCCCGGCTGTCGGGCGCGCTCAACCTGTACTCCCGCGAACGCGACGGCCTCAGCGACGCCGACGGGGACATCGCGCTCCTGCTCGCCACCCATGGAAGCCTCGCGCTCGCCCACACACAGGCGCTGACCAACGCCGATCTGCAGGCCGTGCACCTGCGGAAAGCCATCGACAGCCGGGACGTGATCGGGCAGGCCAAAGGCATCCTGATGCAGAGACGCGGCATCAGCGCCGAGCAGGCCTTCGAAGTCCTGCGTCGCACCTCCCAGAGCATGAACGTCAAGCTGACAGAACTCGCCAGCGCACTTGCCACCCGGCATACCGACCTCGACAAGTTGTAGCCCGCTCACGTCGAGCGGACCCTTCTGGTCGGCATCCGAGACGTTCGCCAGCGAACACCGGTAATGCGCGAAGCGTGCGTGCGTTCGAAGGCCTCGATCTTCGTGGGATCGCTCAGCCTGACGCCGGAAGCCCACGCTTTCCGCCTTTGCGATTGGCGAAGGGCAGCCGCCCATGGACAAGTCGGAAGTCGTCGATAAGTTCGGATTCGACGCCCTCGGGGTTCTGGGCGGGAGTCGGCCTCCAAGCCACCAAGAGCGCTGCGCTGTCGGCGAGCTGCCAGATGTACCGGCCGCCCCAATGGGCGACCGGCATACCGGAGCCGTGGCGACGATACTCGTCCAGGCGTGTGCTCAGCCCACGTTCGCCCGTCTTTCCGCCACCGGCCTTTCCGATGTAGAGGACAGCGGCGTCGGCGATCCATGCTTCGCCGAGCGTGCGTTGGTCCACCGAAGGATCTTTCTCCTTGAACCAGCCCGCCACGCTCTGTTCGAGGAAACGCGGTGGCATCGCATCCGGCCGAAGCACGAGATAGACGCCCGGCGCTTTGGGAACGTCTGCGGCCGGCAGGCCGGTGAAGACCACGAAACCGTGGAAACCTGCCTCGACGAGCCCCGTGCGTGTCCACTCCATCCGATCAGTCTGCAGCAGGGGTCAACGCTCGGAACGACATTGGCCCTTTCAGCCCAATGAAAGCCGTTTGAAAGCGAGATGGAACCGATTCCGGTCATCCTCTGCCCATAGGGCGTGAAAGAGGAGTTCGACTTTGACCAGGTTCCGGAGAATCGCCACCGCGCTGACCCTGTGCGCGGCGGGCATCGCGGCACTGGCCTGCACGGGCCCGCACAACGAAAAGCGCGCCGACTGCTGACGCTCGCGCTTCTGCAGACGAGACACCGATTTGAGGACACCATGAAGTTCCGAGCTCTTGCGACCATCGCGCTCAGCGTGCTGGCGACCCTGTCGGCGACGATCGGTACCGCGTCCGCGGAAACCGTCGCCTGGACGGACAAATGCGACGAGGGCTTCTACAAGGTGGTCGACCTTCCCTCGACGACCGATATCGTCGTCGTGGCGAACACCTGCGTGCATCGATCCGGCTCACCGGTTATCCACTAGCGCCACCCTTCGCCGCTTCCAGCGGTGACCTCAACTCCGGGTCGGGCCGGTATCCATCCCCCCTACCGGCCTGACCCGGTTCCCCACGTGATGTCGACATCTCGCATGTGTCCGCCCAAGAATCCGCCGGCCACGAGGAGCGCGCCTCCGAGCCGTCCCAAGCGGACGCCCAGCTGGTGGTGGTCGCGGACACGGGCTGCCCACGAACCCAGGAAGACGACCGTGGCGAGGCCGTTGGCGGCCGCATGAACGACGCCGACGCGCCGGGTACCGCGGTCGCTCAACGCCCATTCGGCCCATCCGCTGACCGCTGCGGGCGCGGCACCGAGCAGACCGAGACCCACGAGGCGGGTGGCGGCCTGTCTCGACCCCGCATCCGGGAACAGGTCCAGGAACTGGGCCATGAACCAAGCGCCGAAGGGAATGTCCTTGGCGATGACGTGCAGCGGGATGCCGGTCGCTTCACCGTGCAGGATTCGGCGAAGCGGCTGACCGGCCACGAGGCGCCGCGCAATCGGATCCGCCACATCAATGGCGTGGTCCAGGGTATCGGTGCGCTCCAACCGCTCCAGCAGGCGCAGGTACTGGTTCGTTCCCTGGGTCTGCGCGGTTTCGCCGGACGGCTGGTGCGGTGAACTGGTGGGTTCCTGCACGACGGCTCACGTCCCTTCGCGGTCGGCCAAGCGATGTTTCGCGCTACCACGGTACTGCGTTCATAGTGCATTGTCACTATGTTTATAGTGTCAAGGTGACCCCCACGAAACAGCGCGCCCTCGACGCGGCGATCCAGCTCGTCGGAACGCAGGGTCTGCGCGCGCTTACCCACACCCGTGTCGATGACCATGCCGGGCTCGCCAGGGGCTCGACATCCAACTACTTCCGCACCCGGCAGGCGCTGCTGTCCGGCGTGGTCGCCCGGCTCGCGGAGTTCGACCTGACGCAGGTCGGGGTCGCGTTCTCGCCCACCTCTCCGGACGAACTCGTGGACACGCTCTGTCAGCTGTTCGAGTACATGACACGCGAGGCCCGGACGCAGACAACCGCCCGCCTGATCCTGTTCATGGAGGCCAGCCACACACCGGCTCTTCAGCAGGCCTTGTCGAGAGGACGTGCAGCCATGGAAACCGTTGTCGTGCTCGCGCTCGCACGACTTGGCGCACGCGATCCGCAGGCCGCCGCCACCGCGGTAGCGGCCTGCGTCGAGGGCCACGTCCTGCACCGCATCGCCCGGCACGACGACACGGATCCCCGCCCCACGTTCGACCTCGTCGTGAGGGGAGCGCTGCAATGACCTGTGACTGACGCCATCAGCTCAACCTGCCGAGCGTGTCCACGCTTCCGCCGCGGCTTCCGGCGAAGGGTAGACGGAAAATACCTGGTCAAGGCCCGCGACCCGGAAGATCCGCGCCACCCGGCCGGACACCGCGGCCAGCGCGAACCCGGCATGCGCGGCCAGCGCGCGATTGCGCGCCATGACGAGCACGGTGAGTCCGGTGGAATCGCAGAACGACAATCCGGACATGTCGAAGATCAGTTGCTGCCCCGGGCCCAGTTCGACGCCTTCGACCACCTCACGGAGATAGGACACGTTGCGGAAGTCGAGATGCCCGGCCAGCTCGAACAGATGGCCGCCGGCGCTCGTATGTACGGTGGCGGTCAGCTCGGTCACGATGGCGGCTCCGAGGTCGAAACGCTGAACGCGAGCAGCGCGATGTCGTCGTCCAGCCCGTCGCCGAAAGTGTCGAGCAGCTCGCTCATCGCGTCGACGGTCTCCTGCGCGGAGGCCGGGGCCAGGTCGACGGCGAAGGCCTCCAACGCCTCCTCCCCGTAGCGCTCCCTGCCGTTCGTCGGCCGGCCTTCGGTGAGTCCGTCGGTGTAGAGCAGCATCGTGTCGCCCGGCACCAGCCGCACGGACGTGGCCGTGAAATGGGCGTTCGGCAGGATGCCGACGAGCTGGCCGCCGGGGGTGAACCGGTACTCGGCGGTGCCGTCGGCGCGCAGCAGCAGCGCTGGCGGGTGCCCGCCGCTGGCGAAGGTGATCAAGCAGCTCGCGTCTTCGACCATCAGCACGCCGAAGATCACGGTGCAGAACCGCGGGTCGTCGCTGCGGTATTCCTGGTTCATCACGGTGTTGAGATTGCCAAGCACCGAGACCGGATCGGGATCGTAGATCGCGGCCGAACGCATGGTGTAGCGGGCGAGCGACGTCAGCGCCGCTGCCGTCGAGCCCTTGCCGCAGACATCGCCGAGGAAGAAACCCCAACGGCCGTCGGACAGTGGGAACACGTCGTAGAAGTCGCCGCCGACCATGTCGTGCGAGGCGATGCGATAGTGCGCGGCGATGTCCAGGCCCGGCACGGACTGCAGCTTCGACGGCAGCAATGTGCGTTGCAACGTCGTCGCGAGCCGCCGCAGCCGGGCAGTGTCGCGGTCGGCGTCCTCGCGGGCGCGCAGCAACTCACGTTCGTAGGCGCGCCTGTCACGGGCGTCGAACACAGTGGTCCGGATGAGCAGCGGCTGCCCGTCCGTGCCGGTCTTCACCACCGACGAGACGAGCACGGGCAGTCGGGTGCCGTCCGCGGCCGCCAGTTCGAGGGCGACGCCGCCGATCTCACCCTGCATTTGCAGCAGCGGCGCAAAATGCGTCTCGTGGTAGAGCTTGCCGCCGATGGTCAGCAGGTCCGTGAACCGCCTTCGACCCACCAGTTCTTCACGGGTGAACCCGAGCCAGGTGAGCAGGGTGCCGTTGATCCTGGCGATGGACCCGTCGAGCAGCGTCGTGAGATAACCGCAGGGCGCGTTCTCGTAGAGGTCTTCGACACTGTCTTCGAGCAGGGCCGACAACACCGCGCCCTCGTTGCCCGGGTTGTCGTTCCTGTCGCCACCCGGGTCCTGCCCGGTGCCGCACCTCACGGTGGCCCCGCGGCGAAGGCGACGATGGCTTCCGCTGTCGGCCGCGGCGCGCTCAGCTGCGGGCAGTGACCCGTGGCGTCCAGGGTGACCAGCTCACTGCCGTCGATCTCGGCGTGCACGAACGCACCCACCTCCGGTGGGGCGATCACGTCGTTGGAGCACTGCAGAACCAGCGTCGGCACGGAGACCTTCGCCAGGTCGGCGCGGTTGTCGGAGAGGAAGGTCGCCCGTGCGAAGGTCCGCGCGGCCAGCGGATCGGTGGCGCAGAAGCTATTGGTCAGCTCCTCGCCCAGCTCGGGCCGGTCCGGGTTGCCCATGATCACCGGCGCCATCGCAGCCGACCAGCCGAGGTAATTGCTCTCGAGCGAGTCCAGCAGCTCGTCGATGTCTTCACGGCTGAACCCGCCGCGGTATTCGCCGTCGTCGACATAGCGGGGTGACGGTGTGATCAGGACGAGCTTCGCGAACAAGTCCGGCTCACGGATCGCGGCCAGCACGCCGACCATGGAGCTGACCGAGTGCCCGACGAACACAGCCTGGACGAGATTCAATTCGTGGCAGATGTCCAGCACGTCGTCGACGTACCCCGCCAGCTCGGAATAGCGCTCTTCGCGCCACGAGGAAAGGTCGGACCGGCCTGCGCCGACATAGTCGAACAGCACCACCCGGAAGCGAGCCTCCAGTGCCGGCACCACGAAGCGCCACATGTTCTGGTCGCAGCCGAACCCGTGCGCGAGCAGCATTGCCGGGCCGTCCTCACGGCCGGTCACCACGACATGGTTTCGGGTACGTACGTCCATGCCGAACATCCTTGCACTCACCCGGTCGTGCGGGCACCGGTGAGGCCGCTTCCATTCGCCGCCGCGACCGCCGGCGCCATCGATCGCCACGGCGTCGCGTCGAAGATCAGGATGATCGACGAGATCCGGCCGTCGACCAGTCCGAAATGCTCGGCGGTGCGCTGCGTTCCCGCCGGCGTCGCGGTGTGGACGTCGTAAACGAGCGTGGCGCCGGATTCACCGTAGAGCTCGCTGATCATGTCGACACCGGAGACGATCTCGAGGAACCCGGGTAGCCCGGCCAGGTGCCCGGCGGGGTCACCGGCGGTCATCATCGGGCTTTCGAAGGTGAACTCGCCGGAGAGTTGCGCGAGTGCCGCCGGGACGTCTCCCCGGAATCTGGCTTCGTGGTAGGCCCGGACGGCGTCGCGTGTTCGGTCTGTCATAAGCGGTTCAGCTGCTCCTCGACTCGACTGTGGTTTTCGACCAGGCGCAGGCAAAGATGCCGCAGCTGGGTCATTTCGGCAGGGGTGAAGCCGTGGAAGACCGCGGCCATCGCGGCCTGCGTCGGCCCGCGGAACGCTTCGAGCCACGCCTGCCCGGCCGGAGTGATACTCGCAAGGACGGACCGGCGGTCTCGTTTGTCCGGGACTCGTTCGGCCAGTCCATCGCGCTCCAGGGTGTCCACCAGGCCGGTGACGTTGCGGGAGCTCACCCCGGCCGACTGCGCGAGGTCACCGATGCTGATTCCCACGCCGGTCGCGGTGCTGAGCCGGATGAGGACGTCGAGCGCTCCGGAACTCAAGCCGCGACTGTCGGTGCCGTGCCCCCGCAAGCGTTCTATCGCGTGGCTGGCCGCGCGTGCGGCGGCCGCCGCTTCGAGGGCGAGAGTGTTTTCGTCACCGATGAACTCCGCCATCGCCGTCCTGACCCGGACATCGAAGAGGTGACCGCCGGCATCCCGCTCGAATTTCTGTACCTTCTTCATAGTGAAGTCACACTTTAGTACGTACCTCACTACTGTCAACCCTGCTTTACTGCAGCCGAGGATGTTGTACGGTCGGTGCCGGAAGCACTGCACTTCGTAGTTGCCTGGGGGCACCGTGGCCGGCACGGAACAGCGAGCCGCGACGTTCCGTCAGGTCTTCGCGCTGCGTGAGTTCCAAGCGGTGTTCGCCGGGCAACTGGTGTCCGTCGCCGGCGACCAGCTCGCCAGGGTCGCGTTGTCCGTCCTTGTCTTCGACCGCACCCGCTCACCGGGCTGGTCCGCGCTCACCTACGCCCTGACCTACCTGCCCGACGTCGTGGCGGGACCGCTGCTGTCGGGGCTCGCCGATCGGTGGCCACGCCGCCAGGTGATGGTGGTGGCCGACGTAGCCCGCGCGGTGACGGTGGCGTTGATGGCCATTCCGGGCATGCCGTTGGTACTGGTGGGGGCCTTGCTGGTGCTGGTGCAGTCGATCGGCGCACCGGGAAATGCCGCGCGCGCCGCGACGCTGGCGGTGGCGCTCTCCGGGGATCGGTACGTGCTCGGCAAAAGCGTCATGGACATCACCGTGCAGCTGTCGCAGGTGATCGGGTTCGCCACCGGCGGCATCCTCGTCGCGGGAATCGGGGTGTCCCAAGGACTTTTGGCCGACGCGGCCACGTTCCTCGCGTCGGCGATGCTGGTGCGCTTCGGGATCCGGGCGAGACCGAAGCCGTCGACACCCGGCTCGGAGCCAGGGCGCTGGTGGCCGAGCCTGCGGGCGGGCGCCGTCCTGGTCGCGACGACGCCGAAGCTGCGGGCGCTCGTGGCCGTCGCGTGTGTGGCCGGTTTCTACGTCACCGTCGAAGGGCTCGCGGCGCCCTATGCCGCCGAGCTCGGCGGCGGTCCGCAAGCACTGGGTTTGCTGCTCGCCGCGAGCCCGGCGGGCGCGGTGGTGGGCATGTGGATCGTCTCCCGGTGGGCCCCGGCGACACGGCTCCGGCTGCTGGGGCCGCTGGCGATCGCCTCCTGTGTCCCGCTGACCCTGTGCGCGCTTCATCCCGGGCTGGCGGTGACAGTGCTGCTGTGGTTCCTCTCCGGTGCGGCGAGCGCGTATCACCTCCCCGCGTCGGCGGAATTCGTGCGCGCGGTGCCCGACAATCGGCGCGGCCAGGCGTTCGGGCTGGCAGCGGCAGCGCTGAAGACCAGCCAGGGCCTGGGGATCGTGCTGGTCGGGGCCGGGGCGGAGTACGCGGTGCCGTCGACGGTCATCGCCGTCACCGGCGGGCTCGGCGTGCTGGCGGCGGCCGCGGCGGGACTCGCCTGGAGGCGGGCCCGCCGCGAACCGTCGTCCCTGGGATCAGACACTGCAGATCCTGTCTAGCGTGAGTAGGTCCACTCGTTCCCGCGCATCGTCCATTCGTTGCCCCGCATGGTCCATTCGTTGCCGCGCATGGTCCATTCGTTGCCGCGCTTGGTGTCACTCATGGTGATCACAGTCCTTTCCATTGGTCCACTCGGGTTGAACAAGCCCCCGCTGATCGACACGAAGTGAGCCGCTGCTTACGGTGAAGTGCTCACATCGGCTGCCATCGGAGGGTGCGTTCAGTGTGAACGACCGAACGCGGCGAAGCTCCCCCCGGCAATGGCCGATATGGACTCTGCCCAGATCAGCGACCTGGTACGTGCTGGTCATCGACGTTGTGGCCGTGCTCCTCACGTGCATATGCACGGTGAAAACACCCGGCGTGACCCAGCAGCAGTGGGGCTGGTTCGCGATTTTGACCGCGGCCGCCGTCCTGCACCTCGAAGCCGTTCGCACGATCGAGCGACGCCGGGAGAAAGCCGTCGCGGGCGCGCCGTACACGAACCTCAAGTCGCTCTGGGTCTGCACGGGCATCCTGCTGCTCCCATTGCCACTGGTCGCAGCGCTGATCGCGGCGTCGTACGGCTACTCCTGGCTGCGCGTGTACGGCCAGGCCAAGGCCCACCGCAAGATCTTCTCCGCCGCGACCTTCGTGCTGGCGTCGGTGGCGTCGTCCGCGGTGCTGGAGATCGGCGGGCTGACCACAGCGCCGCGGATCCCGGCCAGCGCGTGGTCACTGCTGGTCGTGCTCACCGCCGCCGGCACCTGGTGGCTGGTCAACTACGCGCTCGTCGTCGGCGTGATCCTGCTGTCGGTCCCCGATTCCACGCTGAAGAAAGCGCTGGGTGACCTGTCCGACCAGCTCGTCGTCGCCGCGGCACTCGGCCTCGGCATCGCCGCGGCCGCGCTGATCGCCGACCATGTGTGGGTCCTGCCGGTGCTCGCCGTCACCGTGCTCTGCGTCCACCGTGACCTTCTGCTGCCGCAGTTCCAGCGCGCGGCCCGCACCGACGCCAAGACCGGCCTGGCCGCACCGACGTATTGGGCCGAAGTGGTCAAGGCGGAGCTGTTGCGCGCGAAATCCGCCGGGACCTCCGTCGGTGTCCTGATGCTGGACCTCGACCACTTCTCCGAGATCAACAACGTCTACGGCCACCCCGCCGGCGACGAAGCACTGACGGCCATCGCCCGCGCGGTACTGGCCGAGGTCCGCCGTGACGACCTGGTGGCCAGGTTCGGCGGTGACGAACTGGCGATCGTCCTGCCCGACATCGACCAGGTCGAACTGGTCGCCGTGGCCGAGCGCATCCGTGCGGCACTGGGCCACCCGATCATCCTGTCGCAGACGTTGAGCGGCGCCCCGGAAACCGTCACCGGCGTGACGGCGACGATCGGCGCGGCCGTGTTCCCCCAGTCCGGCCAGACCTACGAGCAGCTACTCCTCGCCGCCGATACCGAGCTCTACGGCGCGAAAAACGCCGGGCGCAACCAAGTCCGCCTGAGCCCCGTTGCGAAGGACACCCCTTAGGGGGAGCACGTGCGGCTTGATGGGTGGCTAGACGCCCCAGTCGGGGCGTAGCGGCATTCCGGCGTCGCCTTCGGCACCGACCTTGACGCCGAGCACCTGGGTCAGCTCGATCTCACGCCGCTCGAACGCGAGGCGGCACGCGGCCATGTACAGCGCCCACACGCGACCGCGGCCCGCACCCGCTTCGGCGATGGCCTCGTCCCAGTTGGCCTCGAGGTTGGCGCACCAGCCCGCCAGGGTCGCGGCGTAGTGCTCGCGCAGGTTCTCCAGGTGGCGGACCTCGAATCCGTTGTCCTGCATGGCGGACACGATCTCGCCGGAGGCTTCGAGCTCACCGTCGGGGAACACGTACCTGTCGATGAACCCGCCCGAGCGATGCGGGACGCGGGTGTTGGGGTTCGTGATGCAATGGTTCAGCAGCCGCCCGTGCACCTTGACTTTCGAGGCAAGGAAAGAAAAATACGACGGCAGGTTGCGCGCGCCGATGTGCTCGGTGAGCCCGATCGACGACACCGCGTCGAAACCTGTCTCGGTGATGTCCCGATAGTCCAGATGCCGGACCTCGGCCTTGTCCGCGAGACCTTTCGCGACGATGTCCTTCTGCGCCCATTGCGCTTGTTCCCGCGACAGTGTGACACCGAGCGCCTGCACGCCGTAGTGCTCGGCGGCGTGCTCCACCATGCCGCCCCAGCCGCAGCCGACGTCGAGCAGCCGCATGCCGGGCTTCAGGTCGAGCTTGCGGCACACCAGGTCGAACTTGTTCTTCTGCGCCTCTTCGAGCGAAGCGTCCGCGGTGGGGAAAACTGCGCAGGTGTAGGCCATCGACGGGCCGAGCACCAGTTCGTAGAACCGGTTCGAGACGTCGTAGTGCCGGGAAATCGCGCTGCTGTCACGGGATTTGGAGTGCCGCAGGCCGTGCATCCCACGGCGGAACCGACTGGGAAGCTCTTCCGCGGGCGGCGGCACACGGCGCAGATGCTGCGGGCCGAGTTCGCGGAGCAGCCACAGTTTGTCCGCCGGTGTCACTTGATCGGCTTGTGCGGCCAACGCGTGCAGTGCCGTGTACAGATCACCCGTAACTTCCAGATGTCCCGCCACATAAGCACGAACGATGCCGAGGTCACCCGGCGACGACAGCAGATAGCTCAACGCCAGCGGCGACCGTATTTCGATACCGACCTTGGCCCCGGCCGGGCCGGTGGAACTGCCGTCGTACGCCGTGATCGACAACTCGCTGCGCGGCCCTACCAGCCGTTCGAGGATCTGCGCTACGGGGGTCCGTGACCTGCTCATGTGTTTTCTCCTTGCTCAACGGCCCCGGACACACTTGTCGTAGAGGTCGAGCAGCCTGTGCTTCTCGTCGTAACGGTCTTTCAAGGCGTGGTACGCCTTTCCGTTATACCTCTGCCAGAAGTCGTCCTCCTGGTAGAAACTCTCCGAATACAACGACTTCCGGCCACCGAGTTCCGAAACCGTTGCCTCGATCATCCGGTTGTGCGTGCCATCGCTCTCCCCCGGCTCGAGTGGAACCGCCGACCAGAACCCGAAATTGACGTAGAGGGCGTCCGGGTCCAGTTCGTACAGTGGCCAGGTGACGCCTTGCGGGCGCTGCTGAACCGGGCAGACCCACACCGGGCTGATCGGGATCTCGCGCTGAAAGAAGTCGAGGAATTCGACGGCCCTGTCCAGCGGCACCTCGATGTCCTGGACGATGGTCTCCTCCGGCGGGTTGCCCCGCATCCGCTCGATCTTGGCGGCCACTTTGTGCTTGCGGTCGAACGCGACGACCTTCCAGTACACCTCGGACCGCAGCAGCCGCCGCCCGAGGAACAAGCGGGCGAACTTGTTCTGCACGCCGAAGGCCCTGGAGCACCAGAACCAGTCGGTGTCCCAGCGCCACAGGTAGTCGCGGATGGTGAGATGGTCGACTTCGAGCCGCTGGATCGACCGGTAGTAGATGTCGAGCCAGGTGTAGTCGCTCACCGCCGGCGCTTCGTCGACGAAGGTGCCGACCGTCAGGTACATCTCGTCCGGCCCGAAAACGGTGCCGTCGACGAAGTCCACTGCCTTGCCGCCGTGGGACCGGGTGTGGCACATCCGTCCCATGTCCTCGAAGTACTCGCGCGGATCACGGTGCCGGACGTGGGTGAGCTGGACGAATTTCTTCACCGGCTCCAGCTGGATCCGCAAGCGGAGCGCGTAGCCGAGAGTGCCGTAGGAGTTGGGGAAGCCGTAGAACAGGTCACTGTGCTCGTTGTCCGGCCGCGCGACGACCACGCGTCCATCTCCGGTGAGCAGTTCCATTTCCAGCACCGACTCGTGCGGCAGCCCGTTGCGGAACGACGACGACTCGATGCCCAACCCAGTGACTGCGCCACCCAGCGTGATGGTCTTCAGCTGCGGCACCACCAGGGGCATGAAGCCGTACTCCAGCGTGGCGTCCACCAGCTTCTCGTAGGTGACCATGCCCTCGACCTCGGCGATACCCGTCTCCGGATCGACCTCCAGCACGTGAGTGAAGCCGGAGACGTCCAGCCCGGGGGTCTTCGCCTGAGACCTCGACCGGAACAGGTTCGAGGTGCGCTTCGCGAGGCGCACCGCCGCGTCCGCCGGCACCTCGGCCAACTGCCTCCGTAACCCGGCGACGCGTGCGTCGTGCTCGGCACGCCGCGAGGTCACGTCGCCCGGCGACCGGTCCAAAACGCCCTTGCGCCTACCAGTCATCGCACAATGATCCATTATCTGCCGCCTATTCGCACCTTCCCTGGGCCAGATGTCCGATACCTGCACCGGTGAGTGATTCAGCAGGTATACGGGGACACTAAGGCGTGCGGTGGATGATGGTGCTGATCTTGCCCACCGGCACGGTCCGGGTGTCGTAGGCGAGCGGGAACGACAGACCGGGTCAGCCGCCGAGTTCTTGTCGCAACCGGGCCAGCGCGCGGTGTTGCGAGACGCGGACGGCGCCCGGAGTCGACCCGACTGCCTCCGCGGTCTCCTCGGACGACAACCCCACGACGACGCGCAAGAGCACGATTTCCCGCTGCCTCCCCGGCAGTTTCTCCAGCAGCCGTGACATCTGCTCGTTCAGCTCGACGCGCAGCGCACTCTGTTCGGGACCGGCTTCACCCGGCGCCGCCGATTCGGGAAGGTCCCCGACGGGCTCGGCGCGGTTGCGGGCCGACGCGCGATGGGCGTCGGCGACCTTGTGCTGAGCGATGCCGTACACGAACGCCAGGAACGGCCTGCCATGGTCACGATAGGAGGGCAGCGCCGTCAAGATCGCGAAACACACCTCCTGTGCGACGTCGTCCGCCGAGCCGTACGAGCGCTCCTGCCCGCTGAACCGCGCGCGGCAGTACCGCACCACCAGCGGGCGGAGACGGGCGAGCAGCCTCCCGGTCGCTTCGTGATCGCCGCCCACCGCGGCGGCTACGATCGCACCGAGCTCTGAATCCGATGCCGTCCGGACCGATTCAGGCACCATGGCACGCGCCTGAATGCGCGTCGAAGTCCCCGTCGTCCATGGTCTGGCGCCCCCTCATCAACTCCGGATCGCAAATGAGTTCTCACGGGATAGGTGCCGCGCGGGCGCTCCTGAGTACAACGAGTTGGCAACGCTGTCGATTATCGCGCGCCGGGCTTCACTCGTTAGGCCGAATATGCCGGATTGGGCCCGGCATATTCGGCCATTCAGGCGCCGTGCACTGGTCCGTGCGGACGCTTGCTCATCCGGATCAGCAGCGCGAGAGTGCTGGTGGTGACGTGCTCTGAGGGCCACCATGAGGGTCTCCAATGCCCTCAAGGTGACCTTCAGGGACTTGCGCCAAACTCGCGACACTACGTGACAAGGCTTCCGAGCAGGCGTTCACACGCGGCCGCGCTGCTGCGGTTGCCCACGCCCACGAACTGGGAAGACGCACCCGTCAGCACCCTCGCCGCGGCTTTGCGCTCGCCCAGCATCGTGTGCGTGCGGCCGATGTCGAGGCGCACCTGGGCGGCGCACTGCTCGTCTCGCAGCGATTCCAGCAGGCCCAGCGCGCGCCGCAGGCACATCATCGCCCGGCGCGGGTCATCACGACCGAGGTGGAACTGGCCGTACCGCCGCAGTACCAGGGCGGTGCGATGGTCGTCGCCCAGCTCGGCACACACACTCATGGCCTGGTTGAGCGAAATTTCCGCGTCGTCGGACCGGCCCATTTCCAGGTACGCGACGGCGAGCGAGGTGTGCATATGCGCCACACCCAGTCCGTGCCCGGTTTCGATGAAGATCTCCAGCGCCCGTTCCGCCCGGGCGCGGGCTTCGTCGGGCCGCCCTGTTGACCTCGACACGACACCCAAGCCCGTGAGCGCACTGCCCATCCCGCGGCGATCGCCGATTTCTTCGCTGAGCCGCAGCGACCGGTTCAGCAACCTGGCGGCTTGCGGGAATTCGTCCCGGTAGAGGTGGAGCTGCCCCAGCCCGCGCAGCAACGCTGCCTCACCCCGGACACAGCCGCCGGCGATCGCTGCGCCCAGCGCGCGCTTATGACACCGGGACCATTCCGCGTACTGCCCGCGGTGGTCGAAGTAGTCCGCGGCGGTCACCGCCAGCTCCCACGCCAGCTCCCCCAGCCCGGCGTCGGCGGCGTGGGAGATCGCGGCTTCGAGGCCTTGGTGCTCGGTCTGGAACCAGTCAAGCGGGTCCCGCAGGAGGGTGTCGGCCGAGTCGATTGGCCGCCGGGTCGCGTTACCCGGTTCGGGACGCAACACGCTGCCCGGCAACAGGTTCGCCGCACGCTCGGCCAGCCAGAGCCAGCCACCGAGAGCGCGCTCGGTGGCAGCGGCCCGATCCGCTGCCGGTTCCCCGGCGACGGCTTCGAGCGCGAAGGACCGCAGCAGGTCGTGCATCCGGTAGCGCGGGCCGCCCTCCCCGCGCTCCACCAGCTGAACCATGTTCCGCCGGTGGAGGTCTTCGAGCAGCTTCCCGGCGTCGCCCGCGTCCATGAGCGCGGCCGCGACCCAATCGGGAAAGTCCGACGACGGCAACAGTCCGAGTCGGCGGAACAGCGTCTGCGGAGCCGGATCGAGCTGCCGGTAACTGAGCGAAAAGCTGCTGCGGACGGCGAGATCCCCGCTCTGAAGCCAGTCGAGCCGCTCCCGTTCGACAGAAAGCGCCGCCGCGACGTCGTCGAGCCTCCACAAGGACCGGTCGGCAAGCCTGCTGCCGACGATGCGCAACGCGAGCGGAAGGCCGCCGCAGTACTCGAGCACGCGGCGCGCGGACTCGGATTCCTCGTCGATGTCCGAGGCGCTGATGAAACGCTTCAGCAACGCCGCGGCGTCTCCGGTCGAAAGCACGTCGAGTGGCACGGATCGGCCCAGCTCCAGGCCGTCGAGGGAGAACCTGCTGGTGATGAGCACCGCACAGCCCGGTTCGGCCGGGACCAGCGGGCGGCGCTGCGTTTCGGTGGCCGCGTCGTCGAGGACGAGCAGCACCCGGCGGCCGTGGAGCACGCTGCGGAACAGGCTGGCGCACTCGTCCAGATCGGCCGGAATAATGTCCGACGGCACCCCGAACGACCGCAGGAAGCCCGCGAGCACCGCTTCCGGCGTGCGTGGCTCGTCCGTCGTACCGCGCAGGGCGGTGAAAAGCTGGCCGTCCGGATAAGCGGCCCGGACCTGGCGCGCCAGCCGCACCGCCATCGACGTCTTGCCGATCCCGCCGACGCCGGTGAGCACGAGGACCGGTGGGGTGTCGCGGCCGTTGTCCGGCCGCAGCTCGGCGAGCAGCTCCCGTACCTGCGCCTGTCTCCCGACGAAGTCCGAGAGGCCCGGCGGCAGCTGGCAAGGCGCGACCGGCTCCCGGTAGACGGTGTAGCCCGGCGAACTGAGCCCTGGCCCGGCTCGCAAAATATCGCTGTGCAGGTCGCGGATGGCAGGCGATGGCTCGACGCCGAGTTCGTCGGCGAGCCGCCGATACCATTTCCGGTAGGCCTCGGACGCCTCCGCGGTCCGCCCGGCCCTGGCCAGTGCCGTCATCAGGTGCCCGCAGGAACGCTCGCGAAACGGGTACTCCGCGACCAGTTCCCGTAGCTCGGGGATGAGCTGGTCGTGGCGGCCGAGAATCAGCTCGGCCTCCACACAGTCCTCCAGCGCGGCCAGCCGTAGTTCCTCCCACTGCCCCACGAAATGGGGCGCCATGACCGCGGCCGGGCCACCACACCACAGGGTGAGGGCGTCCCGTATCCGCCCGACACCTTCGTCGTAGTGCCCTTCCCTGAGCAGCGCCCGGCCGTCGGCGATCCTGTCACCGAAGCGTTCGACGTCGGATTGGCCCGGCTCGACGCGCAGGAGGTAGCCGGTGCCCTCGGTCAGGATCGGCTGTTCGCCGTCCGGTGACCGCAGTGCGCGGCGTAACCGGGAGATCAAGCCCTGGACCTGGACCCTCGCCGAGGCCGGTGGCGACTGCCCCCACAGCTCCTCGGTCAGCTTGTCGCAGGTAACGAGCCGGTTGGCCGCCACGAGAAGCACCGTGAGGACCGTCTTCGCCTGCGGCGGCCCCAGCTCGACCTCCCGGCCGTCCCGCTCGACCCCCGGCGAACCCAGCAAGCGGTAAAAACACTCACCTCGAGCCACGACATCCCCCTAGGACATCCAACCTGCGTGACAGTTGACAAAAGAGTGTCACACTTGCGCCGTTTGCGAAAGCCCGCTCGTTGACAGCGAAGCTCCCCACACGACGTTCGCGGCACTGGCCGACCCCACCCGCCGGGCCATCCTCGCCCGGCTGGTGTCGGGCGAGGCCACGGTGACCGAGCTGACGGCGCCGTTCGAGATGAGTCAACCGGCGATCTCCAAGCACCTCAAAGTCCTGGAGCGCGCCGGGCTCATCTCTCGCGGCCGCGACGCGCAGCGGCGGCCTTGCCGTCTCGAACCCCGGCCCCTCAAGGCGGCGACCGACTGGCTCGAGAACTACCGCGGCTACTGGGAAGAGAGCTACCAAAGCCTCGACAACCTGCTGGACGAGCTGAAGGGCGACTCGTGACCTTCCGGTGCCGGGCCAAGCCGATTCCGAGCAGGTCGTTGAGCGCTCCGCCCTGGACAAGCGTGGTCATGCCTTCGTAGTTCCGCTCCAGGCCGAGGCCGTCCCAGTGAATCTTGCCGGCCCCGGCGCCGGGGCCACAGAGGTTGAGGATCAGCGGGTCCTCGGCGGCGTCGAGCGGCCGTGACGCGCGCCGACGTCCGAACCTTCCTGCTCGCCTTCGGCACGGAATCCCCTAAGCCGACCTAGGGAAAGGCACTTTCCCGCCAAAGTGCCCCTGCCAGACCCCTCACCGGAAGAGTTGGCCTAGGACCAGCTCGACGCTCGCCTGTAGTTCGTTCGCGGCTTCCTCACTGCCAGACAGGTGCCGGAGCAGGCCCTGCTGGAACAGGCCGTCGAAAAGCCCGTACGCCGCCCCGGATCCGACGGCAGGCGGAGTGTCCAACAGCTCGGCGTAGCGGCTGACGATGCGCCAGATCATCCGCTCGAGGCTCTGGTCGATGTCCAGGACGTCCACCCGGAACGCCTCTTCGAACAGACTCTGGTTGCGCAGGTCGTACCAAAGCCGGTGCAGTGACGCGTCCTCACGAAGGGTGCCCGCCATGGCCGCGCCGAAGCCCTTGCGGAGCTCCTCTGCCGTTTGGGCGTCGGCGACGATCTCGTCGTAGCGCTTGACGCATTCGGCCTTGTACTGCCGCACGCAGTGGGTGATCAGCTCGACCTTGTCACGAAAGTAATAGTGCAGCACACCATGGGAGAACTCGGAGTTCTGCGCGATCTCACGCAAGCTCGTGCGGGCATAGCCGAGCTCCGACAGCGTCTGGAGCGCGGCAGTGGCCAGCTGTGTCCGCCGCTCGGTGAACTTGTCGACCTGGCGGCGTGAGATCCGGTCTTCGACTTGGGGCACCGGACGAGTCTACCCGGGCTTCACCCAGGTCTCGCAAAAATCTTGACAGTCGTCCAACAAACTCTTGACGACTGTCCAAAGAAAGCTAATGTGAGCCCTACGCCGAACGGCCGCGACCGTTCGGCGGAGCGGGCGACACCGTCGTCGCCCACCCATCTCAAGGAGGAGATGCCCCATGAGCGTGTACGACCTGACCGGCCGGAAGGCCTTAGTGACAGGCGGGGCCCAAGGACTCGGTGCCGGGATGGCCGAGGCACTGGCCCGCGCGGGTGCGGCTGTAGTCGTCGGTGACATCCGGGAGGACACCGGCAAGGCGACCGTCGACTCGCTCCGGGAATCCGGCGCGACAGCGGCGTTCGTCCCCCTCGACGTGACCGACGATGCGAGCTGGGAAGCGGCGATCACTCGCACGGTCGACGAGATCGGCGGGCTGGACATCGTCGTCAACAACGCCGGTGTCGAACTGTCCGGGCTGATCGTGGACCTCGATCCGCGCGACGTTCGCCGGATGCTCGAAGTGAACGTCCTCGGCACCTCTCTCGGCATCAAGCACGCTTTCCGCGCCATGCGCCCCGGCGGCCCGGCGGGCAACGGCGGCGCGGTCGTCAACATCTCGTCGGTGGCCGCGACCATCGCGTTCCCGGGGATCGCGGGCTATTCCGCGACGAAGTCCGCGGTGGACCGGCTGACCCGCGTCGCGGCGATGGAGTCCGGCAAGCTCGGCTACGGCGTGCGCGTGAACTGCGTCTATCCCGGCCTTGTCCCCACCGAGATGGGCGCCAAGCTGGCGCAGGACGTCGTGACACTCGGGCTCTTCCCGACCGTGGAAGACGCCATCGGCGGTGTCGTCGGCCTGACGCCGCTCGGCCGGCTCGGCGAAGTCGCCGACATGGCGGACGCCGTGGTGTTCCTCGCGTCGGACGCCGCCCGTTTCATCACCGGCGCCGGACTGCCGGTCGACGGCGGCATGGGCATGTGACGGCTTCCTCCTCCTCCAGAAAGGCCTGAAATCCATGAGCACCGACAAACCCGTCGTCGTCTACGGCGCCTCCGGCTACACCGGCCGTCTCGTCTGTGAATACCTCCGCGAATTCAACATCCCCTTCATCGCCGCCGGTCGCGACAAGGCCCGGATCCAGGAGGTGCTCGACAGGGTCCCGGGGATCGACACCGTGGACCACGAGGTCGTCGAGGTCGCGCACGACGTCGATGAGCTGACGAAACTGTTTAGCGGCGCCAAGGTCGTGAGCAACATGACCGGCCCGTTCATCAAGTACGGCCCGGAGGTCGTGGAAGCCGCCCTCGCGGCCGGGTGCCACTACCTCGACACGACCGGCGAACAGGACTGGGTCCTCGACGCGCAGGCCCGCTGGGGTGCGCAGTATGCCGAAAAGGGCCTGCTGCTGTCACCGGGTATCGCGCAGATGTACACGACCGGGGAAATCGCGGCGAACATCTGCCTGGAGAAGCCTGGCCTCGATACGCTCGACATCTTGGTGCTGTGGAAGGGATTCCCGACCTATGCGTCCACGCAGACGATCTTCACGATCCTCGCCGCGGACTGGCACTACCTCGAGCAGAACGAATACAAGAAGTGGGATCCGATGACCACGTTCGAGGTCGCGGTGCCCGGGCAGCACGAGACGGCGATGGCCGTGCCGTGGGGCGGCACCAGCCACCCGGTGTGGTTCAAGAGCGATCCACGCGTGGCTAACGTCAAGGTCGCAGGCGGGGTGTTCGATCGCACTGTCATGCAGGGCGTGGTCGACACGGTGAAGATGTTCGAGTCGCAGATCAAGACGCTTCCGGCCGATCAGCAGGAAGCCGCGCTGGCCGAGGTGGCGAACTCCGTGCAGGCCGGTATGCCGCCACGGGAGAACCCGCGCATCAACACGACCGTGGATTCCGTCTACGCTTCAGGTCCGTTGGGACGCGCGCATTGCGTGATCCACGGGAACAGCAACTACAAGCAAACCGGGCTGCTCCAGGCTTACGCCGCGTACTCGCTCCTTCAGCAAGCGCCGAAGCGTGCGGGGCTGGCGTCGGCGTGTCAGGCGTTCGGCCACCGGGAACTGCTGGGAGTGCTGCGGAGTTTCGGGCTCGTGCTCGAACCCGTACTCACCGTCCACGGTTGACAACCGGGGGCTTCCGGGCGTCGCCCGGAAGCCCCCTTCCACCACCGAGAAACCGAGGACCTCGCTGTGCGTCTGATGGACTACCTGGACAAGGGCGCGTCACTGGGCGCCGATTCACCGTGCCTGACCATGGGCGGGGACACGCGCACCTACGGCGAAGTCCAGGCACTGTCCTGGAAGATCGCTCGGGCGCTGGACCGGTCGGGTGTCGGTCCCGGTGACAAGGTCGCGATCCTCTCGGCCAACGACCCGACAGCGTTTACCTGCGTGTTCGCCATCGCGCGCGCCGGGGCCGTGTGGTGCCCGGTCAACCCGCGCAACGAAGCGGCCGAAAACCGTGACCTGCTGGACTTCTTCGACACCAGCTGCCTGATCTTCCAGGCCGCGTTCGCGCCGCTGGTCGCGAAGATCCTGCCGGACCTGCCGAAGCTGACGACGTTGATCTGCCTCGACGGTTCCGCGCCTGGTGCGACGCCCTTCGACGTCTGGCTGGACGGACTGCCCGCCGAGCCTTGGGAAGCCGCGCCCGCCGACGGGATGGTCGGGCTGGTGGGCACCGGCGGCACCACGGGCAAGCCGAAGGGGGTGATGCTGACCGAGCGGAACCTCGAAACGATGTCGGCGTTGACCCTGATGGGCTACCCGTTCGAGGGACGTCCGGTGTATCTCGCGCTGGCGCCGCTGACGCACGCGGCGGGGGTACTGTGCTTCCCAATCCTTTCGCTCGGCGGCGAAGTCGTCATCATGCCCGCGCCGGATCTCACGGCGTTCCTCTCGCTGGTCGAGCAACACCGTGTGACACATACGTTCCTGCCGCCGACGTTGATCTACATGCTGCTGGGGCACGAAAATCTGGCCTCGGCAAACCTGAAGTCGTTGCAGTGCTTCTGGTACGGCGCCGCGCCGATGTCAGCGGCCCGGTTGGAAGAGGCGCTCGGCAAGATCGGGCCGGTGATGGCGCAGCTGTTCGGGCAGAGCGAAGCGCCGATGATGATCTCGACCATGGCGCCTGCGGACCACTTCCACGCCGACGGAACGCTTGCGCGGGAACGCTTTTCGTCCGCCGGTCGGCCTGCGCCGCTGGTGCATGTCGCGATCATGGACGAGAACGGGAAGCTGCTGGCGACAGGCGAACGCGGCGAGATCGTCGTCCGGAGTTCACTGGTGATGGCGGGGTACTACAAGAACCCGGCGGCCACTGAGGAGGTCAGCCGGTTCGGCTGGCACCACACGGGCGACATCGGGTACCTCGACGCGGAGAACTACCTGTTCGTCGTCGACCGGGCCAAGGACATGATCATCAGCGGCGGGTTCAACGTCTACTCCGCCGAGGTCGAGCAGGCCCTGATGGCGCATCCGGCCGTGCAGGACTGCGCCGTCATCGGCCTGCCGGACGACAAATGGGGCGAGCGCGTCACCGCCGTCCTGCAGTTGCACCGCGGACAGACGGTGACCCCCGACGACATCCGCGCGTTCGTGAAGGCGCGCGTCGGCAGCGTGAAAACCCCCAAGCAGATCGAACTCTGGCCCGACCTCCCGCGCTCGAAGGTCGGCAAAGTCCTCAAAGCCGAGGTCAAGTCCCGCCTCCTCCCCTGAGCCATCGGAATATGTCGCCATCTTTCCGACCGTCACGGTTCCGAATATGTCGACATGTTCGGAAGTTCGGGGGCTGGGGAAAGTGTCGACATATTCCCCGCGGGAACCGTGCCGAAGTCGCGGAGCAGGCCGCTGTAGGGCTTCGGCGGGGGCGCCGCGAACTCGCCGCGGGCGCCGGTGCGGAGGCCCATGGTCACCAGGGATTGGACCATCAGGGTCGCCGCCTGTACGCCGTCGACCACCGGCACGCCGATGTCGGCGGAGATCTCCGCGCACAGGTTCGTCATGCCCGCACAGCCGAGGACGACGGCGTCCGACTCGTCGCGCTCGACGGCGGCCCGGCAGACGGCGGTGATCTTCTTGGCCGTTTCGGGGTCGGATTCGAGGTCCAGTACCGGAATGCCGCACGCATGGACGCCGCGGCAGAACTTGCCGGCGCCGTAGCGGTCGGCGAGGTCCTGTGCCCGGCCGCGGGTGCGGTCGAGGGTGGTGACGACGCTGAAGCCGCTCCCGAGGTAGCTCGCGGTGCGCATGGCGGCTTCGGCGACGCCGACGACAGGGCCCCGCGCGAGTTCCCTGGCGGCGTCCAAGCCTGGGTCGCCGAAGCAGGCGATGACGTAGCCGTCGGCTCCGGCTTGTTCGCCGGACGCGATTTCGGCCAGGATTCCCGGTACACACAGCGCTTCGTCGTAGTGGCTCTCGATGGACACCGGGCCCATCGCCGGGGATGCCGCCCGCACAGTCGTGCCCGGGCCGGCGACGGCCCGGGCGAACTGCTCGATCACGGCGGTCATGCCCTGGCTGGTGTTCGGGTTGATGACCTTGATGAACACGGCTAGTTCACTGCCTGCTCGATCCGGCTGCGGGCGGCGACCCGCATCCTCGGCGCGAGCACGCGGTAGACGACCAAGCCGAGTGCCATGCCGATGAACCAGCTGTACTGCGCGGTGGTCGCCATGCCGGGACCGTTCGTCCACAGCACCGGGACCATGGCGACGGCGGCACCGACGGCCGTCGCGATGATCGCGGGTGGGTTGTAGCCGTTGCGGTAGAAGTAGCGGCCTTCGGGCGACATCGTGAAGAGATCCTCGACGACCACCTTTTGCTTGCGCACCAAGTAGTAGTCCGCGATGAGCACGCCGAACAGCGGACCGATGAACGCGCCGAGTGTTTCGAGTGTGTAGTGGATGACGTCGGGGTTGTTGTACAGGTTCCACGGCGTGATCAGCACTGAACCGACCGCCGCGATCATGCCACCCGCGCGCCAGCTGATCCTTTGTGGACTGACATTGGAGAAGTCGAACGCGGGTGAGATGAAGTTCGCGACGATGTTGATACCGATCGTGGCGATGGTGAACGTCAGCGCGCCGAGGACGATCGCGAACGTGCTGTCGATGCGGGCGACGGTCTGCACGGGGTCGGTGATCAGCTCGCCGAACACCGGGATCGTCAGTGACGCGGTGACCACGACGAGGATCGAGAACATCAGGAAGTTGACCGGCAGGCCGAGCAGGTTGCCGCGCTTCACGGCCTGGAAAGACTTGCCGTAGCGAGAAAAGTCACCGAAGTTGAGCATCGGCCCGGAGAAGTACGACACCACGAGCGCGATCGCGCCGAGCATGATCGGCACCGCGTCGAACCCGGAGTACCTGACCTCGCCGAGATTGAGGTTGACCGCGCCCCAGCCCGCCTTGAAGATCAGGTAGCCCACCAGCAGGAACATCACGACGTAGACCGCGGGGCCACAGAAGTCGATGAACCGCCGGATGGTTTCCATCCCGGTCCAGAAAACCGCTGCCTGCAACACCCACAGCAGCGCGAACGAGCACCAGCCGAGCAGCGACAACCCCATGAACCCGTACTGGCCGACGATCGCGTACGGCATCAGCCCGGGGAAAAGCTTGAGCAGCACGATATCCAGCGCCGCGGACGCCAGATACGTCTGGATTCCGTACCAGGCGACCGCGATGAGCCCGCGGATCACGGCAGGGACGTTGGCACCCAGAACGCCGAAGACACTGCGGCAGATGACCGGGTACGGAACTCCGGTGACCTGGCTCGGTTTGGCGACCAGGTTGCAGAAGACGTACACGATGGAAATGCCGACGAGCAGCGAGATCAGGACCTGCCAGCTGCTCAGCCCGAGCGCGAACAGGCTGCCCGCGGTGACATAGCCGCCAACACTGTGCACATCGGACATCCAGAAGGCGAAGATGTTGTACGAGCCCCAGGACTGTTTGGCCAGCGGGGCCAGATCTTCGTTGGTGAGACGCGGATCGTAGCCGGGTTTGATCAGGCCACTGCCCGTCGGCGTGCCTGCTGTCTCGACCAGATCCTGGGCGTGCTCGCGTGATGCTGTTTCGGTCATCACTGCTCCTCGGTGCTTCGACCGCCGGTGTACGGCGGGATCGGTACGCAAGGAAAGGTAGGAGCGAAGTATTACGTGCCCATGACGCGAACCATATATTCTCGCGGCGTCAGTCCGGGTCGGCGAACAGTCCGGTGTCGGTGGGCAGCCCGCCGAGCGAGGACCGCAGCCGCCCGTGGTGCAGGGCGGCCGCCCGGAGCAGTGCCTCGGTGTCCCTCGCGACGAACGCCGTCAGCATGTCGTTGTGGTCCAGGTGCAGGGTTTCCCGTTCGGATTCGGCCACGTGCGCCATCGGCTGCACGGGTTCGGTGACGTTCCAAGCGGACTCGAGCATTTTCAGCAACCGGTGCATCCCGCAGGACCGGACGAGCGCGAGGTGGAAACTCCGGCTCTCGCGGTGATATCCGCGGACGTCGTTGGAGCGGATCGCGTCTTCGAGCGCCAGATGCGCGGCGCGGGCCCGCGCGTCGTCCTCCTCGCCGGCCGACGCGACGGCCGCGGTGAGTGCGGCTGTCTCCAGGACTTCGCGTACGAGGTACATCTCGCGGAGTTCCGCGATGGTCAGCTTGGCGACCGCATACCCCGCGTTGGGGCGATGCTCGACCAGGCCCTCGCCGATCAACGTCTTCAGCGACTCCCGCACCGGGATGCGGCTGACACCGAACACCGCGGCCACTTCGTCGGGCGGAATCGGCGTGCCCGGCGGGACACCGCCGTCGAGCAGACACCGGCGCAGTTCGTCCAGGATCGCGGCCTGGGAACTGTGCGGGTGCTCGCTCACCAGCCGTGCGATGAGCACGGAGCGGCGTCTGGGTCCCGGCATGCAAGCAGGCTACGCACACACCCACCCACGCGACCCCGATCCCTACGCCCAAAACCTGCCACGCGGGCCCTTATCACTTGACCCAGCCACGGCGACTTTACGGCCGGCCACGGCCGGAAAGTCTTCACCGCGCGCGCTCGCCGAAGGCCAGGTTCGCGGGAGCAGGGCGCCCCGGCACCCAACCGACCCATCCATGCCACGCCCTGATCACGCGAACCTGATCGCGCGCCGCCAACAAACACAGGCTTCTAGTCGCACCTCACGACCCAGCCCCGCAGCTCTAAACCGTGCCCCTCAAGGCCACCATCAGAGACCCTAACGCCCTCAAGGTCGCCTTCAGAGCGCTCACCCACCCGGGCAAATCAGTTTTCCATTTTGTTTTCATGCCCGAAACGCGAATTGGGAAAGTCGCCAGAATTCGCGATCGCAGCGCCCCAGCGCACAAGTGGACGTCAAGTTAGCAGAAGTCACCCGGATGCCGCAATACTTTGTCCCTTTCTCACATCAGCTTGTCACAAGCCTGGAACATCGGATCCACCGCGTATTTCACTAGTCTGTCCGAGTGAACCGAAACCCGCCGTTCGTAGTATTGACAAGGTCGACCGCACGTGACACCTTTCGCGTGCCCAGCTGGTCGGAAAATCGGAACAAATGCGTCAGGCGATCTCGTCATTGATGAAGATGAATCAGCGCATCGCGGAGGAGCCGTGAGCCCACGCCATCGCTCGCTGTCTGACGACGGTGAAGAAGAAGTCCGATCCGGACAGTTGTTCGAGCGTTTGTCCGGTACCTCCACCATTCGCGGCAGACTCGTCCGCATCCTCGTCGTGTCCGTCGCGCTCGTCGTCGCGCTGCTGGGTTTGACGATCACCGACGAAGTAAACAACTACACGGTCGCCGGGAACACGCGGGACGCGATCGCCCTCGCACTGACCGTGCAGGACACCACCCACGAACTCCAGCGCGAACGTGGCCTGACCAACGGCATGCTCGGCGGCGAGACCCGATTCGACTCCGCCATCGGCCCGCAGCGCGCCGCGACCGACCGTGCGCTCGGCATGCTCAACCAGGCCATCGCCGACGAGAGCATCCCTGGCTGGGACCGCGTCAAGCTCGCGCTGAACCGGCTCGGTGAGCTGATCTCCACGCGCCAGAACGTCGACGCCGGCCGTGCCGACCGCGGCACGACATTCCAGTACTACACCGCCGAGATCACCGCACTGAACCAGGTCGCCCTCGGTTTCGACCTGGCACAGGACGCCCAACTGCGGCGCGGGCTGCAGGCGCTGGGCTCGCTCGCCGACACCAAGGAAGGGACCGCACAGGAACGCGGGTTCCTCAACGGCGTGTTCGCCGCAGGGCGGTTCAACTCGGGCGAGTACATCAGGTTCACCGAGATCCGGGCCACCAAGCAGAACGGCCTTGCCGCGTTCGCGCGCAGCACGACCGCGCCCCGGCAGGCCCAGTTGGAAGCCGGCCTCAAGTCCGACGCCGCGACGAAAGCCGCCGCGTCGGAGAACATTGCGATCGCCGCGATCACCGGTCCGCTGCCTCAGCGGGTCGACCCCGTCGAGTGGTGGGCACAGATGACCTCGGTCATCGACCAGATGCGGGACACGCAGCGAGCCGTCGGTGACGACCTGCAGGTGCGCGCCGAGGAACTGCGCGCCGCCGCGGCCCGCGCGCTGGTCATCTTCCTGGTGCTGGCACTGCTCGCGGTGGCACTGGAGGTCACCCTCATGGTCGGCGCGCTGAAGTCGATCGTACGGCCGCTGGCCGCGCTGGCCGTGGAGGCCGACGACGTCTCGTCCCGGCGACTCCCCGCGGCCGTCGCCGGTTGGCACACCCCCGGCCACGAACCCGAGCGGCCGCAACGTGTGCGCACACCGGCGCATGCCGGCGCCGAGATCGCCTCGGTGGCCGCGGCGCTCGACCGCGTCCAGACCACCGCTTTCGACCTCGCCGGTGAGCAGGCCCTGCTGCGCCGCAACACCACCGAGTCGCTGGCGAACCTGGGTCGCCGCAACCAGAACCTCGTCCGCCGCCAGCTCGGCTTCATCAGCGAGTTCGAGCGCGAGGAGCTCGACCCGACAGCGCTCGCGAACCTGTTCGAACTCGACCATCTCGCCACCCGCATGCGCCGGAACGCCGAAAGCCTGCTGGTGCTGGTGAGCGAGTCCGGCCCTCGGCGCTACGCGAAACCGTTGGCCGTCACCGAAGTCATTCGTGCCGCTCTGTCCGAAGTGGAGGATTATCGCCGGGCCGCACTACGCCGGGTGGACGAGATCCAGATCACCGGGTCGATGGTGAACGAGCTGGCGCACATGCTGGCCGAACTGATGGAGAACGCACTGACGTTCTCGCCGCCAGACCTGGAAATCGAGATATACGGCCGGAAACTGGGTTCGAAGTACATGTTGGCCGTGGTGGACCACGGTGTCGGGATGACTCGCGAGCAGCTGGAGCAGGCCAACGCCCGGCTGCGCGGTGAAGAGGACTTCATCGTCGCCCCCACCAGGTTCCTCGGCCACTACGTCGTCGGCCAGCTGGCGCAGCGGCTCGGCGTCGAAGTTGAACTGACGGTGTCCCCGGTCAACGGCATAGTCGCCAGGCTGCTGCTGCCCGAGGAACTCCTCGCCACGGAACCCGTGGTGCGGCCTGCCAAACCTTCGCCAGCCCCGAAGGCCGTCCCGAAACCCGTTCCGATCATCCTGCGAGAGCCTGTGCCAGATCCAGAGCCCATCCGGTGGCCGGACGTGGACGACGAGCCCGCGCCCGCCGAGCCACCGGTCGAACGAACTCGCAACGGCTTGGTCAAGCGCACCCCGAAAAGATCTCAGGGTGTCGCCAGGCCGACGCCGGCGCGACCGGCCGCACCACGAACCACCGCGGAGGTTCGGTCCCCCGAAGATGTGCGGTCGATGCTTTCCAACTTCCGTTCCGGCCACGAGCGCGGAACGGCCGACAAGGAGGATGCCCGGTGACGGCCGACCTGCAGCACGCCGACCCCCAGACGTTCAATTGGATGCTGGCCAGCTTCGTGCACAACACAGACGGTGTGCGCGACGCGGTGGCGGTGTCCTCCGACGGGCTCCTGATCGCGATGTCCGAAGGCGTCGACAGGACCGCGGCCGACCGGCTGGCGGCCATCGTGTCCGGCCTGTCGAGCCTGTCCAAAAGCGCCGCGCGCAGCTACGACTTCGACGGCCTGAAGCTGATCATGATCGAGATGCAGCGCGGTTTCCTGCTGGCGTCGGCGATCGCGGACGGCAGCTGCATCGGCGTCATCGCCGACAGCAGCTGCGATATCGGGCTGGTCGGCTACGAGATCGCGAAGCTCGGCGAACGAGCCGGTACACTGCTCACCCCCGCACTGATCGGCGAGCTTCGGGAGACGCTGAGGAGATGAACGCCGACGACCCGCACCGGTTGCCGGACCCTCGGATGATCCCGGCACATCAGCCGCTGTCCTGGTTCCAGCCACACGTCGAGCCCAGCCCGCCCCACCAGGAGGAACTGGCCGACACAGGCCACCGGGCGGTCCGCCCGTTCGTCGTGACCGGCGGCCGCACCCGGCCGCTGGTGGACGACCTGCGCATCGAAACGCTGGTCATCGCCACCCCGGCGGCGATGTCGGCGCCGTTGAAGTTCGAAGAACGCACGACGGTACAACTGTGCCAGCGGCCGAACTCGCTCGCCGAGATCGCCGCCGCGCTGCATGTTCCGCTCGGAGTGGCCAGGGTCGTCGTCGCGGACCTCGTGAGCGCGGGCCACGTTTCAGTCGAGGAATCGGCGGAGCTGCCGATTTCCGTCATCGAAAGGATGCGTGACCTTGTCAGGGCGCTCTGAATCCACCCGCGCGCCGTCGTCGGTCAAGATCGTGGTCAGCGGCGGGTTCGGGGTCGGAAAGACCACTTTCATCGGCGCGGTCTCCGAGATCGAGCCGCTCACCACCGAAGCGGCCATGACCGAGGTTTCGGTCGGCGTGGACAACACGGACCAGCTGCCCGACAAGGTGACCACCACGGTGGCGCTGGACTTCGGCCGGATCACGCTGGACGACTCGCTGGTCCTCTATCTCTTCGGCACCCCCGGCCAGGAACGGTTCGTGTTCCTCTGGGACGACCTCGTGGACGGCGCGCTCGGGGCGGTGGTCATGGTGGACACCCGCCGGATCGACGACTGCTATCCGGTGCTCGACTACTTCGAGGAACACCGGACGCCGTTCATCGTGGCGGTCAACCACTTCGACGACGGCCGCGAGTTCGACCTCGACGAGGTCCGCGAAGCGCTCGGCATCGACGACCCCATCCCGGTCATCGCTTGCGACGCAAGGAGTCGGGACTCCGTCAAGGAGGTACTGGTGGCCGTGATCGAACAGGTGCTGATGGAGCGGCTGGCCGAGTCGGTCGTCTGAGCTCAGCCGAGCGGTTGCGCCGGCGGGCTCTGCTGAACGGCGCCCATCCCCTGGACCTGCTCCGCCTGTTCCTTGGTGAGCTGGTCCGTGGCGCCGCAGAACGTGCACTGCGTGAAGTACTTCGTGCTGACCGGGAACAGCGGGATGAAGAAGAGCGTGAACTTGTTGACCACCTTGCGCAGCGCGTGCGCGGCCGGGTTCGAGCAGTAGCGGCAGACGTAGCTCACCATCGCCAGCTGGAACACCTTGTTCCGGAAACCCCAAATGATCATCACGCACTCCAAAGCTCGACTTCTCGCTGCCCAGACCCTCCCACAGGTCCGCCGGCCGTATCGTCCCGAGTCGTCCGAGTGCAGTTTGCGCACGCGAGCGGGAATTCGACGTCACCGTGTGGACGGACATGAGCGTCGCTTTTTCGCCAGACGGCGCAACGGCGACCCTGCTGAACTGGCCCCATGCCCGCGTCAACCACGAAGAGCCGACCGGCCGTCACCGCGGTGACACTGGGGATCTTCTCCATAGTCACCACCGAAATCCTTCCGATCGGCCTGCTGACACCGATCGGTTCCGACTTCCACATCTCCCCTGGCACCGCGGGTCTGACGATGACGATCCCCGGCATCCTGGCCGCTATCGCCGCCCCGGCCGTCACCGTCGCGACCGGACGGCTCGATCGGCGCGGAATGCTCTGTGCGTTGATGCTCCTGCTCGCACTGGCGGACTTCCTCGCCGCGGCCGCACCGTCCTATCCGGTCATGATGGCCTCGCGGGTGCTGGTCGGGTTCGTGATCGGCGCGTTCTGGTCGATCGGCGCCGGGCTGGCCGCACGGCTGGTACGGCCCGAGTCCGTCGGCAGGGCCACCGCGGTGATCTTCTCCGCTGTCCCGCTGGGGTCCGTACTTGGCGTGCCAGCCGGGACCTTCCTCGGAAACTTGGCGGGCTGGCGGACGGCTTTCGTTGTCATGGGTGTCTTCACCGTCGGTGTGTTCGCCGCGCTGCTCGCGTTCCTGCCGCCGCTCCCCGCACTTCACGTGACCCGGCTGACCGTGCTGCGGCAAATGGTCCACACCACCGGCACGAGAATCGGCTTGGCGTTGACGTTCCTCATCGTTCTCGCACATTTCGCGGCCTACACCTACGTGACCCCCTTCCTGGCGCGGGTCACCGACGCGAGTCCAGCGTTCATCACCACTCTGCTGCTGGTCTACGGCATCGCAGGGGTCGCAGGGAATTTTGTCGCGGGCACCATGGCCGATGTGCGCACGACAGTCGTCGCCGCCGCCTCAATGCTCGCGGCGGCGACGATGCTGCTGCCCGTTCTCGGCCGGTCCGACTTCGGGGCGATCACGCTGCTGATCGTCTGGGGCCTTGCCTACGGAGCCGTTCCCGTCTGTTGCCAGACCTGGTTCGTCAAGTCCGCGCCCCACGCGCCTGAAGCGGCTTCGGTGCTGTTCACCTCGTCGTTCCAGGCGACCCTTTCGCTCGGCGCACTCGCCGGCGGCCTGCTGGTCGACGCGACTTCGACGTCGACGGTCATGGTCCTCGGCGGGGTGTCCGCCGCCCTCGCGGTGCTGGTGGTCGTCAGTACCGGTCGTGGCAGCGCATCCACGCGCCGGCCGGACCGTCACTGCGCCCCGCCGGCCGCTCCCGATCCTCCTGACCTCCGAGCGCGGTGAGATCCAGGTAGAGGTAGCGGCAGGCCGCTTCGAACAATTCCCGCTTCAGGACGTCCGCGGCCCCCATGGTGCACCAAGTGCCCGAGTGAGAACCCGTGCGCAGCATTTACGCAGGTCGGCACGGTTCTCGGACGCCCTCTCAGGCGTCACGCGGGGTTCAGTAGTTGAAGGCCAGCTTTTCCATCTCGTGGTCGAAGTCGAACCAGGACGACTCCTGGCCGGCGAGCACGAGGTCGTAGGTGCTGTTGAGGAAAGCCGCGAGTTCCTGCGCAGAGGCCTCGAGTACCGCGGCGCCGTCCGGGGCGTCCAGTTCGAAGACGACCATCGAGAGATCGGCCGCCGGGCTCACCCGGACGTCGCCTTCGCCGGCGGGAGCGAGCAGGCCGTCGGCGAGCAGGTCGCGGCCGAACATCCACCGGACCGAGCCGGCGCCGGTGTGGTAGGTCGTGGCGACGGCGTACGGGTCGAGAGTGTCGTACTCGAGGTCGACGTGAACGGGCAGCGGAGCGGCCCCGAAGGTTCGCAGCCCGAAGGTGATCGTCGCGCGGGTGACGTTGCGCTCGTTGCGCATGTCATCGCCCCTTCCGTGATGGTCTGTGTGGATCTTCGCTTATTGATAACGCGTTGTGACTCCAAATGACCCACTGAAAAGCATCTTTCACACTATTGGTGGAGAATAATGCCCGTTCTACTTACTCAACGACAGGAAAGTACTATGACCGTAGTCACACTAGGGCACCACGAACGGGTAGCGCCACCGGTGGTTTGAACCATTCGTCCGCTCGAACGAAGGCCCGGACAGCGCCAGCGTGGGTTGCACCTGCCGGTGGAGGCGGCCGGCCGCCATCAGGCCAGGTCGGAACCGGGGATTCGGAGTTCCAGGCGGCTGCCGGGGTTCAGCAGCAGGTATCGGCCGCTGAGCTCGGGGACGATGTCCCGCACCGGCACCTTCGACGCGACCCGCCCGACATCGGAGTCTGGCAGGTAGAGCTCCGAGGTGAACGCGAGCACGACTTCGAGATCGAGGCTCTCGTCGCGCACCGGCACGACGGGCTGGCCGGGCGCCGACGGCGTGAACACCGTCGCGTCGAGCAGCGCGGCGCGGACGTCGTCGTCGCCGCCCTTGCCGGTCGCGGCGTTCTGCAATGCGCCTTCCAACGCGTTGGTCGGTGCGGGTAATCCCCACGCGACCGCGCTCGGCACGTAGTCGGCGTTCCGGGTGAACTCGGTGCCGATCTCGCCGTTGTCGTCGACGTGGTAGGCGCCCACAACCGCCGAGCCGGGGACCTCTTCGGCGCCCTCGAACGCCGGGTCGACCAGATAGATCCAGGTTCCCGGTGCCTGCCGGGCTTTTTCCCGCATCTCTTCGGTCACCGGCGGGTTTTCCGGCTGTTCCATCACATTTCTCCCTTACCGGACTTCGCTGTCGCCGTCATGTCTGATAGGGCAGACACGCCCTAGAAGCCCGGACCCGGCTGCCCCTTCATACTGACACCGGCGCCCGGTGGCATGACTATCTTGAGCTTGCCGTCGGGGCCCATCTTCACGTCGTAGTAACCCTCCACCTTGATGCCCTGCGCGATCTGCGACGGCGGGATCGAGTCCTTTGCCGCCCACTCGTCCTGGTACTTGAACCGGTCGACGCCGGACGGCAGCTGCTGCGACGGGAGGTGGACCATGTCGTCGGACGGGTTGATCGCGTAGATCCAGCCGTCCCGCTTCTGGAACGTCTGTCCATTATGGACAATAGTGTCCTCCGGATTGCCTCGCACAAACTGCTGCGCCACGCTCAAGTCACCGGTGGTGGAGACGAAACCGCTGCCCTTGCCGTCCGACCGGTGCATGTGGTCGGCCATGTTGTAGTGCGGTTCCTTGCCGCCGCGGATCGCGTCGGAGGTCAGCCCGCTCTGGAAGATCACGTTCGGAGGCTGGTCGGAACCGTGGAAGACGTAGCCCGGCTTCGGCGGGTTGAGGCTGAGATCCGGCTCCCCCGCCTTGCCGGGGTTCGGGTAGATGGAGGTCGCGGCCGGATCGGTGATGTCCACCGTATCGGGGGAGGCGGGCCGATTGACCGGCGTGCTTCCGGTGTCGTTGAGAAGTGCGGCATCGCCCTCGCCGCCCGGCCGGTTCGACAGGCCGATGTCGCCGTCGGAACCCTCACTACAGCTCTTCGGCGCCAGGCCGAGCGGGTCGGCCGCGGCGTACGGGTTGCCGACGTAGGCGACCGGGTTCGGCGCCGGGGCGAGGCCGAGCGGGTCCTGGCTGACGTACCGGCCGGTGGCCGGGTCGTAATACCGATAGACGTTGTAGTGCAGGCCCGTTTCTTCGTCCAGATACTGGCCGGGGAACCGCAACGGCGTGGTCGTGACGCTCGCCTCGGCCCGCAGTTCCCTGCCCCACAACGTGTTCCGGCCGTGCCAGCCGGGTATTCCGTCGGCGTCCACAAGATCGGTGGGCTTCCCGACCTGGTCGGTGACGATCGTGTGGAACCGCGGTGACTGCCCGGCGGCCTCCAGTTGAGCCACCGGCGCGTCGTCCGCCGGGTCGTAGTCCCAGGTGCGAACACGGCGGCTGCCATCGGCGGCGACGTGGATCTCCTCCACCAGCTTGCCGCCGTCCCAGACGAACTCCACCGACTCGGCGACCGACTGGTCCGGCGCCAAGCGCTGTTTGGCGATCCGCCGCCCGACCGGGTCGTAGCGATACCGCCAGTGGCTGCCGTCCGGAGTCCTCACCGCCGTCATCCGGTCCTGGGCATCCCAGGTATAGCGCCAGATCCGCTCGCCGAACCGGTCGGCCTGGCGGCGCAGGACCACCCGGCCCTGCACGTCGTACTGGTAGTTCACCGCGCCCGCGACAGTCAGCGTGTTCCCGGCGTAGCCACGGTTCCCGGTCTCGGCGGCGGCGGCCCAGCGGCCCGATTCGGTGGCCGAGGTGATGTTGCCGGCCGCGTCGTAGCGGTAGGTCTCCCGCCGGTCGGGCGCGGTGAGCTCGACGACCCGGCCGGTGGGGTCGAGCTGGAAGGCGACCGTGCCGGTGACGGTGTCCATCGCCGCGATCAGGTGACCGTCGGGCCGGTAGTCGAACCGGCGCTGCCGGGCGCCGGCGTCCGGCCCGGCGAAGGACTGGGCCGTGAGCCGCCGCGCGGCGTCGAACGACTGCGTGAGCACGACCTTGTCGTCCAGGCTGCGCCGGACCTCCCGGCCGGTCGCGTCGCGCTCGAACCGCAGGACGTGTCCGCCGCTGGCGAGGCTGAGCGGAACGCCCGTTTCACCGAAGGCCCAGAGACTGTCCACTCCGGACGGTGTCCGCCGCCGGATCCACTGGCCATCGGGGTCGTAGGTGAAGGTCATGGTCCGCCCGTTGACGGTTTCCGCGACCACCCGGCCCTGCGCGTCCCGCTCGTACTCGAGAACGGCGTCACCGTTGGCGGCACCGGCCAGCCTGCCGACCGGATCGTAGGAATACGTGGTGGCCCCGGACGGCGTTCGCTTCTCGACGACGTTTCCGAGCATGTCGTGGACGTACTCGGTGAGCTCACCGAGCCCGTTGACCGTCCGCGTCAGCTGACCGGCCGCGTCGTAGGAGAACCGCAGAGTCCGCCCGTCGAAGTCCTGCTCCTCGGTGAGCCGGCCCGCAGGGTCGTGGACATAACGCCAGACCAGCCCCGCCGGATTGGTCACGGACGTCAGCCGGAGCTCGGTGTCGTAGGTGTAGGTGGTGCGGGCACCGGCGGGGTCGGTCCTGGCGACCAGCACGTCGAACTCGCCGAACTCCTGCCGGGTGACGCCGCCCATCTCGTCGACATGCGAGACGTCGTTGCCCTCGGGGTCGTAGGACCACTGCTCGCGGCCACCGGTCGGCCCGACCCTTGACGCTGGCAGGCCTTCCACCGTCCAGCCGAGCCGCACGCGCGCGCCGGCCGGAGTGGTGATGACGGCCGGCCGCCCGAACATGTCACGAACGTGTTGCCCGGTCCCGCCGGCTTCCTCGCCGACGTCGCCCACCGGGCGCGTGGTGCCCGCGGAGGAAAGGCTCTGGTAGCGGAATGCCGCCGCCACACCGACTTTCCCGCCGAACGGGTCCGGCGCGGATTCGTCTTCGTAGGCCCGGGTCCAGACGCGGTCGCCGCCGGGGACCGCGATCGCGGCGACGGCGCCACCTCGGATGGCCACGCGGACCACGCTGCCGTCAGGCCTGGTGAGCTGCTTCAGCGTGCCCAGCGAGTCGTATTCGTAGCCGGTAGTCCGGCCCAAGGGATCGGTGCGCGACAACAGGTTGTCGTAGCGGTCCCACACCGACACGGTGGCATGCCCCAACGGGTCGACCTGCCGCACGACCTGGTTCGCCTCGTTGAAGTGGTACTCCGTGCGAAATCCGAGCGAGTCGGCGTAGGTCGTGACCCTGCGCTCCCGGTCGTAAACGAAGGCGCCGTCCCGAAAGCCTTTGTCCCCCACCGTGCGCACACACCGGCCGTCGGCGTCGTAGACGTAGCGATACCAGGTCCCGTTGCGGTCCTGCCAGCCGGTGATCCGGCCCTGCGTGTCGTAGTCGAACAGCATGGGCCTGGCCGAGGAATTGATCACCTGGGTGAGCCGGCCGTCGGTGTCGTAGCCGTACCGCATGACCGTGACGCCGGAGCCGGATTCGTTGTCCAGCACGGTGATCGAGGTGATCCGGCGACCGGCGGTGACGATCTCGACGCGGTAGCCGTCCGAGTGGCGGATCGTGCGCGGGGCCCCTGCCGGGTCGTAGCCGATATCGACCTGGGCCTCGGCCCCGGACATCGCCACCAGCGGCAACAGGGCCGGACTCGCACCGGGCACCGGCTCGAACCGCAAAGCCTGACCACGCAACGGGTCTTCGAGGGTGTAACCGCCGTCGAAATGGCGGGTCAGCGGGAGCCGCGGGCCCTCCACCGGCAATGCGGTCTTTCCCGGCGCCGGGAGCGGGTAGACCAGGACCATGCCGTCCGGCGAGAAGTAGCAGACGTCCTCGGCGTCGACCTCGAGCCTCTGATCCACAGTGGACGCCCAGGAGGTGCCGAACCAGCGGCCCGCCCGGTACGACGACACATGGGTGCGCCGAAGAATCAGCTCCAGCGCGGAGGACAGCACGAGGTCCGTCTGCTCCAGGACCATTTCCCCGGTGACGACGTCGACCGGGTCGGAGGCACAGAACCGCTTGTCCGGCGGCACGGACCGGTCCCTCGGCGGTTCCGGTTTGTTCGGCGAACCGCCCGGGTCCTTGGTGGTGTCGGGTACTTTGCCACCGCCGCCCGTACCGCCGACGGGAGCGTCCGGGCTCTTGGGGCCAGGCGGAAGGTCATCGAGTGAGCGGGTCGGCGCGCCCTTGCCCGCCTTGACGTTCTTCAACGCCCGCGCGGCATCCGCGAACAGATCACCCGCCTTCGTCAGCAACGGGATCAACGCCTTCAGCGCCTTGATCAGCTTCCCGGTGATGTCCGCGATATGCGCCGCCGTCTTCGCGACCGCCGCGACCACCTGCGGAACCACCCACGCCAATCCGATACCGAGGGTGAACACCACCTGCAACGCCCAGCTGATCATGTGCCCGATCAACTCAGCGATGATGTCCCGCACCAGCGAGCGAACCGCGGCCACCACCTCACCCGCGGTCTTCACCCCGCTCGACGCGCCCTCGGAGCCCTCTTTGGCCGAACCGAGCAGAGCAACGGTGTCCGCCGCCCGCTGCCGGTAGGCGTCCGCCGCGACACCCGTCCAGCTCACCGTGTCGTTGTTGACCATCGCCGTCAGGTCCTGCCCGACGCCACCCAACTCGGTCGCGATGTTCGCCCAGGTCTCCGAATTCGCCCTGATCTGATCAGGATCACCTGCCAGCGCGTCCAAAGCTTCCTTCAGCGGCCCGACATGCTCGATCAACCAGCCCACACCGGCAGCGAGAGCGGCACCGAAAGGATCCATCGCCATCGACAGCGCATCCAACGCGGTGCCGACCGAGCCCATCGCCACCGACGCCCAGTCGCCGGTCTCGATCGCTGACTTCAAATCATGAGCCGTCTCCAGCAAGGACACGCCGGAATACGCCTCCGTCGAGCTCTTCACATCGGCGACAAGTGGGTTACCCACGGAAAAACCATCCCTGCTGAATTCGGTGCGGCGCCCGGCCGGCGCCACGATTTACCTGCTGTGCCGACGTGCGGCCCGGATCACCAGGGGTTGTTTCCCTCGTCTTCGAGCGGGTCGGGCCGACGAGGCGGAGCGCCCGGCGACGGCGGCGGCCCGGCCGCGGGTGGCTGGGCCGGCGGAGGCGGCGGGATGGGGGCCGGCGGCGCGGGGGGCGGGTCTTCCACCGGTTCGGGGAACCGGTTGCGCAAGGTGTCCAGCAGGAGCGACCTCGTCTGGAGGTCTTCGTCGCCCAACTGCTCGGCCATCACCGTGGCCACGCGGTTCGCGATGTCGGCCTGCGCGCGGCGCATCGTGGACAAGATCGCCGCGGACAGCTCCGGCAGGGGGAAGGACCGTGCCTTGTTGCTGAACACCAGATCCGTCACCCCGCCGTCGGCGCCCACGGTGACCTTGACCGCGCCGTCACTGCTGGTGGCGGTCAGCCGGATCTGCTCGGTCTGCTCCTGTGCGGCCTGATAGCGCTCCGCCTTCGCGGCGAACCCCTGTGCCCACTGGTCGATCCGCCGCTGTGCCTCGTCCGGGTCCCGGATGAAGTCGCCGAGCCCGCTAGCGCTGGTCATTTCCCGCCTCCACACTCACTTCAAGGTGTCTAGCTCTCGGTCGGCGCGCCGGCTACGGCGTCCGCACGGTCCCGATCCGGGGACTCGCCAGCTGCCTCGTGAACGGCACGGCGTTGGCCGCGTCGCCATCGTCATAGGAGGCGGCCGCCGTGCGGACATTGTCGGAAGTGGTCTGGACCGCCTCGACAGCGGCCTGCAGCGTCTCCTTCGCCTTGTCCCCCGTCGGGTTGATGATCGGGGGCAGGAACGCGCACAGCAGCCCGTAGGCGTCGCCGTTCATCGCCGTGTCCGCGGCCGAAACCGCGGTCCCCAGCCGTTCGACCAGTCCGTCGAGATGGCTGGCGTGGGCGATCAGATCGCCGGTGTCTACTTCGGTGTCCATGTCACTTCCAGTCCGTGTTCGTCCAGTCGCCGATGACCGGCGGGGCGACCACTTGGTCGGGCGCGAAGATCGACGGGTCGTCGGGCTCCAGGTAGTCGGCGAGCTTGTGCTCCTTGTCCTCGTCGCCGCCCTTGCCGGCGCCGTGGCCCATGCCGCCCATCGGGGATCCGGTGGTGCCCTTTCCGGCGACACCGCCGGCCGCACCGCGCGCCGCCGCGGCTTCGGCCGCCGCGCCCGCCGCACCGGACGAGCTGCCCGCGGCGAGGTTTCCGCCGGCTCCGGCTCCGCCGACGCTGCCGCCACCGCCGCCGCCCGCACCGCCGAGGGACCCGATGCCGCCCTTACCGCCGCCGGGAAGACCACCGGTACCGCCGAGACCGGCACCCTTGATGCCGCTTTGCTCGATCGGCCCGAGGCCGGACAGCCTGCTGCCGATGCTGCTGCCGTTGACACCGCCGTCGCGGCCGATCGTGGGCAGGCCGCCGGGGGTGAACCCGCCGGTCGCGCCGGTCGGGAACGCGCCTGTCCCGCTGAGCGCCGAGCCGCCCCTCGTGGTGCCGTCGCCGTACGACGGGACGTTCAGCCCGGGCGCGCCGCCGACACCAACAGCGGGCGACGTCGACGGCGGCGAGAACCCGGCCGCCGTGGTCGAGTCGTCGAGCTGCGGTATTCCGCCCTGGCCGCCACCGGGGATGCCGCCACCGGAGTAGCCGCCACTGGGAAGACCACCGGCACCGCTGAAAGCCGAACCGCCACCACCGCTGGAGCTGTCCAGTGTGGGCATCTGCGCGGGGTCGAACCCGCCACCGGCGCCGCCACCGAATCCACCAGCACCGGCACCCGCGCCGCCGACATCGCCTGGGGCACCGTAGCCACCCGGGGCGCCGCCACCGGCCGCGGCTGCGGCGTCCAAGGCGGGAACACCGTCCGTTCGGGCGCTCATCGACTGGCCCTCCTGGCTGCCGCCCGGGAGGCCGCCATTCGGGAGGCTCCCGTTTGGGAGGCTACCGTCCGGGAGGCTGCCCGCAGCGCCGCCGCCGCCCGCGCCACCGCCGCCGGTGGGCGAGCGCAGGGACTGCGCCGCCGTAGCGCCGGAAAGCTTCGGCGGAGCGGGGAAAGCGGGCGTGGCCACCGCGCCACCCACCGTGTTGTCGAAGTCCGTCATCAGGCGGGCGGCCTGCTCGCGCGCGGCCTGCTGTTCCTTGTAGACCTGCATCTCCTGGCCGGCCGCCTGGGCGTACTGGACCGGGTCGGTGATCGTCTGCAGCCGCGCGTTGGCGTCCTGCACCGAAAACGCGACCGGCGGGTTGGCGCCCATGCGCTTCTGCGTTTCGTTGAGCGCCTGGGATTGGAGCTGCTGCTGGTGCCCCGTCAGCGTCGCGCCCTGCGCGGTGGTGCCAAGCCATTTGCCGACGCTCGCCAGGTGCTGGCGCGCCGCGTCCCCACCGGCGCCCTGCCAGTTCGATGTGCTGTCGGTGATCGCCTCGGCGAGGTTCCGCTGGTGCTCGGCCAGTTGGTTGCCGACGACGATCCATTCCTCCGAGGCCGCGGCGACCGTGGCCGAATCCGCGTTCTGCGAAATGGCGTCGTTCATCTGCTCGTGTGTGGCATTGGCCCAGACCGTGCTCGGCGGCCCACCGTTCTGCCGTATGTCGAGCCCGTCGGCCAGGTGCTGCCGCCGCTGCTCGATGCGGTCCTCGTAACGACTCTGGATGTTGTGATCCCGCAGGATCGGGTCGAGGAGCTTGGAGAGCCAACTGGTGTGCCCGGCATTCTCCTGGTCGACCTCGCGGGTCACCTCGGCCCGGATCTCGTCCCCGGACGGAGAGGTGCCGGCAAGCGGACCGACATAGAATTCCGAGGACGAATCGGCGGTAACGTCGTAATACGGGCTTTGGGCGTCGTAATCCGGAGAGCTGGGATCGGAAACCGACCGGGTACGCTCCGTCACCTCCGCGGTTTGGGCCACGGTTTCAACTCCTCGATTTCTCCGAATGCGGTAAGCGGGCCGAATCAGGCTTCGGGATTGAACTGGGTCATCGAAGCGCGTACCGATTCGTCCTGTTCCCGATAATTCTTCTTCGCCAGGTTGATCGCTTCGATGTAGGTCGGGAATTCATCCCGCGCCTGCTGCAACTGCGTCAGCAGCCCGCGCTCGTCGTTCGCGGTCTGTTGCATGTGCGCGGAGACCCAGCGCGCTGTCGCCGTCGAGCTCATCGGCGGCGAATCCTGCAGCTTCTCCAGATCGCGCCAGCGCGCTGTCAGGCTGTCGATGACACCTTCGAGCGACTTGATCATGCGATCTCCCGTGGCGTCGTCGACGGCGAAGCCGCCCTGCCGCGCCATCGTCTTCAACTGCGCGCCGCTCAGCCCGATTCGTGGCGCGAGCGCCACCTGGGGCGCCACCCCTGTCCGGTCTTCCTCGCTCATCGCCTGTCCTCCGGATCTCGTTAACGCTGACGTCAGTAGACCGACGAAATGACCTGGCGAATCGCCTTGGAGACGTCGGTGAATCCCGCCGGTACGTATTCGGCGGCCATCGTGCCCTGATCACCGGTCGTCGACCGGACCAGGTAGCGGCCGTCTTCGGTGTCGAGCCAGCTCAGCGGCTGCGCCGTCAGATGCTCACCGTGGCGGCCCGTCCCGGTGGCGATGATGTGCCCGCCACCCAAGCGTTTTCCCGCCATGACCCGTTCCAGCACGTCGACATCGGCGCCGCTCTCGCGGGACTCGACGCCGGCTCGCGGCCGGACCACGCCCATGAGCTGGATGTTGCCGAAAGCGTCGGTCTCCTCTTCGTCCTCTTCCGCCTCGGCGATCCGCCGCGCGGTCATGGCCGACACCGAACGCTGCGCGCGCTGCTCCACCGTGTGGACCCCGGTGCTCGCCGGCCTCGCGGGCGGCAGCGCCCCTGCCAGTATGTCGACGAGTTTGTCGTCGCTGAAAAGGTCGAACCACAGCGTGTCGTCGCCGGCGGCCTGCGATATCGCGAGCGCCTGCGCGCCGTCGGTGACGGCCAGCACCGCGATGTCACCGCCACGATCGTCGATCCCGCTCATCGCCACCGAAACGTGGGGGTTCCCCAGCAGGCCGAACGCTGTCCGAACGGACTGGTGCAGCTCCCCGTCGACCGAGAGCCGCCTGAGTTCGAGGGCCTTGTAGACCCGCACGGCGACCTTGGCGAAGCGGACCGGATCGATCGAGCTGTTTCTGATCCGCAACGGAAAGCGGCGCACATCGACGTCCAGCGCCTGGCCGACGATGCTTGCTTCGACGCTACCGAGCGTGAATTCAAACCTCTCCGCCATGGCGTGAGCGCTACCTTTCTGACCCTACTTAGTTGAGGATGCAACAAATCGAAATCTATCACGGTGCCACCGGCGCCGAGCCGCCGCTCCAAACGGAGCTATAGCCGCTGGTAGACCAATTCTTCCGGCGGACCCGCTGAAGACATTTCCTCGATCGTCCCTCCCCTGCGCGTCGCGTTCCACGCTGAAAACCCGATCACCTAGGGCCGATATATCACTCTTTCGGCAATCACGCACAGCACACGAGCACGAAGCCCGAACGGTTCACGCCCCGGGCCAACAATCTTCACCCGCCTGCCATCCGACGCGCACACGATCTCATAAGCGCCGTCGCCGGATTGTCGGTGGCGGATGCGAACATGTGTTCGTGTCGATCGAAGGTCCCATCCTGCACGCCGACCTGGATGCGTTCTACGCGTCGGTCGAGCAGCGGGATGATCCGCGCCTGCGTTCGCGGCCTGTCATCGTCGGGGCGGGTGTCGTGCTGGCGTCCAGTTACGAGGCGAAGGCCTGTGGCGTCCGCACGGCGATGTCCGGCAGGCAGGCCCGGGCCCTGTGCCCGCACGCGATCGTCGTGCCGCCGCGGATGTCGGCGTACGCCGAGGCCAGCAAGGCCGTGTTCAAGGTGTTCGACCAGACGACACCATTGGTCGAGGGCGTCTCGATCGACGAAGCGTTCCTGGACGTGGGTGGTCTCCTCCGCGTCTCCGGCACCCCGGCCGAGATCGCCGCGCAACTGCGCCTCGACGTCGCCGAGCAGGTCGGGCTGCCGATCACCGTGGGCGTGGCGAGGACCAAGTTCCTCGCCAAGGTCGCCAGTGGTGTCGCCAAGCCCGACGGGCTGCTCGTGGTGCCGCACGACGGTGAACTGGCGTTTCTGCACCCGCTGCCGGTCGAACGGCTCTGGGGCGTCGGCCACGTCACCGGCGGCAAGCTGCGCGAGCGGGGCATCACCACCGTCGGCGAGGTCGCCGAACTGGGTGAGGCCGTCCTCGTTTCGATCCTCGGCAAGGCTTCGGGGCGGCATCTGCACGCCTTGGCGCACAACCGCGATCCACGCCCGGTGCAGGTGGGCCGCCGCCGTCGCTCGATGGGGGCGCAGCGCGCTCTCGGCTCGAAACGGCGGACGCCCAGTGAACTCGACGCCATCATCGTCACGCTCGTCGATCGCCTCGCCCGGCGGCTCCGCGCGGCTGGGCGGGTCTGCCGGACGGTCGTGCTCCGGATGCGCTTCACCGATTTCACGCGCGCCACCCGCTCGCACACGCTGGCCCAGGCAACAGCGAACACCGAGACGATCCTCGCCGCCGCACGCAGCCTGGTGGCCGCGTCCGGGCCGATGATCACCGCGCAGGGGCTGACGCTCATCGGGGTGGCACTGTCCAATCTGGACGCCGATGACGCCGTGCAGCTGGCCCTGCCTTTCGGCAGCTACGAGTCCGGGGAGCTGGACTCCACCCTCGACAACGTGCGTGACAAGTTCGGTTCGTCCGCCATCACGCGCGCCACGCTCCTCGGCCACTCCCCCGGCATCTCCGTCCCTCACCTACCCGACTGAGCCCGACCCACCCACCGGAACCCCCTCACCTCTCGCGCACGGTCAGCGATCCGTCGCGCGAGCCTCACCGTCGCGACGGTGAAGGCGCACATCTTCCGCATCCTCACCAAACCTGTCCTGTGCGGCAATGACAACCGTCGTATCAGGACAGTCCTGACCGGACTATTCGCGCGGGCCCGCACTCAACGTGAGACTGCCGGGAACGGCGGCGAAGGCGTCACGCAGCTGCACGACGAGGTCTGCGCGGGTAGGCATTCCCGGCCGGGCGGCCCAGATCTCCAGCGCGCAGTGGAACGCGGCGACGAGCAGGTCGAGCGCGAGCCGCAGTCGCAGGTCGTGCGGGTCGTCGAAGGCGAACCGGCGGTGCAGGATCGCGAGCGCTGCCCGGCTGGTCCGATCGCAGAAGTACAGGCCGTGCGCGTCCATCGACGGCGTCTTCGCGGCCAGTTGCCTGCTGAGGAGGACTCGGTGCGCCCAACCCTCGGCCGCCATCCCGCCCAGCGCGGCGAACAGCGCGGCTTGAAGCAATTCGATGATCGGACCTCCGCCCGGCTCGCGGGTCTCGAGATCTTCGAGGAAGGCCGCCCACAGATCCTGGGTCGGCGCCATCGCGACGTCTTCCTTGCTGGTGAAGGTGCGGAAGAACGTCCGCTTGGAGACTTCGACCGTGGCGCAGAGCTCGTCGAGCGTCACGCCGTCGAAGCCTCGCTCGGTGAACATCTCCAGGGCCGTACCGATCAACGCCTCGCGCGTGCGTTGCTTCTTTCGTTCGCGCAACGGCAGCGGAGTGTCCATACGTCCAGAATAGCTCATCGCCACTTGTGCGCAAATGCCACCGAGTGGCACTATGGCGGGCACCTACGAAAGGTGCCTGCCGATGCGCGCGCTGCTTGTCGACCATTCCGCCCCCGGACGACTCCGCCTCGGAGAAGCTCCCGAACCTCGGACCACCGCCGGACAGGCGCTGATCCGGGTGACGGCGACCTCCCTGAACCACGGCGAAATCGCGGGCTTGGAACAGGCCCAGGAGGGCGCCGCACTGGGCTGGGACGCCGCGGGCATCGTCGAGCGCGCGGCCGGCGACGGCTCCGGTCCCGCCGCCGGGACACCCGTGGTGACGCTGGGCATCGACGGCGCGTGGGCCGAGCTGCGCGCCGTCGACACCGACCTGATCGGCCTGGTACCCGACGGCGCGGATCCGGGGGCGATCAGCACGGTCCCGGTGGCGGGCGCGAGCGCGTTGCGCGCGTTGCACCGGCTCGGCCCGATCCTCGGCAAGCGCGTCCTCATCACCGGCGCCACCGGCGGCGTCGGCGGGTACGCCGTTCAGCTGGCCAGGCTCGGGGGCGCGCACGTCGTCGCCTCCACCGGAAATCCGGCCGCGCACGGCGAAAGCCTGCGGACACTGGGCGCGCACGAAGTGGTCGCCGGGCCGCTGGAGGTCGGCGACCCCGTGGACGGCGTCATCGACCTGGTCGGCGGCAGCCAGCTCGTCCAGGCCTACGACCGGCTCACCGAGCACGGGACACTCGTTTCCGTCGGCCACGCGGCCAACGACGGCGAGAACTTCCCGTTCGGGGCGTTCTTCGGCGACCAGGGACGACACGACCGCTCGATCGTCACCTTCTTCCTGCTGGGCTGCACCGGCCTGGCCAAGAACCTGACTTGGCTCGCGAAGCGCGTCGCGGCCGGTGAACTGGACCCACAGATCTCCTGGCGCGGCAGCTGGGACACCGCGTCGACCGCGACCGCTGCACTGCTCGAACGCCGCCTGCACGGCAAGGCCGTCTTGGACCTCTCGTGAGCGGCTCTTGATCGCTATCTGCCGACAGCTGGCGATACACGCGAAGTCACTACGCCCGCTGGATCACCGCTTTCAGGAACTCCTGCGTACGCGGCTGCTCGGGCTCGGTGAAGAGTTTGTCCGGCGTGCCCTCTTCGACCACCTGGCCTTGGTCGAACATGATCACCCGGTCCGAAACGTCACGGGCGAACTGCATTTCGTGCGTTACACACAGGATCGTGATGTCCGTGGTGGCCGCGATCTGCTTGAGCACGGCCAGCACACCCGCCACCAGTTCCGGGTCCAGCGCGGAGGTGACTTCGTCCAGCAGCAGCACATCCGGCCGCATCGCCAGCGCACGGGCGATCGCGACCCGTTGCTGTTGCCCGCCGGAAAGCTGCGTCGGATGCGCGTCCGCCTTCTCGGACAGGCCGACCATCTCCAGCAGATCGACGGCCCGTGCCTCCGCTTCCCCTTTGGACAGTCCGAGTGCGCGGATCGGCGCCTCGGTGATGTTCTGCAGCACCTTCATGTTGGGGAACAGGTTGAACTGCTGGAACACCATGCCGATCCGGCGCCGGACGGCGCGCAGGTGCTTCTCGTCGGCGGGAACGAGTTTGCCGCCGCGCTCGCGGTGGCTCAGGTACTCACCGCCGACCTGGATCGTGCCGCCGTCGATCTTCTCCAGCGTCATCAGGAGTCGCAGGATCGTGGTCTTGCCGGAGCCGCTGGGCCCGATGAGTGTCACGAATTCGCCCGGCGCCACGGTGAAATCGAGCTCCCGCAGGACGACGTGGTCGCCGTATTTCTTCACGACCCGGTCGAAGCGGATCATTTCAGAGTTGTCCGGCACGGCGCTCCAACCTTCGCACGAGAATCGACGCGGGATAGCTGATCAGCAGGAAAAGCAGCCCGGCCAGGGTGTAGGGCTCGATGACCCGGAAGGTCTCCGCGCCCACCTGCTTGGCGCGGTTCAGCACGTCGAGCAGGCCGACCGCGAGCAGCAGCGGCGTCTCCTTGAACATCGAGATCGTGTAGTTGCCCAACGCGGGCAGTACCCGGGGAACGGCCTGCGGCAGGATGATCCCCGTCCACACCCGGCGACGCGGAAGGCTCAGCGCGGTGGCGGCCTCCCACTGTCCTTTCGGGACAGCGTCGATGCCCGCCCGATACACCTCCGAGGTATAGCAGGCGTAGTGCACACCGAGCGCGACAACTCCGGTGGCGAACGCGGACATCCTGATCCCGGTGGTCGGCGGCAGCAGGTAGTACAGCACGAAAATCTGGATCAGCAGCGGCGTACTGCGAACGAACTCGACGAACAGGTAGACGAACTGGCTCACCACCGGGATTCCCGAGCGCCGCACCAAGGCGAACACGACACCGAGAACGTAAGCCACGAGCGAGCCGAGCAGCGTCAGCTCCAGAGTGACGACAAGTCCCTCGAGCAGCAGGGGAATCGAGTGGATCGCGTTGTTCCAGTCCCAGTCCATCACTGACCCGCCGTCTCTAGCGCCTTGGCACGGCCGCGGGTACGTTTCGCCGGACTGCGGCCGAGCCGCCGCGCGCCGACGCGTTCCAGCGCGCGCATGATCACAGTGATCGCCACGGCCAGCAACAGATACAGGACCAGCTCGATGCCGTAGATCGTCACGATTTCGCTGCCGAACACCGGCCTCAGCAGCTCACCCCGTTCGGTGATTTCACCCGCCGAAATGAACGACAGCAACGCGGTGCTCTTCAGCAGCTGGATGAAGAGGTTGTTGAACGGCGGCAGCATCTCCACCACGGCCTGCGGCAGGAGGACCCGGAACATGCGCTGCGCCGGTGTCAGGTTGAGTGCCACCGCACCTTCGTACTGCGCCCGCGGCACGGAATTCACCGCCCCACGCACGATCTCCGCGCCGTACGCGCCGTGGTTCAGTCCGAGCACCAGTACGCCCGCGAACAAAGGCACGAGCTTGAATCCGACCAGCGCCGGAAGCACGAAGAAGAGCCAGAACAGCTGCACGACCTCGGAGGTACCACGGAACACCTCGACGTAGAGCCGGCTGACGAACCGCACCGACCGCACCGGGGACAGCAAAGCGAGGCCCGCCACGAATGAGAGGACGATCGTCAGCGCGATTCCACCGAGTGCCGCCCAAATCGTGGTGCCGAGCCCTTCCAGTATCGACGACAGTATCTGCCGGAAATGGTCGGACATCTTAACCGGCGCAAAGCTTTTCAGTGGTCACGCCGGGCTTCGGCAGATTGCTCTGCCCGAAACCGAACGGGGTCACGATCTTCACCCACTGGCCGCTGTCGTGCAGCTTCTGCAGCTCGGTATCGAACGCTTGCCGCAGGCTGTTGTCGTCCTTGCGGAATACAAAACCGCCCGCGGAGACAACCGGACTGCCGTTCGAGACCGGGTCGAAACCCGGGGTGACCTCCACAGCGGCGCCGGGATTTTTCTGTGCCAGCCACTTGAGCGAGATGTCGGTGAGCGCGGCGCAGTACACGCGGCCGTCGGTCACCGAACGCAGCATGTTGTCCTGGTTGTCGAGGGTCTGGATCTGGCTCTCGGCAACGCCGGCCCCGGTGAGATAGCCCTTTTCGACGGCGGCGGAAAGCACCGCTACCTGCACCTTCTTCGCCGCGACATCTTCGAGTTTGAAAATTCCCTGCGGATTCCCCTTCGGCACCAGCAACGCGGTGAGCGCCGAGTAGTCCGGAATCGAGAAAGCCGCGGCGCCACACCGTTGCTTGGTGATGTTCATCCCGGCGGCTACCACGTCGAACTGCCGCGCGTTCAACGCCGGAATGAGCTGGTCGAACGGCACCACGTTCGCCTGCGCATTGTCGATGCCAAGCGCCTTGAACACCGCACGCGCGACTTCGGGCGCCTCACCCGTGGTATTTCCGGATTCGTCGGCGAAGCCGTACGGGGCCTCGTTCGCGATACCGATCTTGATCGTTTTGGCATCCTTGGCCGCCTGCAAGGCGTCCGTTCCGCCACTACTCGTGCTCTGACATGCGGATAGCAAGGTGGAACCGCCCAAGGTCACCGCACCCGCAATCGCCGAACGCCGGAAGAAGTCCCGCCGCGTCCATTCACCGTGCGCCACAATCGCACCCCTTTTCGCTCCGTTCGTGATTACTGAACGTAGGCCAGTACCCCACTTGCATCAACGTCGTTACGGGAACGTGATAGTCGACGCAGCTGGAAGGAAGGGAAATTTGCGCGGTTCGGGTGAGTGGGTTGTGAGTGCGTAACAGTATTAGAACACTGTTATGCACTCACGAGGGCTCTTGTAGAGCGTGGGCGCGCTTGAGGAACAGTGTCCGCTCACCTTCGTTTCCGGTGAGCTCCGCGGCGCGTTCGAACTGGGCGCGCGCCTCCTCACGGCGGCCGAGCTGAGCGAGCAGCTCGCCCCGGACCGCCGGAAGCTGCGGGTAGTCCTTGAGCGCCCGCTCCCCGGCCAGCGCGTCGGCGAGGTCGAGTCCTCGCGCCGGATCGCCCGCCATGCCGACCGCCACCGCCCGGTTGAGCATGACCACCGGAGACGGCTGGATAAAGGCGAGCACCTCGTACAGCGCCGCGATGCGCGCCCAGTCGGTGTGGCCGGGAAGAATCGCCCTGGCATGACAAGCGGCTATGGCGGCCTGCAAGGTGTAGACGCCTCCGCCGAGTGTTTCGGCGCGGTCGAGGGCTTCGAGGCCGCGGCGGATGAGCAGGCGGTCCCAGCGGCGGCGATCCTGGTCGAGGAGGAGCACGGGGTTTCCGGCCGTGTCGGTCCGGGCGTGCAGGCGGGAGGCCTGGATCTCCATCAGCGCCACCAGGCCGTGTACCTCGGGCTCGGCCGGGAGCAGCCCGGCGAGGATGCGCCCCAGCCGCAGTGCTTCCTGGCAGAGCCCCGGGCGCGCCCAGTCTTCGCCGCCGGTCGCGGAGTAACCCTCGTTGAAAATCAGGTAGATGATCTCCAGTACCGAGGACAGCCGGTCGGCCATCTCCGACGGTGTTGGCATCTCGAACTGGACACCCGCGGTGGTCAACGCGCGTTTTGCCCGCACGATGCGCTGCGCGGCGGTGGACTCCGGGATCAGGAAGGCCCTGGCGATCTCGCCGGTGGTGAGGCCGCCCAGCAGCCGGAGCGTCAGCGCCACCTTCGCTTCGGTGGAGAGCACCGGATGCGCCGCGGTGAAGATGAGGCGCAGCAGGTCGTCGCCGATGTGATCGTCCAACGCCGCGCCGAGCTCCGGGTCGGCGTACTCCCGGAGCTCGACGTCGCGGCCGAGCAGGGCAAGCTTGGCCGCGTACCGCTCCTGGCGACGCAACAGGTCGATCGCGCGATGCTTCGCCGTGGCCATCAGCCATGGGCCGGGGTCGACGGGCACGCCTGCCTTCGGCCATTGCTCGAGCGCGACGACCAGCGCGTCCTGAGCGAGCTCCTCGGCCAGCCCGACGTCCCGCACCAGCCTGGCGAGGCCCGCGATCAGCCTCGCCGACTCGATCCGCCACACCGCTTCGACGGCGCGATGGGTCGCGTTGGGGGGTTCGGTAGCCGTCACGGCTACCGATCCAACCAGCCCTAGTGTCCTGCGAAGTCCTCAGGCCCGAACACTTTTCGCACCTCGGTCTCGCCTTCCCATCCGGGCCACAGGTCGAGGTGCAGTTTCATGAACCGCGACGCCCATTCGACGGCCTCTTCCTTGGAGCGCGTCTCGTACAGCGCATAACTGATGACCTCCTTCGCCTCGGCGAATGGGCCGTCGGTCACGGACAGGGTGCCGGCAGCCACGCTGACCTGCGAGCCCAGCGCGCTCGGCGCCAGTCCCCCGGTGTCCAGCAGTGCACCGGCGCTGGTCGCGTCCTCGCCGAGTTTCATGATCGCCGCCATCAGCTCGGGCGGGGGCGGGGTGGTCGGCTGGACCGCCCTGAGCAGGGTCAGGTATCGCATTGTCGTTCTCCTATCGTTCGGTCAGGCCGTGCGGCCGTAGAAATGACGCGAAATCGACGACACCCAGCTCCACGCCAGCCCGATCGCCGCTGTGAACACGAGGATCGCCCAGCTGCCACCGCTCGCGACCGCGGCGAAACCGGCCAGGAACAGGACTCCTGTGGCACGCGAGAAACTAGCCCATCCCCGCAGATCGTCGGCCAAGAACCGCCTCGCGAGCACGAAACACGCCGCGACGAAACAGAGGAATCCGGCACCGGCCACCATGAAATGCAGCGTCCCGTGCCAGCTGACGACGACGTCCCCGGTCCCCACGGGGAAACCTGGCTGCGGATCCGCACGGAAGATCCCGGCGCCGACCATGCCCAGGCCATAACCGGCCAGCAGCCGGGGAGCCCAGTTACCGCCGCCCGCGCGGCGCAGTCCGGCGGCCCCGGCCACGACCATCAGGCCGGTCAGGATCAGGTTGGCGATCTGGATCCAGCCGGGACCGCCGTTGGCGAGCGTGCTCCACGCGTGCCGGGTCAGGTCGAAACCCTCCCTGGTCAGGGCCTGAATCAGCGACACCGCGACATAGAACGGACCGGCGAGGACGCCGTATCCCAGTAGGCTTTTCGTGACCCGGGTGGCCGGGTCGCAGACCTGAGTGGTCGGCTGAGTCATCACGCCTTCTCCTTCGAGTTCGAGGGGTCCCTCTACTTGAAGCTCGAACGGGAAGACCGGGTTTCGACACCGCCGCAACTTTTTCTTCGAACGGGTTCAAACGGCCTCGTCGACATCGAGAAGAACGACGAGATGGTCGACGAGGTCAGCGGCAGGCGACGGCAGGCCCGCGGAGAACGCCGCATGGTGCAGCTTGCCGACGCCGCCGAGGTGTTCTCCGAGGTCGGGTACGCCAAGGCGACGACAAACGCGATTGCCGCCCGCGCCGGCGTGTCACCGGGGACGCTCTACCAGTTCTTCGGTCAACCTGGCCAATCCCGGTTTCAAGGCGCTCTTCACCGGTGCGGGTATCCCCGAACACCTCGCCGGGCCCACGCGAGAGCTGCATCAGGCGGTGGTCGGCAAGATCGAGGAAGTTCTCATCGCCCGTTCACCCGGCACGCCCACTGCCCGGCTGCATACCGTCGCTGTGGTCGCCACCCAGATCTTCGGCGCGCTGCTCGGCACCGTCGTCTCGGCCCCACCGGCCGATCGCGACCGCTGGGTGACCGAACTCAAACACGCCCTGCTCGGCTATCTCGGCTTTACCGGCGCCGAGTAGATCCACTCAGGACAGTCGCAATATCAGAGAAGCGAGCGCCAGCAAGAGAAAGGCGAATGGCAGTCCGACAGCACGATCGTGTGCCCGCAGGTGGGTGGCGATGGCGGCCAGAAAGAAGACACTCAGCCCGCTCGCCGCCGCGATCCCGATCCATGGCACGCCGATGCCCACCACCAGCCCGAGCGCACCAGCAGTTTTGAGGACGCCCAACATGGTCAGCCATGATTCCGGCACCCCGGCGCGCGCCATCGCGGTGAGGACCCGTTCGTAGCGGACGAAGTCGAAGCCGGACGAGAAGACATTCGCCGCGGCGGTCAGGATCGTGACGACAAGATAGGCGGGCATCACCGGAAAGCGGCGACGTTGTCGGAGGCCCATTCGGAGAATGTGCGTGCGGGGCGGCCGAGGATCTTGTCCACCTCACCGGTGACCGGCGCGGGCTCCCCCGCACCCTTCGCGTACCTGGCCAGCAAGGACTCGACGAACGCTTCCGGGAAACCGTTGGCGACCATGCCGTGGCGGGCTGCCTCCGGCGGAACTTCCTGATAACGCAACGGTTTCCCCAGTGCTTCACCGAGAACGGCGATCATTTCTTCGTGCGTGAGCGACTGCGGCCCGGTCAGTACCACCTTCCGGCCGATCAGCTCGTCGGTGCGCATCGCGCGGGCACCGACCTCGGCCAGATCTTGTTCGTGCAGCGGCGATTCGGCGAAGTTCGCATACGGACCGCGGACGACGTCCCCCGCGCGAATCTGCGCACCCCAAGCACTGAACGCGTTGCTCGCGAAAGAACCAGCCCGCAGGCTCACCCACTCCAGACCGCTGCCGACAGCGGCATCCTCTGCCTCCTTGTTCCGGTCGCCACGAAAACGAGACGGCTGCGCGCCGAGTTCGTCGTCGACATTCATCGCCGACAACGCCACCAACCGCCGCACTCCACGCCGCACGGCGAGCGCGACCAGCTCACCGGCCGCATCCCCCACCGCACGCGGATGCAGGAACAGCGCGGTGACGCCGTCCAGGTGCCGCGCAGGATCGCCTTCGACGACGTCGACGTCCTCGGGAAGGCCCGCGGCGGACGCGTCGCGGTGACAGCGCGGACCTCGGCACCCTCCGTGCGCAGCAGGTCGACAAGCCGGCGTCCGATCAGGCCGGAAGCCCCGGTTACCAAGAGCATGACAAGCCCCTTCCCTCCATACGGGATACCCTGCTATCTGCAGGTCGTATAATACGGGAAGGATATCATATGAGTTCCGTATCTTCTGATGACAAAGGCTCAGCCAGGGCACGACGACGGCTGACGACCGGTATCAAAGACTCCTTGCGGGAGCTCAGCAACCAGTTGTCGCTGCTCAACCACCAGGTCGGCGCGCAGCTGGACCTCAAGGACATCGACCTGGACTGCCTCGACCTGATCGCCAGGCACGGCCCGCTCAGCCCCAGCGCCCTCGCCCGCCGGGCCGGGCTGCACCCCGCCACCATCACCGGAATCCTCGACCGGCTCCAGCGCGGCGGCTGGATCGTCCGGGACCGGGACACGAGCGCCACCGACCGCCGCACAGTCGTCGTGCGGGCACTGCGCGACCGAAACGCGGAACTGTTCCGGCTCTACTCCGGCATGAACGGCGCCATGGACGAGCTTTGCGCCGAGTACGACGACACCCAACTCGAACTGCTCGCCGACTTCCTGCGACGCTCCACCGTCGCGGGAAGGAACGCGACGGACGACTTGTCCGCTACTCCGTGACCACCATCAGCGGGCGGCTGGCGACCGCGGACTGCCGGGAAAGTTCGACCTCGAACCGGCTGCGGTCGCCGCGATGGAAGGCGACGAAGCTCTCCACCGGCCGCCCTTCGGTGCCGACGCTCAGGCTGCGCAGCACCAGCACCGGCGCGCCCCGGCTGATGCCGAGATTGCGGGCCAGTGCGCTACCGGCGACGGAGGCCTCCACCGAGCGGCGTCCGCGCACCAGCCGCACGTTGTACTTGCTCTCCAGCACGGCGTAGAGCGAGTTCCGCGACAGGTCCTCGTCGAGGAGCCCGGGAGCCAGATCTGCCGGGAGATAGGTGATGGTCAGGACCCACGGCTCCTCGTTGACGAACCGGAGCCGCTCGATCACGATCACCGGGTGCCCTGGCGGGATCTCCAGATCGCCGGCGACCTGCGCGTCGGCGGGCACGATCTCGAGCCGGCGCACGTCGCTGCGCAGCTGGCCCCCGCGCGCGGCGACGTCCTCGAACAGCCCGGTCAGCGACTGGACCAGGCCTTCGGCGATCTTCGGCTGGGCGACAAAAGTGCCTTTGCCCTTGATCCGCTCCAGCACGCCCTCGGATTCGAGTTCGGCGAGCGCTTGACGCACCACGGTTCGTGACACGTTGTAGCTGTTGCAGAGTTCGTGGTCACCGGGCAGCCTGTCGCCGGGCTGCAGTCCTCGCCGTTCGATCTCCCCGAGCAGGATCTGTTTGAGCTGGTGATAGAAGGGAAGAAGCGACGAACGATCGATACCTGACTGCATGTCATGAGAGGATAACAAAGGGTACGGCGCGTCACCGTCCACCGTGACCCACATCCCTCCGCGTGTCCTTTAGTTCATTCAGAGCCCTAATTCCGCCGATTATTGGGCTGTCCGGATGGATCTGGCGCCATGACTTGACGTCCTGTACGTACAGGACGACATTGATCAAACCGGGCAAGGGGGCCGTCTCCGCGCGGAATCGGAGGGAACGCAGGAATGACGACAATCGAGGTCCGCAACCCCGCCACCGGGGTCCGGATCGGCGCAGTGCCCAGTATCAGCGCCGCCGACATAGCTGAGACGATCGCCGCCGCGCGCAAGGGCAGCCGTGACATGGCCGCGATGCCCGCGTACCAGCGGGCCTCGCTGCTGGCCAGGATCGCGGACGGGATCGCCGCACAGGCCGAGGACCTGGCGCGCCTGCTGGCCACCGAAAACGGCAAGCCGATCACCCAGACCCGCGAGGAGATCACCGCCTCAATCCGAATCTTCCGCGGTTTCGGCGAAGAGGCCAAGCGCGTCTTCGGCCGCCAGATCCCGCTCGACGCGGTGCCCGGTCTGGAACGGCATCTCGCCGTCACCCTGCGCGAACCGCTGGGCATCATCGCCGCCATCGTCCCGTTCAACTATCCGATCGAGCTGTACGCGCACAAGGCCGCGGCGGCACTCGCGGCCGGGAACGCGGTCATCGTCAAACCACCGGAGAAGTGTCCGCTCACCCTGCTCGAAGTCGCCGAGATCGTGCAGGCAGCCGGGCTGCCCGCCGGGGCGCACAGCATGGTGAGCGGTGGCCCCGAGGTGGCGAAGGCACTGGTCAGCAGCCCTGACATCCAGTTGGTCAGCCTCACCGGCAGCACGGCCGCCGGGTACGAGGTCGCCGCGCTGGCGGCCAAGACGCTCACCAAGGTCCATCTGGAACTGGGTGGCAACGACCCGATGATCGTCTGCGCGGACGCCGATCTCGGCAAGGCCGCCGAGGCGATCGTGCTGGGCAGGCTCGCCCGCGGGAACGGGCAGATCTGCTGCGCGGTGAAGCGGATCTTCGTCGAGGACGCGGTGTACGACGAACTGGCCGAGCGGCTCGTCGCGCTGGCCGCACAGCTCGTCGTCGGCGACCCGCTCGACGAACGCACCGACGTCGGCCCGCTGATCACCGAAGCCGCCGCGAAGAACGTCGAATCGGCGATCGCGCAGGCCGTCGCCGACGGCGCCACGGTCGCCTCCGGTGGTGGCCGTGACGGCGCGTTCGTCCAGCCGACCGTGCTGACCGGGGTCCGGCCGGACGCGCCGGTGATTTCCACGGAGATCTTCGGCCCGGTCGCGCCGCTGGTACGGGTCGGCACCGCCGAGGAGGCGGTGGAGTACGCCAACGCCTCGGAGTTCGGCCTGCACGCCGCGGTGTTCACCCAGGACATCACCCGCGCTTTCGCGCTCGCCAAGCGACTCGAAGCCGGCGGGGTGGTGATCAACGGTTCGACGGCGCTGCGCTCGGAGAACCTGCCGTTCGGCGGCGTGAAGCACACCGGCGGCACCCGGGAGGGCCTGCACAACACGCTGCTGGACATGACGCGGGAGAAGACGATCATCGTCATGGAGGCACTGGCGTGATGCTCTCGCTCAGCGGTGTCCGCAAGGCCTACGCCGGGGTCGAGGTGCTGCACGGCATCGACCTCGACGCGGAAGCCGGGCAGGTGGTCGCCATCGTCGGCGCCAACGGGGCCGGGAAGTCGACGCTGATCAAGGTGCTTTGCGGTGCGGAACGCTGTGACGCCGGCGAAATCGCGATTGGCGGGGACGCCGTCAGCATCGGCAGCCCGAGCGCGGCGCAGGCGCTGGGTGTCCGCACGGTTCACCAGGAACTCAGCCTGGTGCCGGGGCTGAGCGTCACGGAAAACGTGTTGCTCGGCGCCCTGCCAACGGCTCGTGGACTGGTGAACTGGGCGGCCGCCCACGAACGAACCCGGAAGTTGTTGCGGCGCACCGGATTCTCCGGGATCGACCCGCGAACCCAGGCCGGGCGATTGTCCGTGGCGCGTCAGCAGATGGTCGAGATCGCCAAGGCGATGGCCGCCGAGCCACGGATCCTGATCCTGGACGAGCCGTCCGCCGTGCTGGCCGGCGACGACCTCGACCAGCTTTTCGCCTTGATCCGCGCACTACGCGCCGCCGGGGTGCTCGTCGTCTACGTGTCCCATCGCCTGGAGGAGGTGATGGCGATCGCGGACCGGGTCGTCGTGCTCAGGGACGGCCGGATCACCGCCGACACGACACCCGGCGAGACCAGTGAGCCGGAATTGGTGCGGCTGATGGCGGGCCGCAGGCTCGAGCAGATCTACCCCGCTCGCCGCGCCGATCCCGGTCGTGAACTGCTCGGCACCGACAGGCTCACCCGTGACGGCGTGTTCGCCGACATTTCGCTGAACGTGCGGGCCGGTGAAGTCGTCGGCATGTTCGGCCTCGTCGGCAGTGGTCGCAGCGAACTCGCGGAATGCCTGTTCGGCGCGGCACCGGTGAACGGCGGCGTGATCCGGCTGGCCGGGCGTGACGTCCGGCTCCGGTCGCCGAAGGAGGCGATCGCGGCGGGCGTCGCGCTGGTCACCGAGGATCGCAAACGCACCGGCCTGGTGCTCGGGCTTTCCGTACGGGACAACGCGTCGCTGGCCACCATGGGCAGGTTCCGCAAGCGCGGTTTGATCGACCGGCGACGCCGGGCCGCGGCCGTGGACGACATGTCGGAACGGCTCGACGTCCGTCCGCGCGACTCCGGGCGGACGGTGCGTGAGCTCAGCGGCGGCAACCAGCAGAAGGTCGTGCTGTCGAAATGGCTGCTGTCCCAGCCGAAGGTGCTCATCCTCGACGAACCGACCCGGGGTGTGGACGTGGCCGCCAGGGTCGATCTCTACCGCATGATCGACGAGCTGACCAGGGCCGGGCTCGGCGTCCTGATGATCTCCTCCGACCTCAGTGAAATCCTCGGCATGAGCGACCGGGTGCTGGTCATGCACGAGGGCCGGATCGCGGCGGATCTGCGCTGCGCGGAAACCGACGAGGAAGAACTCCTCGCCTACTCGATCGGAATCACCGCATGAACAGGAATTCGGTGGACGCTCCCCTGCTGCCGGAGTTGTCCACAGTGGATGACGGTGCCGGGGCACGCCGGGTGGCGAAACGTGGCCGGCTGATCAACGCCGCGTTCGTGGCTGCGTTCGTACTCCTCCTGGTGATCGCCGCGACCACCACCGATTCGTTCATGACCGACGACAACCTGACGAACCTGCTGCGTCAGCTGGTCACGACCGGGCTGGTCGCGCTCGGCATGCTGATGGTCATCCTCACCGGCGGCATCGACCTTTCGGTCGGTTCGGTGGTCGCCCTGACCGGGATCATGGCGGCCGGGCTGACCGCGGACCTGCCGGTGCCCGCGGCGATGTCGATCGCGGTGGTGGTCGGCGTACTTTGCGGTGCTGTCAACGGTGTGCTCGTCGCGCGGTTCCGGCTGGCGCCGTTCGTGGTGACCCTTGCCGCACTGACTACCATCCGCGGTCTGTCCTATGTGTACTCGGAGACACCGATCACACCGACCGCGGAGAGCTTCCTCGCGCTGGGCACCGAATCGATCGGGCCGATCCCGGTGGCGACGATCATCGTGGTGGTGGCGTTCGCGCTGGCGTGGGTGTTCCTCACCATGACGACCACGGGCCGCGCGATCGTGGCGATCGGCGGAAACCGGGAAGCCGTCCGCCTTGCCGGGATCAACGTGCCGAGGCACATCCTGCTGACATACATGATCAGCGGGCTCTGCGCCGGGCTCGCCGGGGTGATCCTCGCGTCGCGGGTGGGTATCGCGCAGCCGAGCATCGGGGTCGCGCTCGAACTCAACGCGATCGCCGCCTGCGTGATCGGCGGTGCCCGCCTGGCAGGCGGGCGCGGCAGCGTGCTCGGGACGCTCGGCGGGGTCGTGCTGCTCGCCCTGATCGACAACCTGCTGACCCTCTACGACGTGCAGAGCTACTGGCAACAGGTCCTTAAAGGCCTGATCATCGTCGCCGTGGTGCTCGCGCGACGTCGTGAAGACGCTTGATTCACTGATAGAAGGGATACCGCGATGAAGCGGTGGACAACACTGGTGGCCGTGCTGAGCTGCGTGCTGACGGCCGTCGCCTGCTCCAGCGGCTCTGGCAGCTCGGAGCCGGGCAAGTACAAGATCGGCATGGCCAACTTCACCCTCGGCGCGCCGTACTTCATCGGGATCTCGAAAACCGTTGAACGGGAAGGCGCCAAGGCCGGTGCCGATGTCGTGGTGACCGACGCCAAGGGTGACGCGGCGGCACTCACCGCGAACATCGCCGACCTGCTGGCCAAGGACGTCGACGGCGTGATCATCTCCGGTGGCCCGCTGGAGGCCGCGCCCGCGGCGCTGAACGCGATCAAGCAGAAGGGCATCCCGGTCGTGCTGGTGGACCGGAAGTTCCAGACCGGCGAGTACACCAGCTGGGTCGGGCCGGACAACACCGCGCTCGGCGTGCAGAGTGGCGAGTACATCAACAAGACGTTGCAGGGAAAGGGAAAGGTGGCCGTGGTGCGCGGCGGCCCCGCGGACAACACCATCGGACTGGCCCGCACCGCCGGGCTGAAGTCGGTGCTGGAGCGACAGCCGGGAATCCAACTGGTGGTGGCACCCGACTTCGCCGAGTGGAGCAGCGACGGTGGCCTCAAGGTGATGGAGAACCTGCTGGCCAAGAACGGCGACCTGAACGCCGTGTTCTGCGAGAACGACTCGATGTGCCTCGGCGCGCAAAAGGCCATCACGGATTCCGGCCGGGCCGACCAGATCTTCCTGGCCGGGGTGGACGGTCAGAAGGAAGCACTGGCGGCCATCCAGCAGGGTGGCAGCTACCAGGTCACCGGCCTCAACAACGCGGTCACCATGGGCACGACCGCCTACCAGCGGCTGAGCGTCATCCTCGGCAACAACGGGAACGCACCGGAGAAGGACACCGTGGTGCCTTCGCCCCAGATCACCAAGGAGAACGTCGGCCAGTACTACGACCCGAACAGTGAATTCTAGGGAGCGTGGAAAATGATTCGACGCACAAAGGCCCGCGCGGTGTTGGCCATCGGGCTGCTCGGACTGAGCATGGTGGCGCCGGCCGCTGCCGCGAACGAAGAGGCCAAAGCCGGCTGGAAACTGCTGTACGCGGAGAACTTCAGTAAACCGCTGCAGACCCCGGTCTCGTGGACGCGGGACAACAACGACGACCCGTTCGACACCGTGATGGACGACGCCGGGCTGTGGTACGAAAACGACTACGGCCCAGAGTGGAACGCTGCGCTGAACAGCTTCACCACCTACCGCAAGGAGTTCCAGGTCGGCCAGAACGGCTGGCTGACCGCGTCGATGTCGGCGCGTGACTGGAACAACGACGGTGTCATCGAGAACCCGCCCACGATCACCACGGAGAACCTGAACGGCCACGGCACGGTCGCGAAGATCGACGTGCCCGATCACACCGGTGGCGCCATCTTCCGCCCGACGAACCAGCTGCCTGAGGAATACCGCGTCGAGTACAAACTGAAGACGCTCGACTTCGGCGGTAAGCGGAACGGCTCGATCTCGTACGACGGCCGCGAAAACGGGTACAGCACCGAAGGCTGCAAGACGCAGCACCCGTGGGCGGAGGGCCCGGACACGCCCGGCTGGAGCGGCGACGCCTCGGCGCCGTACTGCGAATGGCAGGACGTCCGGAGCGGGCCGTACGGGTACAACGGTTTCCACTTCCTGTCCATTGTGGACTTCGCCGACCCGGCGCCGGCCAACAACCACTTCTGGCACTACCGCCGGAAAGTGCTGATGGACTCGTTCTCCCAGCACCCGGACCGCGTCGGTACCGGCACCGGCGGCCGGATCTGTAACGCCGCCACCGGGCAGTACTACAACTACTCGGACAGCAGCTACAACACGGTCAACATGTGGATTTCCGGGCTGCCGAACTACACCCCCCGCAAGGGTGGCCTGACCGGCAACTCCCAGTGGTTCATGACGTCGTGTTCCAACGGCGTCGCGGAACAGCAGCTGTCCACCGCTGCCGAGCTGCAGCCCGAGATGATGCCCAACTCGGACTACACCTTCGCGATCGAGCGCAGTAAAACGGCTTACACGCTGGAGATCAGCGGGAACTTCGCCAGGGCCGGGCAGCAGACACTGCGCTTCGAGCGGCCGTTTGTCGTCGACAACAAGCCGATCTGGCACTACAACGTCAAACCCGAGGAGTACAACGGCCAGTTCAACGCTTCGCTGAAGCAGAACGGTGTCGTCGGCAGCCGTGAATGGCCGAACCAGTGGGCCAAGGGCTCGGCTTTCCCTGACTACTTCGTGATCGGAGACCTGTACACCAACGTCTACGAAGGCAACGCCCGCCTAGACGACATCAAACTCTTCGTCCGCTAACCCACCTCGTGAGTGTTTCGCGGGGTAAGAACCCCGCGAAACACTCACGAGATGGTGGCCCAGTCGAGGAGGCGGGCGGGGTTGTCGACGAGGACAGCCTGGGCGAGGGCAGGGTCGATCGCTTCCAGGCGGGGCACGAAGCGTGTCGGCAGGTAGTCGAGGCCGGGCATGCCGCCATAAGCGCGATAACGTCGACGCCGCGCCACATCGCCCCCGAGCAGCAACCGATCCTGGCCCCCACGCACGGCCGTCTCGACGAGGCAAGCCAGTAGAACCGAATCCGGGGCGTCGCGGTGCCGGGCCATGCCGTCGTAACCCAGATAGGCCCCCACGGCACAAAGCTCGGCGTGCAAACCCGGATCGGGATTACGATCGGCGTGCGCGAGCACCACCCGGTGGGCGGGAACACCATGCCCAGCAAGCTCCGCCAGCACTTCGAAACCGGCGCTCCCGTGCTCCAGGTGCACCATCACCGGCGCCCCCGTCGCCCGATACGCGACACCGGCAGCGGCCAGCACGCGATGCTCGAACGCCGAGATCGACCAGTACCCGATTCCAGCCTTGATCAACCCGGCCCGCACTTCGGCATCGATCAGGTCATGGACGAAGAGCTCGGCCAGCCGGGCGTCGGTCAGCCCCAGCAACCGGTGCCCGGCACCATAGTGAGCCTCGCGATGCGCGCCCGTGGTCGCCACGATGTGCAGGCCGGTCGCCTCGGCGATCCGCGCCACCCCGGCCGGATCGCGGCCGAGCCCGATCGGCGTGGCCTCGATCATCGCGTCGATACCCGCCACGCGCAGGCTTTCCGCCTCGGCTCCGGAACGTTCCTCGTCGTCGAGTTCGTCCCGTGGAAGCAAAGGTGTTACCTGGAACAGGTGTTCGTGGTAATCGGTACGGCCGAGCTCGCTCGCGTGGATGTCGCCGAGCACGGTCCGCACGCTCATCGGACGGCCTCAGCCGCCTCGGCCAGCCTTCGCACGGTGCCGGTGTCGAGGCTGAGCCCGAAGACCTCCGCGATCACCTGCGACCACCCGTGGATGAAGTACCGCCAGCCGTCCACCACCCTCAGCCCTTCCTGCCGCTTCGCCGTGGCCAGGAACTCCAGGCTGCCGCGGTAGTTCAGCTCCCAGACGAAGCCGCCGCCCGGGAAGCGGGCGTCGTCGCTGATCGGCGAACCCGGCCGGTCCTTGCCGAGGCCGGTGGCGTTCACGACCAGGCTGCCCGGCGGCAACGCGGCCAGCAGCCCGTCCGCCGGACCGTCGGCCAGCACTGTTTCGACGTCCACCACGGCCTTCAACGCGCTGAGCCGTTCCGCCGACGTATCGGTGCACACGATCCGCTTCGGCGGGTCGTCCCGACGGGCCAGGTACCAGGTGATCGCCGTACCCGCACCCCCAGCGCCGAGACAAAGCAGCTCACCGCCGGTCTCCGCGAAATGCCGTGACGGCAGGAATTCCTCAATGGACAGTCCGGCGGTGACCGGGTCCTTGGCGTGCCCGATCAACCGTCCGTCCCTTTTGGACACCGAGGAGATCTCGCCACACAGCGCCGCGAACTCGTCCAGTTCGTCGAAAAGATCCGAGGCGGCTTGGTACATCCCGATCTTGTGCGTGGTGATCAGCGCGCCGAACATGCCGGGGTCGGCCGCGATCCGCGTGATCACCTCCCGGTACTGCTCGCGCGTGGCGTCCAGCGGCAGGTCGAAACCGGTCAACGTGGCGGCAGGCAGGCCAAGCACGCGAGCCCACTCGGGGAACACCTTCATGATCGAAGACCGACCGGTGCTGACGCCGACGAAACCCATCGCGGGGTCGGTCATGAAGTGATCTCCTCGGTGGCGCGCAGGGTGACCGGGTCGGCGGGTGCCCGCCCGGCCAGTACATCGAGCACGGCGGCGACCGCGCCGGAACCCATCCGGTCCACCGCCTCGACCGTCTGCGCGCCCAGATGCGGTGTGAGCACGACCTGATCGGTCAGGTCCTCCGCGAGCAACGGGCTCACCTCGCCCGCGGCCTCCCCCGCCAGCGTATCCGCCGCGTATGCCGCCAGCCTCCCGGCCCGAAGCGCCTCGGCGACGGCGAGCTCGTCCACCAGATCGGCCCGCGCGGTGTTCACCAGGATCAGCCCGGGTTTGGCTCCGGACAGCCATTTCTCGTCGACGACCCGCTGCCCGCCGGGAGCGTGCAGGGTCACGGCGTCGCACCGAGCCGCCAGCTCCGGCAGGCCGAGGGCGTCCACCCGGAGCACCTCGAACAGCACCGGCGGCTGGAACGGATCGTGCCCGAGCACAGTGGTGCCGAACCCGGCGGCCCGGCGCACCACCCCGCGCCCGATCCGGCCGAGCCCCACCACACCGAGCGTCAGCGCGCCGAGCTCCCGGCCCCGCCTGGTCTGCCAGGAGCCCGTCCGCACCGAGCGGTCACCGGCGGCGACGCCGCGCAATGCGGCCAGCAGCAGCGCGATGGTCAGGTCCGCGACGGCGTCGCTGTTCGCGGCGGGGGTGTTGGTCACAGTGATGCCTCGCACCGCTGCTGCCGCGAGATCGACACTGTCCACGCCGACGCCGTAGCGGGCGATCACCTTCAGTTTCGGTGCCAGGTCCAGATGTTCCGCGGTGATCGGCGCGGTGCCAGCGATCCAGGCCACGGCTTCGGCGAGGCACGGCCGGAGCGCGGCGAGCGCGTGGGTGGTGTCGCCGCGGACGATCTCCAGGCCCGCCTCGGTGAGCGGCAGCCCCGAAGGCATCGATCCACTGCCGAACGAGCGGGACGTCACCAGCACCTGGTTCACGGCCTCGACCTTTCGAACCACGGCTCGAGCCGCCGGTAGGCGTCGGTGAACAGCTCGTGGCGACGCCGATAGCCGGCGTGCCGGGCGGGATCCGGGGCGAACTCCGCGGTGGCCTCGGACAGTCCGCGCGCCACGGCGAAGTCGTCGACCAGCCCGGCCCCGACAGCCGCGGTGACAGCCGCGCCGAGGCTGTTCGCCTCCTCCACGATGCTGCGCCGCCGGATGGTCGTGCCCCAGACGTCGGCGAGGATCCGCAGCCACAGGTCGCTGGCCGCCCCGCCGCCGATGGCGTCCACCCGGTCGATCGGATGGCCGGCCTCGCGGAACGCGGCCACGCAGGTGGCGAGGTTGAACGCGACGCCCTCCAGCACGGCCCTGGTCAGATGCGCCCGGCTGTGGTGCCGGGCGAGGCCCAGAAAACCCCCTGCCGCGGCAGCGTTCCAGTGCGGGGACCGCTCGCCGAGCAAATGCGGGAGAAAGTACAGCCCCTCGGTGTCTACGTCCTCGGCTTCCTTCAGCAGTTCCGTGATCCTGTCCTCGCCGCTGTCCGGGCGCAGTACTTCGGCGACCCAGTCCAGCGAAGCGCCACCCGCCTGCATGGTCGCGGTGGGCACGAACCGGCCCGGCACCACGTGGTCGAAGGTCATCGTGCGCATGCCGGGATCGTGCAGCGGCCGCTCCGCGGACACCGAAACCCACGACGACGAGCCGAGATACGCGTACGCGCCGTCGGCGGGATCGATGATCGCGGCACCCAGCGCGGCCAGCGGCCCGTCACCGCCCCCGAGCACGATCGGCACTCCCGCGGGCAAGCCGACGTCGGCAGCGACCTCCGGCAGCAACGGCCCGGCCACCGTGGTCGCAGGCACGATTTCGGGGAACAGCGCCGGATCGAGGCCGGCCGCGGCGAGCACTTCGGCCGACCACGCGCCGCAGTGCTGGTCGTAGGCGTTGGTGCTGGACGCGTCGGAGTGGTCCGTGAGCAGCCTGCCGGTGAGCCGGTGGACCACGAAATCCTTGGCGAGGCACACATGCGCGACCCGCGCGAAGACGTCCGGCTCGTGCTGACGGACCCACATGATCTTGGTCAACGAGTACGTCGGATGCACGCGGTGCCCGAGCAGGCGGTACGCGGACTCCTCGCCCAGCACCGCGTTCAGCCGGTCGGCCTGCTCCTGGCTGCGGTGATCCGCCCAGATCAGCGCGGGCCGCACCGGCTTGTACCCGGCATCGAGCAGCACGGCGCCCATCATCTGCCCGCTGAACCCCACCGCGGCGACGTCCCCCGGCGGGGTACCGGTCCGTTCGAGCAGCCGCCTGGTCGCCGCACACACGGCAGCCCACCATGCCTCCGGGTCCTGTTCGGCCACGCCACCGGCGCGGAAATCGGTGCCGTAGGTCTCGGTGACGGCGTCGAGCAGGGCGCCGGAATCGGTGTGCAGAGACGCCTTGTCGCCGGTGGTCCCGAGATCGTGCGCGATGATCACGTCGTGCTCCTGGCAGTTTTGGCCGTGCCCCTGGTTTTCCGCGTACGCAGGTTGCGCACATGTTCGCCGCCCACCGCGGCCAGCACCAGCACGCCGATGAAGATCTGCAACCAGAACGGGTCGATACCGAGCAACGCGCCGCCGTTGTTGAGCAATCCGACCACAAGTGCGCCCATCAACGCACCCAGCGCGGTACCGCGTGCGCCGAACAGGCTCGCCCCGCCGATCACGCAGGCGGCGATCGCCTGCAGTTCGTAACCGGTGCCCGCGGTCGGCACGCCATTGCCGAGCCTGGAGGCGAGCAGGACCCCGGCGAACGCGGCCAGCAGCCCCGACAGCGCGTACGCACTGACCTGCACCGCGCGCACCGGCACGCCGGTCAGCCGCGCGGACTCGGCGTTCGAGCCGACGGCGTAGAGGTATTGGCCCCAGATGGTGCGCCGCAGCAGCAACGCGATGAGCACGGTCACCGCGAGCATGATCCATGTCAGGTTCGACACGCCGAACAGCGAACCGCCGGCGAGGGACAGGAAACCCGGCGGCAGTGGCTGGACCGTGCGGCCGTCGCTGAGCAGCAGCGTCGCGCCGCGGGCGATGCCCATCATGCCGAGGGTCACGATGAACGGTGGCATTTTCAGCACCGCCACCAGCACGCCGTTGACCAGCCCGGCGGCCGCGCCGACCACGAGCGCCAGCAGCACGGCGAGTACTACCGGCAACCCACCGGCGGTCTCGAACACCGCCAGCGCCGCGACGACCCCGGCCAGCCCGACCACCGAACCGACCGAGAGATCGATGCCCGCGGTGAGAATGACCAGTAGCTGACCGGCCGCGATGATCGCGTAGATCGACACCTGGCGTCCGAGATTGTCCAGGTTGGTGCCGGTCAGGAAGGAATCGGTGGACAGGCTCAGCGCAAACGCGAAGAACAGCAGCACCGGGATCCCACCGAGACCACGGTCGAAGATCTGGCCCAACCGCAGGATCTGCGACTCCTCCGGCTGCGGGCGCCGGCGCTTGCGGGTGGCGAGCTCGGTGGTCATCGGACCTCCACAGTGGGGCTGGCGAGCCGAAGTATGTCTTCTTCGCCGGTCGTCTCGACGGGAAGCACGCCGATCAGCCGGAATTGCCGCAGTACCGCCACGCGGTCACAGAGCCCGAGCAGCTCTGGCAGGTACGACGACACCACGACCACGGCCAGCCCGGCGGCGGCCAGGTCGGCGATCACTTGGTAGATATCGGCTTTCGCGCCGACGTCGACACCTTTGGTCGGCTCGTCGAGCAGCAGCACCTTGGCCCCGGTAGCACGCCACCGCGCGACCAGCGCCTTCTGCTGGTTGCCGCCGGACAACGACGTGATCGGGTCCGACCAGTCGGCGAACTTGACCCGCAGGCCCGCGGTCGCGGCGTCGACGTGACCGCGCAACCGGCGCCGGTGCAGCACCCCCAGTGGGCTCACCGACGGCAGGCTCGCCATGGCAACGTTCTTCTCGACGCTCAATCCCGGCAGCAGCCCCGAATCCTTGCGATCCTCGGTGAGCAGCCCGATCCCGGCCCGCGCGGCCAGGCGAGGCGTGCTCGTGCGCACCGGGTGGCCGTCGACGAGCACTTCGCCCTCGGCCACCGGATCCGCGCCGAACACCGCCCGCAGCAGTTCGCTGCGCCCGGAACCGAGCAGACCGGCGAGGCCTACGACTTCGCCGGCGCGCACGGTGAGATCGACCGGCTCGGCGAATACCGACGGCCGCAGGCCCCGCAGTTCCAGCCGGACCTCGCCGGGGCTTTCTCGACGGCCGGGGTAGAGATTGGTGATTGTGCGGCCGACCATGGCGCGGACCAGCGAATCCTCGGTGAACTCGGCCATCGGGCGGTGGTCGGCCACAGCGCCGTCGCGCAGCACGGTGACGCGGTCGCCGATGGCGAACAGCTCCTCGAGCCGGTGGCTGACATAGAGCACGGCGATGCCTTCGTCGCGCAGCGCCGCGATCCTGGTCAGCAGCGCGTCCGCCTCGGGCGCGGACAACGCTGTGGTGGGCTCGTCGAAGATCAGCAGTTTCGCGTCATCTCCCAGTACTCTGGCGATCTCCACCAACTGCCGGGTGGCCGTGGGCAGGATGTGGACGTGCGTGTCCGGATCGAGCTCCGAAAGGCCGACGCGGTCGAGCATCGAAGTGGCCACGGCTCGCGTCCGGCGCCGGTCGAGCAGGCCACCGCGGCCGGGAAACCGTCCCATGCAGAGGTTGCTCGCCACACTCAGCTCGGGCAGCAGGCTCAATTCCTGGTACACCACACCGATTCCGGCCTCGCGCGCTGCCACCGGCGACAGATTCGGCCGCATCCGCTCGCCGCGGACCTCGTACTCACCGCTGTCCCGGGTTTCCGCGCCGGTCAGGATCTTGATCAGCGTCGACTTGCCGGCCCCGTTTTCCCCGGCGAGACAGTGCACTTCGCCGGGCCACAGGTCCAGATCGACGTCGTCGAGTGCGGTGACCGCGCGGTACCGCTTGCCGACCCCGCGCAGCCGGGTCAGAGGCACGGCGCTCATCCCTTGGTCTTCGGCGGGTTCAGCAGCTGGGCGTGGTCCGGACTGTCCACAGTGGTCTTATCGATCACGACGGCGCCCGGGTCCAGTTTGACCGGCGCCGAGCTGCCGCGCACCGACATCACCGCCTCGACCACACCCTGGTAGCCAAAGAAGAACGGGTTCTGCACCAGGATCGCGTGCAATGAACCGGCCCGGATCGCGGTCACCTCGGCCGGGTCGGAGTCGAAGGCGACTACGGAAACCCGCTCGCCCGCACCGCGTTCGCCGATCGCCTTGGCCGCACCGGTGCCGGAGGTATTGTTGTCGGCGAAGACGCCGGCCAGGTCCGGTGTTGCCGTCAGTGCGTCGTTGACCTGGCCGACGGCCTTGTTGAGATCGTTGTCGTTGACCGAAGTCTGGACGATCTGTGCGGCCGGGCAGCCGGTGGTGAGCCCGGCCTTGAATCCGGCGAAGCGGTCCACCAGCACCTGCTGGCCCGATGCCGCACTTTCGTGCAGGATCTTGCCCGCCGCGGTGCCGCGCCGGGTGAGCAGTTCGCACATGCGCTGCCCGGCCTGTTGGCCCGCCTTGATGTTGTCGGTGCCGATGAACCCCTCGGCGGCGGTGGTGATCGCGTTGTCCACGGTGATCACCTTGATCCCGGCCTGCCTGGCCCGGTCGACCACTCCGTTGAGCGCGGTAGACGAATTGGCCGCGAGCACGATCGCCTTGGCGCCGCGGGAAATCGAGTTCTCGACCAGACTGACCTGCTCGTCGATGTCAGTCTCCGAAGTCGGCCCGAACAGGCCGAGGTCGACGCCGAGGTCCTCTCCGGCCTTTTTGGACCCGGCCAGCATCGACTGCCAGAATTCCGAATCGGTGGCCTTGGTGATCACGTCCACCTTGGTGCCCGCGACTTTGATCCCCGCGCCCTCGGCGGCGCCTGCCGAGCTTTCACCGAAAGCGGCTTTTCCCGCGGTGAGCCCGGCCGCCGCGGCGACCACCGCTATCGCCGCGGCTACTCCCCAGGAAACGAAACGGATACGCGTCATCGATGCTCCTTGTCCCACGGCGCTGTGGTGTGGTGCGGTTCTAGAAATACGTTGTCAGGGCGGGCTTTTCGCCATCACCGGAACGGACCCGGTAGCCCATCCCATTTTGGAGCACCCAGTTGTAGTCGTGGCCGGCGTTGCCCGGGTAGACGGCGAGGAACCGGTACGGCTCGTCGCCGACGTTCACGCTGCGGTGCGCCCAGCCGGGCGGGATGTAACCGATCGTGCCCTGGCTCATCGGGATCCAGCGGGGCTCAATGCCGTCGAACAGCAGCAGGCCGCCGACGCCGGACAGGCCGAGATAGATCTCGCCCTGGAAAGTGGTGTGCTGATGTCCCTTGGTCATGTGGAATTCGCCGGACACCGTGCCGGGGTGGATCGTGGTGATCGACTGCGGCAGCTCGCCCTCCGCCTCGGGGACCGGCGAAGACGCGACCTCGTACACCACCGGGTCACCGGAATCGATCGCCGCACGCCATGCCTCGCCGTCGGCGAACAGACCTTCCAGATCCGACATCCGCCGCCGTAGCACCGGTCCCGCCGGACTCAGCGTGCCAGCGGTGGCGTCGAAGGTGATCAGCGTCGGCTCGACGGGCTGCACGGCGAATGGCGGCACTGTGTCTCCTGGGTCCGTGGTGCGAGTCAACCCATTTGACATCCTGTACGTACAGGATGTCAAGCATTCGCGGCTCTGCTCGCTGACCGTGCCCTGAAGGCCACCATGAGGGCGTTAGAGTCCCTCAAGGTGGCCTTCAGAGTCGTCCAACTTGGCTACGGCGAACGCACACCAGCGGATAAGTGCACGCTGACGAATTTTTGTACGATTCCTGTACGAGTTAATCTTAACGTTCTCCGGGATCCGAGCAGCGCATTCCGTCGAGAATGAAGAAAGGTCTGCAATCTCAGACCAAGGCCGTTTCTTTCGCCGGGCTCACCCTTCGGATTCCGCCGTACCTGACGGCGTTGTTCGCCGTCCCCGACTCGAAATGAGGTTTGTATGACGTACTTGCTGGTGGCGGTCGCGTTCGTCGGCGCAATATGCCTATTCGACCTGGTTCTCACCTTCGCGGTGCTGCGGCGCCTGCGGGACCAGGCCGCCGAAATCGCCGTGCTCACAGCGAGTTCCCAGCGCTACGACCCGATAGTACTACTGGGGCGCGAAGTTTTCGAGGCCGTTGCCGCGCACGACCTGGTGGGCTTCTTCGACTCTGCTTTCCCGACCTGTCACCTGGATGCGACCGCGTTCGTGGCGGAAGCCGTCGACACCCGCGCTCTCGCCGTCATCATCGGCGACCCGGCGGACATCGGAGATCTGCTCGCCCTGCTTTCCCCGGTGGCGACCGTCCTCGTCGGGGACGAGGCATCGGCTGTCGCAAGAGCCGTTGACATCCAAGTGTTTCCGACCTTCCTGCGCGTCGATGACGGCCGGATCGGGCACGCCGCGACAGCGGTGGCCGAGCTCGCCGAGCCAGCCACGGCGGCCTGAGCCGGCGAGCAGGTCTGCCAAAATTCCCAGCAAACGTAAGACGAGCAGGATTACGCAACACTAGTGCAGGCGCAGTCCGGCGAGGAGGAGTTCGACCACGCGACGGACGTCGTACCGAGGGTCCTTGTCCGCGCCGATGCAGAGATTGCCGACGCCACGCATCAATTCGAGGGCCTCGATGTCGGTGCGGATCTCGCCCGCCCTGGCGGCGGCGTCGAGCAACTCGGCGCAGACGGGCACGAGGCGGTCGATGAAATAGGCGTGCAGGGTCACGAAGGTGGCTTCGTCGGACTGCAGCGCCTCGGCGAGGCCGTGCTTGGTCACCAGGAAGTCGACGAAGAGATCGATCCACCGCGCCAGGGCGGTGTGCGGTGAGTCGCTGTTCGCCAGCAGGGCCGGACCCGCCTCGACGCAGGCCTCAACCTGGTGCCGGTAGACGGCGACGACGTCGTCCGCCGCAGCGCGCTGCTGGACCGCTACTGTGCCGAGATCGGTCGCGACCCCGCCTCGATCACCCGCTCGATCCACTTGCCGGTCTCCTACGACCAGCCCGAGAGCACCCGGGACGCGATCGGCAAGGCGGTCGCCGCTGGTTTCGGGCACATCGTCCTCGGGCTGCCGGCGCCTTACCCCGCCAACGTCGCACGGTGGGTCGCCGACGAGCTCGTCACCGCGTCGGGCTAAACGTGTCAGATGATCAGTGGCGGCAGTGAGCGGGGAATCGCCGTGGCGGGGGTGTATTCGCGCCACGCGCCGGCCAGGAGGCGCACCGTCTCGGCCAGCGTCTCCGGTGGCGCCAGGAACGGAATCCGCAGACATCCTTCGCTGGCACCGGAAATGTCGAGCGAGCCACCGGGCAGGATCGCGACACCGTGCCGCAAGGCGACCTGAGCGAAGGAAAACCCGTCACCGTAGGGCAGGCGCACCCACAGCGTCTGGCCTCCGGCAACGCGGGTGAACTCCCAGTCGGGCAGCTGGCCGGTCAGTTCGGTGCAGAGCCGGTCGTGTTGCCGCCGGAGCTCGCAGGTGCGGTGTTTGCTCAGTGTGTCGAGGTTTCCGACCAGTTCGACAGCGGCGAGCTGGGTGATGACGTCGCTGCCGAGATCGTGCACGGCCTTGAACCTGGCCAGCTGCATGATCAGTGGCGCGGGCCCGCGTACCCAGCCGACGCGGAGGCCGCCCCAGATGACCTTGCTGAGCGAGCCGACGGTGACGACGGTGCCCGGTGCGAAAGTCGCGAGGGGTGACGGAGGGGCATCGGCGAAGCCCAAGTCGGCGAGCACCTCGTCTTCGATGACCGGCACACCGAGCTCCGCGGCTGTCTCGGCGATCCGGCGTCTGGCCAATGTGGACAGTACGGTTCCCGTCGGGTTGTGGTGGGTCGGGATCAGATAGGCGGCTGCGGGCTGCTCTTGTCGTAGCGCGCGGAGGAGCGCTTCGACGTCGAGCCCTTCGGCTCGGCTCGGCACGGCTCGGAGATCCGCGGCGGCTTCGCGAAACACGTCGAGCGCTCCAGGGTAGGTCGGCGCCTCGACGATCACCTTGTCGCCGGGGCTGACAAAACGCTGTGCCAGCAACGAAAGTCCTTGCTGAGCGCCGGTGGTGACCAGGATCTGCTCGGGCGCGGTCGGCAGCCCGCGCCGGGTGTAGCGCCCGGCCAGCGCAACCCGCAACGCCGGATGACCGGCCGGGTGATAGCCGAGGTCGTCGGCGAGGCGTTCCGAAAGGACGCGGGTGTAGGCCTGGGTCACCGCGGTGGGAACCGCCGTGGGTGCCGCGCAAGTGAGCTGGATGAGGTGATCCGGCGGCTCCAGCAGATGCAGGAACAACGGGGTGGCGGTATCGGCGGGTCGCCGCGGCACGGGCGCCGCCGGGGCGACGCGGGTGCCACTCCCCTGCCGCCGCACGATCTTGCCGTCCTGACTCAGCAGGTCATAGGCCGCGACAACGGTCGTACGCCCCACCGCCAGCGCCGCCGCCAGCACACGATCCGGCGGCAGGGGTGCACCGGGGGCCAGCTCGCCGTCATCGACCAGGCGACGCAACCGCCTGGCCAGCAGGAGGTACAGCGGCCCGCGCCCGGCCGACCAGCGACCGAGACGGGCCACGAGGTCGTCGAGGCCAGGTGGATTGCTCACCAAACCAATAATGCCGGATTGGCTCTTGGTAGGCCCCCTGCCCTGCCCGAAGCTGAGCGCATGACCCGAGCTGTCAACTTTCCGTCCAGTGCGATGACCAGTCTGATCGACACGTCCGTTCGCTACGACCTCGCCGAAAGCACCTGCCCGCCACTGCGACTGGGCGAACTCGGCGATCTCGCGCCGCTCGCGGACCTCTCCCTCGGCTACGGCACGTCACGCGGCGATGAGGACCTGCGCGCCCTGATCGCGGCTGAGGCCGGGGTCGACGCGGAGCAGGTGCTCGTGACCGTGGGCGCGATCGCGGCGATGTTCCTGCTCGCCCAAGACCTCTGCCCCGGACGCGTGGTACTGGCCGCCCCCTGCTTCCCGCCGGCCCGAGCCGTCCCGGAAGGACTCGGCTCGCCGATCGACACTGTGCGCCTGCGGTTCGACGACGGCTACCGGCTGCCGATCGACGCCATCGCCGGCGCGCTGAGCCCGGCGACCCGGCTGGTGTCGATCGCCTCGCCACAGAACCCGTCCGGAGTCCGGTTCACCGACCACGAACTGCGAGAACTGTTGGCCGCCATGGAAGAGCGGGCTCCGGAGGCGGTCGTGCTCGTCGATGAGACCTACCGGGAATCGACCTACGGCGATTCCCCAACACCACGTTCGGCAGCGGCGATGTCGCCCCGGGTGGTGACCTGCTCCTCGCTGTCCAAGGCCCACGGTGCCCCGGGTTTGCGGCTGGGCTGGCTGATCACCACCGATCCCGAGCGCTACGAACGGCTGCGCAACGCCAAGTTCCTCACCACGGTCGCCTGTTCGGGGCCGGACGAATACCTTGCCACGCGAGTGTTGCGCAATCAGGCCGCGCTCCTCGCGCCGCGCGCCGCGCTGCTGCGAGACGCGCTTGCGGAGCTGGAACGCTGGGCCGCAGGGCAACCTGTCGACCTGGTTCGTCCCGACGGCGGCGCACTGTGCTGCCTGAGGCTGCACCCGGACCACGACGTCCCCGCCTTCTACGCCCGGCTGTCCGAACGGGACACTCGAGTCGCGCCGGGGTCTTGGTTCGGCGAAGACGACCACGTGTTCCGCGTCGGCTTCGGCCACCTCGGCGCACCGGATTTCACCGAAGCTCTCGCCCGCCTCGCCGACGCCCTCGCCGGGTGACGGCGGTTGCTGTGGGCGCCGATTCCAGGCGCCCACAGCAGTCCCGGCGTCAGCCCTCGTCGCCGCCGTCTTCGTCCCCGTCGAGCATCTCGCCCAGCATCATGCCGCCGACCACACCCACCGCGGCCCCGGCCACGACTCCGCCCATGCCCATCCCGCGGCGCTGCCCGCGATGGCCGTACTCGTCGTGGTCGTATCCGTCGTGGTGCCCGTAACCGTGGTGGCCCTGCCTGCTGTTCGCCACCTCGTCGAGCCACTCACCGATCAGGCGCCTCCAATCGGTGCCGGCCGCCTCGTCGTGGCCGAGCCCGAAGCGGCCGACCGGACTGCCGCCGAATCCCCCGCGCTTGTCCGCGACTAGGACCACCTGCACGCCCTCGGGATCGGCGACGAAAGACAGCTCCACCTCGGCGATCCGGCCCGCGTACTTCGGTGGCGGGTAGAACTCGATCTCTTGGTAGAAGGGAAGTCCTGCCGGATGCCGTAGAGATGACCGGCTTCGAGCTCGGTCGACCTGAAGTGGAAACCGAGCTGCCCGAAGGCGTCCAGCACCGCGTCCTGCGACGGGAGCGGCGCGACGACGACCGGGTCGAGGTCGCCCTTGTCGACGGCTTTGGCGATCGACACCTCGGTTCGCAGGCCTAGCACGATGCCGGGCAGCGGCTGGCCACTGACCTCGGTCAGCGGCGTTTCCCACGGCGTCGGGACGGTGAACGCGACGACTCGCTGCTCCTTCGCGGTCAGCCGGGTTGCCCCGCTCACGACAGCGCGGAAAAGCTCCGCCGACCCGCTCCGCGCGGACCGGACGACCATGGACAGCGCGATGTGTTCGATCTCGGAGTCGCCGTCCCCGCCGGTCAGCCGCACTTCGCCGGACAAATGCCCGCCGGGATGAACCCGAGGGTCGTTCAACACCGTGTCGACCGATGGGCCACCGACGCCGATTTTCTGCAGCATCTTCTTGAAGACCATGCTGGGGTTCGTCTCCTTCTCGACTTCACTGGTTGCGGATCCACTACACCGAACGCAACCCGAAGCCTGTCAGTTCCGGACAAAATCCCCAATCAGGACACGCCGAGCCCGGGGCGGCCCCGGACCACACGACCTACGCGTCGCGCAGCCGGAGCAACGCTCCTCCAGCCAGGAGAGCCCCTGCGGCCCAGATCGCGAGTATGCCGAGGCCCTCCCAAGGATCGAGGGGCTGACTGCCCAGGTTGACGGTGGCCTGGACGGCCAGTCCCGCGCTCATCGGCCCGATCTGCTGAAACCGCCGGTACCACTCCGGATCCGAGACCACCGAGGCGACGATCGGGAAGAGGTACAGCAGGCCGAGCACGATCCCGATGGCAGCCGCCGCGTCCCGTACGACGGCGGCGACGCCGAGGCTGAGCAACCCGATCAAAACGAGATAGAGGACCGAGCCGGCCGCGGCGCGCAGCACCGGACCGTCTGCCAGCGACAGCGCTTCGTAGCCGTTCTCCGCGGTGAAACCGTTGCCAGGCAGGATAAGCAGCCCTGCCAGCACGGACGCGAGCACGGCCACGGTTCCGGCCACCAGCACCAACCCGCTGACGACGGCGGCTTTGGCCGCCAGAACCGTGGTGCGACGCGGCATCGCCGCGAAAGTCACGCGGATCATGCCGGTGCTGTACTCACCGCTGACGGCCAGCACGGCCAGCATGGCGACAGCCGCCTGGCCGACCGTGATCCCGGCGAGGCTGACCTTGGCGGGATCACGGTCGCAACCCGGTCCGGCACAGGTGACCGCGGCCGCCGACGCCGCGCTCAGCGCCACGGTCAGCGCGACGACAGCGAACAACAGCCAGATCGTGCCGGTCGTGGTGCGAAGCTTCGTCCACTCGACGTGCAGCGCTTCGGCCGTGCTCGTCCACCACGGCCTCACACGTCCCTCCGGCGCAGCACGAATGTGGCCAGCACCAAGGCAAGCGCGGCGTAGCCGCACAGAACGGCGAAGCCGCCCCACGGGCCGAGCGGGAAGTAGCCGTCCGCCGGGGTGTAGGCCGCTGCCACCTGTGGATACTCCGGCATGCTTTGCAGGATGGCGAAACCGGCCGCCGGGGTGAGTCGCAGCAGCCACTGCGAGGCGCCCGAGGGCAGGACGGAGGCGACAGCGAAGACATACGGCAGGACGATCGCCACGATCACCACGGTGGCCGCCCCGGCACTGCGTCGCAGCACAGTGCCGACCGCCAAGGCGAGTATCGCGGCGACGGCGAGCAACGCCCCGGTACCGGCCACCACGCGAAGCTCTGTCATCGCCGACACGGGGAAGACGTAAAGACCCTTGTCCCGCTCCAGCTTCTCGACGATCGGGACAGCGATAGCGGCGGTTACCAGACCGGTCACGAAGGCAGCCGAACCGATCACGACGGCCTTCGCCGCCAGCACCCGGCCGCGTCGAGGGCTCGCGGCGAGTGTGGTGCGGATCAGGCCACGCCGATACTCGGAGGTGAGGAACGTCGTGGCGACGACGATGATCGCGATCAACCCGGCGAACGCGCCCACGAGACCATTTTCGATCGTCTTGCTGAGACTGCCCCGGCTGGCCACGACCGGCGCGATATCGCCGGTCCCGCTCACGGTGAAGCTGTCGCCGGACTGCTGGAATCCGGTGACCGGACTGTTTCCGCCGCCTTGGCCGCCGATATCGTCGCCGGTCCAGGTGCCTCGTGGCTTCGTGCCCTGCAGGTCGGCGTGGTCGAAAAGGGCGGTGGCCAGCGTGTCGCCGCCGCTGCCACTTGCGCTGCCGAAAGACTCGGTCGTCACCGTGTAGCCGGGGGATGCGGCGAACAGACCTGCCTCCACGGTCGAAGGCAGACCTGCCAGGTTCACCGTGCCGACCACGCTCCATTTCGTGCCGTCGGCCGACTCGTACCCGGTGATCGTGTCGCCGGAACGGGTCAGGCGCAGCCAGCGCGGGGTTGTCGAAGAGACCTCACCCGGGAGGCCGGCCGTGTCGCCGGTGTAGTTGTGCTGCATCCGCACCCCATTGGCGCCGGTCACCATCACCGCCGCGTAGGCAGATCCCCGGGTGGTGCTCTCCTTGAACATGATCCCGGCCTTGGACCACGGCTGGAGGCCGCGCCCCGCGGGCGCACCGGGCGCGTCCAGGTATCGGCCGGTCAACGAGGTCACCCGGACGGTGATGCTGCCGTCTCCGGCCAGCGGCTGGTGTACGAGGAAAAGACTGTCGGTCACGGCCTCGCCATCCGGGCCGAGCGGAGGGGTGTGGCTGCCGCAGCTCTGGCCGTTCGGACCGCTGCAGGAGAAGGAGCTGCCAACCGGCCCAAGGATGCCGACCAGCACGGTCACCAGCGCCGCGACGACCATGCCGATCACCCAGCCGCGGACCGTCCTGAACTTCGTCCATTCCGCACGAAGCAGCTGTGCGAACCCGTCGCGCGCCAAGCGCGTTTCGGAGCGGTACGGCGTGGTCGTGGTCATCGGGCCGTCTCCTCGGCTGTGGCGGCGCGGAACTCGACCGCGCCCCTGGTGAGCTCCATGTACGCCTCTTCCAGCGACGCGCGATGCGCCGCCACCTCGGAGAACGGCACCCCGCTCTCGCCGAGCAGCGCCACGACGCGCTCCGCGGGCAGCCCCGAGACAGTGAGGGTGGCGGGTCCGGTGGCGGCGACCGTGGCCCCGACGCGGGCGAGCACCGTCATCGCCGGTGTCCGCTCGGTGGTGCGCAGGGTGACGCGGTCGCCGGACGCGGTCGCGATCAAGTCCGCGACACTGGTGTCGGCGATGACCTTGCCGCGGCCGACCACCACCAATTGGTCGGCGGTGTCCTGGAGTTCACCCATCAGGTGACTGGACACCAGCACGGCCCGGCCCTGTGCGGCCAGCGACCGGAGGAAGCCGCGCATCCAGACGATGCCTTCGGGATCCATGCCGTTGAACGGCTCGTCCAGCATGAGAACCGGCGGGTCGCCGAGCAGCGCCGCGGCGATCCCGAGCCGCTGTCGCATGCCCAGGGAGTAACCACCCGCCTTACGCCGGATCGCTGTCTCCAGCCCGGCTTGCCCGACGACCTCGTCGACCCGTTTGGCGCCGAGGCCCTGGGAGTGCGCCAGCCACAGCAGGTGGTTGCGGGCGGTGCGGCTCGGCTGCAGCGCGGCGGCGTCCAGCAGCGAGCCGACGTGCCTCAGCGGGTGCCGCAGGCTCCGGTACGGCCGGCCGCCGATCAGCGCCTTGCCTTCGTCGGCCGCGTCCAGGCCAAGGATCACCCGCATCGTGGTGGACTTCCCAGCGCCGTTGGGGCCGACGAACCCGGTGATCCGGCCCGGCAGCACGGTGAAGGACATCCCGTCCAGTGCTACGGCCGGCCCGAACCGCTTGCGCAGGCCGGTGACTTCGATGGTTGCTTCCATGGCGAAAAGGCTAGGGATCGGATGGGTGCGCGGTCGTCACGCCGGACAGCGATCCTTGCCGTCGCTGACGCGGGGGACGTCCACGGCCGCGCATCCCTCGTGCGAGGGATGCGGGTGTCACCGGCTACAGGGACGCCCTATGCCGGGCAATCGGACACAATGGACCGCGTGAGCGAAGCGGGTGGCCGGCGCGGCGAATGGGCCGGCACGGGATTGCGGATTGCGGCTGCCCGGCAAGCGCCTGCCGTGGCCGGGGCCGCACTGGGGGCGGCCGCGGTGGCCGAGACGATCGCGCGGACCGCGGGCGCCGGTGTGAGCGTGCAGTTCGCCGTGGTGCTCGGCCTGCTCGCCCTGTCCGCAGGACTGGCTTTTCTGCGCCCGGCCGAGGCCGCTGTCGCCGTCTCAACGGCCAGCATGCTGTCGCTCACCCTCTTCCACAGTCTCACTGTGGCTGGCCTGTTTGCGCAGGTGATCGTCCTGTACCGGCTCGGCCGGTCCGGGGCGCAACTCCTCGCGACGGCACTGGCCGTGCCGTTTCTGGGGCTGGCGCTGATCGGTCCCACGGACCAGGTCCTCACCGTGCTGCTGGCTTCGCTGGCCCCGGTGGCGGCATGGGCCGGGATCGCGCACCGGGCGCGCGGCGAGGCACTGGTGCACCGCGCCGCCCGCCAGGGCATCGCCGGAACCCTCCTGGAGCACACGGCACGCGGGGAACGGGCGCGCATCGCCCGAGAGCTGCACGACGTCGTCGCCCACCACATCTCCATGATCGCCGTGCAGGCCGAAACCGCCCGGCTGACCACTCCGGGGATGCCCCCCGCCGGGGCGCAGCGCCTCTCGGAGATCGGCGACACCGCACGGACCTGCCTGACCGAGATGCGACGGCTGCTCGGTGTGCTGCGCGAAGACGCCCAGACCGATGTCGCGGACCGGCTGCCCCAGCCTGGCCTGCAACAGCTCAACGACCTGCTCGACGAAGCACGGGAAAACTCGGGAGCGAGCATCCGGCTGATCGTCTCCGGCCCACCCGTCGAGCTCGACCCCGGCGTCGAGCTCGCCGCGTACCGGATCATCCAGGAAGCCCTCACCAACGCCCGCCGCTACGCACCCGGCACCGCTGTCGACGTCGAAATGCACTACGCAGGAGACGCACTGAGGTTGCGGATCCGCGACAACGGCCCCGGCCCACCCGCCGCGTCACCGGCAACCGGCGGCCATGGTCTGCCCGGCATGCGCGAACGCGCCGCGGCCGTCGGCGGCGAACTTCGCACCGGCCCCGCGTCCGTCGGCGGCTTCCTCGTCGAAGCCACGCTCCCCGCCAAGGCCTCCGCATGAACGCCGCCGCTGTCCGGGTCGTCGTGGCCGACGACCACCAAGTGATCCGCACCGGATACGCCGCGCTGCTCGACACGCAGCCGGACTTCACAGTCGTCGGCACCGCCTGCGACGGCGCCGAGGCCGTGCGGATCTGCCGCGAGCTGTCCCCCGAGGTCGTCCTCATGGACGTCCGGATGCCGGGCACGGACGGCATCGAAGCCACCCGGCAACTGACGGGCCCCGCGGCGGACGGGCCGCGAATCCTCATCCTCACGACCTTCGACCTGGACGAGTACGTCTACGACGCGCTACGCGCCGGCGCCAGCGGCTTCCTGCTCAAGGACGTCACCGCCGAACGGCTCTTCGACGCCGTGCGTGTCATCGCGGCCGGCGAGGCACTGCTCGCGCCGACCGTCACCCGGCGCCTCATCAGCGAGTTCGCCCAGCTGCGCCCCCAACCGGACGCGCCACGCACCGCGGCTCTCGCCACGCTCACCCCGCGCGAGACCCAAGTGCTCCGGCTGGTCGCCGAGGGCCTGTCCAACACGGAGATCGCCGTGCGACTGGTCGTCACGGAGGAAACCGTGAAGACACATGTCAGCCGTGTGCTGAACAAACTGGGACTGCGGGATCGGACGCAGGCTGTCGTCACCGCCTACGAATCGGGACTCGTCGTACCGCGCTCACGGTAATTCAGTGATTCAGGCGGCCCCGCGCGCTGACGGCCTTCGGCCAAAAGAGGGCGCGCGCTGTGGTTCTGTCGCCTGCCGCCCAACGGGATTACTGCGGTAGCGGGAGACTTGGCGGCCGCATGTTGTGCGCTAAAGGCGGGCTGGGTTTGTGGTTGGCCACGCATCTGGACCAGAGACCAGCCCGACGCACTTTCTGCCCTAAATGCACACCGTCAGTTCCCTAAACCCACCCACGCGGGCCCGTACTCCCGAAGGCCGGTCACCACGACTTACGGCCGGCCACGGCCGGAAGTCTTCACCGCGCGCGCTCGCCGAAGGCCAGGTTCGCGGGAGCAGGGCGCCCCCGCCACCCAACCCCAACCGACCCACCCATGCCACGCCCTGGTCACGCGAACCTGATCGCGCGCCGCCAACAAGCACTGTCACGCGAACCTGATCGCGCGCGCAAATAGACACAGGCATCCACCCGAAATCAACCACCGGGTCCAACCACGGCCGCACGACCGCACCCCGGCGGCACGCCATTCTCGAAGCATGATCCGCACATTGAGCACATTCGCCGTTGCCGTACTCCTCACGACCAGCGCCGGTGTCGCGCAGGCCGGCCAGCAGCTCACCCTCCAGCTACCCGCGCCGACCGGCAGGCACCTGGTCGGGATCACCGCGCTCCACCTCGTCGACCCCACTAGAAAGGACCCCTGGAACGATGCGCCGCAACGGGAACTGATGGTCTCCGTGTTCTATCCCGCCGCAGATGTCCGGGGCAGACAGGTGGCACCACAGATGACACCCCGCGCGGCCGAGGCGTTCAAGAGATTCGCGCCGGCCGTGCACCCGCAACTACCCACGGACGGTGTCGCCTGGGAAGCCACGAAAACACACTCCTTCATCGACGCTCCCGCCAAGGTGGGCCGGCGGCCGGTGGTCCTGTATACCCCCGGGGGCGCCGAACCGCGGACCCTCGGGACCGGAGTCGCCGAAGAGCTCGCCAGCAACGGCTTCGTAGTGGTGACCATCGACCACTCCGGTGAAGCCAGCGAGGTCGATTTTCCCGCCGGACTGAGGGAAATCGGCCTCTCTCCGGACCCGGCGCAGTTCCCGCAAACCATGCGGACGGTGATCGACACCCGGTTCGCGGACACCAGGTTCGTGCTGGACCAGCTGGAAACACTGGCCGCGGGCCACAACCCCGATGCGGACGGAAAAGCCCTGCCCCAGAACCTGAACCGGGCGCTGGACCTCCGACGGATCGGCATGTACGGGCATTCGGTCGGCGGCGGCGTCGCCGCCCAGTCGATGTATCAAGACCGGCGGATCGACGCGGCGATCAGCATGGAAAGCTACCTGAGCTACTACCCGGCGCCCGCGGGCCAGGCCCTCGAGCAGTTCCCGATCGCCCGGAACGGCACCGAGCGGCCTCTGCTGGTGCTCGGTTCGGACTACTGGGACGCGACAATGGAGCACGACTGGGCACCACTGGTCGAGGACCACACCGCCCGCCGGATCGACTGGGACAACGCGCGGCACTATGTCTTCACGGACTATGCCGCGATGGCACCCCAAATCCAGCATGCGGGCCTGATGACTGCCCAGGAACGCGAGGAACTCGTCGGCGCGATCGATCCCGCGAAGTCCGTGCCGACAGTGCGAAAGTCCATTGTGGACTTCTTCACCCGCCACCTTCGCTGAGCGTCCTGAGGGCGCGTCAATCGCCGGTCACTGCGAGGTCGACGCCTTCCGCGCCGGGAGCTTCCAGCCGGGCCGGATGAAGTGACACGTGTAGCCCTGCGGGTAGCGCTCCAGGTAGTCCTGGTGCTCGGGCTCCGCTTCCCAGAACGGCCCGGCAGGCTCGACCTCGGTCACGGCCTTGCCCGGCCAGAGGCCGGACGCGTCGACGTCAGCGATGGTCTCTTCCGCGACCCGCTTCTGCTCGTCGCCGAGGTAGTAGATGGCCGACCGATAGCTCAGTCCCATGTCGTTACCCTGGCGGTTCTTCGTCGTCGGGTCGTGGATCTGGAAGAAGAACTCCAGCAGCTGCCGGTAGCTGATCTTCTCGGGATCGAACACGATTTCGATGGCCTCGGCGTGGGTTCCGTGGTTGCGGTACGTCGCGTTGGCCACGTCACCGCCCGTGTAGCCGACCCGGGTGGAGATCACGCCGTCGTACTTGCGGATCAGGTCCTGTACACCCCAAAAACAGCCGCCGGCCAGTACGGCCTTCTCGCTGGACACAACCATGTCGTCACTCTCCTCCTGAGGTCCAACAGACCTCGACGGTTGGCGATTCCCCGAAGTGCGCGAGCACTCCGAGCCTACCCGGTCCGGCGCGTTGGACGATCGCACCGAGCCCCCTGGACGCGCGAGGCAACGGGGGTGGCTGCCGGCGGTCGCGGCGATATTTCCGGTCGCCTCGGCGGCGGCGGCATCACCGGACTCCTGGCACGTCGGCAGGGCTATCCGATACAGCCGTCGGCGAAGTAGCTTTTCGGGAATGAACGCCGCGTCCACCAAGGGGCAGCCCATGATCGAGACACGCCAGCAGGCGAAGCTGCTTGCCCTGCTGCGCGACGACGGGCCACTGTCTCGGGTGGAGCTGGGTGAACGGCTGGAGCTACCGCGCGCCAGGGTGGCCGCGGAAGTGGCCCGGCTGGGTGAAATCGGGCTCATCGAGGTGGCGGGTCCGTCCGCCAGCCGCGGCGGGCGGCGCTCGACGCTGGTCCGGCTCGGCGGGGAGCTGCGCATCCTCGGGGTGGACGTGGGGGCGACTTCGGTCAGTGTGGCCGTGACGGACGCTTCGTGTGAGGTGCTCGCGTACGCCGTCGAGGACTGTGACGTACGGCAGGGTCCGCACGTCGTACTGAGCCGCGTCGCCGCGCTCGCGGAGAAGGTGCGGGGTGAAGCGCCGGGGCGGCTGCTCGCTGCGGGCATCGGGCTGCCAGGTCCGGTGAGCTTCGCCGAAGGGATGGCCGTGGCGCCGCCGATCATGCCGGGCTGGGACCGGTTCTCCGTGCGTGACCACCTCGGCGGGCTGTTGCACTGCCCGGTGGCGGTGGACAACGACGTCAACGCGATGGCGCTGGGGGAACGGCACGCCGGGGTCGCGCGCTCACTGGACGACCTGGTGTTCGTGAAGGTCGGGACCGGAATCGGGTGCGGCATCGTGATCGGCGGGAGGGTCTACCGCGGTGCGGCGGGCACGGCGGGCGACATCGGGCACATCCGGCTCGACGACAACGGGCCGGCGTGCGCGTGCGGAGAAGTCGGGTGCCTGGAGGCGTACTTCGGCGGCGCGGCCTTGGCCAGGGACGCGCTGACGCTGGCGCGCACCGGCCGGTCGGCATTTCTGGGCGAGGTGCTGGCCCGGACGAGGACCGTCACCGCGGTCGACGTCGGCCGGGCGGCCGAGGCCGGGGACGTCGGTGCGGTGAACCTCATCCGCGAGGGTGGCAGGCGGCTGGGGCAGGTGGTGGCCTCCCTGGTCAGCTTCATCAATCCGGGCATGGTGGTCATCGGCGGCCGGGTGGCGCAGCAGCTGGGACACCGGCTGCTGGCGGAGGTGCGGAGCGTTGTCTACCGGCGCTCGCTGCCGCTGGCCACCGGCAATCTGCCGATCGTGCTGTCCGAGCTGGGCGACACGGCCGGGGTGATCGGCGCCGCGTGGTCGGGGACGGACCGCGCCTTCATGCTGAGCACCTGAACGTCGCTGTCCGCCTTCTTCTCCGGCTTGTCCGAACGATCCTTCGGTGTCTTCTGGGCGTCGGCCTCGGCCGGGAAACCGCCGATGCCGGATTCGATCGCGGCGGTGATGATGCGATCCCGGTCCGAATCGGTGAGCACACCGCTTTCCACCAGTTCCGCCGTCACCGCCTCCACGTAGCCGACGAACTCCTCGTTCGAGGCGTACTCCGCGTCGTCGTCGATGACGTCGTTGATCGTGCAGCCGTTGCCGGTGTCCACGTTCGCCACCTGGCTGTCGACGGTACCGATCATTACGGTGTCCCGGGTGTCCGAGCGCGGGCAGACGTCCTGGCCGGGTGGCGGCCCGGCCGCCACCACGGTGAACGACCCCGACAGCGCCGCTGCCACATTTCCCGCCACATCGGTCGCCCGGTAGCTCACCGTGTGCGCGCCGACCGAGGAGACCACGATCGGCGCGCTGTAAGGTGCCCACGCCCCACTGTCCATTTTGTACTCGATACCGGCCACACCGGACTCCGTGTCGGCGGCCGACACCGTCACGGTCACCGAGCCCACGTAGGCCCAGTCGCCGTTCTGGGTACCGGTCAGCCGCACCGACGTGGTCGGCGGCACGACATCCCCGGAGGACTTGACCAGGGTGAACGAAACCGTGCCTTCCGCGGAAGCGTTGCCCGCCTTGTCCGTCGCCCGGTACAACACCGTGTGCGGGCCGGCAGCGGTCACCGGCACCGGTGCGGTGTACGCCGTCCATGCACCGGCGTCCAGTTTGTACTCGACCGTGCTCACCCCGGATCCGGCGTCGGTGGCCGTCACCGCCACCTGCGCCGAGTCGATGTAGTTGCCGTCCGCGTCACGCTCACCGGTGACGGCCGCCGTCACGGTGGGCACCGTGGTGTCCTGCTGTACCACGGTGAAATGGGCCATGCCCTCCGGCGAGACGTTGCCCGCCTTGTCGGTCGCCCGGTAGTGCAGCATGTGCATTCCCGGCGTGTTCACCACCACCGGTGCCGAGTACACCGACCACGCGGCGTCGTCCAGTTTGTACTCGGCCTTGTCCACACCGGACCCGGTGTCTGCCGAGGTCAAAGTCGCTGTCGCGGCGTCGACATAGTTGCCGTCGCCGTCCTGTGTGCCGGTGACGGTGGCGGTCACCGTCGGTGGTGTGGTGTCCCCCTGGGCTTCGACCACGGTGAACGACGACATGCCTTCGACGGAGACGTTCCCGGCGGAGTCGGTGGCCCGGTAGTGCACCATGTGCGCGCCGACCGAGGACACCACGACCGGCGCGGTGTAAGCGGTCCACGCCGAGCTGTCCAGTTTGTACTCAACACTGTCCACACCGGACTCGACGTCGGTGGCGGTCAGTGCCACCGTCGCCGAGCCGACGTAGCCGCCGGTCGGATCCTGCGCTCCGGTCACCGCCGCGGATACTGTCGGCGCGGTGGTGTCCGCGCCACCGGCGGTGACGGTGAACTCGCCGGTCATCGTGCTGTGGCCGGGAATCGAGCAGAAATAGCGGTACTTGCCGGGGGTGAGCGTCACCGTCGCTTCGTGCCGGCCGTTCTCGGCGTCAAACGGGCCCGCCAGGATGTTCAGCGAAACATCGTGGTTGTAACCCGGCGACGACGTGTCGAAGGTCAGCGTGTGGGTCATCCCGGAGGTGTTACCGGTGGCCGCACTGTTCTCGAAGACGATCGTGGTCTCGCCGGGTACCGCCGTGGTTGGCGCGGACCTGTACTGAGTCGTGCTGTTGTCCGCGGTCCAGGTCAGGGTCTGGACCGGAGCGAAGAACGGCTCCGGGACCGAGGGCGGGGGCGACGCCAGAGACGGCGACGCCACCACTCCCAGCATGGTCAGCACCGCGACCAGCACGGCGAGTACTCGACGAGACATAGCGTGAAAACCTTCCTGCGAAGAGACTGCACGACCGCGACCGCGCACAAATCGCGACAAGCTCGAAAGACTTACAGCTGCCGGACGCGGATGTTGCGGAACTCGGTCAGATCGTTGTCACCGTGGTTCTGCAACCCGATGAAACCGTTGGCGAACTGCCGCAGATCCGTGGGCGGATCACCGGCCCGGGACGACTGCTGCCCAGGGGTGTTGTCGAACTCGTTGATCACCACGCCGTTGCGGAGGATCGTGTAGTGCTGACCGACAGCCCGGATCTCGTAGTCGTTCCACGTCCCCTTCGGACGGGCACCGGCTTCGGCCAGTGGCCGCGGGTCGAAGTTGTAGACCGACCCGGTCTTCTGCGGCTCACCGGTTTCGCCGTCGTAGATCTGGATCTCTTGTCCACAGTAGATCGCCACCCAGGCTTGTGACGTCTTCGCGGAACCGACCGTGCCGCAACTGCCAGGCGGACGCTGGTCCAGCGGTGTTCGTGGATCCGGGAACCGGATGAAGACCCCGCTGTTCGCACGGAATCCCTCCGGGGCGATGTCCTTGAACTGGAGCTTCACCGAGAAGTCGCCGAACTGCTGCTGCGCGTACCACAGCATGCCCAGCCCGCCGGACGGTCGTAGCGACCCGTCTGGCTGGATGGTGAACTGCCCGGACGGGGCCTGTGCCCAGCCACGGAACGACTCGGCCGTGCCGTCGTAGATCGGGAGGTACCCGGTGCTGCCGGGTTTCCCGATCGACGACGCCGCTGCCGCCGCGTTCAGCGTGTCGTACTCGGCCTGGCTGAGCACACCCAGATCCCTGAGCGTCCCGGTGGCCACCTTGACGTGGTTGACGAACCCGGCATGGGAGGACCACGCGCTTTCGTCGTCGATCAGGTCGTCGACCTTGCAGCCGCCACCGGCGTTGTGGTTCGGGACCGTCGTCCCGGTGTCGCCGAGCGTCACCGTGGCACCCGCATCGGCCACCAGGCACCCAACGTTCGTCGTCGTCCTCGTGGTCACCGTTTCGCCGTCCGCATAGGTCACGGTCAGCTTCGCGGTGAAGAAACCCGTGCGGGTGTAGGCGTGGCGCGGGTTGGCCTCGGTCGACGAAGTGCCGTCGCCGAACTCCCACTTGTACGACACACCACCGGATTTCGAGCCGTTGAACGCCACGGTCAGTGGCTTGTTCTGCACCATCGTCGAGGACGCCGCCGGCGCCGGTGTCGCCTCGCCGCCGGTGTAGGTGATCCGGATCAGTTTCTGGTTCTGGTCCAGGCTGAAGAACCCGTTGCCGTAGTCGAGCATGTACAGCGCGCCGTCCGCGCCGAACTTGGCGTCCATCCAGCTCTGCAGCCGCGTGTCACCCGAACCCGACGGGATGATCTGCCGCAGCGTCTCGGCGAACGCCGGCGGTGTGTGCGTCGGCACGCCCGCCGGGTCGACGGTCACCGCGACCCGGTTCTGCGAGTTGGACTGGTCGCCGATGAACCACTTGTTGTCCCAGTACTCCGGCCACGCGACACCGCTGGCGGTGTTCACCAGTTCGCGGTGATACGTCGGCCCGGACATGATCGCCTGGCCACCACCCTTCAGGTACGGCTGGGTGTAGGTCGCGTCCGCGGCGTTGTACGTCGGGATGGAAGTGTTGGGGCGGTTGGGGAAGACCGGGCCGCCGCCGTCCGGCGAGTACCAGATCATGTTGTCCTTGACCGGCGGCAGGTTCACCAGACCGGTGTTGCGCGGTGAGGTGTTCACCGGATTGTTGCAGTCGTACCAGCCGGTCAGGACCGCGGCGTCGGTGCTGCTGCGATCCCGGTACGGCTGCCGGTTTCCCATGCAGTACGGCCAGCCGTGGTTACCGGCTTCGGTGATGATCGTCGCGGTTTCGTACTTCGCCGGCCCGAGTTCCGGGCTCGGCGAACTCGCGTCCGGGCCGACCCAGCCCGCGGTCAGCCAGCCGGTCACCGGGTCGATCTGCAGGCGCGCGATGTTGCGCACGCCCATCACGTAGATCTCCGGGCGGGTCTTGTCACCGGGATCGTTCGCCTCGGGAAAGAGGTTGCCCGTCGGGATCGTGATGGTGCCGTCGGGCTCCGGGTGGATCCGCAGGATCTTTCCGTTGAGGTCATTGGAGTTGCCCGCGGTGCGGCGGGCGTCCTGGAAGGAAATGCCCTTGTAGTCGGCTGTCCAGTTGTTGCCCGAGTAGCCGTTCGAACCCTGCGACGAGTTGCTGTCGCCGGAACCGATGTAAAGGTTGCCCTCGGCGTCGAAGGTCATGCCGCCACCGGCGTGGCAGCAGCTGTGGATCTGCACGTCCCAGGACAGCAGGTCCTTCCTGGTCGCTTGGTCGATCGACTGCTTCGCGGCGTCGTAGGTGAACCGTGAGATGGTGCGCTTGCCGATCCGCTTGTCCTTGTCGATGGAATCGTGCGGCATCCAGTAGGCGTACATCCAGCCGTTCTCGGCGAACTTCGGGTCGAGGGTGAGGCCGATCAAACCCTCCTCGTTCTTGACCAGCTCGTCACCGCTGCCACGGTTGCCCATCACCTTCAACGTGGTCAGCAGTTTGACCTGCTTGTTGGCCGGGTCCCACTGGTGGATCGTGCCGCAGCCGAGGCCGACATTAGGGTCGTCCCAGCTGGGCACCGGGCCGGTCGCGCAGGCGGCCTTGCCGATGTAGAAGACCTTGCCGTCCGGGGCGATGGTGAGCCCGTGCGGCTCGCCGATCTGGTCCATCTGCCCGGCCGTGTTCTTCAGGGTCAGCCGTTCGACCTTGTAGTTCGACGCGATGCTCGCCTTGCAGTCGCCGCGTACCAGGCCGGTCGTCCAGCGCAGCGCGCCCAGCAGGTGACTTCGGAACTGCGCTTCGCCGTAGCTTCCTTCGGTGCGGCCCATGCCGGTGTAGAAGGAGCGGCCGCCGTCGTAATCTCGGCACCACGAGATCGGGTGGAACGCGCCGTTGGCTCCGGTGCCTGGGTTGTAGCCCTTTTCCTCGACCTGGGCGATCGTGTGCACGGTGCCGACCGGGTTCACGTCCCAATTCAGCCACCGGTCGGTTCGGGTCCAGTTCAGCGGCAGGCCCTCGTTCGCCGGGTGCTGCCTGTCGAGCACGTCGATCACGGCCTGCTGCGGAGCGGGCTCCGGCGGGGGCGGAGTTTGCGAATTAGCCTTGTAGAGCTCGAAATCGGCGAGCTGGGTTGCCGACTCACCGGCGTTCGCGGTGATGTTCAGCCGGTAGCGCGGGTACACCTTGGTGTTGGTGAACTCGAAGGTCCGGGTCTGGAACCGATCCGAGAAGACCTCGTTGGCCCGCTTGTCCAGGTCGACCCACGTGGTGCCGTCGGCGGAACCCTGCAGCGTCCAGTCCTTCGGGTCGCGGCCCGTGAAGTCGTTCGCCGACGTCAGCGAGTAGCTGCTGATCGCGGCGGGAGTGGTGAGCTGGTAGCCGATCCAGGCGGACTGCGTGAACGCCAGCCACTTGGTGTTCTCGTTGCTGTCGGCCAGCTTTTCCTTGCCCTCGTTCGGCGGGTTCTCCGCGCTCGCGGTCACCGCTGTCACCGTTTCCGGCGCCGGGTGGCTGCCGACCGGCCGGGCGCCGATCAAGCCGGTGAACCACGCGGATTCGTCCTGGGCGCGCGCCGCGTCGGACAGGCCGAGAAAACCGCCGCCCGCCTTCATGTAGTTCTGCAGCGCGGTTTCCTGGTCGCGGCTGAGCGTCACGCCCTCCGCGGAGAGGAACACCACGCCGCGGTACTTGTCCAGGTTCGCCGCGGTGAACACGGCCGGGTCCGAAGAGGACGTGACCGTGATGCCGTTGTCCTGCCCCAACCGCGCGATCGCGTCGGCCGCCCGGATCACCGGGTCCTTCTGCTCGGCGGCCGGGCCGTGGAAGACCAGCACCGACACGGGCGTGCTCGCGGCGACCGCCGCCTGCGCAGCGGGTGCGACGGCCAAGGGCATGCCGGTCGAAACCACCACCACCCCGCCGATCAGCGCGGCCATCGTCCGCCGGCCCCGGAACCAGCTTGCGGAAACTCTTCGCCCCATTACCCTTGCTCCTTCATTGGTGTTCGGGCCGCCGTGACTGCCTGGGAACTAGTGCGTGTGGGCCGCGTGCTCGGAAAGCTCGGACTGCCCGGTGTGCTGGTGTTCGCGGAAACGGTCGAGCGCGTCCTGCGCCCCGGCCGGAAGGCTGCCGTCGGGGTTGCGGACGAGGAAGATGCCTGCCATTCCACTGTCCGAATGGGACTGGACGTGGCAGTGATACATCCACGCCCCCGGGCCGACACCCTCACCGGCGATCACCTGGAAGCCGAACGAATTGCCAGGGTCGAGGTTCTTGTTGTCGATCACCTGGGCATGGTCGTTGTCGCCGGCGAGCATGCCGGTGCGAGTGTCCGCCCAGCGGTGGGCGTGCAGGTGGAACGTATGGGGGAGATTGCCGTGCCCGATGCAGATCCACTCGACACGCTCGCCTTGGAGCGCCTCGAAGATCGGGGTTTCCGGCGCCATCTTGTGGTTGATCATCATCTCGTTGAACACGACGGTGTACTGCCGCATGGGAAGCAGGTCGCCCCGCTTGCGCACGATCAGGCCGCCATAGAGGCCCTTGGCCAGGCCGCCGCTGCCATGGTCGGTGCCCATCGCGTGGTCGTGGTAGTGCCAGTAACCGGCGCTGCCGGGCATCCAGAACCCTCCGCTCGCCTGGTATTGCGAGCGGGTGCGCCAGACATAGGTGCGGGTCTCGCGGGGATTGTTGAAGGACGCGTTGAGCGGGGCACCGTCGGAGGCGGTGTCGTAGTTGACACCGTGAGGGTGGATCGACAGCCGCTGGTCGGTGTTGTTGACCAGCTCGATCTCCAGGGTGTCGCCCTCGTAGATCTCCAGCAGCGGCCCGGGAATGGTCGCCTTTCCCGGCTCGAGCCCGTAACCGAACAGGCCACCCGGCAAGGGCTCGGCGTAGATCGTGATCTGACGGGTCTGGCCCGCGGCGGCGGCCGCGGGTGCCGAGGCTGCCGCCACGGCCGGGGCGAGCACACCCACCGCGGCACCGGCCAGCACCGACCGGCGCGACAACCCGGTCCGGGCAACCTGAGCGCGTGCGTCCATTACGGAACTCCATTCGGGGACAGGGGTGCGGGAGTAGCGGCTCAGGAGTCTCGCGGCGAGGTTCAGGGCGTCGCGCGGGCTCGTCGCCGAGACGTGGTGATCCAAGGTGGCCAACGCGGTGACGTCGTTGTCACGCTGCCTCGCCTTCCGACTCGAGCAGCCCCCAGTGGCTGCAATCCGCCTCTTCCGACCAAATGCCCAAAACTTATGTCGAGTTCAAACGAAAGTTAAGGGCCAGATGGCGTAACGGACCCGACAGTTAGTGGACAACAAACCGGACGGGACAGTGAGTGGACAACCAACCCGCGCGCGGCGATTCGCGGTCGGTCGCAGGACCACAGGCGCTCTGAAGGTGGCCTTGAGAGACTCGCGCGCCCCTGCGAGCAGTGCCGCGGCGGTCCTGGGATTACCTAAAGCGGCGTTGGGGGCTTTGGGCGCCCCCACCGCCGCTTT
>JAVXWP010000171.1:0-4891 GCA_032230695.1 Actinomycetota bacterium | reverse complement strand
GGTCTCAGCCCGAACCCGCAAAGCACTCGATGGAGAGGCATCCCGGCTGACGAAGTGGCTCGACGGCCTGCGAATCGGAACCGGCTATCTCTCCGCGGCGATGAAGGCTTAGCGCAATTGACTTCCTCGCCGGGGTGGTCGCGGTCCGCCCCGGCGAGGTCGTCAGTTCAGGACCGACCGGTTCCCAGTCGTGCCGGCCAGCACCTTCCTGTTCCCGAGCTGCCAGCGCAGATCGAGGGGGATCCGCAGGTCTTGTCCACCAGGCTTCAGACACTGCTGGGTCTCGGGCTGATCCGGCGCCACCGCATACCGGTACGCGGCGATCCGGACCGTCTTGGCGTCCTGCGCGAGGATCCGCACCATCGTGTGCGGCAGGCAGGTCTCGCTGTCGTCGCGGGCGGCCTCGACGATCAGGCCGTCGCTGTGCAACGGGTCGGCGGTGACGCTGACCACCGGGATCTCGCCGGTCAGGATCAGCAGCGTCGTCCCGTACTTGAACCGCGCCGGCGGCGGTCCGTCGTCGAGCACACCGAGTACCGGTGCGCTGGTTGCCGGCGTCGCGGGCTCCTCTTCGGCCCGCGGCAGATTGAAGCTCGCGACCGCGACTCCCCCGACGACCAGCGCCACCACCGCGGTCGCCGCCAGACTCCGGGTACGCCGCTTCCGGCGTACGGCGTGCTCGACCTGGGTGAACGGCGGCGCCTGCCCGGGGGTCTGCTCGTCGACGTACTCGGTCAGCAGTTCGCGGAGCTCAGACATGATGTGGCACCTCCTCCTGGACGGCGAGTAACGGCGCGAGCGCCTGCCGGGCCCGGGCCAGCCGGGACTTCACGGTCCCCGGCGGCAACCCCAGCTCGTCGGCGACCTGTTCGATCGGTAGATCCATCACGTGATGCAGCACCACCACAGCTCGTTGGGCGGGAGTGATCCTGGCCAGCGCGGCCGACACGTCGAGCGCGTCGCCGTCCGGACCACGGACCTCGCCGGTCCTGCCCAGCAACTTCGCGGAGGCACGCGCCGCCACCTGCTGACGCCGGAGCCGGCTGACGAGGGTCCGTACGGCGACCGCCCGCACCCAGGCTTCCGGATCGTCGTAGCGGCGGATCCGGTCCCACCGGCCGAGCAGTTTCACGTACGCGTCCTGCGCCACCTCTTCGGCATCGGCACGTGAACCCCCGATCGAGACCAGCACGCCGATCAGCCGCGGCCAGGTCCGCGCGTAGAGCGCCGCAACCTCCGCCGCCGGATCGCCGTCGATGTGCCTCACACCCCTAACACGCGCTGCTCCCCCGTCCGGTTCCATCCAATTTCAGATGAATCCGGCAGGCAATGGGTCAGGCCCCGGCGAATCAGGTGAGTGCGCCGTGCAACCGGGCATAGCGACCGGAGTTCGCGAGCAGTTCCGCGTGGGTGCCGCGTTCGACGATCCGGCCGTGGTCGAGGACAAGGATCTGGTCGGCGTTCCGGACGGTCGAGAGCCGGTGCGCGATGGCGATCGTGGTCCGATTCCTGGCCAGTTCGTCGATCGCGGCCTGGACCGCGCGCTCGGTCTCGTTGTCGAGCGCGCTGGTCGCCTCGTCGAGGATCAGGATCGGCGGATTGCGCAGCAGCATCCGGGCGATCGCGAGCCGCTGCCGCTCGCCACCGGAGAAGCGATAACCGCGGGCGCCGACGACCGTGTCGTAGCCCTCGGGCAGGCCGGCGATCAGCTCGTGGATCCGGGCGGCCTGGGCCGCCGCGATCACCTCGGCATCGGTTGCTCCTGGTGCGGCGAAACGGAGGTTCTCACGGACCGACTCGTGGAAGAGGTAAGTCTCCTGCGAGACCAGGCCGACGGCGTCCGAGATCGCGGAGAACTTCAGGTCACGCAGATCGACGCCGTCGATCATCACCTGGCCGCGCTGCGGGTCGTACAGTCGCGCGACGAGATAGGCGAGCGTGGTCTTGCCCGACCCGGTCTCCCCGACCAGCGCGGTCGTCGTACCGGGCTCGACGACGAAGTCGATGTCGCTCAGCGTCCAGGGTGCGTCGTCGGAGTACCGGAACGAAGCGTTGGAGATCCGTACTTCGCCTGCCGGGTGCGGCAGGCTGCGGGCGTTCGGCCTCTCGGCGACATCGACGGGTAGGTCGAGGACGTCGAAGATGCGGCCGAAGAGCGCCATCGACGTCGAGGCGGCGGTGCCGATTCCCTGCAGGGCGGTGGCCGGGGCGACCAGGCGGTTCAGCATGGTGGTGAAGGCGACCACGGTGCCGATCGAGAACTGGGCCGAGCCGTGCGCGAGGGTGAGGCCGGAGACGAGGTAGATGATCGCGGGGATCATCGTCAGGCTGGCCCGGCGGCTCGAGTTCACCCATTTGCCGTTCATCGCGGCGTCGAGTTCGGTCTTGGACAGCGCACGGGATTCGGTGGCGAAGCGCTGCGACAGTTCGCGCTGGCGGCCGAGGGTCTTGGCGAGCAGAACCCCTGCTACCGAAAGGGATTCCTCGACCAGCGCGGTGATGCCGGCGAGCTGCTGCTGACGGCCGCGGGCGATCTGGCGCTGCTGGCGGCCGAGCCGGAACGAGAAGGCGAGGAACAGCGGTACGACGATCAGGCAGACGACCGCGAGCTTCCAGTTCATGATCAGCGCGGCGACGCAGACGGTGAGGGCGGCGATCCCGTTCTGGACCACCGAGCTGGCGGTGTCGATCACGACGTTGTCCACGCCGCCGATGTCATTCGCGATCCGGGACTGCAGCTCGCCGGCCCGGGTCCGGGTGAAGAAGCCGAGCGACATCCGTTGCAGGTGGTCGTAGACGCCGACCCGGAGGTCGTGCATCACGCCCTGGCCGATCACGTTCGAGAGCCGGGTCGAGGCGACGCCGAGGACCGCGGCGAGAACGGCGGCGGCGATCATGCCGCCGGAGTACAGGACGACCAGGGTCGCGCTGCGCTGCGGGAGGGCCCGGTCGACGATCTCGCGGACCATGAACGGCGAGGCGACGCCGGCGGCACCCTGGGCGACCGAGATCAGCACCAGGACGGCGATGGACCAGCGATACGGGCGGAACAGGCGCGCCACCCGGCGTACCGGGGCCTTGTCGATGGTGATGTCGGTGTCGATGGTGGCGTTGATCGTTGCCGTCATAGGCGGTCGTCCTCCGAGAGTCGTTCCAGCAGACCGGCGGCGACGACGAGGAAGTCCCGCTCCGCTTCGGTCAGTTTCTCCAGCGCCCCGGCCAGCCAGATCTCCCGCGGCCGCAACTCGGCGGCGAGTCCGTCGGCGCCGGCCCGGGTGATCTCCAGCAAGGACTGCCGGCCGTCGTCCGGGGCCGGGCGGCGGCGGATCCAGCCCTGTTCCTCCAGCGCGGCGAACACCCTGGACAGCGACTGCGGCTGGGTCCGGAGCCGCTCGGCCAGCTCGCTCGGAGTGAGCGCACCGGCCTTCGCGAGCTGCCGCAGTACGCCGGTCTGGCTGAGCGTGATGGCACCGGCGCGCTCCGCCCGGGCCCTGGCGGCGAACAGTCCACTGCCCGTCAGGATCCGCTTGGCGGCTTCTTCATTACTAAGCATCTGCTAACTATAACACGCCCAACCGAGCCTACAAGGCGCTACTTTACTACGTAATTGCTTAGCACTGATGCGCTGGAAGATCTGAGAGATTACTCTCGAAACGTGTCTCTCAAGAATCCGTACGGCGATTTCGAGATCACCGACCCGCAGGCGATGCGAGCGCTGGCGCACCCGGTCCGGCTCGCCGCGCTCAGCTATCTGCAGAAGAACGGCCCGGCCACCGCGACCCAGCTCTCCGAGCACGTCGGCGCCTCCCCGTCGGTGACGAGCTGGCACCTGCGCCACCTGGCTTCGTTCGGCCTGGTGGTCGACGGGCCGCCACCCAGCGGTACGGACCGCCGGCAGCGCTGGTGGAACGCGGTGGCTCGCGGGTTCCGCGTCGAGATGCCGGACACCCCCGAGGGGCACGAGGCCGGGCGCCTCCTGCGGGTCGAGCTGATGAACCAGGCTCTGGAGACCGCCCAGCGGTGGCTCACCGAGACCGAGCCGGACCTCGATCCCGAGTGGAGCCGGCTGGCCGGTTCGGCCAACACCCTGCTGGTCCTCACCCGCGAGGAGGCCGACGCCATCGAGTCCGCGATCGAGCAGCTCCTCGCTCCGTACGTCCACCGCCGCGACGAGGGCGACCTGCCGGCCGACGCCCGCCCGGTTCGCTACCTCCGAATTTCCTTGCCCGAAGCAACCACCTGAGTTTTTTACTTGTCAGGAAGCCCTGTGAGGACCCCTACCGCCACGAGTCTTTGGCGTGATCGTCAATTCCGGACCTTCTGGTCCGCGCAGGGCGTCTCCGAGTTCGGCGACCGGATCACCGAACTGGCGCTACCGCTGATCGCCGTCACCTTGCTGAACGCCTCGCCGAGTCAGGTCGGCTTCCTCACCGCAGCAGTCTGGCTACCCAACCTGGCATCGCTCTTCATCGGCGCCTGGGTCGACCAGCGCCGCGACAAGCGCCCCTTGATGATCGCGGCCGACCTGACCCGGACGATCGTGCTGCTCTCGCTCCCCGCGGCGTACTGGCTGGACGCGCTGACACTCGGGCAGCTCTACGCGATCGCGATCCTGGCCGGCACGGCCCACGTCGTCTTCAGTACGGCGTACGCGTCGTTCTTCGTCCGGCTCGTCTCGCGCGAGCAGTTCCTGGAAGCGAACAGCAAGCTCTCCGCGACCAGATCGATCTCCTTCATGGGCGGCCCTGCGGTCGCCGGTCTCCTCGTGCAATGGCTGACCGCGCCGGTCGCGATCGTCGTGGACGCGCTCTCGTTCGTCTTCTCGGCTCTGCAGATCAGCCGCCTGAAGGTCACTCCGGCCGACCACGAGGTGACCGAGGATTCCTTGCTG
>JAVXWP010000106.1:0-10539 GCA_032230695.1 Actinomycetota bacterium | reverse complement strand
GGGGGTTCTAACCCCGCGAAACACTCACGAGGGGTCAGCTGCAGTTGACGCCGGCCTGCTTGTAGTTGTCCTTGTTGACGATCGTGGTCTTGGCGATGGTCTCGGCAGGCAGGTCGGTGCCGCCGCGGACCTTCTTCACCAGCAGGTCGATCGCGGTCCGGCCGACCTCGGCGCCGGAGATGAACAGCGCCGCCTTGTTGCCGGTTTCCTTGCCGGCGGCCCAGTCCTTGCAGGTCAGGTACGCGCCGAGACCGACGCCGATGGTGTCGGCGGCCGGGACACCGGCGTTGGCCAGTGCGGTGACCGAGCCGGTCTCGTTCTCGTCGTTGCAGCCCCACACGATCCAGTGCTTGACGCCCGGGTTCGCGCTGAGCACCGCGCCCGTGCGGTTCTGCGCGTCGACCGACGAGTTGTCCGTGCCGACCTCGACGACCGGGATCTGCGCCCCCGAATCGGCGTCGAATTCCTTCTTCGCGGCGGAGACGCGGTCCACACAGACCGACAGGTCCTGCTTGTACGCGCTCACGATCTTGGTGTCGGCAGCGTTCCAGCCCGCGGCCTTGAACAGGCGCGCGGCTTCCTTGCCGACCTCGGCGCCCATCGCGGAGCCGTTGAAGCCGACGAACGGCGCGCTCACGCCGTTGCCGTCCTTGATGACATCGTCGGAGGCGAGGATCGGGATGCCCGCGCTCTTCGCCTTGTCGATCACCTGCGGGCCGATGGCCTGGTCCGGGACGACGATCGCGACGCCGTTGGCTTGCTGCGCGACGGCGGCGTCCAGTTCGGTGATCGCCTTGTTCGCGTCCTGTCCGAGGTTGACCACCTTCAGGTCGACGCCGAGTTCCTTGGCCTTCTCCTGCGCGCCCTGGGCCTGCTCGACGAAGTACTGCTGGTCACCCTGCTTCTGCAGGTAGTACAGCGTGATCTTGCCGGAGTTCGGAGCGGCCTGTTGTGCGGGAGCGGTGTCCTTGCCGGACGAGCAGCCAACCAATATAGAACCGAGAATCAAACAACAACCAACAGCACTCAAGGCGCGCCGCTTGTGCGGGTATGTCGACATTGATTGCTCCCAGGGGACCGAGGATGAGTGTTGCGAGTGTGTGAACGCCGTGTGTCTCGTATTACTAAACAATCCACGCTTCGCCGTCAAGGCGGCTTTACCTGGACTTCGACAACCTTTGGTGACTGTCCGTCACGCGCGGAACAGCCAATTGTCGTACTTTTTCGCCCATAAGGCACCGTCAGCTGGGAATTCTCACCATGGCGGTGTGGGGAAGTCAGCCGAGCGTTCTTGTTTATTTCAGTTCGGTCTCGCAGGACAGTTTGGTGGACAAAACCCGCCTCAGACCCGGGAACGACTCAGGGGACCTTCCGGCTGGAAGGTCCCCTGAGGTCACTGTGAGGTGAAGACGGGATTCGAACCCGTGTGCGAGGCTTTGCAGGCCTCTGCCTATCCTCTCGGCCACTCCACCAAGTGGTACTGCACCCAGGTAACCCCGTCGCGCGAGCTCCGTCAACGATCTACAGGCGTGTCTCGCAGCTTGGGAACCTGGTGTGCACCAGGGTACAGCTCGCGATATGCGGCGATGTGACCCCATGGGGTCGTGACGGATTCCGCAGCTAGGACGGCATGTACGACCGCCCGGACGGTGGCCGCCGTCGCAGCGGCGAGGATGCTATCGAGATCTGGCACACCAGGCGCGGAGCCGGTCGCGACGCCGAAGATCGTGTCGCCGTCGCCGAGGCAGTGCGACGGCTGGATGGCTAGAGGGAGACCGTCCTGCGCGGCGCCGGCCAGCCGGTACGCCTCCGCGTGGGTCAGCACGGCGTTGGTCGCGATCACGCCGATGACCGTGTTCAGCGGCTTCCGCGTCGTGCGGCTGAGCGCGGTCTTTTCGAGCAGCGCGCGCCCCGCCAGCAGCCCGGCCGCGTCCGGCGGGGTCAGCGTGAACTCTCGTGGCTCGCCCATCGCGTGGCCGTACGGCAGACCGTCGCGCGGGTCGACGGCAGAGCCGTGCGCATTCATCGCGACAAGTGCGGCGACGACGATGCCGCCGGGGAGCACCACACTGGCCGTGCCGAGGCCGCCCTTCATCTCCGCGGTGATCGCCCCGGTCCCGGCGCCGACGCTGCCCTGCGCCACGTGCCCGTCCGACGACAGCGCGGCCGTCAAAGCTTCGACGCCGACAGCAGGTCCGGGATGCGCGTGGAAGTCGCCGCCGCGGCCGAGGTCGAACAGGGCGGCCGCGGGAACCAGTAGCTCCACATCGGACTCCCGTGCGAGTTCGCCGAGCACGCCGTGCGCTGTCGACAGGCCGTACGAGCTGCCGCCGGTCAGGACGATCGCGTCCGGATGCCGGACGCCGTAGCGCGGATCGAGCGCCGCCGTCTCCCGCGTGCTCGGCGCACCGCCGCGGCCGTCCACCGCGCACACCGAGCCCGGCGGCACGAGCACGCAGGTGGTACCGGTCAGCGCGCCTTCGCCGATGTGGGTGGCATGGCCGACACGGATCCCCGGTACGTCGGTGAGCGCATTGAGAGCACCGGCTGTCATGCGGGCAAGTGTGCCAGGAGCTCCGGCAGGACGCGGCAGACGTCAGGCATTGGCGCTCTCCAGGCCCCGGGTGAGATCGGCGATCAGGTCCGCGACGCCTTCGAGTCCGACCGACAGCCGGATCAGCCCTGGCGTGACCCCGCTCGCGCGCTGCTGGGTCTCGTCGAGCTGGGCGTGGGTGGTGGACGCGGGGTGGATCACCAGGCTGCGCACGTCCCCGATGTTCGCGAGGTGGCTGAACAGCGTGACACCGGCGACGAACCGCCGTCCCGCCTCCGAATTCGCGAGCTCGAACGCCAATAACGCGCCGACACCGTTCGGCAGGTACTGTTTTCCCGATTTGTACCAAGGACTTTCCGGAAGACCCGCGTAGTGCACGTGGTCGACCTGAGGTTGCGCGTCGAGCCACTCCGCGATGGCCTGCGCGTTGGAGACGTGCCGTTCCATCCGCAGCGACAACGTTTCGATGCCTTGCAGCAGAAGGAAACTGTTGAAAGGCGAGACCGCCGGACCCAGATCGCGGACCAGCTTTGTCCGCAACCGCAAGGCGTATCCGAGTTTGCCGAACTCCTCGCCGAACACCAGGCCGTGATAGCTCGGGTCCGGCCTGTTCAGCTGTGGCCAACGGCCCGGCTCGGCCTGGAAGTCGAAGCCGCCGCCGTCGACGACGATGCCGCCGATCCCATTGCCGTGTCCCGAAAGGAACTTCGTCGTGGAGTGCACCACTATATCCGCGCCATGGTCGAGCGGGCGCAGCAGATACGGTGTGGGCACGGTGTTGTCCACGATGAGCGGCACCCCGGCTCCGTGTGCGATCCCGGCGACCATGGCGATGTCGAGGACCGCGCCGCTCGGGTTTCCGACGCTCTCGGCGTAGACAGCCTTGGTGTTGGCTCGCAGCGCCGCCCGCCAAGCCGCCGGATCGTCCGGCTCCGTCACGAAGTCCACGGTGATGCCCATGTCGGCGAAGGTGTACGCGAACAGGTTGTAAGTGCCGCCGTACAGCGTCGCTGCCGAGACGATGTGATCACCGGTGCGGGCGATGTTCAACAACGCCAGCGCGGATGCCGCCTGTCCACTCGCGACAGCCACCGCCGCGAGCCCGTTCTCGAGGTCCGCCAAGCGTTCCTCGACCACCGAAGTGGTCGGATTGGACAGTCGTGTGTAGGCGTGAGACTCCAGATCACGCAACGCGAAGGCGTCCGCCGCGTGCTCGGGGCTGGTGAAGACGTAGGAACTGGTCTGGTAGATCGGTGTCGCGCGGGCGCCTGTCGCCGGGTCAGGTTGTGCCCCCGCGTGCACCTGCCGCGTCTCGAAGGACCACCGCGTCATGCTCGTTCCACCGGTAGATCAGACCACCACCGCGCGGCCACCCGCGGATGCGAACGCAGCCAGCCGACGACGGCGTTTTCCCCGAATGCGGCGAGCAGCGGGTTGTCCTTGTCCGCGCTGACACCCCGCGACGCGGCGGCCAGCTCGGGCGGCAATTGCAGCGGCTCGACGACGGCGTCGAGGCGGGGGCCGAGAAAGAACGGCACGGAGAGCCGCTTGACGCCGGTCGGCGGGCTGATCACCCGATGCCGCGTCGCGGTGAGATAGCCCTGGGTCGCGATCTCCAGCATCTCGCCGATGTTGAACACGAACGCGCCCGGAACCGGCGTCGCGTCGATCCAGTGGCCGTCCTCGGTCTGGACCTGCAAGCCGCCGACGTCGTCCTGCTGCAACAGCGCGAGGTAGCCGTAGTCCTTGTGGACGCCCACGCCCTGTTCGGAATCCGCGGTGGCGCGACCCGGGTACTGCACGATCTTCACGTGCGTGGAGGCCTCGGCGTCGAACCACCTGTCGAAGTAGTCCTCGGGCTGGCCGAGCGCGGCGGAAAGCGCGCGCAGCACCTGGCGGCTGACGCGCAGCGCCTCCGACTGCCAGGCCAGCGTGGTCTCGCGCAGCTCGGGGAGCTGGGCGGGCCATTGGTTGGGACCGATCAGCCGCGTCCACGCCGGGTCGCCCGGTTCGAGCTGCCGCGCCGGGCGCTCCGGCCCGATGTCGATCTGCTCACGCCAATCGGGCGTGCCGCCGGTGTGCTCGGTGCCGACCCGCGTGTAGCCGCGGAACTGGGGCGAGTTGATGTTTTCGATCGCCAGGCGCTGGTCGAGCGGTAACTCGAAGAACCGCCGGGCGACGTCGAAGATCCCGGTCATCAGCTCGTCGGCGACACCGTGCCCGACAACGTAGAAGAAGCCCACGTCGTGAGCGGCGTGCCGGAGCTCGGCGAGGAACTCCTCACGGTCGGCGCCCGGGGCCCGGAACCGGGAGATGTCGATCAAGGGCAACGTCGTGGTAGTCATCACTTCGGAGCATAGGTCGTCCGCGGGGGTGCCGGGGCGATCTCAGACTGCGGACGCCATAGGGCAGGATGCCCGGATTATGAGGCTTTCCACGAGGGTCGCGGTCCTGTCCGCCACGGCGTTGCTGGCCACGGCCTGCTCGAGCGCCCCCGCTCAGCAGCAGCAGTCGCCGCCGGTCGCACCCGCGCCGACGAGTTCGGCCGCGCCGGACGGCTCGTTCACCGTGGTCGCGACCGGGGACGTCCTGATCCACCCGGCGATCTCCGACCAGGCCGCCGAGGATGCGAAGACCAGCGGCCAGGGCGTGTTCGACTACCGCCCCCTGCTGTCCGGCGTGAAACCGCTGATTTCCGGGGCCGACCTGGCCATCTGCCATCTCGAGACGCCGCTGGCGAAGGAAGGTGGCCCGTACAGCGGCTACCCGTCGTTCAGCGCGCCGCCCGAGGTTGCCGATGCCATCAAGGACACCGGTTACGACACCTGCTCGACGTCGTCCAATCACACCCTTGACCAGGGTGAAGCCGGGGTCACGCGCACGCTCGACAAGCTCGACGAAGCGGGCATCAAACATACCGGCTCGGCACGGACCGCGAAGGAAGCCGCGACTCCGCTGATCATGGACGTCAAAGGTGTGAAGGTGGCGCAGGTGTCGTTCGCGTTCGGCTTCAACGGCATCGAGGTGCCGAAGGGCAAGCCGTACCTGGCGAACCGGATCGTCGTCGACGACGTCATCAAGGCCGCGAAAGCGGCAAAGGACGCGGGCGCCGACGTTGTCATCGCGAGCCTGCACTGGGGAACCGAGTACCAGCACGAGATCACCAAGGACCAGGAACAGCAGGCGAAGAAGCTGCTGGCCGACAAGAACATCGACCTCATCATCGGGCACCACGCGCATGTCGTGCAGCCGTTCGAGGAGATCAACGGCAAGTGGGTCGCCTACGGCCTCGGCAACAGCGTCGCCAAGCACTCCGACCCGCGTGGATCGACCGAGGAAGGCGTAGCCGCACGGTTCCGGTTCGTCAAGGGCACCGACGGCTGGAAGGTCGACAAAGCCGAGTTCGTGCCGACGCTCATGCAGCTCACTCCGCAGCTCCGGCTCTTCGACCTGACGGTGGACCCGTCCGGTGAGCGCGGCGCGCAGGCGTTGAAAGCCACCGAAGACGTCGTGCTCAGCCGAGGGGCGGCGAAGGACGGCCTCACCCACCCTGGCAAGTAGCGACACGCGTGCACGGACTGCGCTCGGGCTCAGGGGGTGTGGGCGCGGGTGAGGGCTTGGGTGAAGACCTCTTTCGGCTGGGCACCGGAGATGCCGTAGCGGTTGTCGATGACGAAGAAGGGCACGCCGTTGGCGCCGAGCGCGCGGGCTTCGGCGCCGTCGGCGGCGACAGCCTCGGCATAGGTGCCCGATTCCAGGACGGTCCGAGCGTCGGCGGCGTCCAGGCCGGCCTCGACGGCGAGTTCGACGAGCGAGTCGTGGGTGAAGATCGAGCGCTGTTCGGTGAAGTGGGCGCGGTAGAGGCGCTCCATCACCGCGTCGGCCAGGCCGTGCTTGGCGCCCAGGTGAAGGATTTGGTGGGCGTCGACGGTGTTGCCCATCTTGATGCCGGTCATGTTGTACTCGAGACCGTCGGCGGCGGCACGCTCCTCCATCTCGAGACCGGACTTCGTGGCCTGCTCGGCGGTCATCCCATATTTCTCGGTCAGCACCTCTCGCTGGTCGCGGACCTCGCCCGCGGGGAACGTCGGATCGAGCTGGAAGGAGTGGTGTACGACTTCGACATCGCCGGCGTGCGGGAACTCGGCGAGTGCGTTCTCGAAACGGCGTTTGCCCAGGTAGCACCACGGGCAAACCAGATCGGCCCAGATATCGACACGCACGAACTTCTCCCTTGCCAGGCTAACTTGAGGAAACCCTCAAATTCATCGTAGCAAGGGTTGAGAGGAAGGCTCGCCAGCTGGGCAGGGGGAGCGCGAGGTGACCGTTCGCGGGGGCTTTCGAGTCGCGCACAGCGGTGAGATGGGGGGTGAAGGCGACTTCGACGCAGTCGCTGGACTCGCTACCGCCGCTGCTGTGGCTGCTCGTGAACCAGGTCAGCTCGTGGCTGGGCATTGTGCCGCTCCTCCAGTCGGTCGAAGTGGTTTGCCAGTCTGGCAAGCCACTCCACCGATTGTGCTCCATCCAGGGCATCGTGATCGAGCCTGTCGAGAATCGCGGAGTAAGCGACCACATCTTGGGGTTCTTCGACGAAGAGCCCAGCGGTGAAGGTAGGCACGTAGGCGGCGGGACGGTGGATGGCGTAGTCGAAGACTTTGAAGGGGCCGTCGAGGATGTTGTAGGAACCAGCCGATTCCAGTACCACTCGGATCGAGCAGTGAAGCTGCGAAGCGGCGAGGACCAGTTGCAGCATCTGCTCGTGCATCACCTGCGCACCGCCGACGACCGAACGCAAAGCGCGCTCGTGGACGTAGAACTTGCATCTCGGCGGACTCTGGCGGCGGAGCAGGCTTTGCCGGGAAAGGCGAGAGTTGACCATCCGGTCGATGTCGTGCGCGTCGACGGTGTTCGACCATTGGTAGATCGCACGGATGTAGCCCTCGGTCTGCAGCAGGCCGGGGATCACCAGTGGTTCGTAGCTGCGGATCATGCTGGCCGAACTCTCCTGGATCATCAGCGACCGCAACCCGTCTGGCAGCGGCCGGACCCAGTACGGCATATCCGCCTCGCGGGCGAGCTCCAGCAGTCGCACCAGCTCGTCCCGTTTCACCCCGCAGCCGGTGAGAAAAACCGCAACGTCCAATTCGGACGGCGTGCGCTGCCCGCCTTCGTATCGGGAAACTGTGCTGGGCAACCAGCCCACGATGCGCGCGAGCTGGTGTCCGCTCAGTTTCGCTTGCTCTCGCACGAATTTCAGCTCATTGCCGAGTTCCCGCCGTCTCGCGGTGGAAATGTCGTACTCGCGTTTGGTCATGCTGCCAAGCTAGAACGGGCGCGTGCGGATTCGATGGCGCGGCGCGGGTACTTCACCTCAACGGAGGGTCGTGGTGCCTGCCTGGCAACACGGCTTCAGTACTTGAACTGGTCGACGTTCGTGGTGGTGATCAGCAGTGGATCGCCCAGCAGGAGCGTCTTTGTCGCCGGGTCGAACCGGACGGCCGGGAGTTCGCCGCTGACCTTGTTGACTTCGGCCGGCGTCTCGCCGTCGGCGAGCTGCTTGGCGGCCCACGCGGTGAGGTAGCCGAGCGATTCGACGTTCCACAGCACGGACGTCGAGCACGAGCCGTCTTCGAGGTACGGCTTGATCGCCTGCGGGGTGCCGATCCCGACGGTGAACACCTGCCCGATCTTCTGCATGTCCCGGACGGCCTTGGCGACGCCGGGTGCGGAGGTGGTGCATTCGCCGACGAGGCCGACAAGATCGGGGTAGGTCTGCATCAGCTGCTTCGCCATACTCGTGGCGATATCCGCATCTTCGCCGGCGTACACCGTGGAGACGACTTCGGCGTTCGGGTACTTCTTCGCGGTGTACTGCTTCTGCACGGTGATCCACGAGTTGAGGTTCATCGCCGTCTCGCCGCAGGACACGATCGCGTACTTCCCGCCGCCGCCCGTCTTCGCCATGAGTGCGTCGGTGATGGCCTGGCCGACGCCCTCGGCGGTCGCCTGGTTCACGAAGAGCTCGCGCTGGGAGGAGGGTGCGTCGGTGTCGGACGTCATCACGTGGATGCCCTTGCTCCTGGCGTCGGCGATCGCGGGCGCCACCGACGCCGGATCGTTCGGCGCGATCACGATGACGTCGACACGCTGCTGGATGAGGTCTTGGATGATCTTGACCTGTCCGGCCGGGTCGACGGTGGCCGGTCCGGTGGAGATCCACTCCACGCCCAGCTGTGCCGCGGCCTCCCTGGCGCCGGTGTTCATCGCCTCGAAGTACGGGATGCCCTGCACCTTCGGCACGAACGCGACCTTTGTCAGCCCAGGGGCCGAGGTGGCCTTGTTCTGGCACCCCGAAAGCCCCAGTGCCGCGCACAGCACCAGCACGGCACCCATGACGAGTGTCTTCGCCGACGCCCGCATCTCCACCAGTCCTTCAGCACTTGTTGTAAGCGCGCCGACACGCGGCGCGTTGGGTGGAGACCTCCGGCGAAGGTAGGTGAAGCCGATAACCAGGTCAACGGATGTTGGGAAACGGTTGCCGAAGTGAGGCTATGCGTAACCATGCATACTTCTGCGCACGGTGCCCCGAGTTGGATACGCTCTGCCGGCCATTGGGGGCGTCAGGAGGGTAGACGTGAAGCGAATCATCTGGTCAAGCGTGTTTTTGATCTTCGGGCTCATGGCGATCGCCGGGGGGATCCTGAAGCTGAACAGCGGCGAAGTCGACTGCGGCGGGCAGACGATGTACGCCGGTCAGACCTGCGTCACAACGGGGGTGTCGGGGGACGAGACGGGCTCCAGCTCACTGGACGAGCAGGCGACGTCGTCGAACTTCGGCAACTACGCGACCATCGCCGTCGCCGCGCTCATCGTCGTGATCGCGGCGCAGAACCTGAAGATGGGCATCCAAGGGCGCAAGAAGAAGGCGCCGGAGCCGTTGCCGGGGTCGCTCAACGAGCAGTGGAACCAGCCGCAGCAGCAGTACCCACCCCAACAGCAGTACCCACCCCAGCAGCAGGACCCGCAGCAGGGCTGGGGCCCGCAAAGCTGACTTCCGGCAACACTAGCTGCGGACGAGCCGTGCGATGGCTTCGGACGCTTCGCGGACCTTGAGTTCCGCCTCCTCGCCGCCGGCCGCGGCCGCGTCGACGACGCAGGTGGAAAGGTGCTCGTCGAGAAGTTGCAGGGAGAACGACTGCAGTGCCTTCGTGGCGGCGGAAACCTGGGTCAGGATGTCGATGCAGTACTTGTCCTGTTCGACCATGCGCTGGAGGCCACGGATCTGCCCTTCGATGCGGCGGAGCCGTTTGAGGTAGGCCTCTTTATCCCCGCTGTAGCTCGCCATGCGGCGCCCGTCCTCTCGTGTCGTATCCGGTCCATAGTACCCCGCGTCGGTATATGCGCCGGTGAGTTGGACGGCTCGTATGCGTGCTGCCCCAACACTGGTTCCCCGAGGGGACAACCAGAGCCAAAGGGGATCCAATGCATATCCGGAAGAGAGCCTGGGGCACCGCACTTGCGATGTCCATGATCACCGGCGCATCGCTCATCGGGCTGCCAGCGCAACCCGCGGCCGCAGCGGTCGCGAACAAGGGTGATATCGACCTCGTCGTCAAGCGTTCGGAAGACGGTGGCAAGGTCTGGAGCGAGTCCAACATCGTCATCGAAGGATTCGGTGACACCAAAGGAAATCGACGCCGATCTTGATCCCGGAGACCGGCCGGATCGTGCTGCTGTCGGTGTACCAGTGCGTGAAGAGCGGTGAATGCGGCCGGAAACCCCGTGTCCAGACCAGCGACGACAACGGGCTCACCTGGACGGTACCGCGCGAGATCACCCAGCAACTCGGCTTCCCGGAGGTGGCTCGTGAGTGTTTCGCGGGGTTAGAACCCAATGCCGCGTAGCTTAAGTTGATCATGGTTGTGGTGTTGGGTTTCGGCGTGGCGGCGTGGCGGCGTGGCTGGGTCGGGTGTTGGTGTTGTGAT
>JAVXWP010000025.1:0-44869 GCA_032230695.1 Actinomycetota bacterium | reverse complement strand
GACGCCAACGGCATCGTGCACGTCCTCGCGAAGGACCTCGGCACGAACAAGGAGCAGTCGATGACGATCACCGGCGGCTCCGCGCTGCCGAAGGACGACATCGAGCGCATGGTCAAGGACGCCGAGGCGCACGCCGAGGAGGACAAGACCCGCCGCGAAGAGGCCGAGACGCGCAACCAGGCGGAGACGCTGGTCTACCAGACCGAGAAGTTCGTCAAGGACAACGACGACAAGCTTCCGGACGACCTCAAGGCCAAGGTCAAGACCGCGATCGACGACGCCAACGAAGCGCTCAAGGGCACTGATTCGGCGAAGATCCGTGAGTCCATCGAGAAGCTGAACACCGCTTCGCAGGAACTCGGAACCGCGCTGTACGCGAACGCCAACGCCGCTCAGCCCGGCGCGGACGACGCGGCCGCCGGCGCCGGTGCGACCGGTGCTTCGGACAAGGCCGACGACGTCGTCGACGCCGAGATCGTCGAGGACGAGAAGGCAGAGGACGGCAAGAAGTGACCGAACACTACGACGAAGCCGGACGCGACGCGCCGGACGAGCCGCTAGTGGTCCGGGATCTCCGCAGGATCGACCCGGAAACGGGCAAACTGCGTCCCGCGCACGAGGCCCCCGAGCCGCCGGTCGGCTCGGGCGGTCCGTCCGCGGGCCCGGCGCTCGGTGAGTCCATTTTGGACGAGTCGGTGTCGGCGACATCCGGCGTCGAGGAGATCCTGACGGACCTCGAGAAGCAGCTGTCCGAGCGCACGGCCGACTTGCAGCGGGTACAGGCGGAGTACGCCAATTACCGCAAGCGGGTCGAGCGGGATCGGGTCGCCGTGGTCGATTCGGCGAAGGCATCGGTCGTGAGCGACCTGTTGCCGCTGCTGGACGACCTCGAGCGGGCCGGGCGGCACGGCGACCTGACGGGCGCGTTCAAGGCGGTCGGCGACAAGCTCGTCAGCAGTCTGCAGCGGTCCGGCCTCGAGGCGTTCGGCGCCGAGGGTGACTCCTTCGACCCGAGCGTCCACGAAGCCGTGCAGCACAACACCTCGCCCGAGGTGGCCGGTCCGACGGTGACCATCGTGATGCGCGCCGGATACAAGTTCGGCGAGCGGGTGCTGCGTCCGGCGCTGGTCGGCGTGACCGACCACGAGCCTGGTGCCGAGCCGGTCGACGCGCCCGTCGAGGGCGAGCTGCCCTTGGACATCGCAGAGCCGATTGCTGATGAGAACACCCAGTAACACAGCGGAAGGAGGGGACGCCTGATGAGTGCCAGGGAATGGGTCGGTAAGGACTTCTACGGGGAGTTGGGCGTCTCCTCCGACGCCACCGCGGACGAGATCAAGAAGGCGTACCGCAAGCTGGCGAAGGAGAACCACCCCGACGCCAACCAGGGCAACGCTTCGGCCGAAAAGAAGTTCAAGTCGGTCTCCGAGGCCTACGGCGTGCTGTCGGACGCCGGCAAGCGCAAGGAGTACGACGAGGCCAAGCGCATGTTCGGTGCCGGCGGTGCCGGAGGTTTCGGCTTCCCGAGCGGTGGTGGCGCGGGGAGCTTCGACGTCGGCGACATGTTCGGCGCAGGCGGGCAGCAGGGCGGCTTCGGCGGGCTCGGTGACATGCTCGGCGGCCTGTTCAACCGGCGCGGTTCGGCCGGTGCGACGGCCAACCGTCCACAGCGCGGCGCCGACGTCGAGACGGACGTCCGGATCGACTTCGTCGAAGCGGTCAAGGGCGCGACCCTGCCGCTGCGGCTGTCGAGCCCGGCGACCTGTTCGACCTGTGGCGGAAACGGCGCGAAGCCGGGCACCAGCCCGCACACCTGCCCGACCTGCAGTGGGTCCGGGCTGGTCAGCCGGAGCCAGGGCGCGTTCGCCTTTTCCGAGCCGTGCCGCGACTGCCGTGGCCGTGGCACGATCATCGACGAGCCCTGCCCGGAATGCGCCGGCGAGGGCATCAGCACCCGGACCAGGACGCTGACCGTCAGGATTCCGCCGGGCGTCAGCGACGAGCAGCGGATTCGCCTTGCGGGACAAGGGGAACCGGGCCGTGGTGGCGCGCAGGCGGGCGATCTGTACGTCCGCGTGCACGTCGCGCCGCACCCGTTGTTCGGGCGCAAGGACCTCGACCTGACGATCACGATTCCGGTTTCCTTCGCCGAACTCGCCCTCGGTGGCACGGTCACCGTGCCGACACTGGAGGGCAAGGTTTCGCTGAAGGTCGCGCCGGGCACGTCGAGCGGCCGGGTACTTCGTGTCAAGGGCAGGGGAATTTCGAAGCGGGACGGCTCACAAGGCGACCTGCACGTGACCCTGCAGGCGGCCGTGCCGTCTAAATTGGACGACAAGGCGAAGGAAGCCTTGGAGAACTACGCCGCCGCGATGGCCGAGCACGATCCGCGTCCGGAGATCACCGAATTGCTCAAGGGTAGGTGAGTGTCATGTTCGGAGGGTTGCCGAATGGCGCCGAGGAGGACCTGCCGGTCTTCGTGATTTCGGTGGCGGCGCAGCTCTCCGGACTGCACGCCCAAACCCTGCGGTCCTACGACCGGCTCGGGCTTGTTTCCCCGGGCCGGACGTCGGGCGGCGGCCGCCGGTATTCCATGCGGGACATCGCGCTGCTCCGCGAGGTGCAGCGACTGTCCCAAGAGGACGGTGTCAACCTGGCCGGGATCAAGCGGATCATCGAACTGGAGAACCAGGTCGACGCGCTGCAGGCCCGGTTGGCCGAAATCACCGAGGAACTGGCGGGCGCGTTCGCCGTCGCCCAGCAGACCGCGGCCGCCGTGCACGCCTCCTACCGCAAGGACCTCGTGCCCCTGCACCGCCAGACGGCTCTCGTAGTGTGGAAGCCCAAGCGTAGGTAGGGCAGGGCGGGTGGGTGGGTCAGGACTTGTCCGGGGTCGCCGCCAGGTGCTTCCCGAAGAAGGCCATCACCCGCCGCCAGGCGTCCTCGCTGGAGTCGTGATGGTAGAAGGTCCCCGTCACCTTCAGCAGTACGTTCAGTGGGCCCATCGAAAACTTGTTCGCGAAGCCGTGTCCCGCGCCGGGGTACTCCTTGACGTCGTGCGGGATGGCTTGCTCGGTCAGCTTGGTTTCCAGCTTCGCCGCCACTCCGCGCAGCGCCAGGTCCCGCTTGCCGAAGCTCGCCACCATCGGGCAGGCGTCGTCGAGCACCGACAGGTCCTTCGGCAAGAAGCCGTAGTAGGGCGCCGAAGCGTCGAAGCCGTTGCTAGCCGCGACCAGCGCGAAGCCGCCGCCCATACAGAAGCCGACAACTCCGATCTTGCCCGAGCAGTCCGGCCTCGCCGCAATCAGCTGCCTGGCGGCTTCGATGTCGTCGAAGGCCTGGCCATGTCCGGCGTTCAGGGCTTTGAACACGCTCTTGATGCACCGGAACCGGCCACCTCGCGAGTACATGTCGGGGCTCAGCGCGAGATATCCCTCGGCGGCGAACCTGTCGGTGATCGCGCGCGCGTCCTGGCTCAGCCCGAACGCGTCATGGATGATCACCACCGCTGGATGTGGACCCTCCGAAGTCGGTTCTGCGAGGTACCCGTCGATCTGTCCACCCGCGACCGGGACTTGGATCTCCATGCGGCCAACAATAGTGATCTCAATCCAGAGTGAAAGGGTCGTAGCTGATCCTCGCGAGATCCACCCCGATCGTGAGCAGCTTGGCGATGGTCGCGCGGATCATGCCGGGCGAACCCGACACGAGGATGTCGTGGTCCTCCCAGTTGCCCCGCTGGGACACCGCCGTCGCGAGGGAGCCGCGGTCGCCGCCGTTGAGAGTTCCTTCCTCGGTTACCGGGGTGATGGTCAGCCAAGGACTGGTCGCCGCGAGCATCCGCAGTTGTTCGAGCCCGTAGAGGTCCTCGGGCCTGCGCCCGCCGTAAAAGAGGTGAACGGGCGGATTGTGCGTCCAGTGCGAGAGTTCGTCGATGATCGCCGCTAGGGGCGCAAGCCCGGTTCCGCCGCCGATGAGCAGCAGCTTCCGCCTCTCGGCCGGCTGGACGGTGAGTGCGCCCATCGCCGGGCCGACACGCCAGACGTCGCCGACGTGAGTGTGGTTGACGATGGCCCGGCTCACCCAGCCGCCGTCGACCGCGCGGACGTGGAATTCGAGGTAGCCGTCCTCGCGCGGTGCGTTGGCAGGGGAGAGGTAACGCCAAAGCCGGGGCCGTTGGGGCACCTCGACGCTCACGTAGTTGCCGGCCAGGTAAGGCAGCGGCTGGTCGGGCCGCACGCGGACGATGGCGACGTTGTCGGTGATCTTCGCGTGCCGGATGACCGTGGCGGACCACCAAGCGCGGCCTGTCGCCTCCGACGCCGCGTCGCGCATGGTTTTCGCGATGATCCCGTACGCGGTGGTCCAGGCGTTTTCCACCTCGGCTGTCCATTTATCCTTGAGGAACCGCTTCAACGCGGCCAGCAGCGCTGTCCCCACGGCGTCGTAGTGCCGGGTGAGGACGTCGAACTTGCGGTGGTCGCGGCCGAGTTGGCTCAGGAAAGTCACCAGTTCGTCCGGCCGGTCGACCATTTGAACGACGTACACCAATGCGCGCAAAAGGCGGCTGCGCTGCGTCGACATGTTGATGGGAAATAGATCACGCGTATCCGGCGCAACCACGAACAGTGCGCCGTAGAAGTATTGTGAAACCTCCTCTGCTCTGGACTCGACAGCCGCAAAGCTGTCTCGGATCAATCGGGCCATATCCTGACCCGATTGATCCAGTGCTGGTGAAACATTGGCAGGCTGCAACACGTAGTTCACGGATTCGGCAGTCATCGGTGAGACATGATCTCCAATTGGGCCGGACATTGGCGCATTGTCCGATGTGCATGCGGTCCCCCGACAGAAGTTCGACTGTAATCCCGATTTCGTTAAGAGAAGACGCGAGTGACGACGTTCACCTTCACGGAGTAAGGCGTTTACGACGCGTTAGTAGGTCCTGTCATTCCGTGAATTCCACCTTTGGTGGAACTTTCGTGTGCAGTGGTGGTTTTGTCGCGCGCGATGTGCGACAGTCGGCGGTTATGGATGCGTCCGACTGTTGCCCGAATGTCAATTATGGGAGGTTTGTTTGATCATCGCCTTGTTCGGCCATGTACCTGAATGATCGCGAACTGAATGATCACCGAATCAGCGATAACCCAACTTTGCCGCACCAGGGAACGGCCGGGAATCAGTCGATCGTGAACGGGTCGTATTTGATCTGGTCCAATACGCTGCCGGCCACCAGCATGCGCGAAACCGTGGCCCTGATCATCGCGGGGGAACCGGCGACCAGTACGTCGTGGTTGGGCCAGGAGCCCTGCCGGGTGATGACCTCGGCCAGCGTGCCCCGCTCGGCACCCTGTACCTCGGGGCCGCGTTCCCAGACGGGCACCACGGTCAGCCACGGGTTGACGGCCGCAAGTGCGCGCAACTGTTCGAGGTCGTAGAGGTCCTCGCGGGTGGGTCCGCCGTAATACAGCTTGACCTTGGGGTTTTCGCCCCACTGGGCCAGGTCGTCCAGGATGGAGCTCAGTGGCGCGACACCGGTGCCGCCGGCGATCATCAGCACTTCCCGCCCGGACGCCCGGTTCACGGCGAGCCTGCCGAGCGGCGGCCCGAAGCGCCAGACGTCGCCGGGCTGGGTGTGGCTCACGATCGCCCTCGAAACCCAGCCGCCGTCGACAGCGCGGACATGGAACTCCATGCCGCCGTCTTCACGTGGTGCGTTGGCCGGGGACAGGTAGCGCCACAGTCTGGGCCGTTGCGGCACTTCGACGCTCATGTACTGGCCGGGCAGGTACGGCACGGGCTGCTCGGGCTGCAGGCGCACGAGCGCGAGATCCCAGGTGATCCTGCGGTGTTCGACGACGGTCGCCGTCCACGAGCCGGGGTTCGTGTCGGCCGCGGCGGCTTCCTGCATGGCGCGGGCGGCGATGGTGAATGCCTCCGCCCACGCGCGTTCGACTTCCGGGGTCCAGTCGGAGCCGAGGTGGTTCTTGAGCGCGGCGAGCAGTGCGGTGCCGACGGCTTCGTAGTGCTGCGGGATCACGCCGAACTTGCGGTGGTCGCGGCCGAGCTGGGTGAGGAACGGCGCCAGGTCGTCGGGCCGGTCCACCATCTGCACGATGTGCACGAGCGCCCGCACCAGCCTGCCGCGCTGGACCTCCATGTTGATCGGGAAGAAGTCGCGCGTCGCCGGCGCCAGCGTGAAGAGCATCCCGTAGAAGAACTGGGAGATCTCCGGGATGAGCGGCTCGGCCGTGGCCCAGGTCTCCCTGATTAGTCCCACCATCTTCGTGACGGCCGGTGGCGCTTCCCGGTGCGCGGACGACCGGGGGACCGGACTTACGGCGTCGGCTGTCATGGCTGATAGGGACGCTGGGTGTGCGGCGGCGGCGAGTCTTGTACCAACGGTCAGTCCCGGATGTTCACGAACGAGCGAGGACGGTGCCGGTCGAAAGCCGGGGGAAATTCACGACTGTTCCACCTTTCCCGTCATGTCCAAGGGCGTGCTCCCGGGTTCTCGGGGACGTCCGCAGACTAGCGGCAGAGCCGGACTTTGCCTGCATGGTTGCTCCGGATGGGTGTACTTGACGCCGGGACAACTGGGTCGTGGTGGGTGAGGTCACCATTTAACTAGTTGTGCTACGCAACTAGTCGGCAGTAAAGTTGTATGGCGCAACCAGTGCAGGAGGCCGCGATGAGCGCCGAGGACGAGGGCCGGATCGAGTTGATGCGCCAGCTGAAAGCGGCGGCACAGCTCCAGCAGTCCTGGCTCACGCAGGTCTGGCAGGTTGAACGCGGCATCCATCCGGCCGCGATGTACCTGCTTTCCGACCTCTCGAAGCACGGAGAGGCCCGGCCGTCCGAGCTCGCGAAACGCCGGATGGTCGACATTTCGGTGATCAGCAGGCAACTGTCCCAGCTGTCCGCGTCGGGCCTGATCGTCCGGCGGCCCGCACCGGAAGACGGCCGCGCGTCGCTGATCCAGGTGTCGGAGCAGGGCCTGCAAGAACTAGCCCGCTGGCGCGGCCACTACCTCGACTTCATGGGCCATGCCCTCGGCGGCTGGGACGAAGCACGGATCAGCCGGTTGACCGACCTGCTCTCGGCGATGAACGAAGACCTCCGCGGCGCTTTGGGCCCGCAAGCGAACTGCCAGCCATCTTCCGGCAACCCGAGTACAACGTGACCCGCTCACCCGCCTTCCGCCCCCCCCGCCATCGAAGCGACCCTCGCCCGCTTCGCTCCTTCGCCCGCTTCGCTCCTTCGCCCGCTCGGCCAAAAGCGGCATCAAGGGTCCTTTACTATCGCGAGACGGCAGTAAAGGTCCCTTGATGCCGCTTTTGCGTGACAGGCGCAACCGAAGCGTCACGCAGTGGTGATGGGGTGGAGGCGGAGGCCGAGTTGGCGGTGTTCGCCGATGCGGGTGGTGTCCGGGTCTTCGTAGCCGTCGGCGACCCAGCCGCGCCGGGTGTAGAAGGCACGGGCGCGGGTGTTGAAGTCCCAGACCCACAGTCGCGCCGCGGCCACTTCGGCGGCGCGCCAGACGTCCAGTGCCCCGTCGTGCAGTGCGCTGCCGACGCCGAGCCGAAACCGGTCCGGGGCGACGTGAATCTGGTAGAGCTGACTGGTCACCTGAGCATCGGGCTCGGGGTGGTGGCAGGGCCCGATCATCAAGAAGCCGACCACTTCTCCGCCCAGCTCGGCGCATAACGTCGTCCGATCGGGTCGTCGGATGATGCCTTCGTAGAGCGCCGGTTCGCGCTTGTTCTGCGCGGCGATCACCTCGTCGGGCAGGTGGCCGTGGTAGTAGGTGGCCCGCGCACGGGTGTGGACGTCCAGGATCGCCGCGGCGTCGGCGGGTTCGGCGGTGCGAATCGCGATTGGCATGTCTCCCAAGCTATCGGCGTGCACTTGCGTCGGCGTGTGCATAAGCCGCTGCGTGTGCACAGTGGACTTTCAGCGTCGCCGCTTTGGCCGATCCTTACTGCTCTCCGCGTGGGTACGTTCGATGAGTGACGCGAAGCCAGCAGGCGCTGCTCGTCGCGTTGGGGGTCGACAGCTTCGGTTCCGGGTTGTTCTTGCCGCTGACGCTGGTCTTCGTCACCCAGGTGGTGGGTTTGCCGCTGGGTTTGGCCGGCATGGTGATCACTGTCGGCACCATGGCCTCGCTCCTCGTGCCTCCGTTGGCCGGACGGCTGGTCGACCGGATCGGGCCGTGCACGGTGGTGATCACCGCGCAGTTCGTGCAGGCGCTGGGGGCGTTCGGTTTCCTGGTGGCGGACGGCGTGACGTCGGTGCTCGCCGCGGCTATCCTGCTCGCCATCGGTCAGCAGCTGTTCTACTGCGCGCTGTACGTCTTGATCGCGGACGTCTCCGGCGACGGCCCGAAGGAGCGGCCGTTCACGGTGACCGCGATGGTGCGGTCGGCGTCGTTCGGGCTGGGCGCGCTGGCCGCGGGGGCGTTGTACGCGGTCGCGGGGGCGCCGGGTTACCGCCTCGCGGCGGCCGCCGACGGGTTCAGTTTTCTGTGCGCGGCACTGCTTCTGGCAAAGCTGGTGCGCGCGCCGCACAAGGTGGTTCCCTTGCGGGAGGCCCCCGCGCATGTGTGGCGAGACCGGCCGTATCTCGCGTTCATCGCGGTCGCCGGGCTGTTCGGGCTGTCCTTGGACTTCTTCCTGGTGGGCATGCCGGTCTACATCCTCGGCCGGTTGAACGGCCCCGGCTGGTTGCCGGGCGTGATCCTCGCGCTGCTGACGGCGGTGATCAGTGTCGGCGGCACGCTGGCGTTGCGGGCGACCCGTGGCCTCACGCGCGTGCAGGCGATGGGGCTCGGCTCGGTGCTGTACGTGGTCTGGTGCGGGCTCAGCCTGTGCGCGGTGTTCGTTCCGCCGGCCTGGCTGGCGGTGTACCTGCTGGCCACGACGCTGGTGCTGGCGGTGGCGACGCTCGTGTTCGGGCCGCGTGCCAACGTGCTGGCCGAGGCCGCGGCGCCGCCGGACGCCCGCGGCCGGTACCTCGCCGCGTTTCAATACGCGTTCACCTGCGCCCAAGTGCTCGCGCCTGCGGTCGTCGGACTGTTTTCCCTGGCAGTGTGGGTGCCGTGGGCGCTGGTCGCGGCGAGCGCTTGCCTGGCCGTGCTCGGCCTGCGCTGGGTCACGCCGCGGCTGCCGCCGAGGGCTCTCGGGGCAATTCAGAGTTGAGCGGAACACACTCAACTTTCCTGACGTTGGTATCTGTGTACAGGACTTTTCGCGACAAGAGGTGAGGGATGGACGCTTTCAACCCGACCACGAAGACCCAGCAGGCGATCTCGTCGGCGGCCCAGGCGGCCACCATGGCCGGCAACCCGCATGTCGCCTCCGCGCACCTGCTCGGTGCGCTGCTGGCGGAGGGCGATGGGCTCACCGCGCCGCTGCTGACCGCGGTCGGAGCCGATCCCCAGCAGGTGCACAAGGAACTCGAGCCGATCATCAGCGCGCTTCCGTCCGCGACCGGCGCGACGGTGTCGAGCCCTCAGTTCGACACGCATGCCGTCAAGGCGCTGACGCACGCGCAGAAACTGGCCACGGAACTCGGCGACGAGTACGTGTCGACCGAGCACCTGCTGGTCGGCTTGGCGACAGAGGGCGGTCCGGTGGCGGACCTGCTCCAACGCCATGGTGCCACGCCGGACGCGCTGCGCGAGGCGTTCGCCAAGGTCCGCGGATCCGCGCGGATCACCAGCCCGGACCCGGAGAGCACGTTCAAGGCGCTCGAGAAGTACGGCGTCGACCTGACCCAGCGCGCTCGCGCGGGTGAGCTCGACCCGGTCATCGGGCGGGACACCGAAATCCGCCGGGTGGTGCAGGTGCTTTCCCGGCGTACCAAGAACAACCCGGTGCTGATCGGTGAGCCCGGCGTCGGCAAGACGGCCATCGTCGAGGGTCTCGCCCAGCGGATCATCGCCGGTGACGTGCCGGAGTCGTTGCGTGGCAAGCGAGTCATCGCGCTCGACCTCGGGTCGATGGTCGCGGGCGCGAAGTTCCGCGGCGAGTTCGAGGAGCGGCTCAAGGCCGTCCTCAAGGAGATCACCGACTCGGCAGGCCAGGTCATCACGTTCATCGACGAGCTGCACACGATCGTCGGCGCAGGGGCCTCAGGCACTGAGTCTTCCTTGGACGCCGGCAACATGATCAAGCCGATGCTCGCCCGCGGCGAGCTGCGGATGGTCGGCGCGACCACGCTCGACGAGTACCGCAAGTACGTCGAGAAGGACGCAGCGCTGGAGCGCCGCTTCCAGCAGGTGCTGGTCGGCGAGCCCTCGGTCGAGGACACCATCGGCATCCTGCGCGGGCTCAAGGAGCGCTACGAGGTGCACCACGGCGTGCGGATCACCGACGCGGCGCTGGTCGCGGCGGCGACGCTGTCCGACAGGTACATCACCGCGCGCTTCCTGCCGGACAAGGCGATCGACCTGGTCGACGAGGCCGGTTCGCGGCTGCGTATGGAGATCGACTCGCGGCCGGTGGAGATCGACGAGGTCGAGCGCCTGGTGCGCCGCCTCGAGATCGAGGAGATGGCACTGTCCAAAGAGGACGATGTCGCCTCCCGGCAGCGGCTCGCGGCACTGCGGTCCGAGCTGGCCGAGAAGCGTGAGCAGCTCACCGCACTGACAGCGCGGTGGCAGAACGAGAAGGGCGCCATCGAGCAGGTCCGGTCGCTCCAGGAGCGGCTCGAGCAGTTGCGCGGGGAGTCCGAGCGGGCCGAGCGCGACGGCGATCTCGGCCGGGCCGCCGAGCTCCGCTACGGCAAGATTCCGGCGCTGGAGAAGGAATTCGAGGCCGCGACAGCGGTCAGCGAGTCCGTCGCGAAGCAACCGGTGATGCTGAAGGAGGAGGTCGGCGCCGACGACATCGCCGACGTCGTGAGCGCGTGGACGGGCATCCCGGCCGGGCGGCTGCTCGAAGGCGAGACAGGCAAGCTGCTGCGGATGGAGGAGGAGCTGGCCAAGCGGGTCATCGGCCAGCCCGAGGCCGTGACAGCGGTGTCCGACGCGGTGCGCCGCACGCGCGCCGGGGTCGCCGATCCGGACCGGCCGACGGGATCGTTCCTGTTCCTGGGCCCGACCGGCGTCGGCAAGACCGAGCTTGCCAAGGCGCTCGCGGAGTTCCTGTTCGACGACGAGCGCGCGATGCAGCGCATCGACATGAGCGAGTACTCGGAGAAGCATTCCGTTGCCCGACTGGTCGGCGCGCCTCCGGGCTACGTCGGGTACGACCAGGGTGGCCAGCTCACCGAGGCGGTGCGCCGCAGGCCGTACTCGGTCGTGCTGCTCGACGAGGTCGAGAAGGCACATCCGGATGTGTTCGACGTGCTCCTTCAGGTGCTCGACGACGGCAGGCTCACCGACGGCCAGGGCCGCACGGTGGACTTCCGGAACACCATCCTGGTGCTCACCTCCAACCTCGGCACGCAGGCCATCGCGGACGCCGACATGAGCGAGCGGTCGCGCCGGGACGCGGTGCTCGGGGTGGTGCAACGCCACTTCAAGCCGGAGTTCCTCAACCGGCTCGACGACATCGTGGTGTTCCACTCGCTCGAAATGGAGCAGCTAACGTCCATTGTGGACATTCAGGTCGACAGGCTCGCGAAGCGGCTCGCCGCCCGCAGGCTGGTACTGGACGTCACGCCGGGTGCCCGCGAGTGGCTCGCGCTGAACGGGTTCGACCCGATCTACGGGGCCCGGCCGCTGCGGCGGCTGGTGCAGTCCGCGATCGGCGACAAGCTCGCGAAGCAACTGCTCGCCGGGGAGATCCGGGACGGCGACACGGTTCGTGTCGACATTCCGGCGTTCGAGGCGAGTGACTCGCTGACCGTCACCCGCGTGGACTGAGTTCGGCAGAGGGGCACTTTCGCGAGAAAGTGCCCCTCTCGGCTTCGTCTGAGGGCACTTTCCCGCGAAAGTGCCTAATCGGGTGCAGGCGACACGGGTGCGCTGGGGTTCGCGCGGACGTCCGGGGGGATACCCTGGTCCGCGTGGGTATTCCGGCGTGGATCTGGTTCGTCGTCGCTGCCGCCGCATTGGTGGCTGGATTAGCGCTGCTCGCTGCGGACAGGGCGAGAGAGGGCTCGCGTAACCGGGAGCGCAAGCGCTGGGCCGACCTGCGCGGCTGGCAGTACGTCGAAGAGGACGAGCGCCTGCCGCGCCAGTGGTCCAGTGGCGCGATCGGCTACTTCGGCGCGGAGGCCGCGGTCAACGTGGTCGCCGGCTCGACGTTCACTTCGGACGGCCGCCGCCCGGTGTTCATCTTCGACATCGAGGTGGACGACCAGATCCCGGCCGTCATCGTGGCGGTGCGCTGCAACCGCGTGCACGCCGTGCCCATCGAGTTGTGGCTGGCCAGCGTCCCGTTCCAGCGCGCCGAGATGCCGGAGATGCTCGGCCCGATCGGCCAGCGCTACGCCTTCGCCGACGACGTCACCGGCGCCCGCGCGCTGATCACTCAGGATCTGGTGGACGCCGCCGACTCCCTCGGTGGCGATGTCGGTGTCGTCTGGCTGGAGAACGAATGGGTGCTGGCCAGTGCCGCGCCCAACGTCGGCCCGTCGCGGCTCGAGCGCCTGCTGCGCGACCTAGGCGAGATTGCCGACATCGTCGACCCTTTCGATGAGGAGTTCGGTGGCGGCCGCCACTGGCAGGAAGACGAGTCCAAGGCCGATGCCGACGAACAGGCCGGGCCCGCACACTAGAAAGTCATCGACGTTCGATGTTCAGTGGCGGGCCGCTGATCGTGAGCCCGCCGCTGAGCGGAGCCTGATCGAAGACGCGCACACTGAGATCACTCTTGTGGGTGACCGAGCCGTCCTGCTTGGTCAAGTCGCCCGAAGCGCCGGCCCGGGTCTCGGCAGTGCTCTGGATGTCGAGCACGTGATCGACGGCCAGTTCCCCGCTCGCCGCACCGGAAAGCGCGGCTTCGACATGCTGCGTCAAGCTGCCTTGAGGCGTGCCGCCCGGCAGCAGTGTCCCGGCGAAGGTCCCCTGGTGACCCACTTTCGCGGACTGGTTGACCGACGTCCATCCGCTGACCGGCCCGAGGTGCCCGCCGACCGCACGCGACTGGCCGACACCTGTGCCCACGTTGTCGTCCATCCCGGTGCCGACAGCGCCATCGGCCTTCCTTGTGAGATCGAGCGTGCCGCCGAACGCACCGCGGCCGAATTGCTGAGCGCTCGTGCCCACGGCCGCCGCCTTGCCGATGTCGACGGCCTGACCCGAGTTCCGGTCCCACCCCGCGGCGGCCGCGAGCGAGGAAAGCGCTTGCGCGTTGCCCTTGCCGTCGCCCGTCACGGTGTTCTTCCTGGTGACGTCGAGCGTGGGCTCGTCACCGACCTGCCCGACGACATCGACTCCGTTGGGGAGCCACACGACGTCGTACTGCGCGCTGGAATTCCGGAGATGATGGGTCTGCTCGGAGCCGGCGCCAAGTGGGCCGGCCTGCGGGTCCACGGCCAGGAACTCCTTGTGGCTGTGCGCGGTCTCCACGTGATGTGCGGTGCTGCTGATGTTGTGGACGTAATCGGTGCCGCCGAGGGTGCCGGTCAAAACGTCGCGATTGGTGGTCGTTATGAAGCCGTCGAGAAAACCGCTGTGGCTGTTGACACCCCACGTGTCACCGGAGTCGAGTCCCTTGTCGAACGAGCCGCTGTGCTGGTGGTCGAGTGGCAGTTCGCCCGCCCACGCGGTGGCCGGGCCGGCCAGTAGCAGGGCCAGCGGCGCCGCTCCGACCGCAACCCTGGGCAAATAGGCGGTTTTTGGCTTCCGGTGCTTCGCCATGCGCGGACGATACTTCTCGACCACGCCCACTGCACGTCAACCCCTTCACGTGTGGGTGACCACAGGCCTGCGCGGGTATCTTCGCGGAATGAAGCCCCTTGCCTTGGTCACCGGAGCGACGGCCGGTATCGGCGCCCAGTTCGCCCGCACCCTCGCCGCCGAGGGATACGACCTCGTCCTCGTCGCCCGCGACAACGACCGTCTGACGGCTTTGGCCGAGGATCTCTCCGCACGCCACGGCGTCACCGCCGCCGTCCTCCCCGCCGACCTGTCCACAGTGGACGGACGGGCCGCGGTGGAGGCAAAGCTCGCCGAACCCGTCGACATGTTGGTCAACAACGCCGGACTTGGCCTCGGCGGCGAATTCGCCACGACCCCGATGGACGACCTCCAGCATCAGCTCGACGTCAACGTCACCGCCGTGCTGCGGCTGACCAGGGCCGCATTGCCCGGCATGCTCGAACGTGGCCGCGGTGACGTGATCAACGTGTCCAGTGTCGCCGGTTTCTTTCCCGGCCAAGGGTCGACGTACACCGCGAGCAAGTGCTGGGTGACGGCGTTCTCCACCGGTGTCAACGCGGGATTGCCGCCGGGTGTCCGAATGTTGGCACTGTGCCCCGGTTTCACCTCCACCGAGTTCCACGAGCGGGCCGGGATCAAGAAGTCCGGCCCGAAGTTCCTCTGGCTCAGTACCGAGCGGGTCGTCACCGAAGCGCTCGCGGATCTCCGCCGTGGCAAGGAAATCTCCATCCCGAGCGGGCAGTACAAGGTTCTGGTCACGTTCGGCCGGTTGATCCCGCGCGCACTCGTGCGTCTGGCCAGCGGCCGGGTCGTCGGCAACCGCCCCTGAAGCCGTATCGGCCGGGGTAGGGCTGTCCCCAGTGCCGATCCGCACGCTGGCCCCAGGGTGATTCGGGCGCTTTCTCCCTAGCGTTCTCAGGGTGAACAGACGCGACAGTGACGCGGTCCGCCTCGAGGCCGTTCGCAAGATCTACGGCAAGGGCGACTCGGGGGTGAAGGCGCTCGGGGGTGTCACCATCGGGTTCCCGCGCGGCGGATTCACCGCCGTCATGGGGCCGTCCGGTTCGGGCAAGAGCACCTTCTTGCACTGCGCCGCCGGACTCGACAAGCCGACTTCCGGGGCGGTCGTCCTGGACGGCGAAGGCCTCACCGGGATGAACGAAAACGACCTGACCAAGCTTCGGCGCGATCGCGTCGGCTTCATCTTCCAGGCCTTCAACCTCCTGCCAGCGCTGACCGTCGAGCAGAACGTCACGGTGCCGCAGATGCTTGCCGGCCGACGACCGAACCGGAAGCACGTCCACGAGGTGCTCGCCAGCGTCGGCCTGCTCGAACGCCGTAAGCGCCTGCCTGCCGAGCTTTCCGGTGGTCAGCAGCAGCGTGTCGCGATCGCACGGGCGATCGCCACCCGGCCCGCGGTGATCTTCGCCGACGAGCCGACCGGCGCACTCGACACCCGCACTGCCGCCGAAGTCCTCGGCCTCCTGCGCGAATCGGTGGGCGAGCAGACGGTCATCATGGTCACGCACGACCCGGTCGCCGCGTCCTACGCCGACCGCGTGGTGTTCCTCGCCGACGGGCACGTCGTCGGCGAGTTGCAAGCCCCGACGGCCGACGCCGTCGCCGAGCGGATGACCCACCTCGGCACTTGGGCCGACCGCGTTCGCACGACCACTCAAGCGGAGAGTGCGTGATGTTCCGAATGGCCCTGCGCACTCTCCGCCTGCGCAAAGGCGGTTTCATCGCCACCTTCGTCGCGGTCTTCTTCGGTGCGGTCATCGCGATGGCGTGCGGCGGCCTGATGGAGACCGGTATCCGCACCGCGGTCCCGGCGCAGCGACTCGCGGCCGCGCCGATCGTGGTCACCGGCGCGCAGACGTTCCAGCTGCCGATGAAGAATCCCGGCGACTCCGGCGAGGACGTCGTGAGCGGCGACCTCGTCGAGCGCGCCGGGTTGACCGCCGGGTTGGCCGCCGAGCTCGCCGCGGTCCCGGGCGTGACGGCGGCTGTCGGCGAGGTTTCGTTCCCCGCCACGCTGGTGGGCACCGGCGGGCAAACGCTGGGTCACGCTTGGAGTTCCGCGCAGCTGACGCCGTACAACCTGACCTCCGGTGCCGCGCCCGCGCTCGGCGAGGTCGTGGTGGCCGACGGCCGCGTCGGTGACCGGATCGACATCGGCGCGCACGGCGTGGTCGAAAGCTTCCGGATCTCGGGGACGGCCAGTGCGTCGATCGACGAGCCCGCCGTGTTCTTCTCCGGCGCGGACGCGTCACGGCTGTCCGGTCACCCAGGGCTCGTCGACTCGATCGGCGTGTTCGCCCCGGTGGGCACCGACTTGTCGGCCGCGTTAAACGGCGTCTCGGCCGAAATCCTGACCGGGGACGATCGCGGCGTCGCGGAACACCCCGAAGCCTTGCCGAGCGGCGAAAACCTGATCGTTCTTTCCGCGGTTTCCGGTGGCATGGGCATCCTGGTCGCGATGTTCGTCGTCGCCAGCACGCTGGCACTGTCGATCCAGCAGCGGCAGCGTGAACTCGCCCTGCTGCGGGCCATCGGCACGACCCCGCGTCAGCTGCGCCGGATGGTGATCGGCGAGGCGCTGATCGTCGCCGTGCTGGCGACCGCGGTCGCGATCGTGCCGGGCTCGTTGTTCGGGCGCTGGCTCTTCGAGCAGCTCACCGCGAACGGTGTGGTGCCGCCGGTGGTCGCGTTCCATCAGGGCTTCATCCCGGTAGCGGTGGCCATTGGCGCCGCTGTCGTCACGACACTGGTCGCCGCGTTCGCCGCCGCTCGCCGGGCGGGCCGCACGCGGCCTACGGAGGCGCTGGCCGACGCCGCCATCCAGCGACACTGGCTCACCGGGACGCGGATCGTGTTCGCGATCCTGTGCCTCGGCGGCGGACTCGCGCTGTCCATCGTGACTGTCGCCGTCATGACCGGCCCGGTCGCGGCGAGCACCGCCGGACCGGCGGCCATGTTGTGGGCCATCGGGCTCGCGATGCTCAGCCCCGGCATCACCAACGTCATGACCGCGATCCTCCAGTGGCCGCTGCGCGCGGTCTCCGGCGTGAACGGGTATCTGGCGATGCTCAACGTGCGTGCCAGGACCGTTCGTGTCGCCGGCGCGGTCACGCCGATCATGCTGGCGACCGGTATCGCGACCGCGAACATCTACCTCCAGACGACCCAGAACACCATCGCCGACCTCGCGTTCACCGAGAACCTGCGGGCGGACGCCGTGGTCAGCGCGCAAGTGGGCGGCCTGCCCCCGGACCTCGTCGGCCGCGTCCAGCGCATGCCGGGTGTTGCCGGGGCGTCGGAGCACGTCACCAGCCAGGCGTTCATCACCGCGCCCTTCACCGGCACGAACGACATCGAAGGCCTGCCGGTTTCCGGGGTCACGGCGGCCGGAGTCACCGAGACGAACGCCGTCAAGCCGGTCGCGGGCAAGCTCACCGACCTGAGCGGCAACACCGTCGCGCTGCCGGAGACGCTCGCTGCCGACGCCGGCGTGGGTGTCGGCGACGCCGTCACGCTCCGCCTCGGCGACGGCACTTCGGTGGACGTGCGGGTCGTGGCGCTGTTCGCCGCGCGCTCCGGGTTCGAGAACCTCCTGGTGCCGGCGCAATTGCTGGCGCCACACACGACAGTGGGCCTCGCGCCGCAGATCCTGGTCCGCGCCACACCCGGCACGGATGTCGGCCGGCTCACCGAGACCCTCAGGACGTTGACGGCGAGCCTGCCGGGAGTCGTCGTCGGCGACCAGGCGGTGCTCGTCGCCGAGCATGAGAAGGCCCAGGACATCGGAGCCTGGGTGAACTACCTGATGGTCGGGATGATCATGGCGTACACCGTGATCTCGGTGGTGAACACGCTGGTCATGAGCACCGCGCGGCGGCGCCGCGAATTCGGGCTTCAGCGGCTCACCGGCTCCACCCGCATGCAGGTCATGCGGATGATGGGGCTGGAAGGCGTCATGATCGCGGTGGTCGGCGTGGTGCTCGGAACCATCGTCGCGGCCGGCTCGATCGTCCCGTTCTGCCTGGTGGTGAGCGATTCCGTGCTGCCGTCCGGTCCACTGTGGATCTACTTCGCGGTGGTCGCCGTGGCCGGGGCGATCGTGCTGCTCGCCACGCTGATGCCGACGTGGGCAGCGACCCGTTTGCGGCCCGCCGACGCGGCGTTGAATGATGACTGAGACGGGCACCGAGTCGGGGTATGAGAAACTCACGGCCGTGACGAACCCCGGGCTGGATCAGACAGCAAAACTCGAACTGGCCAGGCTGGTCATCGACCTTTCAGTGGTACACGGCAAGGTGACTCTCGCCTCCGGCAAGGAAGCGGACTACTACGTCGACCTGCGGCGCGCGACTCTGCATCACGCGGCCGCCCCGCTCATCGGCGGGCTGCTCCGGCAGCTCACCGCGGACTGGGATTACGTCGCCGTCGGCGGGCTCACCCTGGGTGCGGACCCGGTCGCGCTCGCGATGCTGCACTCAGCCGCGACCGAGGAGATGGTGCTCGACGCGTTCGTGGTGCGGAAGGGCACCAAGGCGCACGGGCTGCAGCGGCGCATCGAAGGCGCCGAGGTGCGTGGACAGCGTGTACTGGCCGTCGAGGACACCTCGACCACCGGCGGTAGCGTGCTCACCGCCGTCGAGGCACTGCGCGAAGAAGGCGCCATCGTGGTTGGTGTCGCGACGGTCGTCGACAGGGACACGGGTGCGCGCGAGGCCGTCGAGAAGCAAGGCCTCGAGTACCGCTACCTGCTCGGCAAGGATGATCTCGGCCTGAGCTAGACACAGGTTCGGTGGTGGATCGTCGCGGGGTCGCCGGGGTGACGGTCATCACCGACAATGCGTGCGTGACGTTTTCCGCCCGCGGGTGTCCTAGAGGTCAGGAGGTGCCGTGACCACGACGACAAGCGCGGAATCCGGTACGCCACTCGACGACGCGACGCTCGTGAGCCGTGCCAGAGAGGGTGACGTGCGGGCGTACGAACAGCTCGTGTTGCGCTATCAGGGACCGATGTTCAGGCTCGCCACGCGAATGCTCGTCAACCGCGGTGATGCGGAGGACGTCGTGCAGGAAGTGTTCCTGACGGCGTGGCGCCGGCTCGCCCAGCTCACCGAGAACGCGGCGTTCGTCGGCTGGCTGTACCGCACAACGACGAACCGCTGTCTCAACGTGATCCGCGCGAGACGTCCGCAGGCGGACGTCGATCTGGATCTGGCGGAGTCGCCACGGACCGACGCGCAGCCCGCGATCGCGGTCGAGGTGAGCGTGCAACTGGCGGCGTTGAACGACGCGTTGCAGGAACTGACGCCCGAGCAGCGGGCTTGCTGGCTGCTCCGGGAAGTCCACGGCCGCTCCTACGAGGAGATCGGCGACGTAGTGGGAACGAGCGGTACGGCCGTACGGGGACGCATCGCGCGGGCCCGCGCGCAACTGGCAGAGGTGATGCGGCCATGGCGGTGAATCAGGGGTACGAGCTGCCCTGTGATCGGGCGCTCGAACAAGTCTGGGAACGACTGGACGCGGTGGGCGAAGGCCTGGCCGACGAGCACGAACTGACCTGCCCGCACTGCCGGACCGCGCGGGAAAGCCTGCTGGCGCTGAGGGAAGCGACCCAGGAATTGGTCGCGGAGACCGAACACCCGCCGCCTGACCTGCTGGGCCGGATCATGTCCGCGGTGCGGGCCGAGGTGCGGCGCGGGCAGATGGTGAACCTGCCGACCACCGAACCGGGTGTGGTCGAGGTCAGTGAGCAGGCTGTCGCTGTTGTGCTCCGGTACGCCGCCGATTCGGTGGGCGGGGTTCGCGCCCGGCGCTGCCGCGTGCGCAAGGTCGGCGACGGCGAGGCGGGCGAGAGCCTGGTCGAGGTGGAACTCACCCTTGCGGTGAGCATCCATAACTCGATGGGTAGCGAGGCGTTGAACCGGGTACGTGACAGGGTGAGCGCGGCCGCGGCGGCCAGGGTCGGGCTCAGGCTGGTCAAGCTGGACCTGGTCGTCGACGACATCTACGAGGCCGGCGAATGAGTTCTGAGACCGAGATCGTCATCTCGGACGCGGTGATAGCGAGCGTCGCCGCGCGTGCCGCGGTGACGACGTCGGGTGTGGTCCGGCTCGAACCGGGCCTCAAGGGCCTGGTGACGGCGTGGAGCCGGGCGGCACGGCAGCGGTGGAAGGGCCTGGATCCGGCACCCGCCGATGGGGTCCGTGTGCGGGTCATGGACGGGGCCGTGTCGGTGCACATCGATCTCGTGACCTCCGCGGTGGATCAGGCCGCCGCTGTCGGCCAGGCTGTGCAGCGCGCGGTTTCCCGAGCCGTGGCGGTGGAGACCGGGCTAGCCGTCGACGAAGTATCAGTGTCTATTTTGGACATCGAACCGGGGTCTCGATGATGGCGGTACTGACCGCGAGCGAGGTCACGGAGCTGATCCTCGCCGCGGTGAACTCGGTGCCGGGCCTGCGTCCGGCCATGCTGATTTCCCAGCAGAACGCGTCCTGGATCCCGTGGGACTGGGAAGGTTCGGCCGTCACCCTCGAGCCCGAGCTCGTGCAGGTCCGGGTGATCGCGTTGTGCCTGCCGTTGCCACCGCTGTTGGAGCAGGCGGGTACGGCTGTGCGTCCGGCACTGGCCGGAACTCCCTGGGAAAAGGCGAAACTGCGGTTGGTGGTCACCGATGTCGATGGTGCGGCCTTCTCAGCCGGTTGAGATTCAGGCCACATGACAACGGCGTGACGTTTTCGCCCGAGCTGTGTCTGTATGGGTAACTAGGCGAACGGAAAGCCTTGAGCCACAGACAAAGTGAACGGGAGTCACCCATGAGCAGCACAGCGGAGAAGACCTCTGGGGTCGCCAGGTCCGGTACGGAATCGGGAACATTGGTGACCAAGGAGGGCTCGACCACGATCGCCGACACGGTCGTGCAGAAGATCGCCGGCCTGGCGACGCGGGAAGTGAGCGGCGTCTACTCCCTCGGAGGCGGTGCGGCACGGGCCTTCGGTGCCCTGCGTGAGCGGATCCCCGGTGCCAGCGCCAGCGCGAGCCAGGGCGTTTCCGTTGAGGTGGGCGAAAAGCAGGCGGCCGTCGACCTGCAGATCCTGGTGGAGTACGGCGTTTCCATCGCCGAGGTCGCGCGTTCGGTACGTCGCAACGTGATCACCTCGATCGAGCAGATGACCGGGCTCGAGGTCGTCGAGGTCAACATCAACGTCAACGACGTGCACATCCCTGGCGACGAAGACGACGAGTCCACCGGCGACAGGGTCCAGTGACATGAACGCGACTCTGATCGGTCTCGGTTCCGGGCTGGCTCTCGGTTTCGCCGCCGCGTTCGGCGGGTTCTCGGCGTTCGTCGTCGTGCTGGTGCTCGGCGCACTGGGCCTGCTGGCCGGCCGCTGGCTCGATGGCAAGCTCGACCTCTTGGCACTCCTCGGTTCTGCCAGGGATCGGAACTAGTCATGGAAACCGGTGAACTCGGCCGGACAACGGTAGACCCCCGCGTGGTCAAGAAGATCGTCGCGCGGGCGGCCAACGAGGTCGACGGCGTCGGCGACGGTCCCAAGGTCACCGCGAACATCGACGGCGAATCGGCCACGGTGGACATCCGGCTTTCGGTGCCCTATCCCGCTTCGGTCGCTCGCACCACCGAAGCGGTGCGAGCCCACCTGATCCAGCGGACCGGCGAGCTGACCGGGCTCGCCGTTTCGCGGCTCGACATCATCGTGGATGGTTTGCGCAGCAACGAAACCACGGTTCGGAGGGTGTTGTGATCCGCTATTCCCGCCGGAGCTTGCCGTCCACTCTGGTTGCCTTGGTGCTGCTCGCGGCGAGTGCCGTCGTGGCCGTGTCGGCCATCCAGTTCCTGGTGGGCGGACGGCCCTGGGTGACTTATGACTCACTCGCCGGCCAGATGCACGCCGCGAGTTGGACCGAGTTGCCGGTGGGGCTCGCCGGGGGCGCGGCCGCGCTGATCGGCCTGGTGCTGCTCGCCATCGCGCTCGTTCCGGGCCAACCGGCCGTACTTCCGTTGGCGGCAGCCGACTCCGGAGCTGTCCGCCACAGCTTGCGCCGGACGTTGCAGGACTCGGCGTCCGAAGTGGACGGTGTGGTGAGCGCGAAACTAAAGTTACGGCGCAAAAAGGTCACCGCGAACGTGCGAACCAACCGCACGAACACCGAAGGGCTGGCCGACGCCGTACGGGCCGCCATCGAACAACGGCTGGACCAGATCGCGCCGGTCACCCGGCCCAGTGTCCGCGTCCGTGTGAGGAGTAAGCGATGACAAGTATCAACCGGCCCGCCCGGCTCAACCGGACACTCCTCGCGTTGACCGGGCTACTGTTGCTGGCCGGCGGCGGATTCGCGGTGGCCACCCATTTCCGGTGGCTGCGCGTGCTCGATCCGTCCACTCAGCTGATCCCGGCCCCTGGCACTCCACCGACCTGGGTCTTCTACGTGGTGGCCGTGGTCGCCGTGGTGGTGGGACTGCTGGCGGTGCGCTGGCTGGCGGCGCAGGTGTTGCGCCGCCCGAAGACCAGCGTTTGGCAGTTCGCCGGTACCGGGGGTGCGACCCGGATCGACGCGGGAACGGCCACCGGACCGCTCGCCGAAGAGATCGGCACCTACCAGGGTGTCCACGCGGCTGCGGCGACGCTGGCCGGTAGCCAGGACGACCCTGCGCTGTACCTGACGATCACCGCAGAACAGGATGCCGACCTGGGCGAACTTCGACAGCGCGTCGACGAGCACGCACTCACCCGGCTCCGTGAAGCACTGGATCTGAACTCCCTTCCCGCCGTGTTCGAATTTCGCTTTACGGCGAAAACCGGCGCTCGCGCACACTAGTGTCGTAATCTGGAGAGTGTGGACACCCCGCCTCCGCCGGGCACCCCACCGGACAAGCCCGGCCCGCCCCAGATCCCTCGCCGCGAGAAACCACCCGGCGCGCCGGATCAGTATCCGCGCGAAACTCCCCAGAAGTATCCACCCGAGCGGCCGGTCGAGATTCCGCCCGAAAACGTTTGACGCGCCCATACGCTGGGTAAACGCAGTAACGCGTTGGGTTGAACATCGCTGTCTACAGGTCAACATGTCGACGTCTCTCAGCTTGATGGGGGTAACGTCGAGGGGGATCGGGGGATCGCGAAGGGGGGCGCGGAATGGCCAGGGTTCTCGCTGACGTAACGGTGGCGGTGCACATCATGGCGCTGCTGCTCATCGGCCTAGGTGGATTCATCGCATGGCGATGGCCGAAGTTCATCTTTGTGCACGTTTTCCTAGCTGGTTGGGGCGTAGCGGTCAATGTGTTTCCCATCCCGTGCCCGCTGACAGCGTTGGAAAACAACTTTCGCCACCAGCAGGGCCTCGGCGATCTGCCGGGCGGGTTCAACGCCTACTACCTCTACGACACGGTGTTCCCGCGCGCGATGCTGCCGGTCGTCGCGGTCATCGCGCTCGCCGTGGTCGTCTTCTCGTATGTGGGCGCCTACCAGCGGTGGCGCCACCGTGCGGAGGCCAAGGACGCACCGACGCACCAGCTCCGTCTGGGCTGAGCCACAATCACCTGGTGGTTGAACTGGGTATTGCGGCTGGTGCAGCGGACGAAGAAGGCGGCCCCACCGAATGGGTGCGGGCCGATGAGGTCGGCGTCGGCCCGTGGGAGGGCGAGTGGCCCACCGACGAGCGCTACGACCCCGAGCTCCTGGAGAACGGCGATCGCCGCAACGTAGTGGACGCGTATCGCTACTGGCGTCGCGCCGCGATCGTGTCCGATGTGGACAGCAGGCGGCACACGTTCCATGTCGCCATCGAGAATTTCCAGCACGACCACAACATCGGCACGGTCGTGCGCACCGCGAACGCGTTCGCCGCGGCGGCCGTGCACATCGTCGGGCGGCGGCGTTGGAACCGGCGCGGCGCGATGGTCACCGACCGGTACCAGCACCTGGAACACCACACCGACATCGCCGCTTTCGTGGCATACGCCGTTGAGCACGGCTTAGCCGTCGTCGCCGTGGACAACACCCCTGGCGCTCAGCCGGTGGAAACCGCCGAACTGCCGCGCGACTGCATCCTCCTCTTCGGCCAGGAGGGCCCCGGCCTGTCCGCCGAAGCCCAGGAAGCCGCGTCCCTGGTCGTCTCCATCGCCCAGTTCGGCACCACCCGCTCGATCAACGCCGGCGTCGCCGCAGGCATCGTCATGCACTCCTGGATCCGTCAGCACGCCGACCTCGCCACCTCCTGGTAACCCTCAGGCGGGGGAGAGGTTGACCGGGATGCCGTTGAGGACGGCGGTGCCGGAGAGGGCGTCGAGCTGGGTTTCGTCCGCCACCAGGTTCGAGTTGACGCCGGCGTGTGCGGCCGCGACCTGCGTCCGGACGCCGTCGAGGTCGTGCCCCCAGCCGTGCGGAATGCTCACCACGCCCGGGCGCACCTCGTCGGTGACCTCGACGGGTACCTCGATTTTGCCCGCACGGGAGTTCACCGACGCGAGACCACCGTCGGCCAGCCCGAGTCGCGTCGCGTCCACTGGGTGCACTTGCACCGTGCAGCGATTACCGCCGCGCACCAAGGGCTCCAGGTTGTGCATCCACGAGTTGTTGGAGCTCAGATGCCGTCGCCCGATGAGCATCAGCCGCTCCTCCGGTGGCTTGCCGAGCTCGGCGGCGAGCCGCGGCATATCACTGGTGATCGCGTCCGGCGCGAGCTCGATCTTGCCGCTGGGCGTCCGCAGGATCTCCGGCACACGCGGCTTCAGCGGCCCGAGGTCGACACCGTGCGGCGCCGCTTCCAGGTCGGCGAGCGTCAGGTCGTACGGTCCGGCGCGCAACAGCAGGTCGATGAGCCGCGCGGGCCCGGTGCGCCCGGCCGCGACAGCGGGATCGAGTCCACCGGACTTGGCGACCTCCGCCGCGACGAAGTCGTCCAGCGCGGAGACGCTGGCATTAGGCCCCTGACCAGTGACAATGCCGGTGAGTCGAAGCAGCGTCTCCCATTCCTGCGGCATCGACGCCGACAGCGGCGCACGCGTCCAGTTCGCCACATTGCGCACGGCCAGCTGATACAGCGCGATGTCGTAGTGCGGCCGTTCCAGCTGGGTCGGCCCGGGCAGGATGATGTCCGCGTGCCGGGTCGTCTCGTTGAGATAGACGTCGATCGAGACCATGAAGTCCAGCTGCCCCAACGCATCCGCGAGCCGCGCGGAGTTCGGTGTGCTGAGGCACGGGTTGCCGCTGACGGTCAGCAGCGCCCGGACCTGACCGTCGCCTGGCGTCTCGATCTCTTCCGCGAGCGTCGCGACCGGTACCTCGCCGAAGATCTCCGGCAGCCCGCGCACCCGCGTTTTCCACCGCCCGATCCGGAACGGCTTACGGCGGGCGCCCGGTCCGGTGCTCTGCCCGGCGGCGGCGAGGGTGAACATCGCGCCGCCCTCGCGGTCGAGGTTGCCGGTGAGCACGTTCAGCACGTCGACGAGCCAACTGCAGACCGTTCCGAAAGTCTGTGTGGTCGTGCCGATGCGGCCGTAGACCGCGGCGCACTCGGCGTCGGCCAGTTCCAGTGCCATCCGGCGGATCTCCGCCGCGTCGATCCCGGTCAGCGGCGCGACCGCCTCCGGCGTGAAGTCCTTCGACAGCTCACGGACGTCGTCGAGCCCGTTGACGTGCTCGGCGAGCCTGCCCAGCGACACCTTGCCTTCGGCGAACAGCACGTTGATCATCGCGAACAACAGCAACGCGTCCGTGCCGGGCCGGATCGCGTGGTGCTCGTCGGCGGCCTCGGTCGTCCTCGTGCGCCGTGGATCGACAACCACGATCTTGCCGCCACGCTTCCGGATCCCCTTCAGCCGGCCGCGAACATCGGCGGCGGTCATCAGACTTCCGTTGGACACCAACGGGTTCGCCCCGAGAATCAGCAGGTGCTTCGTCCGGTCGAGGTCCGGGACCGGAATCGAAAAGCCGTCGCCGAACATGTACCCGACGGAGAAGTGCTTGGGCACCTGGTCGACTGTGCCCGCGGTGTAGAAGTTCTTGGTACCCATGGCTTTGTACAACACGCGCCCGTACAACCCGGCCGATACGTTGTGCGCGGACGGATTGCCCGCGTAGATCGCCACAGCATCCCGCCCGTGCCGCTCGATGATCGGCCGCAACCGTGCGTCGATCTCCGCGAATGCCTCGTCCCAGCCGACCTCGACGAACTCGCCGTCCCGCTTGAGCAGTGGCGCGGTCAGCCGATCCGGGTCGTGATGCAGTGCGCCCAGCGAAGCACCCTTCGGGCAGATGTAGCCCCTGGAGAAAACGTCGTCAGGGTCACCCTGGACGCGGGTCACGCGCCGGGATTCGTCGATGGTGACGTTCAGTCCGCACGTGGCTTCACAGAGCGGGCAGGTGACATGCGACGTTGTCATCCACTGAACATACCGACCAGTATGCCTGCTAGCCAGCCCTGAAGTGCTCTAAGGCCACCATGAGGGACTCTAATGCCCTCAAGGTGACCTTCAGCGACTTACGCCATCGGGGATTGTCGAGCGGCCTTACCGTGGGCAAGGAAAGATGGCTGTCATGACGGCAGAGCGGGCGCAGGCGGCGGAAGACGCGGTGCGCGAACGGCACCTCCGCCGGGTGTGGGCCGTGCCGGGTACCACCCTCGGCCGCAGTGGCTGGCCGCCTGACCTGGGGCAACGCCTGCACTGGCACTGGAACTACTGGTGGCAGTCCCACCTGCTCGACTGCCTCGCGGACGCACAGCTCCGCAGCCCTTCTGCTGAGCGGGAGGGATTGATCGGTCAGGTCGTGCGGTCGATCCGGTTGCGGAATTTCGGCCGGTGGACCAACGAGTACTACGACGACATCGCCTGGCTGGGCCTTGCCCTGCAGCGTGTCGGCCACGACGACGGACTTCCGGCGATCAGCGCGCAGCTGCACGAGGCCTGGACGCCGGACGCGGGTGGCGGCATCTGGTGGCGGCGCGGCGATCGGTTCAAGAACGCGCCGGCGAACGGTCCTGCCGCGATCTTTCACGCGCGAGAGGGCAATGTCGTGCGGGCGAAGGAACTGGTCGAGTGGATGTCCGACAAGCTCGTCGACCCGGAAACCGGGTTGGTGTGGGACGGGCTCCGGACCGATACCGGTGAGATCGTCAAGTTCATTTACACGTACTGCCAAGGGGTTTACCTTGGTGCCTGTCTTGAAGTGTCCAATCTAGACGCTACCGAGAGGACGATCCGGGCGGTCGCGGCTCATATCGCGCCCGGCGGGGTGTTGATCGGCCAGGGCGGTGGCGATGGTGGTTTGTTCGCCGGGATTCTCGCGCGCTACCTCGCTCTTGCCGCGGTGAGGCTTCCGCCCGGCGAAGCGGCGTCGACGGCCCGTTCGCTCGTGCTGACGTCGGCCGACGCCTGCTGGGCCGGTGCCGTCGACGCTCCTGGTGGTCCACTCTTCAGTGCGGACTGGACGAGGCCTGCTGTCATCGCCGAAGGTCCAGATCGTGACCTGTCTGTGCAGCTCGGCGCCTGGCTGCTGGTTGAGGCCGCGGCGACCCTGATCTAGAAAGCGCTAGCAGCCGCAGGAAGAGCGGTGCAGGAACCGCGGCGGGAGCCGGACGACCTCGTTGGTGCGGTCCGGGTCCGCGATGCGGGTGAGCAGCAGCTGCACGGCTTTGCGCCCGATCTCCGCGATCGGCAGTGCCATCGTTGTCAGCGGTGAGTCGACGCTGCGCGCCCACGCCGTGTCGCCGTAGCCGACGAGCGCCAGCTCCGACCCGACGCGGATGCCGCGCCGGTGCAGTTCGTACTGGACGCCGATCATCATCGACTCGCTCGCCACGACCAGCGCTGTCGGCGACGGCCATGCGTCGAGTAACCGGCCCGTCGCGGCGGCGGCGCCACCCGGCGTCGACTGACCGCAGGCGACCAGTGTGCTGCTCCAGCGCAGTCCGGCCTGTTCCAGCCCTTGCCGGTAGCCGCGCGTGCGCTCGTCGGTGGTCGTCATCCCCGGCTGCCCGGAGATGAGCCCGATTTTGCGATGCCGCCTGTCGGAGAGGTGGCGGACCAGCGTGCACATGGCGAGGGTGTTCTCGCTGCCCACCTGGTCGACGTCGGTGCGGTTGGCCAACCTGTCGACCAGGACCGTCGGTACACACATCCGCACCAGTCCGTTGACCACGGCTTCGTCGCCGGTCGCCGGCACCAGGATCACGCCGTCGACGCGGTCCGCGCGCAGGGAGCGGACCACGGCCGCTTCCTCGCTCACGCTGTCGCCGGTGTCGGCGAGCGTCAGGAGGCAGCCCGCTTCGACGGCCGCCGATTCGATCGCGCGCAGCACCTTGCGGGAGTGCGGGCCGGACGTTGCCATGGCCACCGCGAACCGGTGCGTGACATGCCTGTCCCACACGGGTAATTCAGGTGACAGTGCGGTCATCGGTGGCGGGTCATTTCGTCGGCTCTTCCTGCGTCAAGCCGACGGTAACGCTATTTCCGGGGGTACCCGGCAGTGCGAGCGCCACGGCTCGCGAGAACCATCAGTGTGGGTGAACGGGACTGCAGCCGCACGACTCTCTGTGACGCAATTCCGGAGCCAACCGCACCGTTTCCGGCTTGCGTCCGGGGTCCGCGATCCGCGCCAGAAGGAGCCGCACGGCCCGCCGCCCGATCTCCTCGATCGGTTGCGCCATCGTCGTCAGCGGCGGATCCACGAGATCCGCCCACTCGACGTCGTCGTAGACCACCACGGGCAGGTCGCGGCCGATTTTCAAACCGCGTTTCCTGGCTTCGCGCAACACCCCGACCATCATCGCGTCGTTCGCGACGACCAACGCAGTGGGCGGCTCGGGGAGCGCCAGCAGCGTGCTCAACGCGAGCGCACCGCCTTCGCGCGCCGAGTGGCCGCACACGACCATCTCCGACAACCAGGTCAGCCCAGCGCGGCCGAGTCCGAGCCGGTAGCCGAGCGTCCGTTCCTCGCTCGTCGTCAGCCCGGGCGCGCCGGTGATCATGCCAATCCGCCGATGCCCGAGCGACGCGAGATGAGCCGTGAGCGCTGACGTCGACTGGATGTTTTCGGCGCCGACCTGATCGACATCCCCGCGTGTCGCCACCCGGTCGACGAGGACTGTCGGCACGTCGAGCGCGACCAGCTCGGTGATGACGGAGCCGTCTCCGGGCGACGGCGTCAGCAGCAGGCCGTCGACGCGCCGCGACCTCAATGTCCGGACGGTCTCACGCTCCGTCTCGGCGGCGTCGTGCGTGTCGGCCAGCAGAACGGTGTAGCCGGCGGCCGCGGCTTCGCGCTCGATCGCCTGCATCAAGACCGCGAAATACGGGTTGGCGAGCAGCGAAATCGCCACCCCGATCGACCTGGTACCGCCGGTGACCAGCGAACGGGCGATGGCGTCGCCGGTGTAGCCGGTGGTCTCGATGGCCTTGAGCACGGCTGCCTTGGTGTCCTCGGCGACCGCACGGGTCCCGTTGACGACGTGCGACACCGTGGTGATCGAGACGCCGGCCAGCTCGGCGATGTCACGCTGAGTAGGCCGTGACGAGCGCGGTGGTCGCATCGGACGTTCTCCTTGGAGTTCACTCGCAAGCGTTTGCGCAAACGCTTGCGAGAGAGCATAGGCCGTTCTACCCTCCCCGACCATCAGAAGTGTCCGTCTTTCGGAGGAACTGCATGAGACATCGGCGTCTCACCACCCGCGCCATCGCCGCGCTGTGACGGTTCTGCTGGCGGGTTTGTGCACCGTCGACGTCGTCCAGCGGGTCGACGAGTTACCGGCGCCGGGCGAGAAGGTCCAGTCGCTGTCCGTGGCCGTCGCGGCCGGGGGGCCCGCGACGAACGCGGCGGTGACCGTCGCCGCGCTCGGTGGCTCGGCGACCCTGCTGACCGTCCTCGGCGCACACCCGCTGGCGGAACTGGCCAGGGCGGACCTCGCCGCGCATGGTGTCGACGTCATCGACGTCCTGCCTGACCACCCCGATCCGCCTGCCATCAGCGCTGTCGCCGTTCGTGAACGCGACGGCGAGCGAACGGTCGTTTCGCGCAACGCCGGGGGGCACTTTGCCGGGAAAGTGCCCGAGCTTCACTTGGGGAACTTTCCCGACAAAGTGCGAACAGTGCTGGTCGACGGGCACTATCCGGAGCTGGCGCTGGGCGTCGCGAAGTGGGCGCGCGAGCGGGGTGTGCCCGTGGTGCTCGATGCGGGAAGCTGGAAACCGGTGCTCGACGACCTGCTCCCACTCGTCGACATCGCCGCGTGCTCGGCGCAGTTTTACGTGCACGGCCGGACGCCCGGCGCGAGTCTGCACGAGCGCGGTGTCCCGACAGTCATAACAACCGCGGGCGCCGGTCCGGTCCGCTGGTCGACCCTGACTGCGTCGGGCGAGGTCTCCGTCCCCCCGGTGACGGCCCGTGACACCCTAGGGGCAGGCGATGTCTGGCACGGAGCGCTGGCCTACGGGGTCGGCAATTACGAGCTTGCCGAGCTGATCGGGTTCGCCAACGAGGTGGCCGCCGAGCGGGTGCGGCACACCGGGCCGAGGTCATGGGTGACCGCGGTCCGGCACAGGAGAATGGGAGTGCGATGACATCGTTCGAGGACCTGCTGACCAGGGCACAAGCGTTTGCCAAGCCCGGACAGCGGAGTGTGCTGGGCATCATCGGCGCCCCGGCGTCCGGCAAGACCACCCTGGCCTGGAACCTGGCCAACGCGCTCGGCTCGCGAGCTTGCGTCGTCGGGATGGACGGTTTCCACCTCGCGCAGGTCGAGCTGCGGCGACTCGGCCGCACCGACCGCAAGGGCGCGCCCGACACCTTCGACGCGGCCGGGTACGTCACCATGATCCGCAGGCTGAGCGAAGGCCGCGAGACCGTCTACGCGCCCGAGTTCCGCCGTGAGATCGAGGAGCCCATCGCCGGCGCCGTCGCGGTGCCGCCGGAGGTCCCGCTAGTGATCACCGAAGGCAACTACCTCCTGCTGGAGGAAGATCCCTGGAACGGCGTCAAGCCGCTCCTGACCGAGGCCTGGTTCCTCGCCCCTGACGAGCCCGAGCGCCTCGAACGCCTGGTCAGCCGCCACCGCCGCTACGGCCGCTCCCTGGTCGAAGCCAAGCAGCGCGCCCTCGGCTCCGACCAGCGCAACGCCGACCTCATCGCCGGCACCGCCTCGCGCGCCGACCTGGTCCTGGAAAACCTCCCCCTGACCAACTTCGCCCTCTAAGCCCCTCGAGATGTCGACATGACGTGATCGGTGTGCGTGCAAGGATCACGTCATGTCGACATCCGGGGTTTTGATCGTCACCGGCGGGAGCCGGGGTATCGGCGCAGCGATCTGCGTGCTGGCGGCGGAGCGCGGCTACGACTTGGTGGTCAACTACGCCGGCGACGTCGTCGCGGCCGAGGAGGTGGCCGATCGGGTCCGTGCGCACAACCGCCGCGCGCTCACCGTCCGCGGTGACGTCTCGTCGGAGGACGACGTGCTGGACCTGTTCGACGCGGCCGCCGGGCTCGGCCCGCTCGCTGGGCTGGTCAACAACGCGGCCATCACCGGCAACACTCCCGGCCGGCTCGACGAGCACGAGGTCGACGTCGTTCGCCGGGTGGTCGACGTCAACGTGACCGGCGTTTTCCTCTGTGCGCGCGAGGCCGTGCGGCGCATGTCGACGCGGCACGGCGGGTCAGGTGGCGCGATCGTGAACATCTCGTCGACGGCCGCGCGGACCGGGTCCGCAGGTGAGTGGGTGCCGTACGCGGCGACGAAGGCGGCCGTCGAGACGCTCACGTACGGCCTTGCGCAGGAGGTCGCGGACGAGGGTGTGCGGGTCAACGCCGTCGCGCCCGGGATGGTCGAGACGGGTTTACACGCCGCGGCCGGGATGCCGGACCGGCTCGGCCGCGTTGCGCCGTCGATCCCGATGCGCCGCGCCGGGCGGCCACTCGAAATCGCGGAGGCCGTGCTCTTCCTGCTTTCACCCGCCGCGTCGTACGCCACCGGGGCCGTACTGACAATAGGCGGGGGCCGGTGACAGAGCGGCCGCTGTAAGACTTGCACATCTCGCGGTGAGTTCCGGTTAGTAACAATCCGTTGCGCGCGTCGGTCCGGCAACAGGCCGTGTGCGAGGCTGTTGGCGCACTCGGTTTCATGATCGCTGACGCGGACTGGGGAGTTCGCAATCCACCGGGGCCCTCCGGCCCCGGCGCTTTGATAAGCCGCGGGGTGCGCCGGTGGGGGTCGGAAAGGCCACAAAAAAATGGCGAAGTTGAGATCTGTGCACCACCTGGCACTCACCGTGACCGATGTGGACCGCAGCGTGCCCTGGTATGCCCGTGTGCTCGAGCTGGAAGAGTTCACCCGGCGCGATGACACGGAAACCGGCCTGCGCAAGGTGGTACTCCGGTCACCGAGCGAAGAGTTCGCCGTCGTGCTCGTGCAGCACGCGGACACCGGCCGCCGGTCGTTCGACGAGCGTCGCACCGGGCTGGATCATGTGGCCTTCAAGGTCTCGTCACACGCCGAGCTCGCCGATTGGGAAGACCGCCTCGACGAGTACGGCGTCAATTACACGCGCGCCACGCCTTCGCGCACCCTTGTCGGCTCGACGGCGATCGTGTTCCGCGATCCCGACGGCATCCAGCTCGAGATCTGGGCTGACCCGGAGACCTAGTGCTCAGGGACTTGCGCCATCGTCACCGGCGCAGGACACAAGACATGGCCTAGGCCCTGGCCCTCGATTCGGCGTCCGTGTCCTCCACCGGACGCCGCATTTCCTGCCGGTAGCGCCAGACCCCGTACGCGGTGCCGACGACGAAGAACGCGACGCTGACCCACAGCGCGGTTGCCTTCAGCCATGGCATCGAGTCGAGCAGGCCGGCGCCGTAGTAGCCGAGCAGCACCAGCGTCGGCACCCAGAGCAGGCCGCCGCTCGCGGTGGCCAGCAGGAACCGTCGCTGATCCATTTTGGCGGCACCCGCGATCAGCGGTGCGAGCGTGCGGATCCACGGGATCCACCTGGCCGCGACGATCGCGAAGAACCCTCGCCGGTCCAAGAACCGCTGGGCGCGCTCGAGGTTGTGCTTGTTCAGTATCCGCCCGCCTCGGCGGGCAATGAGCTTGGTGCCCGTGTGCCTGCCGATGTAGTAGCCGATCTGGTTGCCGAAGACCGCCACGAGCAGTGCGGCGCCGGACAGCAGCCAGGCGTTCAGGTCAGAGCCGTGCTGCGCGAGCACGACACCGGCGCCGAACAACAGGGAGTCCCCGGGCAGGAAAAGCCCGATGATCAGTGCGCATTCGACGAACACGAAGCTCAGCACGATCACCCACACCAGCACAGGGCCGGCCGTGTCCAACCAGCTCACACCGATGCCTGACGCTTCCGCGTAGACCGCATTCACAAGCCGCAGCCTACGTGTGCCGGTTGGGTGCCATCCGACCGAACGGTGTATTTCAGGTATCGGTGACGCTTCGTAGATCGTTCTAGAACTCCGGAAGTGTCTCGCCCTGTATGGCCGTGATGTCCAGTTCAATCTTGACGGTCGCCCCGACCGCGGCCACTCCGGCGCGGGCCATCGCGCTGTAGTTCATCGCGAAGTCGTTGCGGTGCAGCTGGGTTTCCGCGTGGAACGCCATGCGCACACCGCCCCATGGATCCGCGCCGAAACCGCCGTAGCGCAGGTCGAGCTCGATGTTCCGGCGCTCGCCGTGCAGCGACAGGTCACCGATGAGGGTCCACGTGTCCGTGCCGCGCTGCCGCAGTTCGGTGCTGGTGAACCCGATGATCGGATGCGCGTCGACGTCCATGAAGTCCGACGACCGCAGGTGGTCGTCGCGCATCTTGATGCCGGTTTCGATGGCCGCGGCCTTGATCTCCGCGTCCACGTACGACTGCTCGATCGGCCTGCCGACGATGATCCGCCCGGAAACTTCGGGGAATCGCACCTTGATGCTGGTGAATCCGAGGTGCTTGGCCGTGGCGATCACCGATGAATGCGCCGGGTCGATGACCCACGGGCCCGGCGGCGGCAATTCGATCGCCCCGGGCGCGGGGGCCAATGAGATCTCACCGAGCGAACCGGAGCCGTCCGACGCGATCTGCGCTGTCCTGGCGATCGGGTTGTGCCCGGCCGACGTCACCACCGCGGTGTAGACGCCCGGGGGCAGCGACTCGGTCGCCACTGCCCCTTTCGCGTCCGCGACCACCCTGGCGACCTGCTGGCCGGTCATGTCCGTGACCGTCAGTACCGCGTGCTCGACAGCCCAGCCTTCGATCGTGCGTATCCGCGCTCGGAGTCCGCTCATGACCGGTCGACCAGCTCGTCCAGCGCCTGGTCGTAGCCCAGCCGCACGTCGTGGTTCGCTTCCGTGCCACCGGCGAGGCTGACCTGGCTGGTCGCCGGCGGGTACCCGCTGGCGACCACCGTGTAGGTGCCTTCGGGGAGGTCGCTGACCACGTACCGGCCCTCGGAATCCGTCCTGGCGACCGCGGACACGTTGCCGTCGGCGTCGAGAACGGTGATCCGGGCGTCCGGCACGATCTTGTCTTCCTCGGACCTGGCCGTTCCGGCGAGCAGCACCGACCCGGTGAGCTCGACGTCGTGGCTCAGCACGCCGCTGTCCGGGACGGTCAGCGTGACCGCGATCGGCCGGTACAGCTGGCCGCTGACGACCAGCGTGTACTGCCCGGCGCCGACACCGTGGAACGCGTACGCGCCGTCGGGCTGTGTGATGAACGCGCCGTTGACCTCGCCGCGGGCGTCGGTCAGCGTCACCGTGGCGTCGGCCAGCGGCGTGTGCCTACCGGCCGTCCACACGGTGCCGGTGAGGCCGCCGGAGCCGGTCAGCGTGATGTCCACCTTGGCCGGACGGCCGCCGATAAGCACGCTGGACGCCTGCGGCTGGTGCCCGTTCGCCGAGACGATCAGCACGTAGGTGCCGTCGCCGGGGGTACCGATCTCGTAGCTGCCGTCGGTGTTCCCGACGCCCCGCGCGACCTGGCGGCCACGCTGGTCGATCAGGGTCAGCGCGGCGCCGGCAACCGAGGTCCCGTCCTGGCGGCGAACGTGTCCGTTCACCGGCTGGCCGTGGCCGGTTTCGACGTCGGTGACCGAGTTGAGGATCGGGTTCGGCAGTGCGCCGGCCATAGGCTTGAACTCCCCGTGTCCGTTTTCGCCGGCGAGCGAGTGCTTCCCGGCTCCGACCAGCGCGAGTTCACGCTGCTCGCTGAACGCTTCGTCCGCGTCGGTCCAGACGTCGGCTGCTGCCTTTTCGGAGTCGTCGACCGGGAGCAGCGCCTCGCCGCCTTCCATCGTCGATGCCGCCGAACCGGCGCCCCCGGACAGCGGGATCTCCTTCATGAACAGCAGCACGATCGAGGCCAGCAGGGCGACGCCCGCGGCGACGTAGAAAACCGTGGTGATCGAGTCGGTGAAGCCGGTCAGGACCGGGATCCTGATCGCGTCCGGCAGGCCCTGGATCAGGCTCGTGTTGGACTGGAGCTCGGCCAGTTGGCCACCGGCTCCCGGTGGGAGGTTGCCGTTGAACGCCTTGGTGATGTTGCCGGGCAGGACGTTGAACAGGATCGTCAGGAACACCGCGACACCCGCGGTGCCACCGATCTGGCGGAAGAACGTCGCCGCCGCCGTCGAGACACCCATGTCACGACGCGGGCCGGCGTTCTGCACCGCGATGATCAGCGTCTGCATGCAGCCACCGAGACCGAAGCCGATGATGAAGGCGTAGAGCAGGGGCTGCCAGATCGGCGTGTTGTACGCGACCTGGGCGAACAGCAGCGCGCCCACGGCGATCAGGAGCGTGCCGATGACCGGCAGGAACTTGTAGCGCCCGGTCCTGGCGGTGAACTGACCGGAGACGACCGAGCTGCCCATGATGCCCAGCATCAGCGGCAGCATCAGCAGACCGGCTTCGGTCGGCGTGTAACCGCGGACGACCTGCAGGTACTGCGGGATCATCGTGATGGCGCCGAACATCGCGACACCGACGATGACCCCGCCGAGGATCGCCACGCTGAACGTCGAGTTCTTGAACAGCCGAAGCGGGATCAGCGCTTCGTCCTTCATGAGCTTCTCGACGACGAGGAACAGCAGGATGCCGACAGCTCCGATGGCGTAGCAAATGATCGAGTTGGTGGCTCCCCAGCCCCATTTGTTCCCCTGCTCGGCCACGATCAGCAGCGGCACGACGGCGACGATCAGGGTGACCGCGCCCCACCAGTCGATCTTGTGGTCCTGACGCTTGTGCGGGACGTTCAGCACCTTGGCCACGACGAAGAGCGCGATGATGCCGATCGGCACGTTGATCAGGAAGACCCAGCGCCACCCGGCGATACCGGCGAGCGAGTCGAACCCGGAGAAGAAGCCACCGAGGACCGGGCCGATCACCGTCGAGGTACCGAACACCGCGAGGATGTAGCCCTGGTACTTCGCGCGCTGGCGCGGCGGGACGATGTCACCGAGGATGGTCATGGCCAGTGACATCAGGCCACCGGCACCGAGGCCCTGGAACGCGCGGAACGCGGCGAGCTGGTACATCGACTGCGCGAACGTGGAGGCGATAGAGCCGACCACGAAGATCGAGATCGCGGTCAGGAAGAACGGCTTGCGGCCATAGATGTCGGACAGCTTGCCGTAGATCGGCGTGACGATGGTGGCGGTGACCAGGTAGGCGGTGGTCGCCCAGGCCTGCAGGTCGAAGCCCTTCAGGTCGTTCGCGATCTTGACGATCGAGGTGCTGACGATCGTCTGGTCGAGCGACGCCAGGAACATGCCCATCATCAGGCCGGACAGGATCGTCAGGATCTGGCGGTGGGTGAGGTTGGGGCCGGCGTCCTCCGACACGGCTCCGTCGGGTTGCTTTTCTGCGGTCGTGGTCATGCTTTGGTCCCCTTGGTGATCCCCGGCGCCGGCGTGGGCTCGGCGAATTGTGGAGCGCTTGCTTCGATGCCGGAGTTGAGCCGGCCGAACAGGTCGTTAAGGGTTGCGCGATCCTCCTGGTTCCAGTCGGCGAGCACTTCTGCCAGCCACTGGTTGCGCTGCTTGCGATTCTCCTCGAACACCCGCAGTCCTTCGCTCGTCGGGGCGAGCAGGCAGGCGCGGCCGTCTTCGGGATCGGCTTGGCGTTCGACCAGGCCGTGCTGGACCAGCGAGCTGCTCTGCCTGCTGATCGTGGAAATCTCGGAGTGCAGGGACTCGGCGAGCCGGCTGGTGCGCTGCGGCCCGTCGTGGATCAGGCAGAAGAGGATCGCGTAGGCGGCTCTTTCGATGCCATCCGGTCCCTGCTTGGTCACCTGCGACTTGGCGCGGTTGATCAGGCGGACGAGACGAACCAGCTGCTGACCCAGGTCGTCGGCGAGATCGAGCTCGGCCGTCGAGGTGACGGCGTTCTGCGGAGGTGCCATGAGTGGTCTTTCACTGTGAGTGTCTTATTTGACAGCTGCAACTAGTTGTTCAAAGCAAGGATGTGCCCGTTTCCCCGGTTGTGCAAGTGGAATACGCTCTTCTGTGTCACACAACACGTTAGTTGCTGCACGCAACTTGTTTATTTTAGGCGATTTGCCGGATTGAGTCCGGGACCTGGCCTTTTCGCATATCCCAATGGTCGAACATCCAGCTAGGTGGAGGTCAAGGCCAACGGGTGACATCGGGAATGTGGTGGCGCGAAGCCGGGTTGTGCGGGCTATGACCGATGACACAGCCTTGTACCAGCTCCTCGGCGCCGGCCACCTCGGCGTGCTGGTGACGCTGAAGCGTGACGGCCGTCCGCAGCTCTCCAACGTCACTCATTACTACGACCAAGAGAGGCGGGCCATCCAGGTTTCCCTCACCGACACCCGCGCGAAGACCAGGAACCTCCGCCGCGACCCACGAGCCAGCTACCACGTGAGCTCTCAGGACGGCTGGTCGTACGTCGTTGCCGAGGGTGACGCGGAGTTGACGCCGGTCGCCAAGGATCCCCATGACGACACCGTCGAAGCGCTGATCGCCCTCTACCGTCATGTCAGCGGCGAGCACCCGGATTGGGACGAGTACCGCGCCGCGATGGTCGCCGACCAGCGGCTCGTCCTGACGATCCCGGTCGCCCGTGTCTACGGCGTGACCCGCTAGTTCCCTGCGCAGGACACTAGATTCCCAGCCGCGCGAGGATCTCGATGAAGTCGTCGAGCAGGTGTGAGGTGTCCTCGCCGAGCATCGCGCGCAGGTAGAGCCCGTCCCCGGTGACCCCGACGAAATCGGCGAGCACCGGGTCGCCGACGTGTTCGGTGAGCAGGGCGTGCCAGTTCCGCGTATAGGCCCGCATCGCCTCGTCGACAGCGTCTTCGTTCCCGATCAGCCGCATGGCGGCGAGGGTGGTGCGGTGCATGGCCTTGTCCTGCGTCACGTCGGTCACCGACGAGCGCAGGTAGTAGCGCACCACTCCCTCGGGTGCGGCACGAGCTGTTTCGAGGTCGGTGACACCGAGGTGGCCGACCCGGTCGATCAGGCCCTGGAGCAGGGCTTCCTTCGAGCCGAAGTGGTACAGCAGCCCACCTTTGGACACCTCCGCGCGGGCGGCAACGGCTTCGAGAGTGATCGCGCCGACGCCGTGCTCGATGAGGATGTCCTGGTAGGCGTCCAAGATGCGTTCCTTGGCTGACGGCTTCGGCATCATTTGACTGTACCGTCCGGACGGTTTACCTTCAAGAGGCGACGGTAACTGTACCGTCCAGACTGTTTAGTAACGAAGGATGGAAAGTCATGGCGGGGCGCAGGCAGTGGTGGGCGCTGGCAGTACTCGTGCTACCTGTGCTGCTGATCAGCGTGGACATGACGGTGCTGGGGTTCGCGTTGCCGTACCTGAGCGAGGACCTCGCGCCGACAGGCCCGCAGCAGCTGTGGATCGTGGACATCTATTCGTTCATGCTCGGCGGCCTGCTCGTCCTCATGGGCACGCTCGGCGACCGCGTCGGCCGTCGCAAGCTGCTGCTCGCCGGCGCCGTCGCGTTCGGTGCGGCATCCGTGCTGGCGGCGTTTTCGACCAGCGCGTGGATGCTGATCGCGGCCAGGGCACTGCTCGGGATCGGTGGCGCGACGCTCATGCCGTCGACGCTTTCCTTGATCCGCAACATCTTCCTCGACCGGCAGCAGCGGCGGATCGCGATCGGCGTGTGGAGCGCGGGATTCTCCGGCGGGATGGCTGTCGGGCCGGTGCTCGGCGGCTGGCTGCTGGAACACTTCTGGTGGGGCTCCGTCTTCCTGATCAACGTGCCCGTCATGGCGATGCTGCTCGTCACGGGTCCGTTCCTGCTGCCCGAGGCTCGCGACCCGAACCCAGGCCGCTTCGACCCGCTGTCCGCGGTGCTGTCGCTGGCCGCGCTCCTGCCGACGGTCTATGGCATCAAACTCGTCGCCGAGCACGGGGTGACTGTCCTCGCCGCGCTGTGTATCGCGTCCGGTCTGCTGATCGGCGTGGCGTTCGTCAGGCGGCAGCGCTCGCTCGACCAGCCGATGCTGGACCTCGAGCTGTTCAAGAACCGGTCATTCAGCGTCTCCGTGGTGACCAACGTGCTGGGGATCTTCGCGCTGGTCGGCCTGCTGTTCCTGATTCCGCAGTACCTGCAGCTGGTCCTCGGGCTGACACCGGTGGTGGCGGCGCTGTGGCTGCTGCCCGCGACGCTCGCCGGTATCGTCGGCGCGCTGCTCGCCGCACAACTGGCGAAGCGCTTCCGGACGTCGTCGCTGATCGGTTTCGGGATGTTTCTCGCGGCCGCCGGTTTCCTGGGGCTGACCCAAGTCGGTGCCGAGTCGGGCCTCATCATGCTGGTCTTCGGGTTCATGCTGGTCGGTGGCGGTATCGCGCTCGCCGAGACGGTTACGAACGACCTGATCATCACGGCCGCGCCCGCGGAACGCGCGGGGGCCGCATCGGCGATCTCCGAGACCGGTTACGAGGTCGGCGGCGCGCTCGGCGTGGCCATCATGGGCAGCGTGGCGACGGCCGTCTACCGCGCCGGACTTCCGGCCGGGACGGCGGACACGGCCCGCGAAACCCTGGGCGGGGCCGCCGCGGCGGCCGCGAGCCTGCCCCCGGCCCAAGCCGGTCCGCTGCTGGACGCCGCGCGTGAGGCGTTCGTGCGGGGGCTGCACGTCACGGCGTGGATGGGCACGATTTTGCTCGTCTACACCGGATTGCAGGCAATTTTCCTGCTGCGGTCCAGTGTGGTGCCGGGCTCCAGTTTTCCGCTCCGGCGGAAAACTGATTCCGTTGTGCGGAGCTGAACGTGCTTACCATGTAACCCATGGGCAACGACGCATTGGTCGCAAGACTTCGTGACGAGCTCGGCAAGGACGCTGTCCTCACCGACAACGACGTCACCAGCAGTTATGCGAGAGATATGATGCCGCTCGCCCCGGTCGGCAAGCCGCTGGCCGTGGTACTGCCGGTCGACGTCGCCGAGGTCCAGGCAATCGTCCGAGCATGTGCCGAGGCGAAAGTTCCGATCGTCCCGAGGGGTGCGGGCAGCGGGCTGTCCGGCGCGGCGAACGCGCTGGACGGCTGCGTGATGCTGGTGCTGACCAAGCTCAACCAGATCGTGGAGATCGACGCGGGCAACCGGCTGGCCGTCGTGCAGCCCGGCGTGGTCAACCTGGACCTCCGCAACGCCGTGGAGAAGCACGGGCTGTTCTATCCGCCGGATCCGTCGAGCTACGACTGGTGCACGATCGGCGGGAACCTGGCGACCAACGCGGGTGGCCTGTGCTGCGTGAAGTACGGCGTCACCACGGATTCCGTGCTGGGACTGGAAGTTGTCCTTGCCGACGGCTCGCTGCTGAAGACCGGCCGCCGGACGGTCAAGGGCGTCGCGGGCTACGACCTGGCACGGCTTTTCGTCGGCAGCGAGGGCACGCTCGGCGTGATCACCCAGGCCACGGTCGCGCTCAAGCCGCTGCCGCAGGCGCCGGGCACACTGGTCGCGGGCTTCTCCAGTACTGAAGCGGCCGGTGAAGCCGTCGCGCGCGTCGTTCGCGAGGGCCTGGTGCCGTCGCTGCTGGAGATCATGGACTCGACGTCGATCAAGGCGTCCGAGGCGTACCTGAAGACCGACCTCGGTGCGGGCTCGGATTGCCAAGCCTTGCTGCTCGCCCAGTCGGATGCGGGTGGCGAAGCGGCTCAGCGTGAGTTGGCGGCGCTCGAACAGATCTGCAACGACTGCGGCGCCGACCTGGTGTACTCGACCGACGACCTGGCCGAGGGCAACATGCTCCTGCAGGCCCGCCGTGTCGTACTGAATGCGTTGGAACTCTACGGGGCCTGGATGACCGACGACGTCTGCGTGCCGCGCACGCGGATCGCCGAACTGATCGCCGGATGCCAGCGCGTCAGCAAGGAGGCCGACCTGCGGATCGCCGTGGTCGGCCACGCCGGCGACGGGAACATGCACCCGACCATCGTCTACTCGCCGGATTCACCCGACGAGTTCGCGCGCGCCCAGAAGGCGTTCGACCAGATCCTCGAGATCGGGCTCTCGCTCGGCGGCACGGTCACCGGTGAACACGGCGTCGGCAAGATGAAGCGGGAGTGGCTGGCCCGCGAGATCGGCCCGGTCGGCGTTCGGGTCCACCGCCAGATCAAAACCGCGCTGGACCCGGAAAACCTCTTCAACCCTGGCTCGATGTTCGCGATGGAGGACTGAGCCGGGCCGTCCTAGCTGTCGATTCGGGGCATCTTCTGGGTGACCTCGGCGGCGTGCTCGGTGCCGACGTCGTGTCCACGGGTCTTCTTCTCGCGCCGGGCCTTGAGGAATTCGAGCACGATCGGGACGACCGAGATCAGCACGATCAGGATGAAGATCGAGTCGACGTTGTTCTTGATGAACTCGATGTTGCCGAGCAGCGCGCCGAGCACGGTGATGCCCGCGGCCCAGAGGATGCCGCCGATCACGGTGTAGGTGAAGTACCGCTTCGGGTCCATTCGGCCGATACCGGCGATCCAGGTGATGAAGGTGCGCACGAACGGCACGAACCGCGCCAGCACCACGGCCTTCGGGCCGTGTTTCTCCAGGAAGGCGTGCGTCTGTTCGACGTACTGCTGCTTGAAGAACCGCGAATCCGGCCGCTTGAACAGCGCCGGGCCCACCTTGTAGCCGATGAGGTACCCGACAGCGTTGCCCAGCAGTGCGGCGACGGTGACCAGCACGCACACGAGCCACAGCGGCGCCTGGATGCTGCCACCGGCGACCAGCAGGCCGGCGGTGAAGAGGAGCGAGTCACCGGGAAGCACCGGGAAGACGCTGCTCTCGATGAAGATGATCAGGCAGAGCACGCCGATGACGGTCGGCGTGAGCCCGGAAAGGAGATGCTCCGGGTTCAACCAGTCCGGCATGATGGACATTTTTGCTGGGCCTTGCGCGAGGATCACATCAAAAACGGTACAGGGTCACGCTGTGTGCTCCAACTACAGTCGTGCCTTCACAGACACGGTTTTCAAAGCAACGTCAACAACCCGACAACGGACCCGGCCGCCAGACCCAGCAGGACGGCCAGCAACAGCACCCAATACACCGGCAGTGCCGCCCCCGCGGTGACGGGCTGGGGTGCGACCGTGGTCCGAACGGTCGGCGGTTCCGGTGAGACCGGATCCAAGGCGGCGCGTTCGCGCTCGAGCGAGTCCGCGCCGGCACCCGAAATCAGTCCGTACTGCGGCGGCAGGCTCTCGGTACCACTCGTTTCTGGCGTTTTGAGCACCGGAGTGAACGGCGTGTCCACCGTCCGCTCCGGCTGCGGGGCGAACACTGCCTGTGCCCGCAACGCGTCGGCCAGCAGCCGCTCCGGGTCCTTCGGCTCGCTCATGTCCTTAAGGTAGCCGTACCCACCTCTGCGACCCATTTCCCCTGGCGGAGCACCTTCAGCGGACGCAGTTCGCCGTCGAGCACGACGACGTCGGCGGCGAGTCCCGCCTTCAGTGTCCCGGTGCGGTCGGCGATGCCGAGGAGTTCGGCCGGTTTGCCGGACGTCGCCCGTACCGCGTCGAGCAGGCCGAGTTGCGCGCCCTGCACCAGGTTGCGGAAGGCGGTGTCCATGGTCAGCGTGCTGCCGGCCAGCGAACCGTTCTCGGCGAGGGTGGCGACACCGGCGGTGACGTCGACCTCCAGCCTGCCGAGTCGGTAGCTGCCGTCGGCCGCGTCGGTGGCGGACATCGCGTCGGTGATGAGCACCGTGCGGCCCTGCCCGGCGTGCCGGGCGGCCAGCCGGAGCACCGTCGGATGCACGTGGACGAGGTCGCAGATCAGTTCGACGGTGATGCGCTCGTCGTCGAGCAGCGTGCCGACCGGGCCGGGCTCGCGGTGGTGGAGCGGGCGCATGCCGTTGAACAGATGCGTGGCGACGCTGGCGCCGGCGTCGATCGCCGGGCGGATCTGCTCTTCGACACCGTCGGTGTGCCCGAGCGCGGCGATGACGCCGGACTCGGTGAGCTGCCGGACGGCCTTGACCCCGCCGAGCAGCTCGGGAGCCAGAGTGACCATGCGAACCGCTCCTCGGCCGTGACCGAGGAGCGCGTTGATCGTCGCCGTGTCCGGTTCGAGCAGTGCGGCCGGATCGTGGGCACCACAACGGAGCTTGGAGATGAACGGCCCTTCGAGGTGAATTCCGGCGATGTCGCCGTCCTCCACCAGCTCCCGCAGGGCCGACATCTGGTCACACAGGGCCCGGATCGGATCCGAAACCAGGCTCGCCAGCATCGTGGTGGTGCCGTGGCGCCGATGCGCGCGGACGGCGTGGGCCAGTTCTTCCGGGTCACCACTCGAAAACGAGCCACCCCCACCGCCGTGACAGTGCGTGTCGACGAAACCGGGCACGACCAGCGCGCCCTCGACGTCGACATGTTTGCCAGGAGGCGGCGAACCGGTTCCGACGTCGGCGATCACGCCACCGGCGATCGCCACCCAGCCGTCGTCAAGCACCTGGTTCGGCGCGGTTACCCGGCCACCCGTGATCACAAAATCTGCTGCGGCACCCTTCACGCGCCCCAGCATATATTGGTCTGGACCAAGCATGGTGGTACAACCCAGCAGTTGGATTCGGCGGGGCCGGATCAGTTGGGTGTCTGCATCGCTTTTTGCAGTGCCTCAAGTGCCCGGCTGGCGGTTGACTTGACAGTACCCTTCGATATCCCGGCGGCCTCTGAGATCTCGGCCTCGGACAACCCGCCGTAGTAGCGCAGCACGAGAACTTCCCGCTGGCGGGGAGGAAGTTTCGACAGCGCGCTGACCACGGCCTGGTGCTCGGTGGAGAGCATCGCAAGGCTTTCGGCAGAACGGGCGTTGACGGCGTGCGGCGGGACGTACTCCCGCGCGGTCTTGCGGCGGCGCAGCACGCTGCGCGAACCGTTCACGACGGCCGTGCGGAGGTACCCGACGGCCGCGGCGGCGTCGCGCAGCTTGCCCCAGTTGCGGTGCAGCCCGGTGAACGCCTCCTGCACGACGTCTTCGGCCGTGGCAGGCTCGTCGACCAGCAGGATCGCCAGGCGGACCAGTCGCATCCGGTGTTGCCGGTAGAGGTCCTCGAGGGTGAGCGGCGCGGCGGGCGGTTGGACGGGCACGGGCCCATCGATCGCGCGGAGGTGCCCGAGGGTCATCTCCACGCTGTGCTGCGCGCTGTCCTGTCCCGCTCTGCCCTCCGGCATGACCCCTCGCCCGTTCTCGTCCCATGTCCGGCCGAGCCCGGGTGTCACGATCGGGCTGGGTACGGTCTGCCGCGCACGTCCATTCACTCCGGTCATACGCACGCCTAGCGTATCGGGTTGGCCCGGTAATGCCACATTTCAAAGTGTGGGATGCCTCGCTCACGAAGTGGGCACTTTTTTGGGTAGCGTCTGGTTGTACCCGCTCGCCGATCGCTGGAGACGTCATGGCTTGGTTCCTGGTGGAAATTCGTTATGTACAAGAGAAGTACCGTGAGGTGCGGCCGCGTCACCGGGAGTTCCTGGACAAGGAAGTCGTAGCCGGAACGGTCCTTGTTGCGGGCCCCTACACCGACGAGACCGGTG
>JAVXWP010000022.1:0-21410 GCA_032230695.1 Actinomycetota bacterium | reverse complement strand
CGGAAGTACCCCAACGCGGCGTTGGGGACCCTCAACGCCCCCAACGCCGCTTTGGGGAACACCCCGCACCCCAGCGCGCCACGGCTAATCCACCCCAGCAAGGCCTTACTCGCCGGAGGAATCTCCCGGCACGGCCCCAAAAAGCTCCGTCCGCAGCTGAGAAGCCGTGGACACGACCAGCATCAGCAACGTCCCCAGCGGCGCCGGATCCATCCCCTCCGCCGGGAACGCGTAACGCAGCGTGACATCCATGCCCTGTTCGGTATAGATCACACCCAACGTCCCGAACAGGCCCTGCCCAGCCCGTTCGGCCGCCGAAGCGGCGAGCGACTCGTCCTTCGGCAGATCCCAGGCCACCACGCAAGTCATGCTCAGCACAGTCAAGCCCTCGGCAAGCTGCGACGCCTGAATAACACAGGGCACATCCGCATGCCGGAACTTCAACGCGCCATCGTCATCCACCTGCACCTCGAGGAACCGCTCCAGCGACTCCCGAGCCAACGTCAACAGAGCCGCGGTAGCGGCAGCCTCGGCCGTCACGATGTCTCCTCCGCACCAGCGGTGGCAGCGTCGACAGCCGCCCCGAACCGCCGATCCCGCTTGGCGAAGTCCAAGCATGCGCGCCACAAATGAGTCCGGTCGAAGTCGGGGAACAGCGTGTCCTGGAAGACGTACTCCGCGTAAGCCGACTGCCACAGCATGAAGTTCGACGACCGCTGCTCGCCGGAAGGCCGCAGGAACAGGTCCACATCGGGCATTTCCGGCTGGTAGAGGTACTTGGCGATGGTGCGCTCGTCGACCTTGTCCGGGTTGATCTTGCCCTCGGCGACGAGTTTCGCGATCTTCCCGACGGCATCGCCGAGCTCGGCGCGGCCACCGTAGTTGACGCACATCGTCATGTTGAGCGCGGTGTTGTGCTTGGTCTTCTCTTCGGCGATCTGCAGTTCCTTGATGACGCTCGCCCAGAGCTTCGGGCGGCGCCCGGCCCAGCGGATCCGCACACCGATCGAGCCGAGGTAGTCCACCTGACGGCGGATCGTGTCGCGATTGAAGCCCATCAGGAACCGCACCTCTTCGGGGCTGCGCTTCCAGTTCTCCGTCGAGAACGCGTACACGGAGAGCCATTTGACGCCGATTTCCACCGCGCCGGAGGCGACGTCGATCATGACCGCTTCGCCACGCTTGTGACCTTCGATGCGGGGCAGGCCGCGCTGGTTGGCCCAGCGGCCGTTGCCGTCCATGACGAGCGCGACGTGGTTGGGCACCAGTTCCTTCGGGATATCCGGCGGGGTGGCCCCGGACGGATGCGGTTCGGGCGCCCGCAGTTCGATCGCCGACGCCTTGTTCTCGCGTCCCCTGCGTAGCACCGAAACCTCCTACTTAGCCGTGCGCGACACGCCCGACCCTACTGCCCGGGAACCGGGACTTCCCGGGCACGCCTCTCCACGAGCGGCAGCGACCGGAGCTGGCGTTCCAGATGCCATTGCAGGTGCGCGGCGACGAGGCCGCTGGCGTCCCGGCGGGAGCTCTGGAGTGACGACTCCGCGACGTCCCATTCGCCGTGGAGCAGCGCTCCGAGCAGCACCAGCACCTCGGGCGCGGGATGCACCGAGCCGGGCGCGCGGCAGTTCTGGCACATCGAGCCGCCCGCCGAAACGTTGAAAGCGTTGTGGGGGCCCGGCAAACCGCAGCGCGCGCACTCCTCGATGGCGGGCGCCCAGCCGGCGAACGCCATCGCCCGCAGCAAGAACGCGTCGAGCACCAGCGAAGCGTCACGCTGACCGTCCGCCAGCGCCCGCAAGGCCCCGACGACCAGCAGGTACAGCCGCAGTGACGGCTCGCCTTCCTCGGCGGACAGCCTGTCGGCCGTCTCCGCGATGGCACTGGCCGCGGTGTAGCGCTGGTAGTCGGCGACGAGCGGCAATGCGAACGCGTCCACCGTCTCCACCTGCGTGATGACGTCGAGCGTGCGTCCGGAGTAGAACTGCACGTCGACATGGCCGAAGGGCTCGAGCCGCGCGCCGAACCGCGAAGAGGTGCGGCGGACGCCTTTGGCGACGGCACGGACCTTGCCGTGCCGTCGCGTGATCAGGGTGATGATCCTGTCGGCTTCGCCGAGCTTGTGCGTCCGCAGCACCACACCGGTGTCGCGATAGAGGTTCACCACTCGTACATCGTCCCACTACCGGACGACATTCGAGCGCGGCGACCCGCTCTAGCAGTAGCTGCCGTAGCAGGTGGTGACCGTGCTGGCGGCCACGATCCCGACAATGATCAGGATGATGCCGACGACGCAGCCGATCCCGCCGAGGATCGTCGAGATCAGGCAGAGCGTCTTGGTCGTCCTCGACGCCTGCTCGGCACCCGCGTAGTTGCCCTGCATCTTGAACTGGCCGACCTCGTTGGACTTCATGATCGCGAAGATGCCGAGGATCAGGCCACCCAGGAAGAGCGAGACGATCGCCCAGCCCTTGTAGTCCGGGATCGCGTTGATGTCGCCGCCAGGAGGGCCGCCGTAGCCGCCACCAGGCGCGCCGTAGGGCGCCTGACCGTAGGGAGCCGGCTGACCGTAGGGAGCTGGCTGGCCATAGGGCGCGGGTTGACCGTAAGGAGCGGGCTGGCCATAGGGCGCGGGCTGGCCGTACGGCGCCGACGGCGGTCCGTAGCCCTGCACCGGCTGTGGACCAGACTGCGGGAACGGCTGCGGGCCTGAGGGCTGCTGCCCCTGAGGCTGCTGGTCGAAAGGCGGCTGCTGATCATAAGGATTGGTCATGAATAGAGTCCCACTCGTTCGTGTGCCGACGGCACGAAACCTCGCCTACGCGAAGGCTGAAATAATGATCGAGACCAGGCCGAAGAAACAGCCCACCCCCGCGAGGATGTTGCCGATCAGGCACAGCGTCTTGGTGGTGCGTGACGACTGCTCGGCACCGGCGTAGTTGCCCTGCATCTTGTACTGGCCGACCTCGTTGGACTTGAAGATCGCGATGATCCCGAAGATTCCGCCGAAGAAGATCGAAACAATGGCCCAGGTCTTGTAGTCCGGGATCGCGTTGATGTCCCCGCCGAAACCGCCACCGGGTGCGCCGTATTGCTGCTGGCCGAACGGCTGCTGGCCATAGGGCGCCTGCTGGCCGAACGGCGCGGGCTGGCCGAACGGCGCCGGTGCGCCGGGCTGCCCGTACGGCACCGGGTTCGCGCTGGACGGCGGCTGACCGTAGGGAGCGGCGGGCATCCCGCCAGAGGGAGGGCCGTAACCCGCCGTCGGCTGCTGTCCGAACGGCTGCTGCCCGAACGGATGCGGGCCCTGCCCGGGATCCTGGCCGTAGCCGGGCTGTTGGCCGTAAGGATTGGTCATCGGGTGTGTCCCCCCTGCTGAATACGTCACATCACACCGTCATCGACAAGCCGGTGCGCGGGAGCGTACCCGGTCCGGAAAGCCTTGCGATCACCAGGCAGCACAACAAAGAAACGCGAGCCCGGCGTCGAGTCGGACGCTTCCGGCAGCCACTCGGTTCCGCTCAGACGGCCAATCCCGTGAACGGCGCGAACGGCAGATTACGAATCACGAACCACACCCCGAAGACCACCCCGAACGCCAGCGGCGCCCAGCGCCAATGCAGCCAGCTGTCCATCGCGCGGCCCCGTAGCCTGCCCATCGCCCAGGCCGCCGTGCTCCAGGCGAACAGCAGAAGGATCACCAGCGAAACCGCGTTGTAGTGCAGTGCCGCGGGAAGGTCGCCGTGGAGCAGGCTGTACACCATCCGCAGCCCGCCACAGCCGGGGCAGTCGATCCCCAGCAGGGCCTTGGTCGGGCACACCGGCAGCGGGCCGCCGGGGGTCGTCGGGTCGCCCAGCCAAATCGCCACACACCCGATGCCCGCACCGGCCACGACGGCGAGCGGCGGCGCCACCGCACGCAGTCGCGCCTTGAAACCGCGGGCGGGCAGTCCGGTGTAGACGGTGGTGGGCGCCATTGTCTAGTTCCCGGCGTTCGCGCCGACGACGAAGATCATGATCAGGGCGAACACCACGTAGAGCAGGACCAGGATGCCGACCGCGATGGCGGACCACATGGCCCACTTCTTGGCGTCGTCGGCCGCTTTCCGGGCCTCGTCGGGCCGCCCCTGGAACCACAGCGTCTGGACCTGGTTGGACTTCACGATCGCGACGATGCCCAGCGGCAGGCAGCACATCACCGTCGACAGGATCGCCCACACGAGGTTGTTGTCCGGCGGCGGACCGTAGTTCGGCATGCCACCGTAGTACGGCTGCGGCTGGCCGCCGTAATACTGCGGCGGCTGCTGGCCGTACTGCGGGGGCTGCTGGCCGTACTGCGGCTGCTGGCCGGAATTCTCGGGATACTGCGGATACTGCTCCGTCACGTGAGAATCCCCGTCATCTCAGAACCCCAGCCTTCTCAACTGTTTCGGATCACGCTGCCATTCCTTCGCCACCTTGATGTGCAGATCCAGATGCACCCTGGTGCCGAGCAGCGCTTCGATGTGCTTGCGTGCCTCGGTGCCGACCTGCTTGAGCCGCTCCCCTTTGTGCCCGAGGATGATGCCCTTTTGACTCGGCCGCTCCACGTAAAGGAAAGCATGGATGTCGAGCAGGTCGTCACGGCCCTCGCGCGGGATCATCTCTTCGATGGTCACGGCGATGGAGTGCGGCAATTCGTCCCGGACGCCTTCGAGCGCTGCCTCGCGGATCAGCTCTCCGACCAGCGTCTGCTCCGGCTCGTCGGTCAGGTCGCCGTCGGGGTAGAGCTGCGGGCCCTCCGGAAGCTTGCTCACCAGGAGGTCCTTCAGCGATTCGACCTGGAAACCGTCCACAGCGGACACCGGGATCAGCTCGGCGAACTCCATCACCTTCTGCAACGCCATGAGCTGCTCGGCGATCTGCTCCGGCTTCACCAGGTCGGTCTTGGTGACGATGCCGATCACCGGGGTGCGCTTCGCGATCTTGGCGAGCTCAGCGGCGATGAACCTGTCTCCGGGGCCGATCTTTTCGTTGGCGGGCACGCAGAACCCGACGATGTCCACTTCGGACCACGTCGAATGCACGACGTCGTTGAGCCGCTGGCCGAGCAGCGTGCGCGGACGGTGCAGGCCCGGGGTGTCGACGAGGATCAGCTGCGCGTCGTCGCGGTGGACGATGCCACGGATCGCGTGCCGGGTGGTCTGCGGCTTGCTGGAGGTGATGGCGATCTTGGTGCCGACCAGCGCGTTGGTCAGCGTCGACTTGCCGGCGTTGGGCCGCCCGACGAAGCAGGCGAACCCGGAGCGGTGACCGTCGGAGACGGGCTTCACTGAAGTACCTCTTGTACTGCGCCCGAAGGGTCCGCACGGTAGATGGGCGCCTTTTCGGCGAGGTCTCGCACTGCGTGCACTGATGCCTCTTTCAGCATGGGTTCTCCACTGACCACCACGGCGGCCTCGATGCCTTCGGCTCCACTGGACACCGCCGCCGCGATTGCGGCTTGTACGGCGGTGAGCTGGAACGACGGCTGGTCCACGGTACCCGCCGCGTACGTGCGGCCATCGGTGTCTCGCACGGCGGCACCTTCGTCGGCCTGGATACGGGCCCTCGCCGAACGCGCCAGCGTCACCAGCTTCTGGTCTTCCGGATCGAGCTCAAGCATGTTCGACGCTCCTGTCGCGATTGTCGTCTTCCTCGGTGCCGGCGACCCGCACCCGGCGCCCGGCGATCCTGTCGTCGCAGGCGTGCACGACCACCGTGGTGATCCGCATCCGGCCGCGACGGTCCTTGCCGCCTTCGGCGTGCAGGCGCAGACCGGCCACTTCAGCCTCCGCGCCGGGCAGCGGAACCCTACCGAGGCGCTGCGCGAGCAGCCCGCCCACCGTCTCCACGTCGAATTCTTCGAGCTCCAGGCCGAACAGCTCGCCAAGGTCGTCGACGCCGAGCCGGGCCGAAACCCGCACGGAACGGTCATCGAGATACTCGACCGGGGGACGTTCGTCGGCGTCGGACTCGTCGGTGATCTCGCCGACGATCTCCTCCAGAACGTCCTCGATGGTCAGCAGGCCGGCGGTGCCGCCGTACTCGTCCACCGCGATCGCCATGTGGTTGTGCGACAGCTGCATTTCCTTGAGCAGCTCGTCGAGCCGTTTGGAATCCGGCACGTAACTGGCCGGGTTCATCAGGTCCTGGACCGGACGGCCTGCGCCGCCTTCGGCCATGTACGCGGGCATCAGGTCCTTGATGTTGGCGACACCGACGATCTCGTCGACCGAATCGCCGATCACGGGGACCCGGGTGAACCCGGTGCGCAGGGCCAGCGCGAGCGCCTGGCGCACGGTCTTGGTCTGCTCGATCCAGACGATTTCCGTTCGCGGCACCATCACTTCGCGGGCGACGGTGTCCCCCAGCTCGAACACCGAGTGGATCATCTCGCGCTCGGAGTCCTCGACGACACCGCGTTCCTGCGCGAGGTCGACGAGCTCACGCAGCTCGACCTCGCTGGTGAACGGTCCTTCGCGGAAACCCTGGCCGGGCGTGATCGCGTTACCGACGATGATCAGCAGTTTGCTGAGCGGTCCGAGCACCGTGCCGAGCACCCGCACCGGGCCCGCGATCAGCAGGCCGACGCGGTACGGGTGCTGACGGCCGATCGTGCGCGGCCCGACCCCGATCAAGACGTAACTGATCACGACCATGCTGATTGCGGCGACCAGCATCGCGAGACCCACCGGCTCGATCCAGCGAAGGAAGACGACCGTGACCAGCACTGTCGACGTCAGCTCGCAGCTCATCCTGAGCAGCAGCAACAGGTTTATGTGCCGTCTCCGGTCGGCGACCACGGTCGCCAGCTGGCGCGCGCCCGTGCGACCGAGCCGGATGAGGCCTTCGGCTCGTGCCTGCGACACCGTGCTGATGGCGGCGTCCGCGGCCGCGAAGACCCCGGCGAGCAGGACCAGCGCGATGGCGAAGATCAGCAACGCCGTTGAGCTAGGCACGGGCTTCAGCGCTAGACACTGTCGACATCGTCGGCCGTCTTGACGGGCGCGAGAGGCGCGTCGAGACCCGCGGTGCCGAGCAGCCTGTCGTCCGCGTCACGCTGGGCGTCACGGCGTTCGAAGGCCGCGGCCGCCGCCTGGTACTCGGCGAGGATCCGCTTCTGCAGCCCGAACATCTCGCGCTCTTCGGCAGGCTCGGCGTGGTCGTAGCCGAGCAGGTGGAGCACGCCGTGCACGGTCAGCAGGTGCAACTCGTCGAGCAGCCCGTGCCCGGCCGTCTTGGCCTGGTCCTTCGCGAATGCGGGGCAGAGCACGATGTCACCGAGCAGTGCCGGCGACGGGTCCGCCGCGTCCGGCCGCCGGGACGAGTCGAGTTCGTCCATCGGGAAAGCCATCACGTCGGTTGGGCCGGGGAGGTCCATCCAGCGTTCGTGCAGGTCTTCCATCACGTCCAGGGTGACCAGCATGATCGACAGCTCCGCGAGCGGGCTGACCTCCATCTTGTCGAGCGCGAACCGCGCCGCCGACACGATGGTGGTCTCGTCGATCACTACACCGGACTCGTTGGCTATTTCGATGCTCAACGCCGGCCGCCCTTCCAACCGTTGCCGGTCTTCTTCACGTCTTCCGCGTCCTGGAAGGCCTGCCACTTCTCGTAGGCGTCCACGATGTCGCCGACGAGCCGGTGGCGGACCACGTCCTGACTGGTCAGCGTCGAGAAGTGCAGGTCTTCGACGCCTTCGAGGATGTCCCGCACGACCCGCAGGCCGCTCTTCTGGCCGTTGGGCAGGTCGATCTGGGTGATGTCCCCGGTGACGACCACTTTCGACCCGAAACCGAGCCGGGTGAGGAACATCTTCATCTGCTCGGGCGTGGTGTTCTGCGCCTCGTCGAGGATGATGAACGCGTCGTTGAGGGTGCGGCCGCGCATGTAGGCGAGCGGGGCGATCTCGATGGTCCCGGCCTGCATGAGGCGCGGGATCGACTCGGGCTCGACCATGTCGTGCAGCGCGTCGTACAGCGGGCGCAGGTACGGGTCGATCTTTTCGTTCAGCGTGCCGGGCAGGTAGCCGAGCCGCTCACCGGCCTCGACGGCCGGGCGGGTGAGCACGATCCGCGTGACCTGCTTGGCCTGCAGTGCCTGGACGGCCTTCGCCATCGCCAGGTACGTCTTGCCGGTACCGGCGGGGCCGACACCGAACACGATGGTGTGCTTGTCGATGGCGTCGACGTAGTGCTTTTGGTTCAGCGTCTTGGGCCGGATGTTCTTGCCTCGGCGCGCGATGATGTCGAGGCCCAGCACGGCGGCCGGGGAGTCCGAACCGCCGTCGGAGAGCATGCCGATGGTGCGGCGCACGGCGTCGGGGTCGATCTGCTGGCCGCGGGCCGTCAGTGTCACCAGTTCGGCGAAGACGCGCTCGCCGAAGGCCACGTCGGCGGGTACACCGGTGAGGGTGACTTCGTTGCCCCGGACGTGGACGTCGGCGACGAGGAGTTCCTCGACGACCCGGAGGTTTTCGTCACGGGAGCCGAGCAGCGAAAGGGTCGCGGCCTCGGGAATGGGGAATTTGGATACTGCCGCCTGTGCGGCGGGCTCGGTGACCTCGCCGGTTTTCGACCGTGGGACGTCCCTGGGGACGTCGGATCGGGCGGCTCCACCCTGTGCGGTACCGGCCACGTGCCCTCGGGCCTGCTTTCTGCGCAATCGCCGTGCTTGTGTTCGAACTAATGACTCCTCGATGCTAGTCGCAACGGCAGTCGCCCCGCAGTCAGGTTTCCCCAGCCGTCACCCGGCTGCTACTCCAACTGCTTACGAGACGGCCACGGGCCGACCGAACAACCCGAGCTGTTCCCCGCCCAGAACATGCGCGTGCACATGAAAAACGGTCTGCCCGGCGTCGGCATCGGTATTGAACACAACCCGATACCCGGACTCCGAAATCCCCTCGATCTCAGCGACCGCCTTAGCCGCCAACACGACCTCTCCCAGCAGTCCGGGATCGCCGGCGGCCAACTCCGCAACATTGCGGTACCGAACCTTCGGCACCACCAAAACATGCACCTTGGCCTGCGCATTGATGTCCCGAAACGCCAGCACGGTTTCGGTCTCGTACACCACATCCGCCGGAATCTCGCGAGCGATGATCCGCTCGAACAACGTCTCCGCCACGTCACCCATACACAAACCCTAGCCCCGCCTCCCCCACCACCCAGACAACCACTCACCCGCACGCACTCACCCGCACATGGTTCGCACCCACCCGCGCACAGACAGCCCGCACGTCACCATCCGATGTCGAAGACGAGCCCGCGCACAGACCGCACTCGCGCCACCATCCGATGTCGAAGACGAGCCGCGCACACAAGTCGCCTGGCTGTCAACAGTTACGTGACGCACCGTGGGGGGTTTGGGGGGCTCGGCCCCCCACGCGAAGCGGAACCGCCGCGTCTGCGAAGGCGCGCCAGCGCCGAGTAGACGCCGCGGGGCGGTGGAGCCTGGGGGTCGCTCCACCGCCCTCGCGGCTCCGCCGGACCGAGGGGGGAGGTGTCCGGCGGGGATTGTGTGGGTGCGGCCGGGGGTTTGGCCGTCGGTGCACCCGAGTCTGTGGTGTTGCCTGCTAGTTAACAAGGGTAACGGATCGGAGCGTGATCGCGCCATAACTGGGCGCGAATTATGGGCTTGTTTTATGGGGTTCAGGCCCAGCGTGTGGTGAGGACGCCCAGTGCGCCGAGCGCGACCGCCGCGGCTGTGGAGGTGCGGAGCACGGTCGGGCCGAGGCGGACGGTTTTGGCGCCGGCCTCGATGAACGTGGCGATTTCCTCTGCGGTGATGCCCCCTTCGGGGCCGACGACGAGGATGAGGTCGCCGCCGGCGGGGAGTTCGACGTCGGCGAGGCGTTCGCTGACGGCGGATTCGAGGACGAGTGCCCCGGCGGACGCGCTGATCAGTTCGGCGAGCAGGCGCGTGCTGACTGGGTCTCCGACTTCTGGGACGCGGGCGCGCCGGGCCTGTTTCGCCGCTGCGCGGGCCGTGCTTCGCCAGCGGGACAGTGCCTTTTCGCCCCGGGGGCCGTCTTCCCACTTTGCGACGCTGCGTGCCGCGCGCCAAGGGAGCACGGCGTCCGCCCCGGCTTCGGTCGCCAGCTCGACGGCGAGTTCGCCGCGGTCGCCTTTTACCAGTGCCTGCACCACGATCACCCGCAACGCGGGCGGGGGCTCGTGCCAGCGTTCTTCGATCGACAGCTGCAACGACGCGTCACGGCCGGTTTGGACGGTGTCGATCAGGCATCGCGCCAGGCCGCCGTCGCCGTCGGACAACATCAGTCGCTCGCCGGCGCGGAGGCGGCGCACAGTGGCCGCGTGCCGGGCCTCGTCGCCGTCGAGCACGACCTCCCCTCCCGCGGGCAGCGAATCGACGAAAAAGACCGGCGGGGTGCTGCTGTTCCCGGATTCCCGAGTGCTCACCGGTTCTTGGCGCGCAGCTTCGAGAAGAGACCGCCGTGCTTGGAACCGTTGGTGGCCAGTGTCGGTACTTCTTCACCTCGCTGCTGCGCGAGGTCGATCAGCAGGTCGCGCTGGGCGTCGTCGAGCTTGGTCGGCACCTGGACGTCGATGTGGACATGCAGGTCACCCCGGCCGTCCACGCGCCCGGACGACCTGATGCGCGGCATGCCCATCCCGGTGAGCACCAGTTCGGTGGCCGGTTGGGTGCCGGGCTCGATGTCGAGCTCGAAATCGCCGTCGATCAGCGTCTCGATGGGCACGCTGGCGCCGAGCGCCGCGGTGGTCATCGGGATGCGGAAGTTGCAGTGAAGGTCGTGGCCCTGGCGGACGAAAACCTCGTGGGGCGCTTCGTCGATCTCGACGTACAGGTCACCCGCGGGCCCACCGCCGGAACCGACCTCGCCCTGACCGGACAGCCTGATCCGCATGCCGTCGCCGACGCCGCCCGGGATCTTCGCCGTCACGTTGCGCCGGGCGCGGACCCGGCCGTCGCCGCCGCACTTCTGGCACGGGTCGGTGATGACCTCGCCGAAACCGCGGCACACCGGGCACGGCCGTGCGGTGACGACCTGGCCGAGGAAGGACCGCTGCACGGACTGGACCTCACCGGCGCCACCACAGGTGTCGCAGGTCTTGAGGGTCGCGCCCGGGGCGGTGCCGTTGCCGTGGCACAGGTCGCACAGGATCGCGGTGTCGACGGCGATCTCACGATCCGCGCCGGTCGCGCACTCCTCCAGCGTGAGGCCGAGGCGGATGAGCGCGTCCGAACCGGGCTGGACCCGGCTGCGCGGACCACGGCCACGCGCGCCGCCGCCACCACCACCCGAAGCGCCGAAGAACGCGTCCATGATGTCGCCGAGGCCGCCGAAACCGGCGAACGGGTCCTGCCCCCCGCCACCGCCACCGCGGCCGCCGTTGTCCATCGGGTCGCCACCGAGGTCGACGACCTTGCGCTTCTGCGGGTCCGACAACACCTCGTAAGCGGTGGTGACCTCACCGAAGCGGTGCTGCGCGTCTTCGGACGGGTTCACGTCGGGGTGCAGCTCGCGGGCGAGCTTGCGGTAGGCGCGCTTGATCTCCTGATCGGTCGCGTTCTTGGCCACCCCGAGTGTGCCGTAGTAATCCCTCGCCACCGTCTTGCCGTCTCCTCTGTATTACTAAAGCTATTTGCCAGACAGGATCTGCCCGACATAGTTGGCCACCGCGCGCACCGAAGCGATCGTGTTCGGGTAGTCCATCCTGGTCGGCCCGACCACGCCCATACCGCCGAGCAGCAGGTCGTCCATGCCGTAGCCGACCGAAACCACCGAGGTGCTGCGCATCTGCTCGTCCTCATTTTCCTCACCGATGCTCACCGTGATCGCACCGGGGTTGCGAGCGGCCGCGAGAAGCTTCAGCACGACGACCTGTTCTTCGAGTGCTTCGAGCACCTGGCGCAGCGAGCCGGGGAAGTCCGCGGCGTTGCGGGTGAGGTTCGCCGTGCCGCCGAGGACCAGCCGCTGCTCCGGATGGTCCACGAGTGATTCGATAAGAACGGTACAGACCCGGACGAGCACGTCGCGCAGCTCGTTGGGCGACTGGTCGGGCAGCTCGGCGACCCTGGCGGCGGCTTCGGAGAGTTTCCGGCCGCCGAGTGCGGCGTTGAGGACCGCGCGCAGCCGGGTGACGCCGTCCTCGGTGATGACGTCGCCGAGGTCGACGGTGCGCTGGTCCACGCGGCCGGTGTCGGTGATCAGCACCAGCATCAGGCGCGCCGGGGAGAGTGGGACGACCTCGAGATGGCGGACCGTCGAGTTGGTCAGTACCGGGTACTGCACGACGGCGACCTGGCGGGTGAGCTGCGCCAGCAGCCGCACCGAGCGCCTGAGCACGTCGTCCAGGTCGGTACCGGAGTCCAGGAAGTTCGTGATGGCGCGGCGCTCGGCGCCGCTCAGCGGCTTGATGTCGGAGAGCCTGTCGACGAACAGGCGGTAACCCTTGTCGGTCGGGATACGTCCGGCGCTGGTATGCGGCTGTGTGATGTAGCCCTCTTCTTCCAGTGCCGCCATGTCGTTGCGGACGGTGGCGCTGGACACGCCGAGGTTGTGCCGGTCGACGATCGCCTTCGAGCCGACCGGCTCCTGGTTGGACACGTAGTCCGCAACGATCGCGCGCAGCACCTCGAAGCGGCGCTCATCCGAGTTGGCCACACCTCCAGCTTACGGGACCGGCTCCCGCCCTTTCTCGCTCAAGTGCCCACGGGCGGATCCCTGAGGCACTCAGGCGAGAAAGTGCCCTCAGGAGTTGCGGGGGAAGCCGAGGTTGACGCCGCCGTGTGAGGGGTCGAGCCAGCGGGAGGTGACCACCTTCGTCCGGGTGAAGAAGTGGAAACCCTCCGGCCCGTAGGCGTGGGAGTCACCGAAGAGGGAGTCCTTCCAGCCGCCGAACGAGTAGTAGGACACCGGAACCGGGATCGGGACGTTGACCCCGACCATGCCGACTTCGACCTCGTTCTGGAACCGCCGCGCGGCGCCGCCGTCGTTGGTGAAGATCGCGGTGCCGTTGCCGTACGGGTTGCCGTTGATCAGTTCCAGCGCTTCGTCGTAGCCCTCCGCACGGACCACCGCGAGGACGGGACCGAAGATTTCGTCGGTATAGATCGACATCTCCGGCCGCACGTGGTCGAACAGCGTCGGGCCCAGCCAGAACCCGCCCGCCGCACCCTCGACCTCGATGCCTCGCCCGTCGACCACCAGCGACGCGCCGGACTCCACTCCGGAGTCCACATAGGACTTGACGCGGGTGTGGTGCGCGGCGGTGACCAGTGGACCCATCTCGGACTCGGGCGCGTGCCCGTTCCCGACGCGCAGCCCCGAGATCCGGTCGGCGATCTTGCCCACCAGCTCGTCCCCGACGGGACCGACTGCGACGACGACCGAGACGGCCATGCACCGCTCCCCCGCCGACCCGAACCCGGCCGACACCGCCGCGTCCGCCGCGAGGTCGAGATCGGCGTCCGGCAGGACCACCATGTGGTTCTTCGCCCCGCCGAGGGCCTGCACGCGCTTGCCGTGACGCGTACCGGTTTCGTAGACGTAGCGCGCGATCGGGGTCGAGCCGACGAACGAGATCGCCTTGACGTCCTTATGCTCCAGCAGACCGTCGACAGCGACCTTGTCCCCGTGCAACACGTTCAGCACACCGTCCGGCAGACCGGCTTCGGCGAACAGCTCCGCGATGAAGTTGGCCGCCGACGGGTCCTTCTCGCTCGGCTTGAGCACGACGGTGTTGCCGCAGGCGATCGCGTTGGGCACGAACCACAACGGCACCATCGCCGGGAAGTTGAACGGCGAGATCACGCCGACCACGCCGAGCGGCTGCGCGAGCGAGTAGACGTCGACACCCGTGGACGCGTTCTCGCTGAAGCCGCCCTTGAGCATTTGCGAGGCGCCACAAGCATATTCGACATTCTCCAGCGCCCGCGCGATCTCACCGGCCGCGTCGGATTCGACCTTGCCGTGCTCGCTGGTGACGATCTTCGCGAGTTCGCCCTTGCGCGCCGAAAGCAGCTCACGGAAGGCGAAGAGCACCCTCGTCCGCCCGGCCAGCGACGTCCCGCGCCAACCGGGAAACGCACGGGCCGCGGCCGTGACGGCTTCGTCGATCTGTGCGGTGGCAGCGAAATCGACCTTCGAGCTGACCTTGCCTGTCGCCGGGTCGAATACCTCACCCGTGCGATCCGCGATGCCGGACCATGTCTTGCCGTCGATCCAATGACTGATGCGTCCGGTCACTTGCTGCGCTCCTCTTGGGCCTTGGCAATGCTTTCGCCGAGAATTTCCAGCGCTTCGGTGGTTTCTTCGTCGGTGAGCGTCATCGGCGGCGCCAGGCGGATCACGTTGTTGTGCAGCCCACCCTTGCCGACGAGCAGCCCGCGCGCCTTGGTTTCCTCCATCACCTGTGCCGCCGCGGGCGGACTCGGCTCGGTGCCGCCCGGCTCGACGAGCTCGACGCCGATCATCAGCCCCTTGCCACGCACGTCCCCGACGACGTCGTGACGCGCGGCGATGTCGCGCAACCCGCTGAGCAGCTTGTCACCCTGCTTCGCCGCGTTGCCCTGTAAATCGTTGTCCAGCAAGTAATCCAGCGTCGCCTTCGCGCCCGCTGTCGACACCGGGTTGCCGCCGAATGTCGAGATCGAGTTCGCGTTGAGGCAGTCCATCAGGTCACCGCGCGCGACGATCCCACCGATCGCGAGACCGTTGCCGAGCCCCTTCGCGAACGTCAGCGCGTCCGGGACGACACCATGCGACTGGAAACCCCAGAAATGCTCGCCCGTGCGGCCCCAGCCGGTCTGGACCTCATCGGAGATGAACAGGATGCCGTTCTCGTCGAGGACCTCCTTGTACCCGGCGAGCAAGCCGTCCGGCGGCACATTGAACCCGCCGACGCCCTGGATCGGCTCGACGATCATCGCGGCGACGTCGCCCGAGGTGGTGGTCTGCAAGACGTCCCGCAGGTCTTCGACACACGCGGCGACGTAATCCGCGTCCGAGTAAGCCGAGAACGGGCCGCGGTAGCGGTAGCCGCCGTGCACGTAACTGACCTTGACCGGCGACAGCGAACTCGCCGACCAGCCGCGGTTGCCGGTGATGCCGATCGTGGCGAACGCCCGGCCGTGATAGGAGTTCCGGACCGCCAGGATCTGGTTGCTGCGGCGGTACTGCGTCGCCAGCATCAGCGCGGTCTCGTTGGCCTCGGTGCCGGAGTTAGTGAAGAACACCTTGGCGTCCGGGATGCCTGAAAGCTCGGCGATCTGCTCGGCGAGCTCGACCTGCTTGCGGATCAGGTACAGCGTCGAGGTGTGCAGCACGCCGGTGTCGAGCTGCGAGCGGATCGCGTCGGAGATCTCGGCGACGTCGTAGCCGATGGCGTTGGTGAGGATGCCGGCGAAGAAGTCGAGATAGGTCTTGCCCGTCGAGTCGGTGACGCGCCTGCCCTTCGCCCGCACGATCTCGATCGGCTCCTGGTAGTACAGGGCCAGCCAGTTCGGCATGACCGCCCGATGCCGGGTCACCAAGTCGTCGCTCATGGTTCGAGTCTCGGGGTGCGCGCCGCGCGGGCGCGACCGTCAACATGTACCGAGTCGCCCCCGCGGCCGTACAGTTTGTGTCCTGATGTATCCCACGGTCGCCGAAGTGCTGAAGCTGCCCGTGCTGCGGCACGGGAGGCCGCACGTCGTCGCGGGCGTTTCCGGCCTGGACGTGCCGGTGCGCTGGGTCCATGTGGCCGAGGTCGCCGACATCGCGCATCTGCTCAAGGGCGGCGAGCTGGTGCTGACCACCGGGATCGCGCTGCCCGACGACGCCGACGCGCTCACCAAGTACATCGGCGAACTGGCCGATGTCGGCGTCGCCGGCCTGGTCGTCGAGCTGGTCCGGCACTGGAGCGACGAGCTGCCCGCCGCGCTGCTGGACGCGGCGGACGAGCACGGGATCCCGCTGGTCACGCTGTCGAGGGAAACGCGGTTCGTCACGGTGACCGAGTCGGTCAACGGGCTGATCGTGGACGCCCAGGTCGCCGAGCTGCGCGCCGCCGAGCAGGTGCACCAGACGTTCACCACGCTGACGGTGGCCGGGGCGGAGCCGGACGCGGTGCTGCGCGAGGTCGCACGGATGACCGAGCAGCCGGTGGTGCTGGAAACGCTGTCCCACGAGGTGCTCGCCTATGACGCGGCGGGCACCGACCCGAGCGAGCTGCTGTCCGGGTGGCTGACCCGTTCGCGCGCGATCCAGCTGGGTGAGCGGACCGGCTACCACGCGGGCGCGGGCTGGCTGGTCACCATCGTGGGGGCGCGCGGGCACGACTGGGGACGGCTTGTGGTGGTGTGCGCCGAACCGCCACCGCTCCGGCATGTCGTCGTCGCCGAGCGGGCCGCGTCCGCGCTCGCCGTGCACCGGCTGGTCGCGAAGGACTCCGACAGCCTCGAGCGGCAAGCTCATCGCGCGGTGCTCACCGAACTGCTGGCTTCGCCGGTGCCGTCGGCGGAGCTGCTCGCGAGGTCGTCCGCGCTGGCCGTGCCGCTGATCGGGCGTCGGCTGGTCGGAGTCGCGATCCGGCCGAAGATCGCCGCGTCGATTCAGCCGGCGCTGTCGACGCCGCCGCTCCTACGCGGGTTCGCCGAAGCGGCATCGCTGGCGGCGCGGCGGGCGCGGGTGTCGCTGCTGGTCGCGCCGATCGACGACACCGGCGTGCGCGCGCTCGTCTCGCTGTCGCCGGAAGCGAACGCCGAAAGCGTGCTGCACCGGCTGGCCACCGACGTCCACGAAGCCCGCCCGGGTTCGCCGTGCGTGATCGCCGCCGGGACCATTGTGGACGGATCTCCCGACGCGCGCCGCACCCTCGTCGAAGCCGCACAGGTCGCCGCCGCCGCACTACAGGGCACCGTCGACAGGGTGTTCCACCGGCTCGACGACGTACGGCTGCTCGGCCTGCTGCAACTGCTAGCCCACGACGAGCGTCTCGAAGCCTTCTCCGCCCGCGAACTCGGCCCGCTGCTCGTCCGGGACGCGACCACTGGCAGCAGGCTCGTGCAGACCCTGCGGCACTACTGCGAACAGGGCGGCAACAAGTCCGCCGCCGCGGTCGCCGCGCACATTTCCCGCACCGCGTACTACCAGCAGCTCGCCCGGATCGAGCAGATCTTGGGTGTCCCGTTGGAGGATCCGGCGTCGATGCTGTCGCTGTACGTCGCCTTGCTCGCCCACGACGTCCAAACGAACTCGTCCTGACCGACCCCGCCGCCACGGAAGTGCCACCATGGCCACCTGATTCAAGTGGCCATGGTGGCACGGACGAACCGGGCTACTCCGCGGCGAGCGCGAGCTCCGGTTCGGCGGTGGAGGCTTCGGTGCGCCGCCGTCCGACGATTCCGGACAGCGCGACCAGTAGGCCGAGTACGGCGATTCCGGTGACCACGCTCAGCGCCGGGGTGAGGCCGGTGAGCAGTGCGGCCGGTGAGGCGTCGCCGCCGCCGTTGGCGGTGAGGACCGCTGTCACGATCGCAAGCCCGATCGCACCGCCGACCTGCAGTGAGGTGTTGAACAGACCACCGGCGAGGCCTTGCTCGTTGTCGCTGATCCCCGAGGTGGCCTGGATGTTGAGCGAGGAGAAGGCCAGCGTGAAGCCGATACCGAGCAGGACCATGCTCGGTAGCACTGACGCCGCGTAGCTGGAGTGCTCGTCGACGCCAAGGAACAGTGCGTACCCGATGACGTGTGCGAGTACGCCGGCGAAGATGACGCGCGAGGTGCCGAACCGATCGATCAGCGGCTCGATTCGAGGTGAGCCGAAGGCCACGATCAACGCCGCGGGCAGGAAGCCCAGCGCGGTCTCCAGCGCGGACCAGCTCAGCACCGACTGCAGGTAGAGCATCACCACGAACTGGAAGCCGATGTAGGCGCCGAAGAACAATCCGCCACCGATGTTGGCCCTGGCCAACGGTCCTGAGCGCAGGATACCGAGCCGAAGCAGCGGGTGGCTGCTGCGCTTCTCGATGAATACGAAGGTGATGAGCAGGGCGGCCGCGACGACGAAGGAGATCAGTGTCCGGAGTGACGCCCAGCCGGCGTCGGGAGCTTCGACGACGGCGAACACCAGCAGCAGTGAACCGGCGGCACCGGTGATCGCGCCCGGGAAATCGTATCCCGCGCCGGACCGCTGCGGCCGGAAGTCCGGGATCAGCATGAACGCGGCCACCAGCGCGATGAGCGCGATCGGCACCGGGAGCAGGAACGTCCAGCGCCAGCCGACCTCGGTCAGCAGCCCGGAGAAGACCAGTCCCGCCGAGTACCCGCTGGCACCGAACACCGCGAAGATGCCGATCGCGCGGTTGCGCGCGGGACCCTCCTGGAACGTGGTGGTGACGATGGACAGCGCTGCCGGCGCGGTGAACGCCGCGGCGAGTCCCTTGATGAACCGGCTGGCGATCAGTAGCGCCTCGTTGTCGACGAGGCCCCCTAGCAGCGAGGCGACCGCGAAGACGGAGACCGCGACGAGGAAGACCCGGCGCCTGCCGAGCAGGTCGGCGGTGCGTCCGCCGAGCAGGAGCAGCCCGCCGTAGCCGAGCACGTAGCCGCTGACGACCCATTGCAGCGCGCTGGTGGAAAGGCCGAGGTCAGCCCGGATGGAAGGAAGTGCGACGCCGACCATGGACACGTCGAGTGCGTCGAGGCCGACGACGGTGGACACCGTGAGCAGGATGCCCCACAGGCGTGCGTCCCACCGGGTCGACGTCGTGGACAGTTGAGTGGAAGAGCTCATGCGGAGCACACTACATGCACACGCATCTAATGCAAGAGAATTAAATACGTTTGCATCAAATTCATGTGCATGCTATGTTCGCGGCGTGAGCGATGTCGCGGAACGAAGTGTGGTGCGGCAGTGGCATGAGCTGCTCGCCCGGCACGCGGCCGTGTTCGGAGCGCTGGAGTGCAAGCTGCAGGAGCAGCACGGCATCGGCGTCAGCGAGTTCGAGGCACTCGAACGGCTGGCCACCTGCGATCACAAGTGCCGGAGCGCCGACCTGACCGACGCCGTGCACCTGAGCCAGAGCGCCACCTCTCGCCTTGTCGCGAGGATGGAACGCGAGGGCCTCGTCGAACGCGCGATGTGCGAGATGGACCGGCGCGGGATCTTCGTCACGCTGACCGAAACCGGCCGGCGGTGCTACGAACAAGCGAAGCCGACCCAACGCGCTGTGCTGAAGGAGATGCTGGGCGACGACGCCCCAGATCACTCGTCGGTGAGGTGATCTTCACCCAAGTGAGTGGGCAGTGATCGGGCTGAAACTGCCGATAGGTCAGGTATGGCTCTTTTCCTTGTCGAACCGATCACCGCTTGCGCGCTCACCCTCGCGTGCCTGGGCACGCCGGCACAACCCGCCGGCTCCTCGTTCGAGCTCCGCATGCAGACCGTGGACGGCCACGCCAGCGCGGTGTCCCTGCAGTGCCAGCCCGCCGGCGGCACCCACCCCGACCGCGCGCACGCCTGCGCCGAACTGGCCGCCGTCAACGGTGAATTCGAGAACATCCGCTCGAACCCCGAGGCCTGCACGCTCAACTACCAGCCCGTCGACGTCTTCGTCGAAGGCCACTGGCGCGGCAAGCCGAAGTCCTTCACCGCTTCCTACGGCAACCTCTGCCTGGCGTCGGTCAGCTCGAACGGCATCTTCGACTTCTAACAGTGCCGGGGCCCCGTGGAAAGTGTCGACACTTTCCACGGGGGCGCTATGAACCTCCGAAGTACCGCCCGCAGGAAACCAGCATCCCGATGGGTGGAGCGTTCCGCGCCGTCGAGCGGGCCAGGTTCCACTCCCACCAGTCGGTGTCGTAACGCCGGCTCACACCTACCGCGGCGCAGGCGTACATCGGCTGCGGCAGCCGGGTCAGCGCGGGCACCACATCCGGCGAAAGCGTTCGCAGGTAAGACAAATCGATGGTCTGCGTCCGCTCGAACCGGTCGATGTTCCGGTCCGCGATGAACCCCTCCGGGTTGATCGCCGCCAGCGCCAGCAAGCCCGCCACCGCCGTCCCGACCGCCGCCCGCGGCAACCAGCGCTGCTCCAGCCGGACCAACGCCACCAGCATCAGCACGTACAGCGCCCCCAGCCAAAGCTCGGCCGCCTCCACCAGCAGCCGCAACACGGTGAACCCGTAAGCCTGCTGGTAGGTCCACATCCTCCCCAACGCCGACGCCACGATCACCAGCGTCAGGACGCTCAATCCGCTCAGCAGCCCCCGCAGCCAAGCGCGGTCTCCCGCGGTCTCCTTGGGCGCCCACTGAAGCGCCGTGGAAATCACAGCCAGCGTCAACGCCGTAATGGCGACGAGCTGATGGAACCCCGTCCGCGCGTAGTCCGAATACCTCAGTCCGGAGGTCTGCAGCACGTAGGCGTCCCCGCCGAACAGCATCACGAACTGCACTGCCACGAACCCGGCGAACAGCACCACCAGCACCCCCACCGGCAACGCCCATTCCACCCGGTCGAGCTGACGCTGTCGCCGTTTCACCGGAACAGCGACTCCTGGCGGCGCCGCCAGGACGTAACACGCGCCGACAGTGCCCAGCCCCACCAGCCCGAAGGCGAACACCCACCGGAACGCCGTCGACACGTTCACCTCGGGCGTCAGGTCTGCCAGCACTCCGGCGAACGCCTTGTCCGCGCTGGCCAGCAGGGGGACGAACACCGCGAGCAACGCGACGCTGATCAGCACCGAGACGCTGACCCTGGTGGTCTTCGCGGCATCACTGGGCCGTAGTTTCGCCGTGCCCCTCACGATCCACGGCAGGCTCCGCAGCGCTTCGAGTGGCACGGCGAAAATGTCGTACGCGAGCCCGTGGGCCGATCGGCGGCCGACGACGGCCAGCGAACCGGCCACGCAAGCCGCCAGGAGGCACAGCGCGAACAGCCAGCCGGCCGCGCGGAACGTCCCGACGCCCAGCAAGGTGATCGCCGCGGCAGCCCACAGCACGCGAGCGGGTGAGAACTCCTTGGTGGAGCGCGACTTCCGGTGGGCTGCATACACCACACCACCGGCGACCAGCCCGACGAGCACCCAGCCGATGCCGGGCCGATCCATCGGCAGCATCGCCGCACCGGCCACCCCTGCGACGCCCATCGCGGGCAGCACTGCCGGCGGCAAAGACACGACGGCCGACTTCGGCAGCACGGGCGGCCTCGACAGCAGCGCCTGCTGGATTTCCGGCATCGCCGTAGCGGTGGCCACGGCCGAAACGCCAGGAGGCACGGCGTGGGCTACGGGCTGGGACGGGTCGGTCAAGGGTCCTCCAGGGTGTGCGGCATCGCCCCGTGACCGACAACGGCCCGGGCTGTACAAGGAAAAGCAGGGACGGAAGTGGGTGGCAGGGTGCGGCTGGGTGGGTGGG
>JAVXWP010000021.1:0-12753 GCA_032230695.1 Actinomycetota bacterium | reverse complement strand
GTCGCGAGCCGGCCGAGCACGACATCCTCGGCGTCGATCACGTGCCAGGCACGAGTGACGTCGCCGGGCTTGGGGCTGTACGTGGGCAAGGGTCTACCTCGTCGTCAACATTGCGTGTGGGTTCTGTGCGGGCCTAACGCTTTCACGCCGCGGCGCACAACGACATATGAAGATACCCGCCCGTCCGATCCGAGGGCGAAGCGGGGTACTCCAACGGTCCCGAACTCGGGCCCCACCAGCTCGCTCTGTCGTCGTACCCGGAGGCGTGAAGCCGAACATGCCGGCGAAGCCTTCGAAGGCACCGCAGTGGGCAATGATACCGACCGGCACTCGACCACTCTCCACAGGCTGGTCGAAAGCCGAGTTCACGGGCCCGCGGATCCGCCCAATCCGCGTACACGGCGAGGCCGTAGGGGAGAGAATGAGACGATTCAGGCGCGGGACTCGAGCAGGGAACAGGGAATGAAACAACGGGCAACGACCACGATGGTCGCGCTGGGGGCGGTCCTTCTGCTGGCGACGGCCTGTGGCCAGGCGCGCGCGGGCACCGCGCTCCCCAAGGGTGACGAAGCGGCCGCCTACGTCAGCGCGAAGTTCGAAGGCGCGATGGCCAAGCTGTCCGACACCCTCGGCATGCAGCGGGACACGACAGCCGCCTACGAGACGTACTTCCGGCTGGACGAGAAGTGGGCCCGCGCGACGATCACCTCAGCCAGGCTGGGATCGCCGGAAGCCCGGGTGTCCCGCAACCACTCGCAGAAGAACCCGGACGAGTCACTCGACAGCTTCATCCCGGCCGACGGCACCGTGAGCTACCTGTACCTGGGGCCTGTCTACAAGAGCCTCGCTCCCACGGCCTGGGTTTCGATGCCGAAACCCGAGGGTGGCAACAGCCTGGTCTGCGCGTGGGCCGGTATCGCCCCGGCGTGCAAGATGGTCTCCGCGGTCCAACGTGCCTTCAGTGCCAACAAGAAAGCCGTCACCGGCGCCCGAACCCTGCCGGACGGGAAGACCGAGGTCACCGCGGCCGTTCCGCTCGGCGCGTTCCTCGAAGCCCGGGTGGAGGTTCTGCCGCAGTCGGTCCTGGACCAGATCGGCACCGAGATGCGGAAGGAGATCGTGCCCACCAAGGTCACCCTCTCCGCCGACGGCACGCTCAGCCAGATCGTCATGGAAGCCACGCTGTCGAAGGAGAACCACCGGATCGAACTGCGCGAGGACTTCCACTTCACCGGGAAGGCGGCACCGCAGGACTTCCCGAAGCTGCCGGACCCCGCCGAGGTGACCGTCCTGCCGGACAGGCCCGCGGTGGACGACTTCTACCGTCGCCTCGGCGAACTGCAAGGAAGCTGAAACGTGGCAGTCGTTCGAAACCGACCGACAGTCAGTCGCAGGCGAGGAGACCGCCGATGACCCAGCCACCCGACCAGCAGCCGCAGTGGTGGCAGCCGCCCGCGGCGCCGGAATTCAACCAGGGGCACTGGCCGCAGAACCCCCCGCAGCAGCCCGGTGCCTATCCCGGCCAGTGGCAGCAGCAACATCAACAGCCCGCCGGACCGCAGCAGGCGCCGTGGCAGCCCGCGCCACAGCCGGGGACTCCTCCGCAAAGACAGTTCGGCGGCGGATTCCAGCCATCCCAGTACGGCGGGCTGGGCGCGTTCCCCGAAGACATCCGGAAGAAGCCGGAACGCTCGAAGAAACCACTGGTCTTCGGTGCGATCGGGCTTGTCGTGCTGGCCGGCGGCGGGGCTGCCGCGTGGTTACTCGGCGCGTTTTCCGGGGACACACTCGAACAGGGTTCCCTGCAGAACGGCGTTTCCCAAGTGTTGCAGGAAAACTACGGCGAACACGACGTGCGGGAGATTGCCTGCCCTCCCGGTCAGGAAATTAAGACCGGCACGACCTTCGACTGCACCGCGAACGTTGCGGGCGTGCCGAAAAAGATCACTGTGCGGGTGCTCAACAACGCGCCGGAATACGAGGTCGGCGCTCCGCACTGAGCGCTTTTCTCAGAAAAGCCTTTTCTGGGACAACGAAAACGGTGGGCCTGCGCTTTTGCGCCAGGCCCACCGTGGTTCGTTCGAACGGCTCAGAAAAGCTGCTCGACGCCCGATTCCGTGCCCTGATAACCATCGGCGATCTGCGGAAGAATGATCGCGATCTGGGAGAGAACCTGCTTGAGGTCGTCAAACTTCTGGTCCCACTGCCTCTGGGCGCCCATGTAGGACTCCTTGGCGTTACCTTCCCAGCTGGTGATCAGCGGGTTGAGGTCGTCCTTCAGGGTCTGGAACTGCTGCTCGAGTTCCTTGACCGTGCTGTTGCAGTCCTCCGCCGCGGCGTGGATCGTCGCATAATCAACTTTGATGCCGTCGGGCATTTCATCCTCCGATTTATGAAGAAGTCGCTAAAGAAAGTTTTGTGGTACAGGTGCGGGTACCGCTGCTCAGCCGAGTACGCCGAACTTGCTGTTCATGCTGCCCATGTGCTCCTGCTGCGCGGCCTCGGAAGCCTTGTACTTGGAACCGGCCTGGCTCAGCAGATCGGCGATGTTCTGCAGCGCGGTGTTGATGCCGCGGCCGTCCTCGTCGAAGCGCAGCATGACGGCGTCGAACGCCTTCGCGGCCTCACCACTCCAGCCGTTGTGGGTCGCCTCGATGCGGTCACGCAGCTGCGAGAGGTTTGCGTCCATCGAGATCTTGACCTCGGTGACGCGCTTCTCGGCCTCGGTGAACTGTTCCGGTGTTCCTTGGAATCCACCCATGGGAACGACCCCCTTCGTATGTGGTGTGTCCGTACCTGCTCGTTTTGTTTGTACGGACCCTATGACGAAGACCCTGCCATGGTTGGTTCCACGATGTCGTCGTTTGCTCGCAAGTAGTTGCTAGCGTGAACGGTCGAACAGGGAACCGGACTGCGCCTGTTGTTCACATATCGCCGCGAAGCTGTCGAACAATCCGAAAAAAACACCGCCCACCAGGGTCTTCCCGATAGCGGAAACTCCACAGTGCACAGCGTCAGTCGCCGCGGACCATGATTCGCGCTTGCGAAAAGTCTTCGTCGTCGTCACCCGATCGGGGTGGTTCGGCCGGTTTCGGCCGCCGGGACGCAACAGATTCCGCCCTGCCGGCCAATCGCGGAACCGCGAGTCCGCTGGCCGACCGGAACCTTTTCGCGGCGTCCCGAACCGTCAACGGCGTGCGTTCGGCAGCGGAACCGGCGAGCCTCCGCTGTTCGAACTGTTTGAACAGTTCGGCGTTGTCCGCCCGATGCCGCGCGTTGCGCTCCCGGGCCGCGCCCGCGACGCGGCTCGCATAGGTGATCGCGTGCTGCGTGGTCCGGGTGAGCTCGGCCCCAGCGTCGTCGTCCCGCATCAGTTCACGATCTTGACGGAGTTCACGACCTGCTCGCATGCGGCACGCACCCGTTGCTGAAGGGTGTTGTCCACCGCGAACTGGCAGCCGATGTGGACCCGGACCTTTCCCTGCGCCACGACGTACCAGTCCACGACGGCGACGTCCTTGGTCTGGTGGTAGTAGACGACCTCTTTGCCCGCGTATGTCATCGCCGGGTCGAATCCACTGTAGGCCGGGTCGTTGGCCGCCGAGGTCTGCAGGCTGCTGACCATCCGCTGCCGGTTCGCCGTGGCGTCGTAGTCCATCACGTACTCCTGGACCACCACGAGGTCGTCCCCGGTCTGTGCGGTGTCGGGCCGGATGACCACCTGCCGGCTGGCGACGTTGTCTCCGGTCTGGACCCAGTCGGCGGGCGCGACGAAGCTGTAGTCGTACTGCGCGTACGGGTGGCCCGCGGCCGGATCGGCTCCCCCACCCGAGGTGATGATCAGCCCCGCGGCCACGACGCCGGCGACGACTGCGGCGCCGCCGATCACCCACGGCAGTCTGCGTCGTCCCTCTTTCTTCTTCGCCGTCTCCGTTGTCACGGCCTCCTGCGGCTGCCACTGCGGCACCCCGCCACCCGTCCCCGGCCCTCTCCCGAGACCCGCCTGCGCCACCTGCGCCCCACCCCGTTGACTTGCGTTTAGCGGGCTAAACGTCGCGCCGGCGGGGGTGGGGGCCGGGCGCGGGGAGTCGAAGGGGCGGACGATCTCGGTGCGCTGCTCGGCGGGGGCCGGGGCGCCCGTGGGCCGGGCGATGGAGCTGCCGGGGAGCGCGCCGGTGCGGTCCGGGTCGACGAGGACAGCGCGCAGCGCGCCTCGGGCGACGACAGTCTCCGGCTGGTCGAGCGTGGTGGGGACGACGCCCATGCGTTCGTGGACGAGCCGGGAGATCATCGGGATCCGGCTCGAGCCGCCGACCAGGAAGATCGCGGTGAGCTGCTTGGGGCGCACGCCGGCTTCGTCGATCGCCGCGCGCGTGAGCTCGACCGCGCGGCCCAGCGGACCGGCGATGAGCCGCTCCAGGTCCTCGCGCGTGACGTGCGCGTCGGCGAACGGCGGCGGCATCGGCACGTCGGTGTACGCGTGGCGGGACAGCGTTTCCTTCGCCCCGCGGACGTCCTGGCGGAGCACCCGGCGACGACGTCGCTCGGACAGCTCCCGCCCCTCGACGAGCTGGGTCCAAGCCGCCGGATCGACCGACGAGACCAGCGAACCGACGTGCTCCAGGAGCGCCTGATCGATGTCGGCGCCCCCGAAGCTCGGATCGCCCCGGGTGGCGAGCACCTGGAACCCGCCGCGCCTCGGACCGTTGTTCGCGACCCGGCGGACCACACTCACATCCACCGTTCCGCCCCCGAAGTCGAGCACGGCGAGCGTTTCGCCCGGCCTGCCGCTGAACTCGACGGTCCGTTCGGACTTGAGATCGGACGGTGCGAAGGTGGCGGCGTGGAAGATCGCCGCGGCGACCGGCTCCGGTACCAGCGCGACTTCCCGCGCCAGCCGACCCGCGGCCTGCCGCAGCAGCCTGGACCTGATCGCGCCCCAGTCCGCGGGGTGCGTCAGGACGAGGAGATCCACCTCGGCGCCGCCCGCGAGCACCCGGGCCTCGGTCACCGCGCGCCGCAGGACGGCATGGATCACGTCGGTCACCCGCAGCACGCTGTCGCCGAGGAGCAGGTCACCCTCGTCGATCCGGCGCTTCGGGTTCGGCTCGTACCGCGACGGGTCGACGGCAGCCTGCCGTTCGGCCTCCTGCCCCACGAACAGCGTGCCGTCCGCCGCCGCATACACGGCCGAGGACATCAACGGCTGCCCGTCGACCACCACTACCTGCGGCTCACGCCCATTGACCGAAGCGACAACACAGGTGCTCGATGTCCCGAAGTCCACCGCCACCCGCAATGTCACAAGCCACTCCTGCTGTTCTTCACCGTGGTCGCCGTTCGTCTTTCACTTGCATCCCGCCGGCGAAGTCAGTCTGGCGAAATCCACGAAACCTGCATGAGCTGCTTGCCGGTCTTGCGGCTGACCATGGTGCCCCGGCCCGGCGGCATCTGGCTGGCCTTGACCGTACCGATCAGGTTGCCCTCGTCGCGCGAGCCGTTCATCACCATGCCGGGCGCGGCGATTTCCTTCAGCTTGCCGAGAACCGGGTCGAACATCGCGCGGCTGGCACCACCGGTGCGCCGTACCGCGACGATGTGCAAACCGACGTCCTTGGCCTGGGCCAGGTAGTCCGCGAGCGGCTTCAGCGGGTTGTTGGTCTGGGTCACGACGAGGTCGTAGTCGTCGACGATGACGAACAGGTCCGGGCCGGTCCACCAGTTGCGGTTCTTGAGCTGCTCCTGAGTGACGTCCGGCCCCGGCAGCCGACGGGACATCGAGCCCGCGACATCCTTGACCATGCTGTCGAGCTGCTGTGCCGACACCGCGTAGCCGAGCAACTGGTCCCCGCCGATGAAGCCGAGCATCGTGCGCCGGTAGTCCACCAGGATGATGACGGCTTCCTGGTAGGTGTACCGCTCGACGATGCCCCGCGTGATCTGGCGCAGCAGGTTGGTCTTGCCAGACTCGCCGTCCGCGAACGCGTAGAAGTGCGGATCCGCCTCGAAGTCGAGGTACACCGGCGCCAGGTCGTCCTCGTTGACACCGATCGGGATCAGCTTGCTGTTGCGGCGGGGGTCCTGCGCCAGCACGTCCTCGTAGCTGATCATCTCGGGCAGCAGGCGCACCTTCGGCGCGACCGGGCCACGCCACGCAGCCTTGATCTTGGCCACCGCGTCGACGACACCCGCGGAGACGGTTTCGGAGTCGCTGGAGCCGTCGATCCGCGGGAGCCCGGTCAGCAGGTGCAGCTTGTCCCTGGTCAGACCGCGGCCGGGCCGACCGGCGGGCACGTTGACCGCGACGCGGCGATCGATGTCGGACTCGCTCGGGTCACCGAGGCGGAGTTCGAACCGGGTACCGATCATGTCCTTGATCGCCGGGCGGATGTCCGCCCAGCGGTTGGCGGCGATGAACACGTGCACGCCGTAGGACAGACCCTGCGTGGCGAGCTTCGTGATCTGGCCTTCGAGCTCCTCGAAGTCCTCGCGCAGCGCCTTCCAGCCGTCGACGACCAGGAACGCGTCACCGAACGCGTCCTGCTCGGGCTTGATCTCGCCACGCCGCTTGCGGTTGCGGAACTCGGCCATCGAGTCGATGCCCAGCGCACCGAACCGGCCTTCGCGTTCTGTCAGCAAAGTGGTGAGTTCGGCGACGATCCGGCGGGCCTTGTCTGGCTCACGCCGCGCGACCGCGACCCCACCCACGTGCGGGAGGTCGGCGAGACCGGTGAGCGAACCACCACCGAGGTCAATGCAGTAGAACTGCACCTCCTCCGGGGTGTGCGTCAGCGCCATGGACATGATCAGCGTCCGGAGCATGGTCGACTTGCCGGACTGCGGTCCGCCGACGAGCACGCCATGCCCTGTCGCACCGGAGAAATCGGCCCACAGCGGGTCGCGCCGCTGCTCATACGGCCTGTCGACAATGCCCAGCGGCACCTGCAGGCGACCGTTACCGAAGAACCCGACCGGCGAAAGACCCCTGTCCTCCGTCGGGTTGAGGTTCGGCAGCAGCGTGTCGAGCGAGTTCGGTTCCTTGAGCGGCGGCAGCCACACTTCGTGCGCCGGCGGGCCCTGGCCGACGAGCCTGTTGACGATGACGTCGAGCTCACTCGGCTCGACGGCTTCCTCCGACTCGCGCTCCACCTTGACCGGCGCGATATCACCGAGCGCCGGCTCCGGTTCGCGGGGCAGCTCGACGAAGTCCGGCACGAACAGCTGCGGCCGCTTGTCGGCACGGACCACGGCCGCACCCGGCGCCACGGCCTTGATGCCGGCAGGCCGGTACGGACCCGACACGTACGACGCCTTGAACCGGACCATCGTGGACGTGTCGTACTTGAGGTATCCGCCACCGGGGACCGACGGCAGTTCGAACGCGTCGGGCACGCCGATCGCGGCACGGGATTCCGCCGCGGAGAACGTCTTCAGGCCGATCCGGTAGGACAGGTGCGAGTCGAGACCACGCAGCTTGCCCTCTTCGAGCCGCTGCGAGGCGAGCAGCATGTGCATCTGCAGCGACCGGCCCAGCCGGCCGATCGCGACGAACAAGTCGATGAAGTCGGGCTTCGCGCTCAGCAGCTCGGAGAACTCGTCGACCACGATGAACAACGCGGGCAGCGGGTCGAGGTCGGCACCGTTTTCCCGGGCTTTCTCGTACTCCCAGACATTTTTGAAATTACCGCCGTTCTTCAACGCCTCCTGCCGCCGGTTCATCTCGCCGGCGAGGGCGTCCTTCATCCGGTCGACCAGGGTGACTTCGTCGGCGAGGTTGGTGATGGTCGCCGAGACGTGCGGGGCGACGTCGAGACCGAGGAACGTCGCACCACCCTTGAAGTCGACGAGGACGAAGTTCAGCGTTGTCGAGGAATGGGTCGCCAGCATGCCGAGCACCAGGGTCCGCAGGAACTCGGACTTACCGGAGCCGGTGGCGCCGATGCACAGCCCGTGGGGGCCCATGCCCTCCATCGCCGCTTCCTTGATGTCCAGCTCGACCGGCTGGCCGAACTCGCCGACACCGAACGGGACGCGGTAGCGATCCCGGACCGGCCGGGGACGCCAGGACTGCTGGACGTCGAAGGTCATCGGGTCACCCGGGATACCGAGCAGCTCGAGCAGCGACGGGTTGGACAGTAGCGGCTCTTCTTCGCTGGCCTCCTGCGCGGCGGAACCGACGCGGTACGGCGAAAGCTTGCGGGCCAGGGCTTCGACCTCGACCACGCTGAGCGTGTCCGGGCGGCCGAACCACTCGACACCGCCGGCGCTGCGGGCGCCCAGGCGATCTTCTTCCACCACAAGGCGCAGGCCACGGCGGGCCGAAAGGTTGCCCGTCGAGTCGGACAGGTCGATCAGCGTGACGCCGACCAGCCCCTCTTCCAGGATTATCTGCTCTTCGCGGGTGACCTCGGCGTCGTCGATGATGATGACGACATGCGGCTGGTCAGGTGCCGGCGTCGCGTTGCGGGAGAACCGCTGGCGGTCGCGCAACTCTTCGTCGAGCCACAGTTCGATCTGGGCGAGCGAGCCCGCCATCATCCGCAGCTGGCCGATGCCGTCGGACATCGTGGGGTGCTGAGCGTGCGGCAGCCACTTCGCCCACTCCCAGTCCTCCTTGGCGCGGCCCGCGGTGGCGATGGCCACGAGCACGTCGTCGGCACTGTGGAAGGTGACCATCTGCGCGAGCATCGCGCGGGTCAGTCCGCGGGTGAGCTCGCGCTCGCCCTGCATGCTGACCGCGGCGAACCCGCGCAGGGTGATCTGGGTCGGCAGGTCGGGCACGATCGAGTGCGCGCGGACGAACCGGCGAAGGGCGAGGGTGGCGATCGGCTCGAGCTCGTCGACCGGGCCGGTTTGCGGCGGAACGAGCCGCGTCGCGAGCCGGTGCGAGCTACGGCCCACACGAAGGTGTAGAAAATCCTGGTCGTTCTGGCGGCGCTCCCACATCCGGCGGCTCGCGGCGAGCGACCACAGCGTCTGCGGGTCGGGGTGTACCCATTCGAGTGCGGCTCGCTGGTCGACCATGGCCTCACGGGCCCTGTCGCGCATCTGGCCGAGGTACCGCAGGTAGTCCTTGCGGTCTTCGTTCATCTCGGCTTTTTTGGCGCCACCACCCTTGCCGCCGCCGGCGAACATGCCGCCCATGCCCATGAGCATCATCATCGGGAACATCAGCGTGGTCGGGTTCCGCGCGGACGGCCCGCCCGCGGTGAACATCACCACGACCATGCCGACCATGGCGACGATCATGACCACCGGCATCAGCTTCATCACGATGTTGCCCGGAATGGTGCGCGGCACCTCGGGCGGCGGCTCGAGGTGGACCTCGCCGCCCGGCGGGCGGGGCGCAGCAAGGCGCGGCGACCGCTTGAATTGCAGCGTGCTCACCGAAAGACCCCTCTTCAACTCGGCGATGACGACCAGCCGGATGCGCGGCCGGTTCACACGGTAGCGAACAGGCGGGTGCACCCCATGACGGCGTCCAGTGCGTTAATACTAGGACCGCACACCGACATCGGCGGGGCGTTTCGGCCAAGTTCGACCCCCATTACGCCGGTTTCCCACGAGAGTGGGTCGTTACCGGTAGTTTCTGGGCGGGCAATGATGCGTGCGCGGGTACTTCGGTATAAGTACGCGGAGCATTCTCTCCAGGCAGGGGGCTAGCAGGTGGCAACGGGCACGACGGTATTCAGCAGGGTGACGGTGGTGGCACCACGCACTCGGATCGACGTGGCTTTGCCGGCCGACGTCGCGGTGGCCGATTTGCTGCCGATGCTGCTGGACATGGCGAACGAGGTCTCGCCGGACGGCGGCGCCCGCCACGGCGGCTGGGCGCTGGCGAAGCTGGGCGACGCGCCGCTGGATCCCAGCCGGACTCTCGCATCGTTGGGCGTCATCGACGGCGAACTGCTGCAGTTGCGGCGTCGCAACGAAAATCCGCCGCCGCCGCTGTACGACGACGTCGTCGACGCGATCGCGGAGTCCACACCGGACAGCTTCCGGCCGTGGACCAAAGAGACGGCGCGCCGCTTCGGGCACATCGCCGGCGGCCTCGCGCTCTTCCTGGCCGCGGTGGCGCTGTACACCAGCGGGCCGATGTTCCCCGGCGGCAACGGGCTCGCCGCCGCGATCGCGGCCGGAGTCGGCGCGATCGCCTGTGTCGCCGTCGGTGCCTCCCTCGCGAAGGCATACCAAGCCGAAGCGACCGGCGTCCTGATCGCCGCGGCCGGCGGGCTGCCCTTCGCGTTCGTCAGCGGGTTCTACATCGTCCCGGGGCTGTCGATCCGGGCGAACCTGCTGCTCGGCAGCGTGCTGGTGATCATCGTCGCGTCGGTCTGCATCATGATCATCGGCGCCGGGATAACGACGTTCATCGCGGCGGCCACGGCGGCCACGTTCGGTGCGCTCGCTTTCCTGTTCGGCACACTGGTTTCCCACCCCGCCGCGGGCATTGCCGCGGGCACCACGGCCATCGCGCTCGCCTGCATCTCGATCCTGCCGCGGGCGACCATCTGGCTCGCGAAGCTCCCGCTGCCGCACGTGCCGGGAACGGCCGAGGAACTCAAGGAAGACACCGGGTTCCCCGACTACCGGATGATCGAGCAGCGCACCAGTGTCGCCCACAACTACATGACCGGCCTGCTCATCGGCTGTGGCACGGCGGCGGCGATCGCCGCGATCATCGCCGCGAGTTCCCCGAGCGTCTTCGGCCTCATCATGGGTGTCGTTGCCACGCTGGTGCTCCTGCTGCGGGCCCGCGCGTACGCCAACGGCAGCCAGGCCGTCGCGCTGCTGACCACCGGCATGTTGTCTGGCACGGGCATCCTGCTCGGCTGGATGACGACGCAGAGTCCGCTCGGCCGGGTGCTGTGGGTGTTCGGCATCCTCGTGCTCATCGCCGCGGGCGCACTCGTCACCGGGGTTGTTTTCCCGAACCAGCGCTTCTCGCCGCCGCTGCGCCGTACCGTCGAGATCATCGAGGCGATTTGCATCGCGACCGTGCTGCCGCTGGCGCTGGGCGTCATGGATCTCTACACGACGCTACGGCACGTCAACTTCACGTAAATCGGTTTCAGACGATCGGATGAGTACGGTGACGGCATCTGTGCGGCGGTCCAGGGGGACGCGTACCCGCTCGTTCAAACTCCCGATGCGGACGACGGGCTTGCTGCTCGTCGCCGGCATCGGTGTCCTCTCGCCCACGGCGAGCGCGGTGCCCGCCTGGGCACAGCAGACGACCACGCCCCCGTCTGGGCCGGGCAGCTACTACGCGACCCCGCCCGACGTGGTCGGCCAGCCGCCGGTCGATTCGGGCGGCCCGATCAAGAACTACGTGCAGGCCAATCAATGCGTCCAGCGGAACCTCGGACCGAACGTCGACCCCATGGGCAAGCCGTGGGGTCAGCAGTACCTGCAGATCGAGGCGATCCAGAAGATCGTGCGGGCCTCCACCCCGGACGGCACCGCTGGCGGCGGCATCAAGGTCGCCGTGATCGACACCGGTGTCACCCCGCATCCGTACTTCCAGAACCGGCTCGTCGCCGGCGGTGAGTACGTGAAGCGGACCGCCGCCGACGACGGCCTTGAGGACTGCGACGGGCACGGCACCGAAGTCGCCGGGATCATCGCGGCAAATCCGCCCAAGGAAGCGAATATCGGCTTCATCGGCGTCGCGCCCGATGCGACCATCGTGTCCATCCGGCAGTCCAGCCAGAACTACAAGGAAGAGACCCAGTCGTCGACCACTTCGTCGTCGACGTCCGGCACACCGGGGACGAGCACACAGATCCCGGCCGGCCAGGGTGGAGGCGGTCAGCCTGGCGGGGACACCAGCCCCGGGCAGACGGGTGGCGGGCGGCAGCAGGAGCAGGCCGGGAGTGCCGGTGACCTGAAGAGCCTCGCGCAAGCCGTTGTCCATGCCGCGAACGTCCCCGGCATGAAGGTGATCAACATGTCGGTCGACAACTGCCGTCCGGCGGATGGGTCGATCACCACGGGCGAGGCGCAGCTTCAGGCCGCGATCCGTTACGCCGTCGACACGAAGGACGTCGTAGTGGTCGCGGCGGCCGGGAACACCTCCACGCAGTGCACGCAGAACGACCAGCCCGACCCGAACAAGCCGAAGAACATCGTCACCCCGCCGTGGTTCGCGAAGGACGTGCTGTCCGTCGCCGCGATCGATGAGACCGGCGGTGTCGCGTCGTTCAGCGTCAACGGGCCTTGGGTGACCGTCGCCGCGCCCGGGACGAAGATCACCTCCCTGGACCCGGCGGTCGGATCGAGCGGGCTGGCCAACCTCACCATCGAGGGCGGCTCGGAGCCGAGCGAGATCCAGGGAACAAGCTTCGCGGCGCCGTACGTGGCCGGTGTGGCCGCGCTGGTCCGGGCGAAGTTCCCGGCGCTCGGGGCGCGCGCGGTCATGAACCGGATCACCAGCACCGCCCAGCACCCCGCCGCACCGGGCGGACGTGACACCTTCGTCGGGTTCGGTGTCATCAACCCGATGGCGGCCTTGACGGCGAGCGTGGCGTCGGAGGACGGCGTCCCGGCGGCGAAGGCCGTACAGGTGCCGTCTGACCTGCCGCCGCTCAATGCGAAGGACTGGACGCCGATGATCGTCGCCCTCGCCGGCGCCGGTGGCGGCCTCGTCGCGCTGCTGATCACCATGTTCGTGGTCCACACCGTGCGGCGGAACCGCCCAGACCCCGCCACCCCCCGAAAGCCCGCCTGACCAGGGCGCGGGCGTTTTGCGGG
>JAVXWP010000147.1:0-51290 GCA_032230695.1 Actinomycetota bacterium | reverse complement strand
TCCACGGCGGTTTCCGCGGTCTTCGGGCCGATGCACGCGACCAGCGTGCGGGTGTGCGGCTTGCCGGCGATGCCGACGAGGTTCCGCACGGTCGAAGACGAGGTGAAGCAGACCGCGTCGAAACCGCCGGTCTTGATCATCTCGCGGGTGTCGGCTGGCGGCGGCGCGGCCCGGACGGTCCGGTACGCCGTGACGTCGTCGATCTCCCAGCCACGGTCACGAAGACCGGCGGAGAGCGTTTCGGTGGCGATGTCCGCCCGCGGCAGGAGAACGCGATCGACGGGGTCGAGCACGTCGTCGTACGGCGGGAACTCGGCCAGCAGGCCTTCGCTGGACTGCTCGCCGGTCGGGATCAGCTCGGGGATGATGCCGAACGAGCGCACCTTCGCCGCGGTGGATTCGCCGACACAGGCGATCTTCACGCCGGAGAACGCGCGGGCGTCGAGGCCGAACTCCTCGAACTTCTCCCACACCGCGCGGACCGCGTTGGTGGAGGTGAACACGATCCACTGGTAGCGGCCGTCGACGAGACCCTTGACCGAGCGCTCCATCTGGGCGGGGCTGCGCGGCGGCTCGACCGAGATGGTCGGGACCTCGTGCGAAGTGGCGCCGTGGCCTCGAAGCCGCTCCGCCATCTCGCCTGCCTGCTCCTTGGTGCGCGGCACCAGGACCTTCCAGCCGTAGAGCGCGCGCGACTCCCACCAGGAGAGCTTCGAGCGCTGGCCGGCGGCCTGGCCAACGGTCACGACGAGCGGGCCGACGAGCTCACCGGCATCCTGCGACACCGACGCGAGCGTGGTGTCGAGGGTGCGCTGGGTGTTGATCGTGCCGTTCGAGGTCACCGCGACCGGGGTCTGCGGCGCGAGGCCGTGCTCGACCAGGCGGGAAGCCGCCTCGGCGAGGTGGCTGGACGTCGCGTGCAGCACGAGCGCGCCGGGGGTCGCGGCGACCGCGGCCCAGTCGACGTCGCCGCGGACGTCGACCTCGGTGTGCGTGCCACCGAGTGCGACGCCGGCGTATGCCGGGACCGCGGCACCGGGCGAAACACCCGGGACGATGTCGAACACGGCGCTGGTGCGGGCCACGGCCTGCACCTCGGCCACGGCGGCGGGCTGGGTCAGCGGGTCACCGGCGACGAGCCGGAGCACTAGGCGACCGGCCTTGGCCTCGTTGACCAGGTCCTTGGCGACCTCGGAGGGCTCACCGACTGCCGGGCGGACCTCGGCGTCGGCGCTGGCGAAGGCCAGCACACCGGCGGGCACGTCCGGATCGGTCACCACGACCTCGGCCTTGACGAGCAGCTCCTGGGCCCGGACCGTCAGCAGTCCGGCGTCACCAGGGCCCGAGCCCACGAAGGCGACACGCCCTGTGGTCTTACGCGCGGGGGTCATCTGTGCGTTTCTCCTCTTATGCGGCCGTTCGGTGAACCGGCCGAACTATTTTTCTAACGGTCTTTGTGTTTTGATCTCGCTCTTTTGGAAGACGCGGTCGTCAGGGGGTGGTGCCGGAGAGCGCGCCGGCACCCAGGTCGAGCAGTTCGGCGGCGACGGTCCGCCCCAGCTCCTCGGCCTGATGCGTCTCGGCGATCGCGGAGGCTCGCAACATCTCCACCGAATCGCTGCCGAAATCGACGGCGGCGGTACCACGCAGGGAAATCCGCATGATGACCTTGCCGTCGTCGTCCAGATCCTCGACGACCTCGGCCAAAGCGCCCACGGGCGCGCTGCAGCCTGCTTCGAGCGCCGCCAGCAAAGCGCGCTCGGCCGTCACCGCGAACCTGGTCATCTCATCATCCACAGTGGACCTGAGCAGGTGTTCGATGTCCACGTCGTCGACGCGGCATTCCACCGCCAGCGCACCCTGCGCGGGTGCCGGCAGCATTTGGATCGGGTCCAGGGTCTCGGTGATCTCGTCACCCCGGCCGATCCTGACCAGGCCTGCGCGGGCCAGCACGACGGCATCGAGCTCGCCGTCGGTGACCTTGCGCATGCGTGTGTCGATATTGCCCCGGATGGGCAGAATTTCCAAACCGAGGCCCAGGGCGTGCAGCTGGGCCGTCCGCCGCGGCGATCCGGTGCCGACCTTCGAGCCCGCCGGCAGCTCGCCGAGGGTGAGGCCGTCACGGGCGATCAGCGCGTCACGCGGGTCGGCGCGCACGGGCACGGCGGCCAGCACGATACCGGGTTCCGGCGCTGTCGGCAGGTCCTTGTAAGAGTGCACGATGACGTCGATCTCGTTGCGTAGCAACGCCTCGCGCAGCGCTGAGGTGAACACGCCGACGCCGATCTGCGGGATCGGCGCACTGGAAAGGTCACCAGGGGTGGCAACCTTGACGATTTCGACGATTTCGCCCGCCTGCTCGAGCGCGGCCGCGATGGTCCCCGTCTGCGCTACTGCGAGTGCGCTGCCGCGGGTACCGATCCGGATGGTTCTAGTCACTGAACTTCTGTCCTGTCTCGGGCTTGGCCGACGTGCTGGCGACGACGGCCGGTGCCTGCGGATCCAGGCAGAACAGCTCGCGCAGCGCGTTGGCGTAATCGGTGTCGTCCGTCTCGGCGGCCAACTGCTTGACGCGCACAGTCGGCGCGTGCAGCAGCTTGTCGACCACGCGGCGGACCGTGCGACCCACTTCTTCCCGCACCGCCCCGTCGAGGTCGGGCAACCGGTTGTCCATGCGGAGCAGTTCGGCGTCGACGACTTCGGCCGCGCGGCGGCGCAGCGCGGTGACCGTCGGGGTGACCTCGGCGCTGCGCTGTCCGGCGAGGTACTCGCGCACCTCGTCGAGCACGATGCCGTTGGCCTTGGCTGTCTGCTTCGCGGTGCTCGTGCCGCCGCTACCGGCGGCGACGTCGTCCATGCGGCGGCGGACCGTGTCGAGGTCGACGAGCAGGACGCCCTCGATCTCGCGAACGGCCTTGTCGACGTCGTGCGGGAGGCCGAGGTCGCAGATGACCAGCGAACGGCCGTCACGCGGAAGAATGTGTGCGGGCAGCAGCACCGCGTCCTGCGAACCGGTGCAGGCGACCACGACGTCCGCGAGCGCGATGGCGTCCGCGAGCTCGTCCATCGGCCGGGCCTGCGCCGGAACACCCTGCGCGGTCACCGATTCGGCGAGCCGCTGAGCGTTGCTCTCGGTGCGGTTGACGACAGTGATCTCGCCGATGCCCGCCTTGCGGAGCTGACTGGCGCTCAGTGCGCCCATCGAACCCGCGCCGAGGATGACGGCGCGCTTGCCTTCGAGCTCGCGCGCCTCGGCGAGAGCCTGGGAGACGACCGAAGCGCCCAGCTTGTCCAGCCCGGTCTCGGTGTGCACCCGCTTGCCGACGCGCAGTGTCGTCTGCACCAACTCGTGCAGGGTGCGGCCGACCGTGCCGGCTTCCCTCGCGTCGGCATACGCGCCACGGACCTGCCCGAGGATCTGCGTCTCGCCGACGACCATCGAATCCAGCCCGGAGGCGACGGAGAACATGTGCTCGACCGCGGCACCCGCGTAGTGCACATACAGACTGTCGTAGAGGTCTGCCGGCTCCAGGCCCGCTTGCCCGGCCAGCACCTCGGAAACGTCGTTGAGCCCGCCGTGGAAGGTCTCGACCACCGCGTAGACCTCGGTGCGGTTGCACGTCGAGACCACCATGGCCTCGCTGATGTGCGGGGCCTGCTGCAGCTGGTGCAGCACCTTGTCCAGCTCGCCGACCCCGACCGCGGCTCGTTCCAGCGTGGTCATGTCGGTGCTGCGATGTGAAAGCCCGACGGCGAGGACACTCATGACCCGACCACCAATCCGTTACCGTTCAGCTCCGCGTCGGCTCGTCGGGCCACGTGGAACGAAAGAATCTGAAGTTCTACCGCCAGGTCGACCTTGCGGACCTCGATATGCGCCGGCACCTGCAGAACAACCGGCGCGAAGTTCAGGATGCACTGAACGCCGCCGGCAACCAAACGGTCGCAGACCGACTGGGCGGCGGTGGGCGGGGTCGCGATGACGCCGATGGAGATCTGCCGCTCGGCGCAGATGGCCGGAATATCGTCCAAATGGGACACCAGCAGGCCGCCGACCGGCACACCTATCAAATCCGGGTCCAGATCGAACAGCGCCTCGACCGGGAAACCACGGCCTGGGAAACCGCCGTAGTTCGCGAGCGCGTGACCAAGATTACCGATGCCGACCACGGCGACCTTGTGCTTGCGGGTCAGCCCGAGGATGCGCTCGATCTCGTCGATCAGCACCTGGACGTCGTACCCGACGCCACGCGTGCCATACGAGCCGAGATAGGAGAGGTCTTTGCGCAGTTTCGCCGAATTGACCCCGGCGGCGGCGGACAGTTCCTCACTGGAGACCGTGGTGCCGCCCTGTTCCGCCATCGCGGACAGCACCCGCAGGTAGACGGCGAGCCTGGCGACGGCGGCTTCCGGGATGGACTTCGCGCGGACGGTCACTTCGGGCTCGACACCGTTTGCCGGCACGACCGGCATCTCGGCGGTGGGTGCGTTGTCCGCATCCGGCGTGACGATCGGCTGATGCGGAGCCCCGGCCCCGTTCCGCCGGCCTCGCTGTGCCACCACGCTGGCTCTCCTCACCGAAACTGCTCACCGACGACCACTACGACCACTGAACTTGCATCACTTCAAAAATCGGCTCTTGACCCAGCGGGCGCTCTCCGGTTCGATACCGGCGCGCCGCGGAAGCGATACCACTACGTTAGCCACTTGTGAACGCAGGCACAAAGTCACAGGTCGGAGGCCCCTCTGCGCATCCCTGGGTCATGCGGGCCCACGGGGGTTTGAACACTTGTAGCCACTCACGAGAGGTGACCACGCACACAAAGCCGCGCCCTCCGCCGGGAATTGTTTCCCGGAGAAAGGCGCGGCTTTAGGGGTGTGATCAGGACTTGTTCGCCCCTGGAGTGAGCACCTTGCCGATCACGAAAACGGTCGCGTTCTTGGTCGGGATGTTTCCACAAAGAACGGGGTTTCCATTTACGGTCGGGGCATCGGCGGTGCCACCGATCTTCAGGTCACCACCGGCGGAGTCGAGCGTCGGTACGCTGCCGGCGGCAACGAGGCCCGCGGCGTCGTAGCGCTTGCCGACGACGTGGTACTTGAGGATCGGGGCCAGTGTGGCCGGGTCCTTGGCGAGCGCGTTGAACGCCTCGTCGCCGAGCGCGTTGAACGCGTCGTCGGCCGGGGCGAACACTGTGATGGCCGGCTGCGAGTTGAGCGTGTCACCAAGGCTGGCGGCGCCGACAGCCGCGACAAGCTTGGTGAGCAGCGGGTTGTTGCCGGCAGCGGTCGCGACGGGATCGTTGATCATGCCGCCGACGGAACCCTCACCGGAGGTCGGGACCAGCTTGCAGGCCGGGCCGAACACGTCGGACGCGGTGGTGACACCGTCACCGGCCGCGGTGGCGTTGCCTGCCGGGGCGGGCGAGCTCATGGGGGCCGGAGCCGGGATGGAACTGGTGGCGGTGGATGCGGTGCCACTGTTGCCGCATGCCGCGAGAGTCAGGACTGCCGCTGCCATGATGCCAATTCCTGCGACGCCTCGAACGTTCCTCACTGAAAATCACTCCATTCGGTTCGGGACGACGCCCGATAAACACTCACTTGTCATCAGGCATTCGCCGCCACTATGGAGTTGGATTGGATTTGTTCGGGAAATCTTTTCTCCGAGAAGGATCAGCGCGCGCTGAACGACGTCGTGTGCCAGCCCGTTGCGCCATCGGGAACTGTGTCGACACGCTGGTCGGTCTGCGTGTATCCCGATTTGTCGGTTGCCCGCACGGACACCTGGTGCTCGCCCTTGGGCACGTCCAGATCGGTCCACCACATGCGCCAGGCGTTGATGTCGACCTCGGCCGAGAGCTCCGCGGTCTTCCAGGTGCCCTGATCGAGCCGGACCTCGACCTTCTCGATGCCGGTGTGCTGTGCCCACGCGATTCCCGAAACGGTCACGCGACCGGCCGGAACGTCCTCGAAACCCTGCGGGGTGTCGATCCGGGACTCCGTCTTGATCGGCCCCATCTCGCCCCAGCCACGGCTGAGCCAGTACCCCTCGCGCGCCTGCCAGGTGGTGATCTCGATATCGGTGACCCACTTGGTCGCCGAGACATACCCGTACAGGCCGGGCACGACCAGCCGCGCCGGAAAGCCGTGCTCTATCGGCAGCGGTTCGCCGTTCATCCCGATCGCGAGCATCGCGCCGCGGTTCGGCTCGGTCACCACGGGAACCGGCGAGCCCGAGGTCCAGCCGTCCACGCTTGTCGAGAACAGCTGCTCGGCGCCGGGTTTGACGCCGGCTTCGGCCAGCAGTTCGGCCAGGTCGATGCCGATCCAGGTGGCGTTGGAGATGTACTGGCCGCCAACGGGGTTCGAGACGCAGGTCATGGTGATCGTGCGCTCGATCAGCGGGCGGTTGCGGATGTCCGAGTAGTTGAAGGTGAGTTCCTTGTCGACCATGCCGTGGATGCGCAGGCTCCAGTCCTCGGTGCGCACCTGCGGGACGGCCAGCGCGGTGTCGATCCGGTAGAAGTCGCGGCTCGGCGTGATGAAGGTCGGCGTGCCCAGCTTGGCGAAATCGGCGTCGGCCGGGATCACCGGTGCGGTCTTCGCGGGGATCAGCAGGCCGACGGCTTGCCGGGAGCCTTCGGCATCCTTGCTGGAGCCGATGATCTGGCCGCCGAGCCCGGCGACACCCGCGCCGACGGCGACACCGGCACTGGTCACCAGGAACTTCCGCCGGTTCGGGCCCTCGGCGGGCGCCGTGCCGGCGAACGGCTGCGGCAGCAGGATCCGGTGCAGCCAACCGAACACGAGGACCCCGGCCAAGAGACTGACGACCGGTGCCAAGACCGCGACCTGGCCGAGGTCGGGGCGGCTGTACACCGCCAGTACCCCGATCACACCGAAGATCCCGAAGATGATCTGGCCGGGAAGCGGCTTGCGGCGCGAAATCAGCCCCGCCAGCATCGCGACCAGCACCATGACCACGGCCATGCCGACCTTCAGGATCAGCTTGTCCGCCGTCCCGAAGAGACCTTTCGCCCACTCGACGATCGGCTGGGGGCTCTTGTCGATCACGGTGTTGGCGACGGCGACGAACGGCGACCCGTTCAAGCCGATGAAGGCGGCGATCAGGTGCCCTGACGCCAGAGCGGCGGCCAGCGCGAGAACTCCGATCAACGCGGAGTGAAGCAGGGACAATCGGCGCGGCGGCGCTTCAGCCACGTCTACGGGGACATCTTTCAGGTCACTCACACTCCTATCTTCGGAGCGAAACGTGATCCCGCTTGGCCCAGTACCCTTACGAGTGCCTTACAGCCGGTCCTTCGGCACGCTCAGGGCTTTGCGCAACCTGTCCTCTTCGACCTTCCAGTAACCGTGCTCGTCACCGTCGACGAGGATCACCGGCACCCGGTCGCCGTATTCCGCGCGCCACTCCGGGTCGCTGTCGACGTCGGCCGTCGACCACTCGACGCCAAGCTCGGCGCAGATCCGCTCGACGTCGGCTTCGGCCTTGACACACGAGGAACAGCCCTGCCTGGTCATCACGGTCACCTGGTGCGACATGGCTTCATTCAACCACTTTCAGCGCAATCGAAGGCGGCGAAGCTTGCCGGTGGCCGAGTGCGGGAGCGCGGTGGCGAACTCGACGGCGAGCGGCACCTTGTAGCCCGCGAGTTTCCCGGCGCAGTGCTCGACGACCTGCTGCTCGGACAGCGAAGCACCGGGCCTCGGCACCACGAAGGCCTTGACAGCTTCGCCGCGGCGCTCGTCCAGCACTCCGACCACGGCTGCTTCCATGACCTCGGGCAGCTCGGCGATGACGTCCTCGACCTCGTGCGGGTACACGTTGAAGCCGTTGACGATGATGAGGTCGTTCGCCCGATCGACCAGGTGCAGGTCGCCGTCGACGTCGAGGTAGCCGACGTCACCGGTGCGGAACCAGCCGTCCTCGTCCGGCCCGTCCGAGCCGTCGGGCCAGTAGCCGGAGAACAGGTTGGCGCCGCGGATCGAGACCAGCCCGGTGCCGCCCGCCTCCTCGGCGAACGCGTCGGCGAGGTCCGCCGGGTCGAGTTCGACCAGGTCGTCGCTGCCGTCACTGTCGACGAGCCGGAGCTCGACGCCGGGCAGCGGGCGCCCGACCGAGCCGGGTTTCGGGTAACCGGTGACCATCGTCGTGGTGACCACCGGCGCGCATTCGGTCAGGCCGTAGCCCTCGAACACGCCAAGCCCGGTCCCCTCACGGATACCGGCGAGCACCTTCGGGTGCAGCGGCGCGGCGCCGGACGTCAGGCGCCGGACCGTCGAGAGCCCTTCGCCCAGTTCGTCGGCCGTCAGCGCGGCGAACTCGGCGTACATCGCCGGCACGCCGATCACGGACGTCACTCGGTACTTGACGCAGTCCGCCAAGGCGCGCACGGCGTTGAACCGCTCGGACAGCACCACCGTCGCGCCGACGCTTACGGACTGCAGCAGTCCGGGGCCGAGGCCGTAGATGTGGAAGAGCGGGATGGCGAGCAGGACACGGTCTGTCCGGTCCAGCACGGCCGGGCGCACCGCGGCGAGCTGGTCGATGTTGGACAGCAGGGCGCGATGGGACAGCATCACGCCACGAGGTGGCCCGGTGGTGCCGGAGGTGTAGGAGATGACAGCGATGTCTTCGCCACCGCCGAATGCGTCGACGGCGTCCGAGCGCTCGGAACCGAGTGTGAAAGTGGCCACGCCGTCGGGCAACTCTTCGGTAACGTGCCGCTCAACGAGAATCTTCGCTCCGCTGTGGTCCAGAAGCTGCCGTAATTCGGCGGCGGGAGCCTGCGGGGGGACCGGCACAGCGATGGCGCCCACTCGCAGCGTGGCGAACAGCGCGACAGCGAAATCCGCGGACGTCGGCAGCCGCAGCGCGACCCTGTCGCCGGGTGTGGCACCCGCGTCGATCAGGCGCCTGCTCTGGCCGTTCACCAGCGCGTCGAACTCCGCCCAAGTCAGTGCCGCCGCCGATCCCGCGTCGACGAGCGCTACCGCGTCGGGCCATTTCCCAGCGGCCGCGGACAGTAGTTCCGAGACACTGCGTTCAGAGACACCGTGCTTCCCTTCGCTGACGTGCTCGCCGCTCAAATCGACCCCGGCCTCTCGCTGGTTCATGTCCGTCGAAACAACCTTCAGCTTGCTGTTGCCAGTTTGTCATCTTCATCCCCCGTCATGGGGATACGTTCGGGCCGTCGCACCCCTACCGCGGAACGCCGACGAAACCCGAACTACCTACTTCGCAGTAACAACACGTATGCTCCTCTATGCCCCACGGTGGCGCTGATCACTCGCGGGCGGGAAGCGAGTCGCTGTGAAGGCTGCCGGAGGTGCGAAAATGACCCTGCAAGGAGCAGCCACCAGGGGTCCGGCCGGGCTGTTCGCCGGGCGCATCGCACGACGCCCGGCAGCCGGGCCCGTGGCCTCGGGCCGCCGGAACGCCACCAAGGACGACGTCGAGCGTGCCGAAGCCGCGACAGCCGAAGCCTGGGAGCTCGTGACCGCCGCGCAAACCGGCGACACCTCGGCGTTCGGCCAACTCTACGACCGCTACGTCGACGTCGTCTACCGGTACGTGCTGTTCCGCATGGGCGACCGTGATCTTGCCGAGGACGTCACCAGCGAGACCTTTCTCCGCGCGCTGCGCCGGATCACCTCGGTCAGCTACCAGGGCCGCGACGTCGGCGCGTGGTTCGTCACCATCGCCCGAAACCTCATCCTCGACCACGTGAAGTCCAGCCGCTTTCGGCTCGAAGTCGTCACCGATGAGGTGTCCGAGCCCCGCGCGGCCCCGGTGTCGGGGATCGGCGCGCAAGCGCAAGCCGGGCCCGAAACGCTGGCGATCAACAGCGCGACCAGGACCGAGTTGCTGCGTGCTGTCGCCGAGCTTGGCGAGGACCAGCGGGAATGCATCGTCCTGCGGTTCATGCAGGGATTGTCGGTGACCGAGACGGCCACGCTCATGAACCGCAACGAAGGCGCGATCAAGGCGTTGCAGCACCGTGCGATACGCCGGTTGGCCCAGCTGCTGCCTTCGGGACTGCGCTGATCCGGTGAGAGTTCTCCCCGTTCCAGGTGGGTAATCGCCCATTTCCGTAACCATGGGTGCCGTACTGTCGTTCCTCTACTAGACCGATTCACATCGGAATCGGCCAGTGCAGGGAGACGTCGTGCCCAGGTGGTTCTCCGAGGAGCGAGCGGACAGTGAACGCTTCGCCCGTGCCGTCGAGGAGCCCGCGTCCGTGGAAGGCTTCGCGCGCGAATTGGACCTGGTCACCGGCCTGCGTGAGCTCGGGGCGTCGGAATCGCTGGACGAGGCGACCCGTCGTCGGATACGAGCGGGCATTGTCGAGCGGCTGACCGAACCCGATCTCGAGGCAGAACGGATGGAGCCGCGACGGAAACATTCCGCGATCGGCGGGCTGCTGGTCGCGGCGGCCGCGGTGCTCATCGCGCTGGCCGGACTGGGCATGCTGCTGTCGAAGAACGCGCTGCCGGGCGATCCGCTGTACGGCGTCAAGCGGGCCAGTGAGTCGGTCGCGCTCGGGTTGACGTTCGGGCAGCAGGCCAAGGCCCAGAAGTACCTCGAATTCGCGGACAACCGACTCGACGAGCTCGTGGAGCTCAAGGACTCCGGCGGCGACAGCGCCGACTATCTGACCGGGCTAACGGACTTCGAGGCCGACGCGCGCGCCGGTGTCGCGCAGCTGACCGCACTTGCCACCGCGAACAGCGGTGAGCAGCAACTGGCCGGACTGCGGACATGGGCGCAGGAGCGCGCCGGTGCGCTCTCTGCGGAGAGCGCCGCTATCCCGGCCGCCGCGGTGAGCCGGTTCACCGCGACGCAGGTACTGCTCACCGACATCGAGACCCGCGCCACAGCGTTGGCCGACCGGCTCGGCTGCTACCGCATCACGTCGGGTTCGACGGACGAGCTCGGCGCGCTGCCTGCGGAAGGCGTCTGCGACCAGCGTTCGACGCCGAGCGTCACGAAGCCGCCGACAGGCGCGACGCCGAGCGAACCCGCCCCGGTCGAGGACTCCGCGCAGACGTACCTGCCGACGGACGCCGTTCCCGGCTCCGAAACGCCGGCGCAACCGACCGTGCCGCTCCCCCCGACGTCGAGCATCACCCCGCCGCCGGTGATCGCCCCGCCGATCCTGCCGACCACCGGCCCGCGGCTGCCGAGCCTGCCGCCGCCACCGCCACCGCTCGTCTCACTCCCGCCCCTACTGCCGGGACTGCCACCGATCGTGATCCCCTGACCGGACCGGCGGCGAGGACAACCCGGTTCCGGGGTCGCTACGCTGTGGACAGGCGCCCAATCGGCAAACCTGGAGGCGGTGTGCGTGTCATCGTGGCGTGGCAAGGATAAAAGTCAGGAACTCGAGCGGCTCGCCGAGCTGGCGGGCCAGGCCTCGGCCGACGCCGCCGTCGCGATGGAGATCGCCGCGGCGAACGAGCCCCCGTCACCACCAGCCCCGCCAGATCTGACCGCGGCAGCCTTCTTCGACGTGGACAACACGATCATGATGGGTGCGTCGATCTTCTACTTCGCCCGCGGCCTCGCCGCACGCAAGTTCTTCACCACCTCCGATCTCGCCGGGTTCGTCTGGCAGCAGGCAAAGTTCCGGGTCATCGGGCGGGAGGACAAGGACAGCATCAAGTCCAGCCGCGAACAGGCACTGTCCTTTGTGGCCGGTAGAACCGTGCAGGAACTGACCGAGATCAGCGAAGAGATCTATGACGAGCTGATGGCCGACAAGATCTGGTCGGGCACGCGCGCGCTGGCACAGATGCACCTCGACGCCGGGCAGCGGGTGTGGCTCGTGACGGCGACGCCCGTCGAGCTCGCCGCGATCATTTCCCGTCGACTCGGGCTGACGGGCGCGCTGGGCACGGTCGCCGAGCACGTCAACGGCGTTTACACCGGCAGGCTCGTCGGCGACATGCTGCACGGCCGCGCGAAGGCCCACGCCATCCGGGCGCTGGCGTCGCAGGAGGGCCTGAACCTCAAGCGCTGCACGGCTTATTCCGACTCACAGAACGACGTGCCGATGTTGTCCGCCGTGGGCACCGCTGTCGCGATCAACCCGGACTCGGGTCTGCGCGACGTCGCCCGTGCGCGCGGGTGGGAGATCCGCGACTTCCGCACCGGCCGCAAGGCCGCCAAGATCGGCGTCCCGACCGTCCTTGGCGCCGGTGCCGTCGCGGGTGCCGTCGCCGCCGGCCTCGCCTACCGCCGCCGCTGACGCACTTTGTCGCCTAAGTGCCCCGCTCTTGGGCACTTAGGCGACAAAGTGCGTCAGTTCATGTCCCTTACCCTCGAAAAACCGACTGGCGGCGGGAGAGGCGCTTGTAGAGGGTCTGCTGGATGGACTCACGCACCTGGTCGGTGAGGTTGAAGACCAGCATCGGGTCTTCTTCGGCATCCGGGTCGAAGGCGTCGGTGCGGATGGGCTCACCGAACTCGATGCTCCACTTCGTCGGCAGCGGGATCGCTCCGAGCGGGCCGAGCAGCGGGAAGAACGGCGTCACCGGGAAGTACGGCAACCCCAGCATCCGCGCCAGCACCTTGATGTCACCGATCTTGGGGTAGATCTCCTCCGCGCCGACTATCGACACCGGGATGATCGGCACGCCCGTGCGCAGCGCCGCCGACACGAACCCGCCACGGCCGAAGCGCTGCAGCTTGTACCGCGAAGCGAACGGCTTGCCGATGCCCTTGAAGCCCTCCGGCCACACACCGACGAGCTCGCCCTGACGCAGCAACCTCTCGGCGTCGGGGTTGCAGGCCAGCGTCTGTCCGGACTTGCGGGCGAGCGAACCGACCAGCGGCACTTTGAAGACGAGGTCCGCGCCGAGCCCGCGCAGGTGCCGATGCCCGGGGGTCTCGTCGTGCACCGCCACCGACGCCATGAGCGCGTCCAGCGGCAACGTGCCGGAGTGGTTGGACACGAGCAGCGCACCACCCTCCACCGGCAGGTTTTCGACGCCGTGCACCGAGACGCGGAACCACTTCTCGTACAGCGCGCGCAGCGGCGGCAGGACCAGAGCGTCGGTCAGCTCGGCGTCGAAGCCGAACTCGTCGACGGTGTAGTCGCCGGTCAGCCGGTGACGCAGGAAGCGCAGGGCGTCTGCGACGCCGCTGGACAGCTCGCCGTTTTCCGCCCTCGGCGTGCGCTCCTTGGCTGTGACCGGGGCGACCGGGAAGTTGACCACGGGCGCGTCAAGCACGCGTTCAGCTTCGTCGGACCTGGCTTCGGCCGCGGCCGGCGAGTTCACCGGCTTCTCGCGGCCCGGTCCGTGCAGCTGGATGATCTGTGCCTCGGCGCTGCTCACGTTCTCCGCCTCATTCTGTGTTGATTCCCTGTACCCCCTTGGCCACCCGGCATCGCGCGGCCTTTCACTTCGTCGCCGCCTGCCCAGTCGCGGCAGCGACCATCACCTTGTTCGCCAGCCCTACCAGCTTGTTGCCGTCGACGATCGGCCGCAAGCCCCTGCCCAGCACGTAGTCGTCAAATGCCTCGCGGGTCGTCCACCGCGGGATGTAGCCGAACTCCTGCTTGAGCTTGGTGGTGTCGACCACTCGCCCGAAGTTGAGCAGGCGCACCTGATCCGCGGAGAAGTCCACCACCCGGGCGCCGCGCAGGATCTTGCCGACGGACGGCACCACGGCCCGGGGCATCGGCAGCTCGAGCCGACCGGCCCGGCGAATCGCCTGTGACAGGGTGAGTACCCCGTCCGAGCCGACGTTGAACACTCCGGGCTTGTCCTGCAGCGTCGCGAGCTCCAGCACGGCCAGCGCGTCCGCGGAATGCAGCAGTTGGATGCGCGCGTCGTAACCGAGCACGGTCGGCACCACGGGCAGCGCGAAGTACCGCGAAAGCACGGTGTCGACATCGGGGCCGATCAGATTGATGAACCGGGCCATCGTCACAGTGATGTCGGGACGGCGGCGGGACAGCCCGCGCACGTACCCCTCCATCTCGACGGCGTCCTTGGCGTAACCGCTGGCCGACATCGGGATCAGCTCGGAATCCTCGGTAAACACCGCCTGCGAACGCGCCCCGGCTCCGTAGACCGCGGCCGTCGACTTCACGATCAGCTTCTGCACGAGCGGCGAGCGCTGGCAGGCGGCGAGCAGTCGCATGGTGCCGATGACGTTGACCTCTTTGATCACACCGCGCCGGCTCGGCCCGGCGGGATGCGCCGTCGTCGAGGCATGCACAACGGTGTCGACCTTCGCCGAGCTGATCACCTTGGCGATCAGCGGGTTGCGGATGTCGGCGCGGACGAACTCGGCGTTCCCCATGCGCTGGAGGACGGACTTGCGCGGCGGGGTGGTATCGACGCCGATGACGCGCTCGAACTCCGGGTTGTTGCCGAGCCGGGCCAAAAGTTTTCCGCCGAGCTCACCGCCTACCCCGGTCACGAGCACGATCTTGGACGGCATGGGGCTCCCTGGGGCGATAGGGCAAAGGTCCCGGCAAACGATCACCGAGGGTGCGCGAACCTGCACTCACTGAAGCATCGCGCTGAGACCCCTTGGATGTTACCGCCCATTAGGGATGGCTCGATGAGCTCTTACATGCTATTAACCCGCTGGTCAGCAAATTGGACGCCAGCGTCACTCGAATGGGGGCGTGAGCGTCCACAAACTGAAATGGCCCGTCCAGAGACTGGACGGGCCACTCAGAAAACCTACGCTGTGTTACTCACCACAGCGAACAAACGAGTTACTTGCCGGCTTTCCTGCGCTGCACACGCGTGCGACGCAGCAACTTGCGGTGCTTCTTCTTCGACATGCGCTTACGGCGCTTCTTGATCACAGAACCCATGGGCGCTCCTTATAGTCGTCGTCGGTAACGCTGCCCGGCGCAGCGTCCAACGGGTGGAGCGCACAGGCACGAGCGGTCTTCCAGGTTACCCGTGGCCGTCCGGCGGTCAGCCGACGGGCCCGCTAGCGAGCCCGCCGACCACTCAACCGACGTCGAAGTAGGCACCCTCGAGGTAGTCGTGCACTGCTTTTTCAGGCACTCTAAACGACTTGCCGACCCTTACGGCTGGCAGCTCGCCGGAGTGCACCAGGCGGTAGACGGTCATCTTGGAGACACGCATCAGCGTGGCCACCTCAGCGACCGTCAAAAATTGCACCTGTCCCACTGCGGGCAGGTCTTCCTTCTTGTTCGGCGACATATTTCACCGTGTCCTTCGACACGTGTCGCGCCACGAGGCTTCCCCACCTGTGGTACCGACACGCACGTGCTCTTTCCGAGAGTAGCGGGACAGGTGGTGCCAGTGCGACGCCTGTCATCAAGATGGGCCGCACCTCCACCCGGATGCTGTGTTTATTGGCTGTCTTTATTGGCGGCGCGCGATCAGGTTCGCGTGACCAGGGCGTGACATCGGAGGTCGGTCACGTCTGTGCCGGGGGCGCCCTGCTCCCGCGAACCTGGCCTTCGGCGAGCGCGCGCGGTGAAGACTTCCGGCCGTGGCCGGCCGGAAGTCGTGGTGACCGGCCTTAAGGACTAAGGACCCGCGTGGGTGGGTTTTGGGGGTATGGACCCGCGTGGGTCGGTACTGGGGACTGGGGGCGCGTGCGGCTTGTGGTGGTCAGTGGTTGTCGTGGGCTTTGCCGAGTTCCTCGGAGCGATCCCGGGCCGCCTCGATGGCGGCGAGCAGCGCGGCGCGGACGCCGTGGTTCTCCAGCTCGCGGATGGCGTTGATGGTGGTGCCCGCCGGCGAGGTCACGGCCTCCCGCAGGATCACCGGGTGCTCACCCGACTCGGCCAGCATCTTCGCCGCGCCGACGGCCGACTGGATGATCAGCTGGCCGGCGAGCGCGCGCGGCAGGCCGAGCAGGATCCCGGCGTCGATCATGGCTTCGACCAGGTAGAAGAAGTACGCGGGCCCGGAGCCCGACAGCGCTGTGACGGCGTCCTGCTGCGACTCCGGCACGCGCACGACTTTGCCGACATGCGCCAGGAGCTCCTCGACGGTCGAAAGGTGCTCGGGTGTCGCGTGCTTCCCCGCGGAAATGGCGCTCATGGCCTCACCGACGAGCATCGGCGTGTTCGGCATGCCCCGGACCACCGGGACGCCCTCGGCCAGCCTGCGCTCGTACAGGGCCGTCGGCAGGCCCGCGCACAGCGACACGACCAGTGATCCCGGGCCGAGCAGCGGCGCCAGATCATCCAGCACCGGCTCGATGTCCTGTGGCTTGACCGCGACCACGAGGACGTCCGCGCGCTTGGCCGCGTCCGTGACCTTCACCTCGCTGATGCCGTACCGCGCTGTCAGCTCGGCGGCCCGTTCCGGGGAGCGCTCGGTGAAGAGCAGCTCCCCGGCGTCCTGTCCGCCGTGCAGCAGCCCCGACAACAGGGCCTCGCCGATTTTTCCCGCACCCAGAACCGCGATAACGCTCATTGCTTCAGGGTGTCAAACCATGCTCAGGCGCCCGGTGCCGGGGCGAGGGCGAGCTGACGGGCCTGGGAGACCAGGCGGCCCTGGGAATCGATCACCGTGGCATCGGAGTCGAACCAGGACTCGTGCACCGACCGGCTCTCGATGATCACCCGCAGCCAGCCCGGCGCGGGCCGGGTCCGCAGCAACGCCGTCAGCTGGACCGTCGGCGTCCACCCGAACCGGCCAAGGTTGAACACCACCGGCGGGTTCACGTCCCCGGCGAGCAGCACGAAGTACGGGTCGGGCAGGCCGTGGCGCGGTCGCACCCAGAGGCGCATCTTCGGCGCGTCGCTGGTCCGGCCGTTGAGGTAGCCGGATGTCGCCGGGTCGAGCCGCACGTCACAGCCCTTGGCGAGGTTGAACAAGCCTTCGGCCGTCTCGCCGGTGAGCGCGATCGCCCCGGCGGGCGGCTCGACGGGCATCGAGGGCAGGTCGGTCCATTCCGGGCGCCGCATGGGCAACCTGCCTGCCGTCACCCTGGCTTCGACGCAGCTGCGGCCGCGCTGCTCGAGCTGCACGGAGATGACGCTGGCCCGCCGCCCGACCTTGCGGACGTCGGTGCGAAGGAGCACCGGCCCGATCGCGGGCGGGCGGAGGAACTCGGCAGAGACCACGAGCGGCTCGGCCGGTGGTTCGCCCCGCTCCTGCAACGCGGAGATCCCGGCTTTCGCCAGCAGCGCCAGCAGGAAGCCGCCGTGCGGATGAGCGCCGATCGACCATTCGGGCCGCAGGACCGCGGTGAAGGTGCCGTCGCCCATGCTCCTGGTGGAGGACGCGGCGTCGAACGAAGTGGTGGTGTCGTCCGCGGCACTCATAGATGTCCGCCGAAAGGCACGTGAACCCGCACGGTTTCGCCATCTTGGGCGAGCGCGAGCTGTTCGCCGGAGTGCACGCCGTTGGGCAGCTGGAACTCGTATTCACCCTGCTTTCGGTCGTGCCACAGGGCGCGCTCGCCGATGATCTCGATCATTCTGTGGTCCGCGGTGGCGAAAATCGGCTGGCCGTCCCCGGCGAGCAGGATGTTGACACACCGCACGTACGCCAGGTCGGCCTGGTGCGACGGCGCACCAGTGGTCAGCCGGACGCGTGAACCGCTGACGGCGAGCGCGGCGGCCCGGCCTTCGACGCCGGGCTCCGACGCACGCAGCACGGCCCCCGTGGCCGGCCACGTCCGGCGCAGCTCCGCCACGACGTCCAGGTCGACGTCGACGGTGACCTCGGTAGCGCACTGCTCGGCCGCGGCGCAGATCCGCCACAGGTTGTCGAGCGCCAGCTTCTCGTCGAAACCGCCGCCGACAGCCGCGAGGCCGACGCTGACCTCGACACACTCCGAGATCCCCTCGGCGTGGACAGCGTCCAGCACCGTCAGGTACTCCTGCACGCTTCTTTCGGCGCCCGCCCGGTCATCCGGTACGTCCCCAAGCCGGTCAAGTGTGGAACAGAGGCCTTCGTCGGCAAGACGCTGGACGGTCGCGACCGCTTCCGTACCGGTCTCACCGGCCACGAAACGTCCCCCCAGGCTTCGGCTGCCGGGCACGGTTGACACGAAATGGCGAATCGTGTCATTTCCGGCGAGGGCGAAGATCAACGATCGCAGCGGGTTCACGGTCAGAACTTTACGTGTTCACGTGCGGTAAATGGAGATATCCGGTTCCGTGTCCGGCCGAAAAATGATCTTGAAACCCGGCTATTGACCCAAATGGAGGCGAGCAAAAAGTAGGGCCTCCGCGAGATCTTTCGCGCGCTGGACCGGCGCGACGGCGTGCCGGGTATTGACCTCGAGCACGATCTGGCCGCCGAAGCCGCCGCGCGTCAGTGTTTCGAGCAGCTCAGCGCAGGGCTGCCCGCCGCGACCGGGGACGAGGTGCTCGTCCTTCGGGATGCCGGTGCCGTCCGCGAGATGGACGTGGGCGAGGCCCGCGCCCATGCGTTCGGCCAACGCGATCGGGTCCATGCCCGCGGCCGCGGTGTGAGACAGATCAAGCGTGTAGTGGCGGTAGCCGACCTCGGTCGGGTCGATCGACGGCCGGAACGCGGACACGCGCGAGTCGCGGGAACCACCCGGCGGCCGCACCTTGAACATGTTCTCGACAGCGATCTCGATCCCGCTGGCGTCTTCCAGCTCGTTGACCAGGTCGGGGAACGCGTCGCCGTAGCGGCGCTGCCAGCGGAACGGCGGATGCACGACGACCGTCCGCGCGCCGAGTTCGACGGCCGCGTCGACCGACCGGCGCAGCCGGACCACCGGATCTGGGGACCACACCCGCTGGGTGATCAGCAGCGACGGCGAATGCACCGACAGCACCGGCATGCCGGTGTTCCGCACGCACCGCCGCAGCGCCGAAACGTCCTGGCTGACGGCGTCGGACCACACCATCACCTCGACGCCGTCGTAGCCGAGATCGGCGGCCAACTGGAACCCGACCGGCGCCTTGAGCGGCCAGACGGACGCCGTGGAAAGCCCGATGAGCACGGGCTTTCCCGCAGCTTCGTTCATGCCGGGCTTAGCGCGACACCAGCAGCAAGGCTGCGGGCGACACGGTGACCACGAGCCCGACCAGTACGGCGAGCACCGTCGTCTGCAGGTCCTCGGCGCGGCGGATCTTCCGGACGATCCAGACCAGGGCCGCCACCATCAGCAGCGCCGCGGTCAACGCGGCCACGGGTATCTCGACCCACAGCCAGTTGAAGCCGAGCCAGACGGCCGCGCCGCCGACGACACCGAGCGCGAGCTGCGCGCCGAGCATCAGCCACTGCTTGGCCGGTGACTCGTGTACGTCCGGCTCGGCGTCTTCGTCCTCGATGACGTCGTCGTCGAGATCGTCGAGATCGTCGTCGTACTCGTCGACCGCGTCGTCGTCGTAGTCGTACTCGTCGTCGAGGTCGAGCCGCCCGTTGTCGGGTGACGCGACAGGCGGGGCCGCCCGGCCAGGCGCGTACGGCGGGGGCGCCGGGGCGAACCGGCCCGTGGGTTCGATGACACCGATTTCGGGGAGGTCCCCGACCGGTGGCATGACCCCGATCTCGGTGTCGTCCATCGCGACCTTGGTGCGCTGCTTGCGCCAACCGGCGAGGCCGGCGGGCGGCGCGTCGAGCGGCGGCGGGTCGTCCAGTGCCGGAGACACCGCGACGTCGTCGACGACCGCGTCGAACACCTCGGTGTGGTCCTCGGCCTTCGGCGGCACCGGCCGGCGGGCCGGCGGGCGCCGCGGCGGTCTTGGCGGCGCTTGGAAGGTGCCACTGCCCATGGCACCGGGAGGCGGATCGGCGATTTCGGGTTCGCTGTCCAGGCCATCCAGGCGTGCCGCCATCGGCCCCGGTGGAGGAGGCGGCGCGGCGGCACGCGAACGCGTCGTCGGGATCCGGTTCGCCCCGGTGGGCGGCGGTGGCTGCTGACGGGGACCGCGGCCACGCAGCGGCTGCGCCGGATCCTGCGGCGGCAGCGGCAGCTGGGAGGACTCCCGAGGCGGCACGGGACGCGGCAGCTTCGCCGAGTCCTGCGGCAACGGAAGCGGAGTCGAGGACTGCTGCCGGGGCGGCTTGACGGGCTCCTGGGGCGGGCGCGCGAAGTGCCCGGAAGCCTGCGGTGCCTGCGGCGGCTGCGCGAAGTGGCCCGACTCGTGGGCCTGCTGCGGCGGTTGCGGACGCGACGGCGGTGGTGGCGGAGCGGCTTCCGGCGCCCGCCGGCTTCCTCCACCGCGCCGGTTCGGCGGCGGCGGGGTGCCGCCGTCGGCCGTCACCCTGTTGATGATCGCCTGCGGTGCCGTGTCACCGGTCTCCGGCTTGCGGCGCGACCCGCCCTTCGACTCGGTATGCGGGGTGGGCTCGTCATCATCGGCAGCACGGCGTCGCCGACGGCGTCCGCCGTCGACCTGAGCCCCGTGTTGGGCGAGTAGTTCTGCCACGGTCTTCTGTGGCTGCTCGCCGGCGTTGTTTTCCGTCATCCCTTTCACCGTGCCCGTTGTTCGTCGGCCAAGTCCAGTGCGCTGCTGCCACCGGTCCAAATCGGCGATGAAACGTCCGTGTCGCCCTTGACAGCTTCGCCCGCGCCGTTCGCGTGGTCCAGCCGCCGAAGGATCACGCCCTCTCGCAGTGCCCAAGGACAGATCTCGAGTTCCTTGAGTGACAACGCTCGCATCGTGGCCTGCGCGACAAGTGCGCCCGCGACCAGCTGATGTGACCGGCTCGAACTCACGCCTTCGAGATGAGCCAGGTCCGAGGACGACATGCGGGAGATGAAGGCGATGAGCTGGCTCAACGCGGTGTCGGTCAGCACACGCCTGGCCCGCGGGCCCGCCGCGGACGGCGCGGCGCCGGTCAGGCGAGCCAGCGAACGGAAGGTTTTGGAGGTCGCGACCACTCGATCAGGCGACCCCAGCCGGGCGACCTTCTTGGCGAGCCCGGCGAGCTGCTCTTCCAGCCACACCGAGGTGGACACCAGCTCCGAGCGGGAGGGCGGGTCGTGCGAGAACCTCGTCCGGGTCGTCCGGCCCGCTCCCAGCGGCAGGGACTCCGCGAGCTCGGGCTCTTCGTCCATGCCCATCGCGACCTCGAGCGAGCCGCCACCGATGTCGAGTACCAGCAGTTTGCCCGCCGACCAGCCGAACCACCGGCGCACGGCGAGGAAAGTGAGCCGCGCCTCGTCGACACCGGAGAGCACCTGGAGCTCGACACCGGTCTCGTCGGCGACCTTGCCGAGCACCTTCGCCGAGTTCTTGGCCTCACGCACGGCCGAGGTCGCGAAGGCCATGACGTCCCCGCAGCCGAGCCGGATCGCCGCGTCTTTCGCCGAGCCGACCGCCCGGACCAGGTCGTCCGCGCCGGTCCGGCTCAGGTCACCGGCCTTGGTGATCTGCTCCGCCAGCCGCAGGACCGACTTCTCGGAGTGCATGGGTGTCGGGTGCGCACCACGATGCGCGTCCACGACCAATAGATGGACAGTGTTCGATCCGACGTCGAGAACCCCTAGGCGCACAGGTGGCTACGGTACCCGGCGCTCGCCCAGGTCTCGAACCTGTAACCAACACCACTACCTCAACACCACCTAGGCACAACGCCGTGAAGGCCTCCTTGAGGGACTTGAAGTCCCTCAAGGAGGCCTTCACGGCGGTTTAGGCGAGGGGTGGAGGTGAGGGTTACGTCTCGAATTTGTAGCCGAGGCCGCGGACGGTGACGAGGTGCCGCGGGGAGCCAGGGTCCGGCTCGATCTTCGAGCGCAGGCGCTTGACGTGCACGTCCAGTGTCTTGGTGTCGCCGACGTAGTCCGCGCCCCACACCCGGTCGATCAGCTGCCCACGCGTCAGCACGCGGCCGACGTTGCGCAGCAGGTACTCGAGCAGGTCGAACTCCTTCAGCGGCAGGGAAACCTCCACGCCGTCGACGGTCACGACATGCCGCTCGACGTCCATCCGGACAGGACCGGCCGAAAGCACCAGCGGGGCCAGGTCGCCGTCGGCGCCCGGCTCGCCACCTCGCCGCAGCACCGCACGCACCCGCGCGATGAGCTCGCGGGCCGAGTACGGCTTGGTGACGTAGTCGTCAGCACCCAGCTCTAGGCCCACGACCTTGTCGATCTCGCTGTCCCGCGCGGTGACCATGATGACCGGCACGGCGGACCGCTGGCGGAGCTGCTTGCAGACGTCGGTGCCGCTCATTCCGGGCAACATAAGGTCGAGCAGCACGATGTCGGCGCCGTTGCGGTCGAACTCCTCGAGCGCCTGCTGTCCGGTGCCCGCGACGGCGGCGGTGAAACCTTCCTTGCGCAGTAAGAAGGCGAGCGGGTCGGCGAACGACTCCTCGTCTTCGACGATCAGAACCCTCGTCATAGCGCTCCTCCATCGGGGCTTTCTTGCCCGGTCGCCACGAGACGGGTTGCCCGCTCGGGGTTCTTCTCCTGCCGTGGTACCGGCGGAAGCTGCATTCCGGTGGCCAGGCGGTTGGGACTCGCCTCGACCTCGCCGGCGTTCTTGTCCGTGTTCTTGTCCGGTCCCAGGTGCGCGGGGATGCGCAGGGTGAACGTCGAGCCGGTGCCCTGGCTGCTCCACAGCCCGACCGAACCACCGTGGTTGGCCGCGACATGCTTGACGATCGCCAGGCCCAGCCCGGTGCCGCCGGTGGCACGTGAGCGCGCCTTGTCCGCCCGGTAGAACCGTTCGAACACCCGCTGCTGGTCCTCTTCGGCGATCCCGATGCCGCGGTCGGTCACCGCGATCTCGACCTGGCCGTCGACCAGGCGCCTGCTGATCGACACCGGGCTGCCGGCCGTCGAGTAGGCGAGGGCGTTTTCGAGCAGGTTCGACAGGGCGGTGACCAGCAGCGTGCGGTCGCCCTCGATGAGCAGCCCGCTCGCGGCGTCGGTGGTCACGGTGATCTCGGCCGACTCCGCGGACAGCGCCGTGCGGCCGAGCGCCTCACGGACCACCGCGTCGACCTCGACGACGTTGAGGTCGGGCAACCGCTCCGCGCCCTGCAGCCGCGACAGCGCGATCAGCTCTGTCACCAACTGGCCGAGGCGGGTGGACTCGCGCAGGATCTTGCTGCCGAACCTGCGGACCTCGTCGACGTCCTCGGCCGCGTCGAGCACGGCCTCGGTGAGCAGCGCGATCGCGCCGACCGGCGTCTTCAGCTCGTGCGAGACGTTGGCGACGAAGTCGCGCCGGGTCGCCTCCAGCCGGACGGCCTCGGAGTGGTCCACGGCCTCGACCACGGTGAAGCCGTCGCCGAGCGGCCGCACCTCGCCGAGCACGGCCTCCGGCTGACGGCCACGGGCTTCCAGCGGCGACAGATCGATTTCCATCGCTTCGTCGGTCTCGACGACCTGCTCGGCGGCCTGCCGCGCACGGGGGTCGGCCTGGCTCAGGCGCACCAGGCCGAGGTCGTAGGCACGCGGGTTGTGCAGGATCATGTCGCCGAACCTGTTGAGGACGACGACACCGCTGTTGGAGGAACGCACCAAGCGTTGCAGCAGTTCTGCGACGCTCGGTCCGACTGGCACACGCTCGGCACGTTTCTTCCTGGTCCGGGCGATGAGGAACCCGATACCGACGCCAACGATCAATGCGCCGATGGCCAATGCGATTGAGACAGGCGCGGTCACAAGTGGATCGTAAGCGCGAAGGTGGTCAATTGGCCTAGTACTGGATGCGTTCTCGTGACGGCGGTGACACCTGCGGGGTACTTGTTCGTCCTGCCGTCAGGCCTCGTTCACCCTTTCGATACCGAACGTCGACATCTGCCCTGATCACGGCTTCGCGATCGAGTTGAGCGCGGCGAGTTCGGCATCGGTCAGTTCGAGCGCTCCGGCGGCCACGTTCTGCTCCAGATGTGCCGGGTCGCCGGTACCCGGAATGGCGAGCACGTTCGGTCCCTGGTGCAACGTCCAGGCGAGCCGGACCTGTGCCGCGGAGACGCCGTGCGCCTTCGCGACGGCGTCGACCCGCTCGTCCTCGACACCGCTCGCGACGGCGAAGAACGGGACGAAAGCGACGCCTTGTTCAGCACAGAGACGCACGAGTTCGTCGTCTTCTCGCCGGGCCGTCAGGCCGTACTGGTTCTGCACGCAGACGACCGGTGCGATGGCCTGTGCCTCGGCGAGGTGCGCCGGCTCGATGTTGGAGATGCCGAGCTCGCCGATCAGGCCCTCGTCCCGCAGCTCGGAGAGCGCGCCGAAGCGGTCGGCCAGCGAGCCGGAGCCCCGCTCCAGCCCTTCGCCGATGCGCAGGTTGACGACCTCGATGCGGTCCCGGCCCAGCTGGCGCAGGTTCTCCTCGACCTGCCCGCGCAGCTGCTCGGGGGTGGCCATGAGGAAGTTCCCGGACGGGTCCCGTCCGGGACCGACCTTGGTGGTGAGCACCAGGTCATCGCCGTAGGGCGCGAGCGCGGTGTTGATGAGCTCGTTCGCCGAACGCAGCGGGGAGAAGTAGAAGGCGGCGGTGTCGATGTGATTCACGCCGAGCTCGACGGCCCGGCGGAGCACGCCGATGGCGCGGTCGCGGTCCGATGGGCCGCCGTCGGCGCGGCTCATCAGGCGCATCGCGCCGAAGCCGAGCCGGTTGACGGTGAACTGGCCGAGCTTCCAGGTGCCGGACGCGGCGGCGGTGATCGTTTCGTTGGTCATGAGCCAAGCTTGGCGCCGGGCGTCAACGGTGTCCTCGATCGGCAACTTGTTGCCAGTTTTGGAGGACACTGGAGGCATGAAGACGGTAAGCGACGTCGTGGTGGTCCACGGTGAGCAGGAGCTGTTCGACCGGGCGGGGCACCTGTTCGAGGGCGTGACCGACATGGCCTGCGCCGCGAACGACCTGCACACCTGGGCGGTGAGCCGGCCGCACCGGGCGCCCCTCGAACGGGTGGCGGGCAGGCGGATTCGCAAGATCTACCGGCCGGGCGTCCTGCTCGATCCGAGCGGGGCGGCGCATCTACGCGAAGTCCACGAGCTGGGCGCGACGATCAGGATCACCGTGGTCGAGATCAACGAAACGATCCTGCTGGACAACCGGGTCGCGATACTGGCGGGCGGCATGACCGACGGCGTGCGGTCCTACAGCGTCATCTCGAATCCGGAGACCGTGCATGGCGTGCGCTCGCTGTTCGAAGTCGCCTGGCGCGCGGCGACCGAACTGGCCGTCTACGACGCCCGGATCACGGAGATCCGCCTGCTCGCGCCACAGATCCTCGAGCTGCTCGCGTCGGGCTGCAAGGACGAAACCGCGGCCAGGACGCTCGACCTGGGAGTGCGCACCTACCGGCGTCGCGTCGCCGAACTCATGACAGCGTTGGACGCCTCTTCGCGCTTTCAAGCGGGCGCCCGCGCCCGAGAACTGGGCCTCATTTGAGGCTCAGGGGGACGCGTCCCCCTGAGCCCGGCTGTCAGCGGCCCTGGTTGGCGACGGCGGCGGCGGCTTCCTTCGCGGCGTCGGGGTCGAGGTACTCCCCGCCGGGGGTGATCGGCTTGAGGTCCTCGGTGAGGTCGTAGCGCAGCGGGATGCCGGTCGGGATGTTCAGCCCGGCGATGTCCTCGTCAGAGATGCCGTCGAGGTGCTTGACGAGCGCGCGCAGCGAGTTGCCGTGCGCCGCGACCAGCACGTTCTTCCCGGCGCGGAGGTCGGGGACGATCGCGGAGTCCCAGTACGGCAGCATCCGCTCGACGACGTCCTTGAGGCACTCCGTGCGCGGCATGGCGGCACCGAGACCGGCGTAGCGCGGGTCGTTGTCCTGGCCGAACTCGTCGCCGGGCGCGATCGGCGGCGGCGGGGTGTCGTAGGAACGGCGCCAGAGCATGAACTGCTCCTCGCCGAATTCCTCGAGGGTCTGCTTCTTGTTCTTGCCTTGCAGCGCGCCGTAGTGCCGCTCGTTGAGCCGCCAGTCACGCCGCACCGGGATCCAGTGCCGGTCGGCGGTGTCGAGGGCCAGGTTGGCCGTCGAAATCGCCCGGCGCAGCAGCGAGGTGTGCACGACGTCCGGCAGCACGCCGGCGTCGGCCAGCAACTGGCCGCCTCGGCGCGCCTCGCCCTCGCCCAGTTCGGAGAGTGGCACGTCCACCCAGCCGGTGAACAGGTTTTCCGCGTTCCACGTGCTCTGGCCGTGTCGCAGCAGTACCAAGGTCCCAAGGTCGCCCATGCGCGCCAGCCTGCCAGACCTCCCGGTTGGGCGTTTCATCGACGTCGATCTACCGAGAGTGCGTTACCCGCAAGTAACACCTTCACTCGTCTGGCTTGTGACCAGCAACAAAGCGCTGACACCGGACTCCGAAAATGCGTACCGTTAACCCATTCTCAGAAATTCACTCGAATGGAGTAACGAGTAGTCTTGTGATTACAGGTGGAGATCTGACAGGTTGACTACCGTCCCGCTCGGTCGGATTCCACGCACTCCCCGGCCCAGCGGACACAGGACCACGGCTCGACTCCCCCCTGCCGAGCCGTGGACCCGCCGGCCCCGTTGGCACCCCCCTCGCCAACCGGTCCACTGTGGCGGGAACTTCAGTGGGACGGCTCGAGATCGCGACTCCCCCCTCCTCTCGAGCCGTCCCGCCTAAAACCCCAACCGGGTTATTCCGGAGTGGCGGGAGCGGGGCGTCGGCGGCGGAGCCACCAGACGACGGCAGCGGCCGGCACACCGAGGAGCAGCAGGAACGGCGCCAGCGCCCCCACCACGGTCAGCAGGCCACCTCCAAAGCCCAGAAACGCGTCCCAGCCGCCGGCAAGGCCGCCGAGGAAGCCCGAGCGGTCCGGAGGAGTCACCACAGGGGCTGCCGCGGCCATCACGGTCAACGTCACCGTCGACATGGCAACGCTGCCCGCCAGTGAGTCCCGCCGACGCTGGAGTGACTCCAGGTCACTCTCCCGCGAGGTCAGCTCGCCCTCGATCGAGGTGATCTCGCTCACCGAGGTCGCCCGCGCGAGCAGTGCCCGCACCCGCTCGACGCTCGCGCGCTGCGTCGCCAGCCGCGCCTCGACGTCGACAGTCTGGTCGGTGACGTCCTGCGCGGTCTGCTCGCGGCTCGTCACGGTCGTCCCGGGCACGCTCGTGAGCTGACCCAGCACGGCGTCGAGCTTGTCCGCGGGCACGGACAGCGTCAGCGACGCCGAATCGGACTGCGTCCGCTCAGATCCGGTGAACCCGCCCGCGGCGACGGCGATCTGCCGCGCCTGGCCGGCGGCGGCCTCGACGTCCGGTGCGGTCAGCCCGATCTTCGCCGTCCGCACGAGTTTGCGTTCGCTCGCGGGCTGCCCGGCCGCCACCGCCGCAGCTTGGCCGGGCGCGCTCTCCGGCGCCGCTTGCTTCGCGGCCGGGCCGGGATAGGCGCCCGAACTGGTCGCCGTCCCTTGACCGGCCGTGCAGCCCACGAGCCCCGAGGCCACCCCGAGTACCAGCACCAGTCCCGCCATGCGTCTCGATCTCATCTGCGGTGTCTCCCTCCAGTAGTGCGAGTGAGACGTGGCCGCGGGTCGGCGCGGTTGCACCGGTGCTGTCACGAGTTGGTCAAGGATCCCGGTTCGTATCCGCTGTCCGGTTCGACGAGATGCTTGAACGCCTGGAGGTTCACCAGCGACTCGCCACGCGAGACCCGCCAGTCCCATTCGCGCTTGATCGACGTCGCGAAGCCGATCTCCAGCAAAGTGTTGAAGTCGCCGTCTGCGGCTTCCAGTACCTGGCCGAGGATCTTGTCCAGCTCTTCCCCGGAAACCGTGTCCAGGCCGAACTTTCCGACGAGGTAGATGTCTCCGGACCCGTCGATCGTGTAGTGCACGCCGTACAGCCTCGCGTTGCGGCGCAACAAAAAGCGGTAAACCTCTTCGTGTGCCTCATCGGGACGGCGGCAAACGAAGGCTTCCACCGCGAACGCATGGTCGCCCGCGATCATCCAGCAGCTCGTCTGCAGCTTCTTCGTACCGGGCAAGGTGACGAAATACTTGCCCTCGCCCCGTTTTTCGTACTTCAGCTCCATGCCGTCCAAAGTGGACTGAATAACCTCGTCAAGGCTCACACCGCCACCTCGTCCCGCAGTTCGAGCGCACGGCGGAACGAACCCGCCGCCTGCGCATAGGTGTCCAGCAGCGCGTCAGTGGTGCGGCGCCAGGAAAACCGGCGCGCGTGGAGCACCGCGTTGGCGGACAACTCGGCGTGCCTGTCCGGCCGCAACGCCGCGCTCGCCAGTGCTCCCGCCCAGGCCGAGGCCTCGTGCGAGGGAACCAAGAGCCCGGAAACCCCGTGCACCACCGCGACCGGAAGGCCGCCGACCTCAGCGGCAACGACCGGCGTCCCGCAGGCCTGCGCCTCCAGCGCCACCAGACCGAACGACTCGTTGTAACTGGGCACGGCGACGACGTCTGCGGCGCGGTAGACGTTCACCAGTGACTCCCCCGGTTGCGGCGGCAGGAAACGCGTCTGGCGCTCGATTCCCAGTGACACCGCCAGCTCACGCAGGGCCTGCGGCTGTTCGAGCCCGGTCCCGGACGGACCGCCCACGATCATCACGACCAGCCGTTCACGCAGCTCCGGCCGCTGCTGGAGCAGCTCGGCGGCCGCATGCAGCAGCACGTCCGGCGCCTTGAGCGGCTGGATCCGCCCGGCGAACGCCAGCACCACGGCGTCGCGCGGCAGCCCGAGAATGTCACGGGCGGCGATCTTCGAACCGGGAGAAAACCGTTCGAGGTCCACCCCTGGCGACACCGTCGCCACATCCCGCGGATCGGCGTCGTACAGGCCCACGAGCTCCCGCGCTTCGACGGCGGTGTTCGCGACCAGCATGTCCGCTTCGGCGACGACCTGCTCCTCGCCGATCACGCGTGTCCGCGGCTCGGGAGTGTCCCCATCGGCGAGGGCGGCGTTCTTCACCTTCGCCAGTGTGTGCGCGGTGTGCACGAGCGGCACGCCCCAGCGGTCCCTCGCCAGCCAGCCGACCTGCCCGGAAAGCCAGTAGTGCGATGCGATGACGTCGTAGTACCCAGGCTCGTGGAACGCCTCCGCACGCAGCACACCGGAGGTGAACGCGCACAGCTGCGCGGGCAGCTCGTCGCGGCCGAGCGGCTCGAACGGACCAGCCGGAATGTGCCGGACCAGTACCCCGGGCGCGAGCTCAGCGACCGGCGCCTGCTCCGACGACGTCGCCCGGGTGAACACCTCGACCTTGATCCCGCGCCTCGCCATCTCCATAGCTGTCTGGCTGATGTAGACGTTCATACCGCCGGCGTCGCCGGTACCCGGCTGCTCCAGTGGCGATGTGTGCACCGACATCACAGCCACCCGGCGCGGCGCATGACGAAACCCGTGAAGGGAGATGGTCACTCGGTCACTCCTGTACTTCCTACGCGGTCACTCCGTCGGCGAACTGCCGCAGCGCCGTGGTGAACTCCGGCGCGGCTTCGACGAAGGGCAGGTGCCCCACCCCTTCGAACCAACGCATGGTGGCACCCGGAATCTTCCCGGCCGCGTATTGTCCCGCACTCGGATCCACGACCAGATCCGCTGTGCCGTGAATCACCAACGCGGGTACGCCGACGGCTTCGAGCACATCCCCGCTGCCGATGTCGCGCCGGAACAACGCCCCGCGTACCGACGGCGGAACGGCCAGGCTCGTGCCGAGCAGCGCCTGCGCGAACCCGCCGGGCACCGCCTTGGTCGCCATGTCACCAGTGAACTCGACCAGCGCGGGCACCGCGACCTGCGGATCGTCGGACAGGGCGGCAGGCAGCGCCGCGCGCATCGCCGATCCGATCTTTCCGCCGGGGCGTCCACGGCCGATCTCGGTGATCGCGCCGACCAGCACGATTCCGGACAGCCGTGCGGAACCGTGCGTGCGCAGGTAGTCGGCGATGACGAGCCCGCCGTACGACCAGCCGACGACGATGGCGCCTTCACCGGCGAAGTCGAGCACAGCGGACAGCTCGTCGGCCCAGTTACGCGGTTCGTCGTAGCCCTCGGCCGGGACGTCGGACGCCCCGTGACCGCGGAGGTCCATCGCGACCAACCGGAAGCGCTCCGTCAGCGCGGGGTCCGCGAACTGCGGAGCCCACGCCGACGACGACTGCGCCCAGCCGTGCACGAACACGATCGGCCGCGAGTTGGCCATACCCTCGACCCGCAGGCCGAGCCGGACGCCATTGGCGCTTACCTCGGTATTCATTTGATCGCGGACAAACCCTGCCAGGACGTCCAGTCGTAGAACCAGTCCTTGACGTCGGAGTTGATCGGGCTGGCCAGGTTGGAGCCGGTGATCTCCACCGGATCACCGACGAGCGCCGAGTCGAAGTAGGTCTTGGCGTCCGCCTCGAGCAGGTTCACACAGCCGTGCGAGTTGTTCGTTTTCCCGATCGCGGAGGCGTTGTCCTGGTTCTCGTGGATGAACTCGCCGTGGTTGGAGATCCGGCACGCCCACTTCTTGTTGACATTCGTGTAGCCGTACTGCGCGTTGTTGAACACGGCGGCCGGCTTCTTCTCCATCACGATGAACGTGCCGTTCGGCGTGTTGCGCGCCGTCTCGGAGTCCAGCCCGTTGGCACACGGGTAGCTCTTGTGAGCCGAGCCGTCGAGGGTGACATTCATGACGTGGTCTGGCGTGTGGATCTTGACGACCTGGTTGCGGCCGATCTTGAACTTGGTGGTGACGTCGGCCTTGCCGTAGTTCCCGCCGCCGAGGTTCACGCCGTAGAGCTTCGCCTCCACGGTCACGGTGATGTTGGCGGGCCAGTACTCCTTGGGCCGCCAATCGACCTGGGTGTCGCTGAGCCAGCCCCACGAGCCCTCGACGTTCTTCGAGGTCTTCACGGTGAGCGCCTTCTCCGCCGTGGCCCTGTCCTGCACGGGCGATGCGAACGAAACCTTGATCGGCATTCCCACGCCGACCTCGGCGTTGTCCGTCGGGTTGAGCGTGGCGCGGACCTCCTTGGCCGGCTTGACGGTGGTGAAAACCCCCGTCAGCTCCGCGGGCTTGTTGTCGACGTCGGCCGCCTTCGCGGCGTACGTGTACGTCTTGCCGTAGCCGAGCGGCTCCGAACTGGTCCAGCTCAGCCCGTCCGCGGCGAGCGCGCCCTTGACGTCCGTGCCACCTGCGGAGACCTTGACCTCGGTGAGCTTGCCTTCGGTGACCTTCACCACAACGGGCTGCGAAACTTCGGCGTCCTTGGCGTCGACCGCCGGCTCGGCGGTGATCTTGGCCTTCGACGGCGTGTCAACGGCCGGTGCCCCGGCGGCCTCCGGTTTACCGGCAATGCCACTGTCACCGGAACAGGCAGCGAGAAGCACAGAAGCCCCCACAGCCAGCGCGGCCTTGAACACCGTGCGCCGTTCGATCACCGTCAAACCTCCCGTTGGCGCCCCAGCAGCGCTTCCACGCAGAAAACCGCTGGAGAGCGCTCCGACGTTACCTGTGGCTCGTCCGCCCCTGCGGAGCCACACGAACACTGGACGTGCGGGGACCAGTGTCGGTTGCCGCATTTGTCCAGCGAATCCCAGGATGCCACGGCTCGGCTTGGAAAATGCTGTGAGTTACGCGGCGCTTCACCCGGAGCGACGGTGCAGGACCACGCCGGTGCCGACGACGAGGAGAAGGGTCACCAACGCCCAGCGCCGTTTCTTCGCCGTCCCGTCGGCCTTGGCCAGCGCACGTGCCTTGGCCGGGCTGAGCGGCCTCGAAGCCACCTGGAGGGCGGGTACGGCTTTCTCGGCGGGCTTGGCCGCCGGAGCGGCCGTCGACGTCCGACTGACTGACGGCCCGCTCGTGCGGGACGCGCTCGGTGTGCCGGAGGCCGGCGGCGTTTTCCCGGTCGAGGGTGAGCCGGTGACGCCGGTGGGCGGCGGGGCGGCGGCACACCGTTCGTGCAGATCGACCTCCAGCGGCCCGAGCGCCAGCTCGTCGGTGATCTCGATCCCGGCGACCCGCAGGTTCCGGCACTCGTCGGGGAGCACGGGCGGGGGCGCGAGAACGAACAGCAGCGTCGCGACCACCATGCTCATTTCAGGCGTTCCAGTGCGGACTGAAAGGCGCCGGGGCCAACCGCGGCGCCCCCGGTAAAGGGATTCTGCAGCTGGTAGATCGCGAACAGCAGCAGCGTCAGCGTCGCCGTCAGGGTGGAGACCACGATGATGTGCGTCCGCAGTTTCGTCCCCCCGAAGAGCAGCGGCAGCCCGACGGTCAGCAGCGTGCCGAGGGCCAGCGCGAACCAGATGACCGGGCTCACGCCGCCGTTGCTGACCGCGTTGAGCCGTTCCTGGCGGGCTTCGTAGACCTCCCAGAGCTTCTCGGTGGCCTCCTGCTGACGGCTCTTCTGCCAGTCTTCGGATACCTCGACGCCGGACACGACCGTGCTCAACTGCTCCAGCTGGGTCCAGCCCAGGTTTTCCACGTTGCCGCCGTCAGCCATTCGTGGCCATTCTTTTTGGCTCACCGTGGTGGCATAGCCATAGGTGAGTTCCTGAATTTTGACGCGCGCGTCGGCGGGCAAAGATTTGGCCGCCCAATCGACCGCGATCAGGCCGTCCGCCTCGCGATAGGATTCGTCCCGGGTCGAATTCGCATTGTCGAGCAGGCCGATGAGAATGAACGCGATGAGCACCGCGTGCAGGCCGCCGACGATGCCGAACACCTGACCCGACAACGTGTTGTTCTCGCTGCCTGCCACCTCATCGGGTGACTTACTTTTTCGCAGAAAATAGGTTATAGCTGCCATAATCGCTGCCGCGCCGGCCACGCAGCTAAGACCGACAATGAACACGGACATTTGAGAATTCCTTCACCCGAAATGGAAGGCCGCAAAATGCGTGCCGTGAAGGACATTAAAGCGTACAGTTGATCAAGAGTGGTTCCGGGTGCAATTCGACGCCGAAGCGGGCGAATACGCCGTCACGGACCTCGCCTGCCAGCGCGAGCAGATCGGCCGTCGACGCCGAACCACGGTTGGTCAGCGCCAGCGTGTGCTTGGTCGAAAGCGAAACCCGGCCGCCCGGCCCCTGATGTCCCTTCGCGAACCCGGCCCGCTCGATCAGCCACGCGGCCGAAAGCTTGATGCCGCCCTCTGCCGGGTACTCCGGCACGCGGACGTCCGCGCCGACCACTTCGGTGATCCGGGCGAGCACGGCGGCGGCCTCGGCCGAACCGACGATCGGGTTCGTGAAGAACGACCCCGCACTCCAGGTGTCGTGGTCGGCGGCGTCGAGCACCATACCCTTGCCGCGCCGCAGTTCCAGTACCGCGTCGCGCGCCTCGGCTGCGGGCACTCGCGAGGCGACCTCAACACCGAGCGTCCGCGCCAGCTCCGCGTACCGGATCGGCGAAGACAGGCCGTCCCGGTTGAGCCCGAACCGGACTTTCAGGACCACTCCGGCGTCGGTGCCCTTCAGCACGCTGGCCCGGTACGCGAAGCCGAGCTCGTCGGCGCTGAGCATGCGCCGCTCGCCGGTGCGCCTGTCGTAGAAGTCGATCGAAAGCAGGGAATCAGCGATTTCGCAGCCGTACGCGCCGACGTTCTGGATCGGCGTCGCGCCGACCGAACCCGGGATCCCCGAGAGGCACTCCAGCCCGCCGATGCCCGCCGACACCGTTGCCGCGACGAACTCGTCCCAGTTCTGCCCGGCCTCGACGTCGACGATTCCGTCCTCGCCCAGCTGCCAGCCCGAGGTGGCCACGCGGACCACGGTGCCGTCGAAACCGGCGTCGCCGACCACGAGGTTCGAACCGCCGCCGAGCAGCAGCAACGGTTCGCCGTCGTCGTCGAGGGTCCGCACCAGCTCGACGAGCAGCTCGGCGGTTCCGGCCTCGGCGAATCGGCGCGCCGGACCACCTAGGCGCAGCGTCGTGTGGTTCGACAGCGTCGCCTGGGTAGGAGTTTCGACAGTGCTCACAACGTCAAACGGTACTGTCCGGGGCATGGGATCCCGTATCGACCACCGCGCAGAGTTCACGCAGACCATCGGCGAGGTGTTCGTCGCCTCGTCCGATGAGTCCGTGCTGCGCGCGCGGCTCAGCGAGCTCGGCGGCAAGCACGGCGGCCTGCAGGAGCACTCGGAGACCCCCGGCGGTGTCAAGTACCGGTTGACGCAGGGAATCGGCGCGGAGCAGCTCCCCCAGGCCGTGCGCACGCTGCACAAAGGCGACCTGATCGTGCACCGCGACCAGGTCTGGACGGTCGACGACGAGGGCTACACCGGTACGGCGAACGCCACGGTCAACGGCATTCCGGGCGAGATCACCGCGCGGACCACGCTCACCCGCGAAGGCGGCAAGTCCGTGTTGCGCACGGTCGGTGAGGTCAAGGTCCGCATCCCGCTGTTCGGCGCGAAGCTGGAGAGCGTCATCGCCGAGCAGGTCACCAAGCTGCTCGCCCACGAAGCCGAATTCACCGCGAAGTGGCTGGCCGACCAAGGCTGAAACCGGGCGCGCTCCTCGGAGCCCCGACCCGCGGCACCACCAATCCGAACCGGCTCCGGCGCGTCGATCGCTGGATGACCGGCGACCGGGCCATCGATGCGCTGTTGCGGCGCACGACCGGCCCGCTCGTAGTGGACCTCGGGTACGGCGCGTCCCCGGTGACCACGGTCGAGATGGGCCGCCGGCTGCGCGCGGCACATCCGGATGTCCACGTGCTCGGGCTGGAACTGGACGCCGAGCGGGTCGCCTTCGCGCAGAGCGCGGTCGAAAAGCCGTGGCTCGACTTTCGCCGCGGCGGGTTCGAGCTGGCGGGAACGCGGCCGGTGCTCGTCCGCGCGTTCAACGTGCTGCGTCAGTACGCCGAGGACGAGGTCGCCGACGCCTGGCAGGTGATGCTCGACGGGCTCGCGCCCGGCGGCCTGCTCGTCGAAGGCACCTGCGACGAGATCGGCAGACTGTGCACGTGGATCACCGTCGCCGCTGAAGGCCCCCGCACACTCACCTTGTCCTGCAAGGTTTCCACGCTCGAGCGACCATCCACAGTGGCCGAACGCCTCCCCAAGGCGCTCATCCACCGCAACGTCCCCGGCGAACGCGTCCACGACCTGATGTCTACTTTGGACTCTTGCTGGGCCGCCGCCGCACCGCATCAGAACTTCGGCGCCCGCGCCCGGTGGATGGAGACCGTCCGCATGCTCGCCGACCGCGGCTGGCCCCTCCTCGGCTCACCCGCCCGCTGGCGCCTCGGCGAACTCACCGTCCCCTTCTCCTCCGTCGCCCCCTCCTGACCCCTCCCCACTTCTGAGTATGTCGACAACTTATCGCGAAAAGTTGTGGACATATTCGGAAGAAACTCGCCCCAGGAGCCCCACCAGTCACACGAGTGCTCAAAACTTCCGAATATGTCGACATATTCGGAAGTGCGGCGCGCGGGAAAGTGTCGGCATATTCGCGGGTGGTGTTCATGTGGGGGGCGCCGGAGGGTTACCCGGGAGTGGCTTGGGGTGATCACCATGGGTGGGTGGAGGTACTGGAGCAGGTCTCCGAGGTGGTCGCGGGGAAGTTGGGGTCGCCGTGGTTGTGGGTGATCGTGTTCGGCGTGTCCGGGTTGGACGCGCTTCTGCCGTTCATGCCGAGCGAAACGACCGTGCTCGTTGTCGCCGTGCTCCTCGGGCATGACCCGGCGCGGTTGGCGTTGCTCGCGCTCGTCGCCGCGGCAGGGGCGTGGGCTGGCGACTGCCTCGGCTACGCGATCGGCAGGGGCGCTGGTCCGCGCGCGATCGCCAGGCTTCAGCGCGGCCCGGCCGGACGCCGTCGCTACGAGTGGGCACGCACGCGGATCGAGCGACACGCGGCGCTGCTGATCGTCGCCGCTCGCTACCTACCGGGTGGCCGCGTGGCGAGCGCGCTGGCGACGGGCTCCCTGCGCTACCCGCTCCGGCGCTTCGTACCGTTGGACGCGGCGGGCGCGGCGCTGTGGGCCGTCTACAGCGTGCTCATCGGTTACGTGGGTGGCGCGACGTACGCCGACGAGCCGGAAAAAGGGCTGCTGCTGTCGTTCGGAATCGGGCTGGCGCTGGTCGCGGGGCTCGAGTTCGGCAGGCGGCTTCGACCGCGCGCGCCCCGGCAAGGAAAGATGTCAGATCGTGCCTCCCTCTGAACACCGCTACGTGATCACCTTCGCCTGCCCGGACCGCACCGGCATCGTGGCCCGGATCGCCGGGTTCCTGGCCGAGTCGGGTGGCTGGATCGTGGAGGCGAGTTACCACACCGACCCCGACACCGGCTGGTTCTTCACGCGCCAGGTCGTACGGGCGGACTCGCTGGCGTTCGACGTCGACGAGTTGCGAAGCCGCTTCGCCGACGTCGCCGCGTCGCTGTCGTCGGAGTCGACCTGGAAGGTGGACGACACCGACGAGCGCCGCCGCGTGGTGATCCTGGTGTCGAAGGAAGGCCACTGCCTGTACGACCTCCTCGGCCGCGTCGCCGCCGGTGAACTCGACGTAGACGTCCACGCGGTGATCGGCAACCACGCCTCGCTGGGCGACATCACCCGCGCGCACGGCATCCCGTTCCACCACGTGCCCTTCCCCGCCGACGGGAAGCCCGAAGCCTTCGCCCACCTGGCGAAGCTCGTCGACGAGCACGACCCGCACGCCGTGGTGCTCGCGCGGTTCATGCAGGTGCTGCCCGCCGAGCTTTGCGAAGCGTGGGCCGGGCGCGCGCTGAACATCCACCACAGCTTCCTGCCGTCGTTCATCGGTGCGAAGCCGTACCACCAGGCGCACAACCGTGGCGTGAAACTCGTCGGCGCGACCTGCCACTACGTCACCGCCGACCTCGACGCCGGCCCGATCGTCGAGCAGGACGTCATCCGCGTCGACCACGGTGACTCCGTGGAGGACATGGTCCGCAAGGGCCGTGACATCGAAAAAGTGACGCTGGCCCGCGGCCTCCGCTGGCACCTGGAGAGCCGCGTTCTCGTCCACGGCAACAAAACCGTCGTCTTCTAGCAAAAGTGGTCAGTCGGCGATGTGGACCAGCATCTTGCCGGTGTTGGCACCGTCCAGCAGGTCGAGGAAGGCCTGTGGAGCGCCCGAGATGCCGTCGACGACAGTCTCCGAGTACTTCAGTTCACCGCTCGCGACCAGCGGTGCGACCTCGGCGACGAACTGCGACTGCAGGCCGAAGTGGTCAGCGACCAGCATGCCGCGGATGGTGAGGCGCTTGGCGATGATCGACGGCAGGTTGCGCGGGGCCGCGGCCGGCTCGGTGTTGTTGTACAGCGAGATCATGCCGCAAATCGCCATGCGAGCGTGCAGGCTGCTCGAGTCGATGGCCGCTTCGAGGTGCTCACCGCCGACGTTGTCGAAGTAGACATCGATGCCTTCGGGGGCCGCCGCCCGCAGCTGCTCGGCGACCGGACCGTCCTTGTAGTTGAACGCGGCGTCGAAGCCGAGGTCGTCGATGAGGTGTCGGACCTTCTCCGCGGAGCCGGCGCTGCCGATGACGCGCTTGGCGCCCTTGAGTTTCGCGAGCTGGCCCACGACCGAGCCCACCGCGCCGGCCGCGCCGGACACGAAGACGGTGTCGCCGGCCTTGAACTCGGCGACGTCGAGCAGACCGGCATACGCGGTCAACCCGGTCATGCCGAGCACGCCGAGGTAGGAGTTCAGCGGTGCCGCGGCCGGGTCCACCTTGACGGCGTACTTCGCGTCGAGGACGGCGTGCGAACGCCAGCCGAGCTGGTGCAGCACGACGTCCCCGGCCTTGAAGCCATCCACAGTGGACTCGACCACTTCGCCGAGCGCGCCGCCGTGCATGACCTTGCCGAGCTCGTACGGCGCCGCATAGGACTTGGCGTCGCTCATCCGTCCGCGCATGTACGGGTCGACGCTCATGACGAGGTTGCGGACCAGGAGCTGCCCCTCGGCCGGGGTGGGCATCTCGGTCTCGACGACGGCGAAGTCGTCCAGCGTCGGCTTGCCCTTCGGCCGCGAAACGAGCCGGACCTCGATGGCCTGTGCGGGTGCGTTCACCGTTGAACTCCTTCTTCAGAATGTGTGGTCTACCGGCTCCAACACACTAAGCGGGGCGCGCATTCCGATTGTGACGAGCTACACGATCTGCTCGAGCTTGATGAGCACGCCGTCGTAGATCCGCTTGAGCCCACTGGGCGCGAACGTCTTCTCGAAGAAGCCGCCGATGCCGCCGGCGCCATCCCAGCTGGTCTCGATCCGCACGAAAGTGCCCGCGCCGGCCTCACGAACGGTCCACGTCGTGACCATGCTGGAGTTCGCGTCGGTCTCGACGAGCGTGCCTGGTTGCGGCTCGGTGACGGTCGCGGCGACCGACCGGATCCGCTTCGATGTCGCCTGCAGCTTCCAGTTCGCCCTGGTGCCTGCGCCGGTGCCGCCTTCGACGACCTCGTAGTCGAGGTACTGCTCGGGCAGGATCTTCGGGCGGCTGTCGGTGTAATCCGCGATGGCCGCTCGTACCTTCTCCACCGGAGCCTCGATCTTGCGCTCCGCGGTGGCCGTGACCTTTCCCATTTCACTCCTTGTGTCGCCGGATCTTCCCGGGTAACAATCCCACGACACACCGTCACGCAAAGAACGGACCGTTCATGGCAAGTCTCTGAAGGCCACCTTGAGGGCGTTAGAGTCCCTCATGGTGGCCTTCAAAGACTTCCGGAACTAGATCAGGGCCTGCTTCGTCAGCCAGTCTTTCGCGACGTCGGCTGGACGTTCGCCATCGGAGTCGACGCGCTTGTTCAGCGTGCGCAACTCGTCGGTGGTGAGCTTCGCGCTGACCGAATTGATCAGTGTGGAGAAGTCCGGGCCGCGCTCGTCGAGCACCTTCTTGTTGACCGCCGGGACGACGTTCTCCTTCGGCACGATGCCGAGGTCGTCGGTCAGCGCGACGAACTCCGGATCGCCGACCAGCGGGTTCACCGAGTCGACCGGGATGACGGTGACCGCACCGGACCGCAGCTGCGCGACCCGCGGGCCGGCCTCTTGGGCGGTCTGGAACGTCGCGTTCAGCTTGTAGACGTCCTTGAAGCCGAGGAAGCACGGGATGCGCTTCTCGCACTCCGGCCCACCGGCCAGAATGACCTTGTCCAGCTTCTTCAGGTCGCTGATCGTGGCCAGGCCCTTTTCCTTGGCGAGGTCGGCCTTGACGATGTAGGTGTTCTTGTCCTCGGCCGGCGCGTAATCGAGCAGGGAGACCCCGGACGGCTGGAACAGCGTCGCGAGCTGCTCGTGCTCGGCCGCGGCGTCCTTGGGCGCCTCGGCGCCGAAGCCGGTCGTGATGGCCGCACCCTGGTACTCCGGGATGAACTGCAGCTCGCCGGACTTCAGCGACGGGTAGATCAGCTCGCGTGAGCCGAGGTTGAGCTTACGTTCCACCGGGTAACCCTTGGCCTCCAACGCGTTCGCGTAGAGCTCGGCGAGGATTTGGCTGTCGGTGAAGTTGAACGACGCCACCACGATCGGTGCGCCACCCTTCGACTGCACGGCCGGCGCGTTATCGCCGCCCCCGCAGGCGGTCAAACCGAGCACACCAGCGGCGAGCGCCGCCGTCACTCGAAGGTTCCGTGTCCAGCGCACGTGCACACACTCCCTAACTCGAATAGAGGAAACGACCCTATCCGTGCGTTACGACAGAATCCACATATTGGAACCCATAGGTGCACTCCTCCCAAGAGACGGAATCCGCCCACTCGAACGGGGTAAGGTCGGTCGGTGCGAGAGTTCTTCGTCGCCCAAGGTGGCGATAGACCGATCTTCGAGTGGCGCTGGGTCGAGCGCAATACCGACCTCATCTGGCAAAAACTCGGCGAACACATCTCGTTGACAGCGATCTCGCTCGGGATCGGGCTGGTCGTCTCGATCGCACTGGCCATGCTCTCCCTACGCTGGCGCTGGTTCTACGCCTTCTCGATCGGACTGACGGGCTCGCTCTACGTGATCCCGAGCCTCGCGGCGTTCGCGCTGCTGGTCCCGTTCTTCGGTCTCACGTCCACGACCACCGCGGTGATCCCGCTGGCGAGCTACACACTGCTGATCCTGCTGCGCAACATCGTCACGGGCATCGATCAGGTGCCGCAGGAAGTCAAGGAAGCGGCGATCGGCATGGGCTTCACACCTCGCCGCCTGCTGTTGCAGGTCGAGCTGCCGCTGGCGCTGCCTGTGGTGATCGCCGGGCTGCGGGTCGCCGCGGTGACCACGATCGGGCTGGTGACGGTGACGTCGATGCTGGGCAAGGGCGGCCTCGGCGACTTCATCCGCAAGGGCATTCAGACGGCCACCCCGAACTCGACCCAGATCATCGTCGGCGTCGGGCTGTCGATCGTGCTGGCCGTACTCGTGGACCTCTTGCTGTGGCTGAGCGAACGTGCGCTGGCGCCGTGGGCCAGGAAGGCGCGGGTGCGATGAGCATCATCGATCAGACCGTTGCCTGGCTCGGCGAACCGAACCGCTGGAGCTGGACCGACCCGGCGGGCATTCCGTACCGGACCATCGAGCATCTCCAGTTTTCCGTGCTGTCACTTGCTATCGGCGCCCTGCTGACCATTCCGCCCGCCCTGTGGCTCGCGCACTACCGGCGCGCGCCGTTCCTCGCGAGCAGCGCGGTGAACATCGGCCGGGCAATCCCGAGTTTCGGCTTGATCATCCTGTTCTGGTACCTGGCGTACCGCTGGGACATGAACACCGACTTCTGGCCCCTGCTGCTCGCGCTGGTCGCCTTGGCCCTGCCACCGCTGTTCACCAACACCTACGCCGGCGTGGTTTCACTGGAGCGGGAAACCGTCGACGCGGCACGCGGGACGGGGTTCAAGGAGTGGCAGATCATGCTGCAGATCGAGCTGCCGCTGGCGCTGCCGGTGATACTGGCGGGCGCGCGCGTCGCGTTCCTCCAGCTGGTGGCGACGGTAGCGATCGGCGCCATTGTCAACGACGGCGGCGGTCTCGGGCGCTACATCGTCGACGGGTTCGCCGAAGGGGCCGCGGGCAACGGCGAGATCCTCGGCGGCGCGATCGCGGTGATCATCCTGGCCTTGCTCTGCGAAGGCGCTTTTACACTCATCACCCGCGTCGCGACGCCGAAGGGTTTGGCACTTCAGCAGAAGACCCAACGACATGTCGACATCACGTGATCTCTAGGTCGCTGAGTGATCACGTGATGTCGACATCTCGCGCGCCGCGATGGTGTCACTCGACAGCTTTCGCCAGGCCTTCGATAATCTCGACGCCCGGCATCGACGCGAGTACCGAGCCGGGGATGAGCAGCTTGCTGCCGCGGATCCCGCTGCCGACCACCAGTTCGGGAGCGTCCGCGACGGCCTGGTCGATGAACAGCGGCCAGTCCGCGGGCAGGCCGACCGGCGTGATGCCGCCGTAGGCCATGCCCGTCAGCTCGACGGCCTCGGCCATCGGCGCGAACGAGGCCTTGCGCACATCGAGACGTTTTTTGATGATGCCGTTGACGTCCGCGCGGGTCGTGGCGAGCACGAGTGCGGCGGCGAACTTGACCTCGCCCGCGCGCTTGCCGGCGACCACGACACAGTTGGCCGACGCGGACAACGGGGACGAGTACGCCTCACAGAACGCGGCCGTGTCGGCCAGCTCGGGATCGATCGACGCGACGCCCACGGCATCCGGATCGGAGAGTGCGGCGAGCGCCTTGGCGACGGGCTCAGCCAGCAGATCGGGCCTGCTCAGTGCGGGCTCGACGGTCAGGGTTCCAGCGATGGTCCAAGTGGTCACCCCGTCAAGGGTAAGCGGACGCGAAGCGTTCTCCGTTGGGGGTGGTGGACGACGGTGCCGGGGCCGGCTACCAGCTACGGCCGCCGCGCTGGACCTCGATGAGCTTGGGCCGTACGTCCACCAGGTAGACCAGGGTGGCGACACAGCCTGCCAGGAAAAAGATCGTGCCCGCTCCCCAGAACCCGAACAGCGCCATCACGGCGGTGCTACCACCGGTGATGGCCATCCAGATCGGCTTGGTCTTGCGATCCGCGGCCGAATACGCGTCGGCGCGCTGGAGCAGGGCGTGCACGAACGCGAAAAGGCCTGCCAGGGCGCCTGCCCAATGGATGACCGTAACTATCACTGTTGCGACGAACACCCCATCAGGGTACGGCAAACCGCATGAACGCATCTGCCCCCGGCACCTGTGAAAGTGCCGGGGGCAGATTGTTCACGCTCTGGTCGAGCTGTGCCTACTTCTCGGTCTTCGGCGCGACCGGCTTCTTGGCGACAGTCGACGTCGTGGTGCGACGCGTGGTGCTCGCGGACCGCGGGGCCGTCTTGTTCGCGGCCTTGCGGCTCACCGAGCGGGTCTCGTGGGCGAGCTCGTCACCGAACTCCTCGACCTTCTCCGCGGTCTCGTCGGCGACGGACTGCACCTTGCGGGCGGCCTTCTCGCCGGTGGATCGGGTCTGGCGGGTGACCTTGGCCAGCACACCGTCGACGCGCTCGCGGGTCTCGGTGGCGACCTCTTCAACCCGGTCCTGCGCCTGGTGAAGGGCGTCTTCCAGCTGCTCGATGGCCTTCTTGACCTGCGGCTGTGCCACGATCTTGTCCCATGCCTGCTCGCCGGACTCGGCCAGCTTGTTGTACAGCTTCAGCGCGGCATCGGTGTACTCGTCGACAAGCTTGCGCAGCTCTGCCGGGTCGAGCTTCTCGCGAAGGCTCTCGACGTCGGTGGGTAGCTCTTCGATGTTCTTGCGGGCGGTCTCGCCCGTGACGGTCGCGCGCTCCTTGGCCTTCGCCACGGCGTCGACGACAGCATGGCTGGCGAGGTTCCCGGCGCCAAGCGCGGCGAGCAACGAGGTGCGGACCTGGTCGACAGCGGTGGTGACGACCTTGCGAACGTCTTCAGTCTTGGGTGCGGTCATGGTTGTTCACTCCTTTGTCAGCGGTGCTCACGAACCGCTCAACTGGTTGTGGGGGGTTCTCTGCTGCTGAGTGAGCCGCCTGGTTCTCCCGACGGAACGACTCGTACACGTCGAGCAGAACCTGCTTCTGCCGCTCGGAAAGCTCGGTGTCGGCACGGATGGAATCGCCGACCGGGCCGCCGGTGGGCAGGTCGAGAATTCCTGCTTGCACGTAGAGCGCTTCGGCCGAAATCCGCAGCCCTTTGGCTATCTGCTGAAGGATCTCGGCGCTGGGCTTGCGGACCCCGCGCTCGATCTGGCTCAGGTACGGGTTGGACACTCCGGCCAGCTTTGACAGCTGCCGCAACGAAATCTTCGCACTGTTGCGCTGCACCCGGATGTACTCGCCGATGTCACGACCGATGTCGGCGACCTTTTCGATGGGCCCGCCCGATGATTCCTGGGCCTTTCCCGTTTCCGTCATCTGGTCACCTCCTCGCGACACCAACGACGGTACGCCAACGTGCTAGCAGTTGCAAGCGCCCTGCTTGCAGAGGGGCGTGTGTCTTGCGCCACGCCGGGCTAACCTGGGCGAATGGCAAGTCCCGCAAGGCTTCGACAGCGGCTCGTCACGATCTTGCGCGACGAAGGCGCACTGACGGAACCGCACTGGATCGCCGCGTTTCTCCGGGTTCCACGACATCTGTTCCTGCCCCGATTCTTCGTGCCGGAAGGCGAAGGCTGGGTGGCAATGGCCAGCGAAGACCACGGCTGGCTCAAGCGCGTCTACTCGACGAACGTTCTGGTTACGCAACTCGACGACGACCCGGACCGGTGGGAAGCGGCCCGGGTCGTGGGTCCGGTGCCGGGCATGCCGACCTCCTCGTCGAGCATGCCGTCGATCATGGCCGTCATGCTCGAGGAGCTACTGGTTTCCGACGGGCAAACGGTTCTCGAGATCGGCACCGGAACCGGCTACAACGCGGCCCTGCTCTGCCAACGGCTCGGCGACACCAATGTGTCCACAGTAGACATCGATCCAGTGCTCGTCGAAGCGGCGGAACAAGCGCTCGCCCAGTGCGGGTTCAAGCCCACCTGCGCCGTCGCCGATGGGGCACAGGGATTTTCGAGCCGAGCGCCGTTCGACAGGGTGCTGTGCACCTGCGCCGTGTCGACGATCCCGCTCGCCTGGCTGGAGCAGACCGTGCCCGGCGGCCTGATCGTCACCACGCTGAACCGGCCGATCGGCGCGGGCCTGGTGCGGATTGTCGCCGGGGAAGGCGCGACCGGACAGGGACGCGTGCTCTCGCGGGACGGCCGGTTCATGCCACTGCGGGCGGACAGGCTCAGCGATCCCGCGAAGCTGCTCGCGAAGCACGCGAGGGAGTCGGGCAGCAAAACGGGGACGCGGCTGCCGCTCAACGCCGTGCTCAGTCCGTCCAGCCGGTTCGAGTTCTTCGCGGGACTGGAACTGCCGAACGTCGTCCCCCTCGGGGACCACCTGCTGCACGCCGACGGCTCGTGGGCGCGGCACCGCACGCTCGACGGACAGTACGTCGTCGAGCAAGGCGGCCCGCGACACCTCTGGGACGACGTCGAGCGCGCACACGGAGAGTGGCTCGAGCTGGGCCGCCCGGGCCGGGACCGGTTCGGGATCACGATCACGCCGGAGGCACAGGAGTTCTGGCTGGACTCCCCGGACAGCCCTCACCGCTGGGCGCTGGGCTAGGAGGGGAACGTGCGGCCAGGTGGGTGGCTCGTGAGTGTTTCGCGGGGTTCTAACCTCGCGAAACACTCACGAGAGGTGAGCGCGCACCCAGGCCTCGGCGACGTCCACAGCCGCGTCCACCGGCACATGGGTGGTGTCGAACAGCCGCACGGGCGGGCTCGTCGTCGCGGCGTTGGTTTGGAGCCAGTCGTTGAACTCGAGCATCTCGTCGATCCGCGGCTCGTCCCACTCGCGCCACTCGGGCCGCGCGCGCAGCCGCTTTCGCAGTGCGTCCGGCTCACCGACCAACGCGAGGTAATGGATGTCGGAGAAGAACACCCGCTCCGGCAAATGTTCGAACTCGGGCGGCACGACCGTTCCGCACAGCACGACCGGCCGTCCGCTCTGGTGGACCATCGCCGCCATCCGCAGCCAGACCGACCGGAAGGCGGGATGCCCGTCGACGTCGTCCTGCAGGCCGGCCGTCCACAGCACGTCTTGCTCCAGTAGGACGACCCGATCGGCCAGGCGTTCGGCGAGCCGGGGCCCCACCGTCGACTTACCGGCGCCGCTGGGGCCGGTGAGCGCGAACAGCGGCAGCCGCCGGAACGGCCACCGGTGCCCACATCGCGTGCAAAGCAGCTTCGCGCCCTCTGCCTGCGGCCTGTCGGCGCGGTCACCGCAGGCCGGGCAGATCTTCAGATCGAGCAAAGGACTAGGCCTAGTCGAACAGGTTCTCGAGGAAACCGCGCTTGCGATGCCCCTGGTGGCCCTGGTGGCCGTACGGACGCGGCGAGTCGCCGTGGCCGCCGCGGTACGGCTTCGGCGAGTCGCCGTAGCCACCGCGATACGGCTTCGGGGAATCACCGTGTCCTCCCCGGTATGGCCGCGGCGAATCGTTGCCGTACCGGGCTGTCTGGCCTCCGTCCGGGCGATAGGGCGGCGGCGCGCCCTGATTCCCGTAGTAGGAGCTTTCCGCACCGGAGAGCTGCTCCAGCTCGCCACGGTCGAGGAAGATGCCGCGGCATCCCTCGCAACGCTCGATGTGGATGCCGTTCTTGTCAACGGTGGTCATCATGCTTTGGCACTTCGGACAAATCACGTATTCGAGACTACGCACATCTCGATCAGCACGCACACAGGCAAAACGGATGACCGGCGGGATCTGCGTAAACCCGCCACGTCTCCGGCGTGTCGTCGAGCAGCTTGGCCCCGATCGCCAGGGCGCGCTCGTGCGCGGCCTCCATGTCGGTGACATCCAGGTCGAGGTGTGCCTGCTGCGGATTCTTCTGCGAAGGCCACTCGGGCGCACGGTAGTTCTCGACGCGCTGGAACGCCAAGCGTGCCCCGCCGAGCGGGTTGATCAGCGTGACCCAGTCATCGTCGTCGCCGGCCTTGGGCGCGTCCCAGCCGAGCAGTTCGCAATAGAAACCGGCGAGCGCCGCCGGATCCGGACAGTCCAGTGCCACCGCGCCGAACGTGGGTATCGCGGACTTCGTCGTGCTCATGCCCAGCTCCTTACCGTGGGATAACCAGTGACTGGAGTATGAGAGTTACGACGACGAGCCGCAACCGGTATTCGCCGTACACTGGTTGCGTGAGCGTCCAACCAGCGCCAACAGGCGACGCTTCGCTTGTGGTCGACTTCCTGAACACCTTCGACATCGAAGAGAACACCGATCTGCTGACCGAGCCGGCCCAATGGCGACGCTGGGCGACCGAGCGCGGCCTGAAACCGGACCCCATAAGCGAAGCGCTACGGGTCCGTGACGCGCTGCGGGCATCGGTCGGCGATCCACGGCTACCCGCTGTCGCGACGCGCACTGCCGTGCACATCGAATTGACGACCGACGGTCCCGTTCTCGCGGCGGGCAACGTCGTCGGCGCGGTGCTCGCGGCCGCAGCCCGCCTGGCAGTGCTCGATGACTGGCGACGCGTGAAGATCTGCCCGGCGGACGACTGCCTGTGGGCGTTCTTCGACCACTCGCGCAACCGGTCGCGGACGTGGTGCTCGATGAGCGTCTGCGGAAACCGCGAGAAGGCCCGAGCCTGGCGCGCACGGGGAACCGAGCCTGTGGATCACCGCTAGGCCAACAGGGTTGATCTCTGTGGACAACCCCGGGGATAACTCAGGTTCTTGTGGACAACTCGTTTTGGTCGCCGAAGCCTGTGCTATACGCGCCTCAGAACAGCAAGTGCGCCAACGTATAGATCACCAAACCGGCCAGCGCGCCGACCACGGTGCCGTTGATCCGAATGAACTGGAGGTCCCGGCCGACCTGCAACTCGATCTTGCGTGAGGTCTCCTCGGCATCCCAGCGCTCGACGGTGTCGGTGATGATCGTGGTGATCTCATTGGAATAGTTCGTCACCAGGTAGGCCGCCGCACCCTCGACCCAACCGTCCACTTTGGACTGGAATGACACATCGGTGGTCAACCGGAGCCCCAAGCTCTGCAGGCCGACGCGGACGCGCTTGCGCAGTTCACTGGACGGGTCCTCGGCTGCGGTCAGCAGCATTTCCTTCGCCGTCGACCACGCCGAACCGATCAGCTTCTTGACCTCGGCGTGTTCGAGGATCTGCCCCTTGACCTGCTCGGCCCGCTCCATCGTCTCCGGATCGGTCTGAAGGTCACTGGCGAACTCGACGAGGAACTTGTCCAGCGTCTGGCGCATCGGGTGATTGACGTCGGTCTTCACCGCCCACGCGAACGCGAGCACCTCGCCGTAGACCTTGTCGGCCAGCATCTCGTCGACGAACTTCGGCGACCACGAGGGCGCGCGGTCGGAAACGACCCGCAGCATCGCGCTGTGGTTGTCGCGGACCCATTCGTAGGCGCGGTCGCACATGAGGTCGACGAGCTTGTGGTGCGCGCCGTCGGTGAAGACCTGGCCGAGGAGCTTGCCGAGCGGCGGTCCCCACGGCTGGTCGACGATCCGGCGCACGACGGCCTGCTCCATCACGGCCTGAACGTCTTCGTCGCGCAGAACCGTCACCGCGGCGCGGACGACCGTCGCGAGCTCGGAGGTGATCCGCTCGGCGTTCTCCGGCTGGCCGAGCCAGCCGCCGAGCCGACGCGAGATCTCGACGCGCCTGAGCTTGTCGCGCACGACCGCTTCGGAAAGGAAGTTGGAGCCGACGAACTCGCCGAGGCTGTTGCCCAGCGCGTCCTTCTTGCTCGGGATGATCGCGGTGTGCGGGATCTTGATTCCCAGCGGGTGGCGGAACAGCGCCGTCACCGCGAACCAGTCCGCGAGCGCGCCGACCATGCCCGCCTCGGCCGCGGCCCGCACGTAACCGACCCAGCCGGGCCAGCCTTGAGCCTCCGCCCAGCTGGTGAGCAGGAAGATGATCGTCGCGCCGACCAGGAACGACAACGCGACCAGCTTCATCTTCCGCAGGCCACGGCGCTTTTCCTCTTCGCCCGCGAGGCCACCGGGCGGGACCGCCGGCGTCACTTTTTCGCGCGCGGGCTCGATCTTGCCCTGCCCGGTGTCGGCTGAGGTAATTTGCTCCACCAGCCCATTGTCCGTGAGGATCGGTAATCGTGCGCGAACCAGCTCTTGTCCCCCGCCTCCAGCCGTTCACCTCGACCATCTTCGCCGAGATGACGGCACTCGCGGTCCGCCATGACGCCGTCAACCTCGGTCAGGGCTTCCCGGACACCGACGGGCCCGTGGGCATGCTCAACGCCGCCAAGAAAGCCCTGTTCGGCGGCGCGAACCAGTACCCGCCGGGCCCCGGCCGTCCCGAACTGCGCGCGGCGATCTCGAAGCACCGGCTGCGCTACGGCACCGAGTACGACCCGGACACGGAGATCCTGGTCACCGCGGGCGCCACCGAAGCCATCACGGCCGCGCTGATCGCGCTTACCGAGGCTGGCGACGAGGTCCTCGTCATCGAGCCGTATTACGACTCCTACGCGGCCGCCGTCGCGATAGCGGGCGCCACCCGGCGGGTGGTTTCCCTGACCGAAGGCGAAGGCGGCCGGTTCACGCTGGACGTCGACGCCGTACGCGCCGCCGTCACCCCACGCACCCGCGCCATCCTGGTCAACTCGCCGCACAACCCCACGGGCACCGTGTTCACGACCGCCGAGCTCGCGGCTTTGGCCTCGTTGTGCGTCGAGCACGACCTGATCGCGATCACCGACGAGGTCTACGAGCATCTGACCTTCGACGACGCCGAGCATGTCCCACTGGTGACGTTCCCCGGCATGCGGGAGCGGACCGTGACGATCTCGAGCGCGGGCAAGTCGTTCAACTGCACCGGCTGGAAGATCGGCTGGGTCTGCTCGACACCGGAGCTCGTGGCGGCGGTGAAGGCGGCCAAGCAGTTCATCACGTTCGTTTCCGGCGGGCCACTGCAGCCGGCCGTCGCCTACGCGCTCGAGGAGGAACTGGACTGGGTCGAGATCCTGCGTGGCAGCCTGATGGCCAAACGCGATCGCCTCGCCGCCGGGCTCACCGAAGCGGGCTTCCTGGTGCGGCCGACCGCCGGGACGTACTTCGTCTGCGCCGACGTCCGGCCGCTCGGCTTCGACGACGCCGCGGACCTCGCTTGGCAGCTCCCCGAGCGCGTCGGTGTCGCGGCGGTCCCGGTCAAGGTGTTTACAGATCACCCAGACGAGTGGAAACACCTACTGCGGTTCGCGTTCTGTAAACAAGACGCCGTTCTCGACGAAGCCATCACCCGTCTGCACAAACTGGGTTGACTCCAGTCTGTGACCGGCAGACCGCACTGGCGAGGTAGGTGTGGGTCACGGCTCGAAGCCGCCGGCGAGCAGGCGGACGCGCAGCCGGTCGAGCGCCCGTCTCCGCAACGGCCCGACGCTCCCCGGGCTGATGCCCAGCTCGGCCGCGATTTCCGGGTACGTCAGCTCGGGCTGGTACGCCAGCAGGAACAGCAAGCGGCGGCAGCGTGTGGGCAGTCGTCCGACGGCCTCCCAGAGTTCACGGTCGCGCTCTCCGCGCAGCACCAGCGATTCGGGCGAGGGGACCGTCTCGCGTTCGCAGGAGAGCGCCACCTCATGGGCTTTCCCGGACAGGATCCGAAGGGCATGTCTTCGAGCGGTGGTCGACAGCCAGCCGGGCAGGCAAGCGTTGTCGCGCAAGGACTCGAGCTGCTGCGACACCGCGAGCCAGGTGTTCTGGCTGACATCTCGGGCGTCGGCATCACCGAGGCGATACGTCCGAGCCGCCCGTAGCGTGACCGACGTCAGCCTGCCCACCAGTGTCGTCCATGCCGCCTGGTCCCCGATCAGCGCCTGGGCAACCAGTTCTCCGAAGTCTTTTTCGGGCATCGGATGCTACCTCCCACCGCGTCCGAGTTGGTCGCCGAAGCGGCGACCGAACGCGATTGAGACGTCACGGTCCGCGCATGAGATCCCTGAACTCTAAGGTCAGGGCGAAGTTGAGTAGTTACACTCAGACACAAATGGTCGTTACCCTGACGCGAGGACCCAACTCAGAGTGATCAACTTCGCCGTTCGGGCCACCGGTGCCGGTACGTCCGTTCGGCCTTACGGGGTGGATCAAAAGCAGCGAAGATGGAACACTCCCCACCAGTGCTAAAAAGGGTGCGGCCCCCGCCAGGGACCACGACCCGACCCAGGGGAACCCCAGTCAGAGCAGAGTCAGCTGTTGTTCGCATGAGCCGAAGCCCGGACGGTGGTGGTAGCGGTGAGTGACACCGAGCCAGTGCACCGCTGTGGCCGTGGGCTGTCCCGGCCTGCCAAACGGCTCGCGGTCGCGGGCGGACTCGTCCTCGCAAGCTGGGCTCTCGGCGCGGTTCTCAGCACCGCAACGGCGTCCGCGGACGAACGGCCAACGTCGGACCCGGCCACCGTCACCGAAACGAGCACTACCGACTCGTCGGCCGATGCCGAGACGAGCCCGTCGACCGAAAAGACCCAGGAGCCCGTCGAGCGCAAGAAAGAGCAGTCGTCCAGCGACAATGGGTTGCTCGGTGGCTTGCTCGGTTCGGTCGTGAACACCTTGGGCAGCACGGTGAACGCCGTCACGGGCACCGTGACCGGACTGGTCAGCGCCGTCCACGAGAGCGTGCTCGCACCGATCACCGGCGGTGGCAGCACCGATAAGGGCACCCCGCCGTCGAAGCTGCCGATCATCGGGGACCTGCTGCCCGCGCCCGACTGGTCCGACGGCGGCCAATGGGAAAGCGGCGGAACGGTGACCATCACCGTTCCCGCCAAACAGCAGGCCGAAGCCGCTGCCGCCGCGCCTCAACCCGAAGCGCCACAGCCCGTGGCCCCGATTGTGGACACCCCGGCAGTGCTGAGCCACCCGGCGCAGTCAACCCACGTCAGCGCACACGTAGTGCCGCGGCGGACGGCCGTGGACGAGCCCGCGAAGTCGGACAAGCGCTTCGGTGCCCCGTCCGGTGGCGGCTCGGGTGGGGGCCATGGCGACCTTCCGGCCGCGCCGAGTACGCCCGCCGCACCGACCACGGTTTCCGCCGGCCACGACAGCTCCGGTGGCGCTCGTCAGCAGAACGCCATCATCGCCTCCAGCGCCAACACCACTCAGCTCCGGCTGATCGGCACCAGCCTCGACCACGAGGTCGACGGTGCGGGCAGGGACGCAGCCCTGCCGACAACCTCTCCGGACTGACTTCAAGCCGGTCAGCCGGGGAGAACTGCGTCCAAAGCAAGATCAACTTCGCGGTTTCGGCACGCTGAGATCCGTGCCTGCCCTTCCCCGCGCGTTTGCCGACCCGCCGCGCCCATGCAGGGGTTCTTCATGCCTCAACCAGGCAAACTTCCCGATCCGCCAACCGCGCCTGGCCGATCGGGACCTGGTCCCGGGGGCGCCGCGCCCCCC
>JAVXWP010000127.1:0-104756 GCA_032230695.1 Actinomycetota bacterium | reverse complement strand
GTCGAGTTCGCGGAGACCGCGAACTCGACTTACGGCAGTGATCACCGGAGCGCCTCGCCAAGGAACTCACGCATGGTCCGCTGGAACAAATCCGTCTCTTCGGTCTGAGGGGAGTGCCCGGACTTCTCGAAGACGACCAGCTTCGCGTTCGGCAGGAGCGAGGCTATGGTCTCCGACGACGAAACCGGGGTGATCCAGTCCGCGCGGCCCACCGTGACCAGGACCGGGCACGTGAGGGCCGGAAGCTCCGGCTTGACGTCGTAGGCCGGCGCGTTGTGCTGGAAACACCAGTTGTGTGCCTCATGCCGGTAGATCCCGGCCTCCACCTTGGCGGCGGACTCGACCGGGTCGTATTCGAAGTCGTACAACGGGATCAGCTCGGCCCAGCAGGCCTTGAGGTCGGCGTCGTCGCGGATGTTGCCGCTCCAGTAACGGTCGAAGTTCTCCCAGTTCACCTCGACGCGGGTCTGGTTGCGCGCGTTCTCGCGTGCCACGGCGAGGTTGACGCGATCCGGCGAGGTGTCCCGAAGGATCATCGCGCGCACCCGGTCCGGATAGGCGATGGCGTACTCCATCGCGATGAACCCGCCGTAGGACCCGCCCGCTACGACGATCTGCTCGGCACCGGTCCACTGGCGCAATCCCTCGACGTCCGCGGCCCATTGCGCGTGCGAGTAGGGCGGCACGGCTTCGCTCAAGCCGCATCCGCGCGCGTCGAACACCACCACGCGAAACTTGTCGGCGAGGGGACCGAAGGTCGACTTCGGCTCGGCGAGAGATCCGATGCCACCACCGCCGTGATGAGCGATCAGCACGGGCGCACCCTCCGGTCCGAGCACTTCGACATTGAGGCGCGCGCCGTTGATCTCCACGAACATGTTCACTCCTGATGGTGGTTGCTGGGATCCCAGTCCGACACGATCCGGTCGAGCACATCGAGCGGGACGGCACCGTTTCCGAGTACGACGCCGTGAAAGGCACGCAGGTCGAACCGCGAGCCGAGCCGGGATTGTGTGGCGGCCCGCAAACGCTGGATCTCGCGGCGGCCGATCATGTACGCCAGCGCCTGTCCCGGCCACGCGATGTAGCGGTCCACCTCGTTGCGGATGTTGGCCGGCGTGCTCGCGGTGTTGTCCCACATGAACTGTGCCGCCTGTTGCCGGGACCAGCCCCGCTCGTGCATACCGGTGTCGACCACCAGCCGGCAGGCCCGCAGCGCGTCGAACGAGAGCATGCCCAGGCGGGCGAGGTCCGAGGTGTACAACCCCATCTCGTCGGCCAGCCGTTCGCTGTACAGGCCCCAGCCCTCGACGTACGCGCACACTTCGGCATCGAGGAAACGTCGGTACTCCGGCAGATCGGTCAACCTCTGCGCGGACGCGATCTGCAGGTGATGGCCCGGCGTGCTTTCGTGAAAGGCCAGTGCCTCGTACTCGTAGGCGAACCGCTCCTGCGGGTCGGTGGTGAGCACGCAATGCGCCCCCGGCCGGGATCCGTCGGCGGCCGGGGGCCGGTAGTGCGCGAGCGCGGCGTTGCCGGCCTCGATCGGGTTGATCTCCTCGATGACGCAGTCCGCGATGTCGTAGGCGGGGAACCACAAGTCCCGGACTTGTTCCGCCCGACGCAACGCTTCGGCGACGGTGGCGACGATCTGCCCGCTGTCGCGGAACCTCAGTGACCGGTCTTCCCGCAACCGGGCCACGATCTCGCCGAGGTCGCTCGTGCCGAATACCCGGCCACCGAGTTCGGCCCATTCCGGCCGCAGTTCCGCGAGACAGTCCAGCCCTATCCGGTGGATTTCGCCTGGGCTGAGCTCGGTGGTGGTGTGCCGCCGCACCGCGGCGCGATAGCCGTCCTCGCCGCCGGGCACGAACCCGACGCCGACCTGGTCATCGGGACGCGCAATCGGGAGCAGTTCGTCTTCGAGACCGATGAGCAGGCGCCGCAGCGCCGGGCGGACGGATTCCACGACGATTTCCGCGGCACGGGCTTTGCTGCTGGCCTCGTCCACGTCGGCGGGAAGCCGCGGGCTCAGGAACGTGTCCTCGGTGAGGCTCGCCGAAAGATGACCGGTGAGCTGGTCGATGGCCTGCCCGACACCGGCCCGGGTCGGTGTCCGGCCGTCTCGCGCGGCCTCCCGGTAGCGATCGAGAACCGAGTCGACGAACGCGGGCAGGCCACTGAGCCGCCGCAGATACTGCTCGACGTCTCCGGCATCGCGCAGGGACGCGGCCGGGACCGCCATGAACATCATTCCCTGCGGCGAGCCGTAGCCATCCGCGGACGCGCCCGTTTCCCAGAGCCCGTGTTCCAGATCCGACCGCTCGGCGCGAACGAACCGGTCGAGCACGGCGCGGTTGATCCGATCGGCCGCGTTCAGCCCCTCGGGCTCGATACGCCGCAACCGCCGGTCGAGGTCGGCGAGCGTCACCGCGTGCGCGCCGGAACCGGTGCGGCTGGGGTCGGGCACCAGACCGTCGAAACCGGGAACACCCAGCATCGTGGCGTTGAACGGGTCCGCCGTGTGCTTGGCCCGGAAGTACTCCGCGCTGAGACGGGCGAGTTCCTCGCCGGGTGCGGTCATGCCCAGATCTCGGCAAGGGCCCGCTGGATGTTGCCGCCCAGCACGGCGGCGATCTCCTGGTCGGAAAAGCCCTCCCGCACCAGCCAGCCACAGATGTTGCCGAAATTCTCGGTCGGGTTCTCCAGCCCGTCCACATACTCCACCTTCTCGTAGGACGGCCCGCCGCCCGGCCGTTTGAGCAAATGCCCGAAGACGGTGTGCAGGCCGACGTGGTCGCCGTAAAGGGTGTCCGGGCCGAACGCGACGTGCTCGATGCCGACCAGGTCCACGCAGTACCGGAAATGGTCCATCACCGACAGGATGTCGTGTCGTGGGTGGTCGTGCGACAACGTCGTGTGCGGCGCGGCGGACATCCCGATCACGCCCCCGGTCGCGGCCACGGCGCGCAGCACGTCGTCGGGCTTCATCCGTGGTGTGTCCCAAACCGCGCGCGCTCCGGCGTGCGTCATGAAGACCGGAGTTTCACTGGCCGCGCAGGTGTCCAGACCGGTCCGGTCCGAGGAATGCGAGATGTCGATCGCCAGGCCCAGTTGGTTCATCCGGGTGACGGCTCGGCGGCCCAATGCGGTCAGGCCGCCGTCAGTAGTCTCGTTCAGGCCACTGCCCAGCGCGTTCGAGTCGGAATAGGCGATCCCGATCTGGCGCAACCCGAGTCCATAAAGGACGTCGAGCCGATCGATCTCGTTTTCGATCGGGGTCGCCGCCTCCAGCCCGAACACCAGTCCCACCTTGCCGGACCGGTGCGCGTGGTCGATGTCGGCCAGCGTCCTGACGACGATGACGTCGTCCTGGTGTGCGATGTCCGCCTGCCGCATGCCCAGATCGGTGATGATGTCCAGCCACCGCCACGGCGCGTTGCCGGTCACGCACGCGGTTCCGTCCATCATGTTGTCGAAAACCACCGTCATTCCCGAGGCCATCAGCCCGGTGAACGCCGTGTGCTGGCGTCCCGTGCGGTTGTACTCCGGGGTCTGCCGCATATCGCTGGGGAACCGGACCGGATGATCGTGCAGGCTGATCACGATGTTGTCGCGCAACAGCCGGGCGGCACGCTCCGCATCGGCCGCGGTCAGCTCGCCGGAATACGGGGGAACCCGCCCGAACTCCGGGGCCAGCTCGAAAACGGGCAGGTCGGTACCCGGCGTGAGGTAACCGTAGGACCGGTACTCGCTCATGAGGCCAACCGGTGCGGACCGTCGGCGAGCAGGCGCCACAACTGTTCCCAGGCCCGCATTCCCTCCCGCAAGCGGGAGATCCGCATGAACTCGTTGGGGGCGTGCAGGTTCTCGTCGGCAGTGGAGAAGGAGAAGAAAAGCGTCTTCGCCCCCAGCACCTCCTCGAACAACGCCGTCGCGGGCAGTGTCCCGGCGATGACCGCGAGCAGGACGTCCTCGTCCGGGTAGACCTCCTCCAGTGCCGCGGTCGCCGCGCGGATCGCCGGGTGGTCGGCGGGGATCGTGTAGGCCGGCACCGCGCCCTCGTCGGGATGCACGGCGATCCGGACCCCGGTGAGTTTCTGGGCGAGCACGTGGTCGGTGATCGCCCGCAGCACCCGTTCCGGACGCTGCCCCGGAACCAGCCGGCAGGAAACGTGCGCGGTCGCGACGTGCGGGATGACGGTGTACTTGCCGCCGGCGGTGATCCCGTTGATCTCCAGCGTCGGCCGCTCCCACAGCCGCTCCAGCGTGCTGTAGCCGGCTTCGCCGAAGACCTGGTCCAGACCAAGACCTGTCCGGTAGGTGTCTTCGTCGAAGGGCACGGCCGCGATTTCGGACCGGCGCTCGGAGCTCAGGACCGGAATGCCGTCGTAGAAGCCGTCGGCCGCGACCCGGCCGTCGGCCGAATGCAGCGACGCCAGTATTTCGCTCAGCGCGTGGACGGGATTGGCCACCGTGCCGCCGAACCGTCCGGAGTGGAGGTCGGCGTTCGCGCCGGTGACCTCGATGTTCATCGTCAGCAGGCCCTTGGACGCGATCGACAGGGACGGCTCTGTCGGTCGCCACATGGCGCCGTCGGCGGAGATCACCAGGTCGGCGGCGAGCTCCTCGGCGTGCTCGCGCAGGTATTCCGGTAGGTGCGGGCTGCCGATCTCCTCCTCACCCTCGAAGAGGAACTTGATGTTCAACGGCAGCGCGCCCTCCTGTTCGACGAAGGCCTGGGCCACCTTGAGCACGATGAACACCGGGCCCTTGTCGTCGGTGACGCCCCGCCCGCGGATCACGTCCCCGTCGACGGTGAGCTCGAACGGCGGGGTCCGCCACTCGGCGAGGTCACCGGTCGGCTGTACGTCGTAGTGTCCGTAGACCAGGACAGTCGGTGCTCCCGGGGCCTGCAGCCAATCGGCCCTGACCACGGGATGACCGCTCGTGGGCACGACTCGGCCGCCGGCGAACGACAGTTGCGCCGCGAGCCACTCGGCGGCGGCCAGCATGGTTTCTGCGGTCGCGTCCCGGCTCACGCTCGGGACCGCGACGTAGCCGGCGAGTTCGTCGAGGTATTCGGCGTCGGTCGAATTAAAAGAGAGCATGTCCACCATCAATCGAAATAGTCTGGCCGGAGATCCAGGATGAGGCCTCCGAGACAAAGAAACGGACGCCGTGGGCGATGTCCTCGGGTGCGCCCAGCCGGCGCACCGCGATGCGTTCCAGTAGTGCGGCCTGACCCTGCTCGCCGTAGCTTTCCCACTGCTCGATCGTCGTGGGATTGGACAACACGAAGCCGGGCGCGATGCAGTTGACCGTGACGCCGAAGCGCCCGAGTTCGTGCGCCATCTGGCGGGTGAAGCCGATCTGCCCGGCTTTCGCGCTCGCGTAGGCCTGGATTCCGGTCAGGCTGACGCTGCGGCCCGCGCCGGAGGCGATGTTGACGATGCGGCCCCAGCCCCGCTTCTTCATGCCCGGTGCGACCGCCCTGGTGCACAGGAAGGTACTGGTGAGATTCGCCGCGACCACGGCCGACCACTGCTCGTCGGTGATCTCGTCGATCGGGTGATGGACCTGGCCGACGACCCCGCCCGCATTGTTGACAAGGATGTCGACCTCGCCGACCCCGGCGAAGAAATCCGCTACCGCGGCGGAATCGGTGACGTCCACAGTGTCCTTGTCGATCCCGCACACCCGGAGCCCGTCCGCCTCGAGGGCAGCCGCGATGGCCGCTCCGATGCCTTGTGCCGTCCCGGTCACTACCGCCAGCCTGTCCGCGGTCATGGTTGCCGCCATCCCTTCTCCAGCAGTTCGCGGACCTCGGCGACGCCGGCGTCCCACACGACCTGCATGTCCTCGTCACTGCGCTGGTAAGCCCCGCCGAGACTGCCGTCGGGCGCGAAGTCCTTCATTTCCTTTGGAGTCAGCGTGTTCATCACCGCCCTGGACAGCACCGGAGCGCTGCCGGCGGGAATCTCGGCTCCGGCGACCCTGGTCCACGGGAAGTTCTCCAGCCACGAACCGTGGTACTGGTCTTCATCGAACCGGCTGGCGGCCGCGGCGGTCTGTGGCGCGTTGTACCAGCTGTGGAACAGGACCTGCACCGGCTCGTCACGTGGCTGGCAGATCCACTCCCGGATGAAGCCGGTCACCGGCGCGTTGCCGCCGTGGCCGTTGACCACCGCGATACGCCGGAAACCCTGTCCTGCCAAGCAGTCCAGCAGATCCCGCAGCACTTCGAGATAGGTGGTCATCCGCAGGCTCATGCTGCCCGGGTACTGCGTGAAATAGGGCGCCATCCCGAAGGGCATGACCGGGAGCACCGGGATTCCCAGCGGCTCGGCCGCCTCCACCGATACCCGCTCGGCCAATAGCGCGTCCGTACCGAGCGAGAGATATCCGTGCTGTTCGGTAGAACCCACCGGAAGCACGACCCGATCGTCGTGTTCGAGGTAGGAGGCGATGGCCATCCAATTGCTGTCGAAAACCCGCATGGATCCTCACATCCCTGTTCTCGTGAAGCGTTTCGCGCTGAATGCGCGGTTGGTATCCCCCGGCGACCGGGTAGCCTGTCCGCCATGCCGCCACGCCGACGCGCCCGGTCCACCGTCTCGCCTCCGCCCCTGGGCAGCTTTCCCTCGCCCTTGGGCAGCCTGATGGACGTCGCGCCGGAGCAGTCCCCGGCCGTGCCCCTCGACGATGTGGACCGTCAGATCCTCGTTCTGGTCAGCCAGGATTCCCGGCGCTCCCAGCGGGCACTGGCCCGCGAGCTCGGCATGTCCGCCCCGGCGGTCGGGGACCGTCTCGCGCGCCTCGAGCGCCTTGGCGTCATCCAGGGCTATGGCGTGCGCGTGGACTGGAGCGCGGTGGGCTATCCGATGACGGTGTACCTGACCATCACCGCCGCGCAGGGCTACCAGCAGGCGACCATCGTCCAGCAGATCGCGGGCGTTGCCGAGTTGGAGGCCCTCGACGTCGTCACCGGCGCGATCGACATGCTCGCGCGGCTCCGGGTCCGGGACCACGCCCATCTGCGGCAGCTGCTCAGGCAGATCTGGGAGATCGAAGGTGTGCAGCGCACCGAGACCTTGCTGAGCCTTGTCGGGCTCGAACCGAAGAACGTGGTGGCCGAACTGCTGTCGAAATCGGCGGGCGAGCCGGACTAAAAGGTTGATCGTGACCACAAAGTGGTTGCGACCGGTCACGGTGAGACCACCACGGACGGCCGGGCGGCGGTGATGGCTGCCACCCGGGTCATCTCGTTGCCGACGATCATCAGACCTTCGTCGACTCCCATGCCCGGCTTGGCCAGGATCTGGCCTGCCGCGCATGCCATCGCGAGATGGGCGGTGACCTGGGCCGAACGGTCGGTTTCGTTGCACGTTCCGCCGCAGTAGGCGAAGAGCCCCCGGTCGCGAACGAGCAGCAGCGCCTCGATGGTGTTGGTGATCCCACCGAGATCGGGGGTCTTGACGTGGATCACGTCGGCGGCCTCGTTGTCGACGAACAGCTTGATGTCATCGAGGGTGTTGCACCACTCGTCGACGGCGATCTTCACCGGGGAGCCGAGCCGTTTCAGCGCGGCCCGGAGCCGGACGTAGGTGGCGACCTGGGCGTCCCGGCTGCCGGCGTCGATCGGATGCTCGATGACCAGTTCGTGCGGCGCCGCGATCTTCGCTAGACCGGCGAGATAGGCGGCCACCGCGTCCACATCACCGTCGAAGGCCTGGCCGATGGTGCCGTAGGTGTCGAAGTACAACCGTGGCAGGTATCCGCTGTCGGTATTGAGCTCGGCGATCCGGCCGACCAGCCAGCGCACGTAGTCCTCGAAAAGCTCGCCCCGGTGGCCCACCAGGGTGCCGACGTGGTTGATCAGGCCGTGCGGCAGCACGCCCACCCGCTTGAGGATCATCTTGTCCACGCCGCCGTACCGGTCTTCGCCGCACTGGGCGAACATCGGCACCGGCCGGAGGTCGACCCCGGTCGCGTACTCGTCCCGGACGACCTCGGCCATGGTCAGCCGCCGGCTCTGGGCGACCGCGTCGAGTACGGCTTGCGTTACGCCGTAACGGATCGCGCTGTGCAGCGGGTGGCCGTCCACGCGGCCGGCGAGGTCACGGAACGAGGTGAGCTCGGCGCCTGCCAGCAGCGGCGTGAGGTGTTGCGCGATGTCCCGGCGGGCGGACTCCGCGCTGAACACCGGATCCCGGCCGCCGGCGCCGCTGTACTGCACCGCCGCGCAGTCGCCGTGTGCGACCGAACCGTCGTCGAGCAGCAACAGCACCGACAGCGCCTCCCCGGCCTGCCGGATCGCCGTGAAGCCAGGGGTGAGGGGACTGCCTTCGTAGCTGAACCCGTCGTGCGGCGCACCGGCCCTGACGGCTGCCTGATCGTCGGCGAAGAACCCGGCGCGGACCGGCTCGGTGAGAACGTCGACGATCCTCATTCGACGAGCCCGCGACACAGCAGCACGGCGGTGACGAACGTCTGGTAGATCCACAGTGGATCGTCACCGGTGATGGTCGCCGACAGATCGCCGGTGCGCTCCACGCCGGCGATCCGGCCGGCCAGCTCGCAGTAGTCGCTGGTGCGGAAGGAGATTTCCAGAGTGGCGGGCAAACTGATGTCCACCTGCTTCGCATCGGCGAGTTCTGCCAACGCGGATTGTGCCCGCTCGCGGATCAGATCCTTCGCCGTGTCCGGATGCAGCGATTCCGCGGAGAACCGGGTGATGGACTTTTTGACCACCGCGGTCTTGATCCCAGGGCAGAACCGCTCGGTCTCCTCCGCCGTCGTGGCGTCGCCGGTGACGAGCACGATCGGCACCCCGTAGGCGCTGGCCACCAGCGAGTTGATGCCGGCCTCGCCCGCGACGGCACCGTTGACACGGACCTCCGCGAACGCCGCCGGAAAGTAGGTGTGCGACAAGGTCGAACCCTTGCTGCCCATCGATCCGTGATAGGACACCAGGAAGATCGCGTCGAAGCTCGCGTCGAGACCTTGCATCATGTACATCGGCTTGTACCGGCCGGACAGGTAGCTCGCACGGCCGGCGAGGGCGTCCGGCTTCAGGTTCGCCATCTTCGAGTGCGCGTCGTTGACCAGGAATTCGGTGGCGCCCGCGGCCATCGCGCCCTCGATGGCCGCGTTGATCTCGCCGGTCAGCAGGCCGGTGTAGTACGGGTACTCAGAACCGCCGATGCGGCATTGGTCCCAGTCCACGACTCCCGCCGTGCCCTCCATGTCCGAAGAGATGAAGATCTTCACAGGACGCTCCTTGGATAGAACTCGGGTTCGGTCGAGGTTTCCGTCATGACAACGTAAACCGAACCGGGCTGTCCCGCCGCGGCGCCGTGGCGCCCGTCCGGGGTGAGCGCGAGGCAGCGCAGTTCCGCCCGAAACTCGTCGGGCAGGGTCGCCGCGTCGGCGAGCATCGCCAGGCATGCTTCCGTGGGCTCCAGCCCACGCGCGAGATCGGCGACGATGGCACGGGCGCCGACCGCCCGCATGCTCAACTCACCGCGACCGGTGCAGGCGGCACCTCCGTGGCGCACGTCGGCGTAGTTTCCCGTGCCGGGCAACGCGGAATCGCCAACCCGGCCGGGGTACTTCCAGGGATACCCGCTCGTGGACACACCCACGACCAGCTCGCCGGAGGAGTCCAGCGCCAGGATGTTGATGGTGCCCCAAGGCCCGTCGTGCGGGGCGAAATGGTTGACCAGCTCCACCGCGGTCCGGCGGTAGTGCGCGTCGCCCTTCTGGGCACTGGTCCGCTCGCCCTCGACTGATTCGACCGATGGCGCCAGCGCTGAATGGAACAGCTTCTTGGACTCGTCGGTGAGCAGTTCCGCGCGTTCGAAACCGTTCTCCTCGGCGAACAGTTCGGCTCCGGCGCCGACGAGCAGGCTGTGCTGCGGAAGCCGCTCCAGCACCGCGCGCGCGATGGAGATCGGGTTGGGAAAGCCTTTGACCGCACCGACCGCACCGAAGGCCCTGGTCGAACCGATCATCAGGGACGCGTCCAGTTCCACCACGCCCTGGGCGTTGGGCAGGCCGCCGGTGCCGACGTAGTGATCGTCCACATTGTCCTCACACCGGCGGAGCCCGGCTTCGACCGCGTCGAGCGCGGAACCGCCGCGGGCAAGGATCTCCATAGCGGCGGGAAGCCCGGCTTCGCTGCGCTCACTGCCGATCACGATGGGGCCGCTCATGCGACGACCCCGGTGTCGCGTGCCGGTACATGGACGCAGGCGGCCGAGCGGCCGGGATCACGAGGATCGTCGAGCAAGCCCGGTTCGGCCGCGCACCCGGTCACCACGGACGGGCAGCGGTCGAGATAGCGGCATGGGCTGGTGCCTGCGGTTGCAGCGGACACAATAACCTCTTTTCTGGTAGGGCTTTCGGCGGCCACGGGGCCGCTTTCGGTCTCGGTGGTCTCATCGGCGGTGACGAGACGGGGAACCGAACGGATGAGCAATTTGGTGTACGGGTGAACGGGATCGTCGAACAGGGTGTCGGTGTCCCCGGTCTCGACGATGCGACCGCGGTACATCACCGCGGTCCGGTCGCTGATCTGCCGGACGACCGCCATGTTGTGCGACACGAAGATGACCGACAGGTCCAACGTTTCCTTCAGGTCGGTGAGCAGGTTGATGATGTTGGCCTGTACGGAAACGTCGAGTGCGGACACGGGTTCGTCGGCGATCAGCACCTTGGGTTCGAGAGCCAAGGCGCGTGCGATTCCCACGCGTTGCCGCTGACCGCCGGAGAACTGCCGTGGCCGCTGACCCAATGCCCGTTCGGACAGCCCGACCAGCCGCATCAATTCGCGGCAGCGCCCGGCGACCTCGTTGCGCGGGACCAGCTTGTGAAACCGAAGGAGTTCCGACAGCGTCTGTCCGACCGTCATCCGTGGGTTCAAGGAACTATAGGGGTCCTGGAACACCATTTGCAAAGCACGCTGCTGGGCCCGGGTACGGCGAGCAGGCAGCTCCGCGCCCTCGTACCGGATGACGCCCGCGGTCAGCGGGTGGAGACCCACCAGCGATCGTGCCAACGTGGACTTTCCGCAGCCGGACTCGCCAACCAGGCCGAGCGTCTCTCCTTTGTGGAGGATCAGGTCCACGCCGTCGACGGCACGGTTCGCCGCCGGCTTCTTGCCGAAGAGCCGGTCGGTGACCGAGACCGGCGACGTGAAATGCCGGGCCAGGCCTTCGACCGAAAGAATCTCGTTTCCCTTCATCGCCGCTGACCCACCCCATCCTCGGTGATCATCACGGGCCAGCTTCCCGCGGTGTCGACCCGCCGGCACGCACTCTGTCCACTCGCGGTCGCCACGAGCGCCGGCTCCTCCTGGCGGCAACCGTCCAAGGCGAACGGGCACCGAGGCGCGAATGAGCATCCGATGACGTCTTCGGTGAGCTCGGGTGGTTGTCCGAGGATGGTGAGGAGCCGGGTGACCCGGCGGTCCGGGTCGGGCACCGATCGCAGCAGGGAGAACGTGTACGGGTGCCTGGGCGCGGTGACCAGGTCCAGCAGCGCACCGGATTCCACGATCTTGCCCGCGTACATTACGTAGAGCCGTGAGCAAGTCTGGCTCACCACCGCGAGATCATGGCTGACCAGCAGGAGTCCGACCTGCTCTTCGCGCTGGAGTTGTCGCAGCAGACCGAGTACCTGGGCCTGGATCGTCACGTCGAGCGCGGTGGTCGGCTCGTCGGCGAGGATCAGCCGTGGCTTGGTGGACAACGCGATCGCGATGCAGATCCGCTGCCGCATTCCGCCGGAGAGCTCATGCGGGTACAGCTCGAAGCGACGCTCGGGGTCGGCGATGCCGACCTCGGCCATCAGGTCGACGGCGATCGCCCTGGCCTCGCTCCGCGATTTGCCGAGCTTGCGCCGGGGAGCCTCGGCGATCTGGTCGCCCACCCGCAGCACGGGATTCAGGGCGGTCAGCGAATCCTGGAAGACCATGCTCATGGCGTCGGTCAACCGGCGCCGCAACCTTTTCGCGGGCAGCCCGGTGACGTCTTCGCCGTCGATCAGCACGGTTCCCGAAGTGATTCTGGCCGGACGCGGCAGCAATCCCAGCAGAGCGCGCAGCGTGAGGCTCTTGCCGGAGCCGGATTCCCCGACCAGGCCGACGGACTCGCCGGTGCCGACCGACAACGACACCCCGCGGACGGCGTGCAACCGCCCGTGTGGCACCGGGATCTCGACGTTCAGGTCGTGGACCTCGAGCAACGGGGCGGTCACCGGTTCGCCTTGTCCACGATGCCGTCCGCGATCAGTGCCAGCGCCAGACCGGTGAGGACCACAGCCAGGCCAGGAATCGTGGACATGTACCACTTGGTCAGGATGAACTGCTGCCCTTCCTGGATCATCGTGCCCCAGTCCGGGGTGGGCGGGGGCACGCCGAGGCCGAGGAAACCGAGGGTCACGATCGCCAGCAGGGTGAGCACGATGTCGCTCATCGAGAAGACGAACGCCTGCAGGATCACGTTGGGCAGCAGATGCCGGACGAGGATGCGCCAGGTCGGCAGGCCGCTGGCTCTGGCCGCCATGGCGTACTCCTGTTCTTTGGCGATCAGCACCTGGCCGCGCACGATGCGGCAGTAGGCCACCCAGCCGACAAGGGTGATCGCGGTGTAGATGCTCGACGTCCCCGGCCCTATCGCGAAGACGAGCGCGATGACCAGTACCAGGAACGGAAACGCGATCACGACGTCGACGACGCGCCCGATGATCGCGTCGACCCAGCCGCCGAACCAGCCCGCTACCAGCCCGACCAGGCTGCCGAGGATGAACGGCGAGACGACCGCCAGCACCCCGACCTGCAGGTCCACGCGAGCCCCGTAAAGCAAGCGGGACAACACATCGCGGCCGAGCGAGTCCGTGCCGAAAGGATGTCCCGGTGACCCGGGCGCGAGAAACGCGTCGTTGAGATTCTGCTGGATCGGGTCGTAACTGGTCAGCAATGGGGCGCAGACCGCACACAGCACGATGAGGGCGAACAGGATCAAGCCCGAAACCAGCGGAGCGTTCCACCGGCCCCGGCCGCGCGGCCGGGGAGTGGCCGCGGGCAGCGTGGGTTCGAGGATCGTCGTGGTGCTCATGTCAGCTTCACCCGGGGATCGAGGACAGCATGCGTCACGTCGGTGAGCAGGTTCACCACGACGACCATGATCGCGAAGACCAGCGTAATTCCCTGCACGGTGGGGAAATCCCTTCCGAGAATGGAGTTGATCATCTGCTGTCCGATACCGGGCAACGAGAAAACCCGTTCGATGACGAGCGTGGCGCCGGTGAGATAGGCGATGTTCACGCCAAGAACGGTGACGGAGGAAACGGCCGCATTGCGCAACGCATGGCCGAACACCACTCGTGCCGTGCTGATCCCCTTGGCCTGCGCGGTCACGATGTAGTCACTGCCGAGCACGTCGATCATGCTGGCTCGCAGGCTCCGGATCAGGATCGGGGACAGCGCCAGCGCGACCGTGATACCGGGCAGCACGATACTCCGCAGATGGCCGGCCAGGTCGTTGCCGAACCCGCCGACCGGGAACCAGCCCAGTTTCAGGCCGAACACCAGGATCAGCATGATGCCGAGCCAGAACGACGGCAGGCCCAGTCCGATGACCGGGACCGCCCGGATGATGTTGTCGGCCGTCCCGCCCCGCCGTGCCGCCGCCAGCACGGCCAGTGGCACCGCGATCAAGAGGGTGAAGACGGTTCCCGACACCAGGAGCCAGAGCGTCACCGGAAGGCTGGTGGAGATCAGGCTGCTCACCGAGCCGTCGTACACAAAGGAATAGCCGAGGTTTCCCTGCAGCAGATGTCCCATGAAGGTCAGGTACTGGCTCCACAATGGCCGGTCCAGTCCCAGTTGGGCACGCAATGCCTCGACGGCCTGGGGAGTGGCGTGGGTGCCGAGCAGTGTCGCCGCCGGATCGCCGGGGATCAGGCGGATCAGGAAGAACACGATGAAGCTGATCCCGAGCAGCACCGGGATCAGCGACACCAGCCGCCGGAGAATGTAGATCAGGTACTTCATCGGCCTTGCTGCTCCCCGGATTCCGGTCCTCGCATCAGAGCGTGACGTCTTCGAGGTGGTAGTAGCCGGTGGGCAATACCTTGAGGCCCTGAAGGCTGCTGCTCTGGGAGTACGGGAAGGGCGAGTAGAACAGGAACCCGAGGACGGCGGCGTCGGCGGCCTGCTGCTGAATCTGGTTGTACAGCGCCTGGCGCTTGGTCTTGTCGAACTCCTGCTGCGCCTGGTGGACCAGGTCGATCAGCTGAGGGTTGTTGTAACCGCTGTAGAACGAGTGCCCTCCCGAATTCGGATCGAGTGCGAACTGCACCAGCTCGTCAGGGTCGGCCAGGTCCATGGTCCAGTACGAATGCGCTATCTCGTAGTCCATTTTGACCGTCATATCGTGCTGGGTGCTCGCATCGACGTTCTGGATGTTCATCGTGATCCCGAGCTCCTTGAGCGACGCCTGCAGGATCTGCGCGATTGCGGAGTCGACCGAGTCACCCGACATCGCGAGGTAGGTCGTGGTGAAGCCGTTGGGAACACTGGACATCGCCAGCTCCTGACGAGCCTTGTTCATGTCGTAGACGATTCCCTGGCAGTTCTTGTCGTAGTAGGGCGCCGCGGGCATCATGAGCGAGTTGGCGGGCTGCCCGTTGCCGAACAAGATGTTCTTGACCATCGCTTCGCGGTCGAGCGCGTACGAGATGGCGCGCCGGACGTGGACGTCTGCGTAAGGGCCGCGCGTCTGGTTCATCAGAACGTAGTCGGTCCGGGTCGAGGGGAACAGGTCGACCTTGATGTTGGGCGTGGCCTTGAGCTGGGTGAGGCTGGAGAAAGGCGGTGCCTCGTTGATCTGGGCCTGTCCACCCTGCAGCTGGATCGCCCTGGCGTTGTCGTCCGGCACGACCTTCCAGGTGACCGTGTCAAGGGCGGGCTTGCCGGGCTGCCAGTAGGTCGGGTTCTTCTTCAGCCTGATGAAGTTGCCCTTCTGCCAGGTGTCCCACATGAACGGCCCGGTCGCGATGGGCGCGGTGTAGAAGTCGGCCTTGCTCTTCCCGCCGTAGTCCTTGGGGATGATGCCATTGTTGGGACAGCTCAGATCTGCCAGCAGCGGCGCCCAGGGGTACTTGGTGGTCACCACGACGGTGAGATCGTCGGGGGTGGTCACCTCCTTGATGGCGGAGTTGATGAATTCCCACCCACCGCTGGTCTTGCTCGACTCGTCGATCGAGAACTTCACGTCGGCGGAGGTCACTGGTGCTCCATTGTGGAACTTCAAGCCGGGCCGGAGTTTCACCGTGCAGGAGAGGTTGTCCGGCGACATCTCATAGCTCTCGGCCAGCCACGGCTTGACGCCTTGACCGTCGTCGGTCATCGTCACCAGGCACTCGTACATCTGCTGATAGACCCACAATGAGGCGTTGCTGAACACGATCGTTTTGTCCATGTCCACCGAATCCTGGGCACGGACGATCACCAGGTCGCCGCCCTTGCCACCCGAACCGCCCGACGCGGACGAACCGCACGCGGCCAGCAGCGGCCCGGCCGCGAACGCGCCGATACCCAGACCACTGAGCTGAAGCAGCCGGCGCCGGCTGATCGATGGAACCCGGAGCCCCGCGGGAATCGGCGAGGGCGAGGGGGTCGGCACATCGGCACTCTGTTCGGACATGCCAGCTCCTTAACGAGTTCGCGGTTCAGCGGATGCGCTGCCGAGATTGGCGCGACCCGCTGTCCGGTACTGAAGCAGCAGTACGTTTCAGCGAGATTACGGCGCCAGGTTCTGTCATACGTAAAGGCAAGTGGGAGATGAGGCCTCATCCGCAATGAGATCGAAGGCTAGATCACTCCACTCGGTTTGGGTAGTGTCGGTTGCACGACGCCCTCGGACGACCGAGGAAGCAGCAGAGGCGGGCCATTCATGCGATTGACGGTCATCGGTGCCGGCGCGATCGGCGGCACCATCGGCGCTCACCTCATCCGGGACGGGCACGATGTGCTGTTCTGCGACGCGGACCCGGCACACGTCGAGGCGATCAACTCCGGCGGTCTTTCCATCGAAGGCCCGGTCGAGAACTTCACCGTCGCGGCTCACGCGGTCACACCCGAAAACCTGCCCGATCGCCTGGATCGTGTCGCCGTCGCGGTGAAGAGTCACCACACGGGGCACGCGGCCGACCTGGTACGTGACCGGTTGGCTCCGGATGGCTATTTGGTCAGTTTTCAAAACGGTTTGACGGCTACGACGCTTTCCGACGCGGTGGGCACCGAGCGACTCATGGTGGGCTTCGTCAACTTCGGCGCGGATGTGCTCGGGCCGGGCCGGATCCAGCAGGGCAACATCGGCGCCTTCCGGGTCGGCGAGCTGACCGGCGAAATCAGCCCGCGCCTGCGCGAACTCGCCGACGCGCTGCCCTATGCCGAGGCCACGAGCAACATTCTGGGATTCCTGTGGGGCAAGGAAGCTTACGGCGCGATGCTCTACGCCGGCGCCGTGTCCGATCTGTCCATTGCGGACAGTCTCGAGGCACCACGGTGGCGGCGGCTCATGCTCGCCGTCGCCGAAGAGGTCCTCGCGCAGGCTCCCGTGAAACCCGAGGGCTTCGATGGTTTCGACCCACTGGACCTGGAAGGTTCGCTCGACCGCCTGGTCGCGTTCAACCGGGCCAGCGCCAAGTCGCACAGCGGCGTCTACCGGGACCTGATGATCCGACGGCGCAAGACCGAGATCGACGACTTGCTCCGCGATCTCGCCGGCCCGTTGACGACCTACACCGGCGAGCTCATCAAGGCTATCGAGCGGGGGGAACGTACCTGCGAGGTCGCGAACCTGGAACTGCTCGCCACCTGCGAGCGGGCCGAACGCCTCGGCCGTCCACTGAACGCCGTGGTCAAGGTGTTCCCCGCGCCCCTGCGGGCGGCGGAGGGACCGCTTTACGGACTGCAGATCGCAGTCAAGGACATGATCGACGTGGCCGGGCACCCGCGCGGCAATGGAAATCGCGCCTCGATGGACAACGAACCCGCCGCCACCGATGCCGAGATCATCTCCCGGTTGCGCGCGGGGGGTGCGGATGTCTTCGCGGCCGCGTCCTTGCTCGAGTACGCCGCCGGTGCAGTCCACCCGGACGTGCCCGAAGCGATGAACCCCTTCAACCACAAGCGAACCGCGGGAGGATCCAGTGGCGGCTCGGCCGCTCTGGTCGGTGCCGGCGTCTGCGCGGTGGCATTGGGTACGGACACCGGCGGCTCGATCCGGCTCCCCGCCCACTATTGCGGCATTGTCGGGTTCAAGCCGAGCTATGGTGCGCTACCGCTCGACGGAATCGAGGCGCTCGCGCCGACCCTCGACCATGTCGGCCTGCTCGCGCGCGACGTCACGACGACGACCCGCGTCTTCTCGGCGCTGACCGGCCGCGATCTCGCACCTTCGCCCGGCGCACTTCGGATCGGTGTTCTTCCCTGGCAACTCGGACACGCCTCGGTCGAACCGGACGTGGCCACGGTCGTGCGCGCGGCAATCGGCCGCCTCCGGAATGCCGGCTGCGCCGTCGCCGACGTGGACGGATCCGCCTTCGCCGAGCTGGAGGAGACGATGTCGGCCATCCTGCTGTTCGAGGCGTGGCAGGTGCACGGTGCCCGGGTCAGCGGCGATCCCGGCCACTACGGCCCGGAAACGCTGCGGCTGCTGCGTTCCGCGGCTGCGGTGAGCAGGGACGATTACGAGACCGCCCTCGCCGACAGAGCACGGCTACTGCCCGCCGCGGCCGGGGTCTATGCGGGAATCGACGTGCTGCTGACGCCGGCCGCGCCGTTCGTCGCGCCGGTCACCACACCACCGGTCGACACCCCGCAGGGCGCCGTGGAAGGACTGTTCACCGGGATCTACAACCTCACCGGCGCACCGGCATTGGTCCTGCCGTGCGGCTGGAGCGGCGACGGTCTTCCGATCGGGCTCCAGCTGTCTTCTCCGGCCGGCACCGACATGACGTTGCTCGCCGCCGCCCAGTCGGTGGAATCGATGCTGGACAGCGAGGTTCGCGCTCCTGTCGGCCACTGATCGTGGCCTGGCCTCGTGTACTGATTGGACAGGCCGGCGTCGTCGCCGATGATCAACGCTTGCCTAGGTGTGTACAGTCACCGTTGTGATGTGCCACAACCGATACGGCTGTGCACGCGGCCGGTCGGTAGCGTTCCCGCCGTCGCGGACCTTTGACACGTGGGGAGATTGCAGCCATTAGCAGTGCGGGCACGGGTTCTCCAGGGAGCCGGCGCCCCCGCCTCGCCGATGTCGCGGCGGCGGTGGGCTTGCATGTTTCGACGATTTCGCGAGTACTCAACGGCGATACGACGCTGTCCATCCGGCCGGAGACGCGCGACCGCATCCTGGCGACGGCGCGGCGTCAGGGCTATCGACCCAACGCCATGGCCAGAGGGCTCAAACAGGCCCGGACCGGTGCGTTGGCGATGGTCGTTCCGTTGCTGCGCAACCCGGTCTGGGCCAGCATTCAGCGCGGCGCGTTGCAGGCCGCGCTCGAGGGCGGCCAGGTCGTGATGATCCTTGACGAGCCGCCGGACGACGTTCGTCAGCCGACCGATTACCAGTACCTGGTCGAGGAGAGCAGGGCCGATGGGCTGCTGATCGCGACAGCGCGACGAGTCAGCGGTGAGCGGCCCGGCACTCCTGCTGTTCCGCATGTCTACCTCAACCGGCGAGGTCCTCAGCCCGGCCACAACGTCGTGATGGACGAGGAAAAAGCGATGCGGCTGTTCGTCGAGCGCCTTTCCGGGCTCGGACATCGGCGGCTGGGCATCGTCGACGGATTCAAGATGATCGACACGGTGCACCGCAGGGCCACTGCCGTGCGTGGTCTCTGCTCCGCCCTCGGCATGTCCGTGGCCTTCGAACATACCGAGGACACCGAGGTCGGGGGATACGAGGCGACGTTGCGGCTGCTGTCGCGGCGCGACGTGCCGACCGCGCTGGGGATCGGCAACCTTGGTCAGGTTTTCGGGGTCATGAAAGCCTTGCGCGAGGTCGGCGCCTCCGTTCCGGGTGATATGTCGCTGGTCAGTTTCGATGAGGATCACTGTCTCGGATTCCTCGAAGTCGCAGTCACCAGCGTGAGCATGCCGCTGGAGGAACTCGGCGCCGCCGCGGTCCGCGCTTTGATCGACCGTATCGACAACCAGTCCCGGACCGACGTGCTGCTGTCCGACCCGCTGGTCCTGGTCGAACGCGAGTCAACCGCGCCTCCCAGACTGTCTCGCCGCCTGCGTCCGTAAGCCTTCAGAAGTCCTCGTTATCTTCCGCGTAACCTGCGAAACAAACGATTTACTTAAGAGATGCCGCTCTAGGCAAACCTTTGCCTTAGGTTCTTGGCATGCGAGCGATCGGAAACGCCACCAGGCACGTGGCTGTCGAACCTTCACGGAGTAGTCGATGACCGAGGCACTTACCGCCCTCGGGTCGAAGTACCCGCAGTTGTCCGCTGAATCATCCGCAGCCGTGGCCCGGCGCCTGATCGAGATCGTCTCGCTCTATCACGGCGAGACCCTGTCGGCCGATCAGCTCGAGGCGGTGCGCGTCTGTGTGGCGGCGCAGCTCGTGGCGACCGAGCGCCTGCACCGGTTCCCGCTGGCCAACGATCAAGAGCCGATCTTCACGGTCAACGCACATGGTGGTGGGCCGGCATGAACGAGGAAGAGCTTGCCTTTCTGAGCATCCGGGAACTCGGCGTCCTGCTTCGTGCGGGTGAGATCTCGCCGACGAAGCTCACCGACGTCTACCTTCGGCGCCTCGACAATGTCGGCCGCAGCCTGAACGCCGTCGTCACGATGACCGAAGACGTGGCGCGCCGTGAGGCGGCACTGGCCGAGGAAGAGCTTCGCGCCGGTCTCGACCGCGGCCCGCTGCACGGAATTCCCTATGGGCTCAAGGACATCGTCAGTGCCGTCGGAATGCCCACGACGTGGGGTGCGTTCCCGGACCAGCGTTTCGATTCCGAAGCCACGGTGACGCGCAAGCTCCGCGACGCCGGTGCGATCCTGGTCGCCAAGGTGGCCACGATCGAGCTCGCCGGCGGTATGGGCTACGACAACCCCAACGCCTCGATCACGGGCGCACCGGGAAACCCTTGGCACACCGGGAAATGGACGAACGGCTCGTCGAGCGGTCCGTCCGCTGTGGTCGGAGCGGGTGCGGTGCCCTTCGCGATCGGCAGCGACACTGGCGGGTCGATCCTGCTCCCGGCCGCCTTCACCGGCACGGCCGGCCTGCGGGCGACCTACGGCAGGGTGAGCCGTGCCGGCGCGATGACGCTGTGCTGGACCTTGGACCGGCTGGGACCGATGTGCAGGTGCGCAGACGACTGCGGCCTGGTGCTGGAGGCGATCGCCGGGGCCGACCCCCGGGACCCGGCGAGCCTCACTGATTCCTATTCCTACCGCCGCCCACGGCCTCGTCGCGAGGGATTCCGGTTCGGCGTCGTCGCCGGATCCTGCGACGGCGCGGAGCCGGAGGTGAGCGCGAACTTCCGGACTTCGCTGGCGGCGCTGGAGGAAATCGGCACGCTGGAGGAGGTCGAGCTGCCCGATCTTCCGTACGACGACGTGGCCGAGGTCGTGATGGGAGCCGAGGCGTACGCGGCCTTCGACGAATTCATCGCGGCCGGCGGCACCGCCGGACTGACCGCGGCGAAAGCGCGGGGGCACCGGCTCGCCGGTGCCGTACTGCCGGCTCACGACTACATCCGCGCGCAGCGAATCCGGCGCGTGATCGCCACTGAATTCGGTGAACTCGCATCCCGTTACGACGCGCTCCTCGCGCCCTCTCTCGGCGTGGTGGCGTCGGGCCGTCAGGAGGACTTCGAATACATGTTGCCAGGAGCTTTCGGCCGCCCGCTGAACTTCGCGGGCGTACTCTCGGGCACCCCCACCATCTCGGTGCTCAATGGTCTCGGCCGGGGCGGACTGCCCACCGGGATCCAGTTCGCCGGTGCGCGGTTGACCGAGAACGCCATCCTCGACGCCGCGGTCGCGCTGGAAACGCGTACCGGGACCACCGCGCTGCGGCCTGACGGTCCCTACGGGGTCGCAGCCAAAGCGCGCGTGAACGGTCAGCCGGCATGACCACCTACATCCTGCGCAGGCTTGCGTCCATCGTCGGCCTCGCGTTCGGTATCAGCATTCTCGTCTTTCTGATCATCCGGCTGATCCCCGGTGATCCTGCCTTGGCGTTGCTCGGCACCAACGCCGGTGACCCCTCGCTGGTGGCGCGGCTGCACGCGCAGCTCGGGCTGGACGACCCGATGCCGGTGCAGTACGCGCGCTGGATCGGCAACGTGCTGAGCGGCGACTTCGGCTATTCCTATGGCAATCAGCAATCGGTGACCTCGTTGCTGGCGGCGAACTTCCCCGCCACCATCCAGCTCACCTTGGCCGGCCTGACGCTGTCGCTGCTGGTCGGCAGCGTCCTCGGCGTCGTCGCGGCATTGCGCCGCAACCGAGCGACCGACACCGTCGCCATGGGCTTTGCCCTGACCTGTATGTCGATTCCGAGTTTCTGGCTCGGTTTGCTGCTGATCCTGCTGTTCGCCGTGCAGTTGCCGATCTTCGACGTCGTCGGGGGAACCTCGTTGAAGGGGCTCGTCCTGCCCGCGGTGACCCTGGCACTGGGCAGCATCGGTTTCAACGCACGGTTCGTCCGGTCGAGCGTGATCAACGCCCAGCAGCTGAATCATGTGATCACCGCGCGTGCCAAGGGAATCACGGGCGTGCAGGTCTTCCGCCGGCATGTGCTGCGCAACGCGCTGCTGCCAATCCTCACCATCGTCGGCCTGCAGGTCGGGCAGCTGATCTCGGGCGTCGTGATCGTCGAAACGGTCTTCTCACGGCCGGGAATCGGGCGGCTGCTGGTCCAGGCGATCCTGTCCAAGGACTACCTGACAGTGCAAGCGGTCGTGCTGATCATCGCGGTTCTCTACGCCCTGACGAACTTCGCTGTCGACCTGCTCTATCCCGTCCTCGATCCCCGCGTCGCCAACCGGTAGCGGAAGGAGAAACCATGCAGCCCGACATCGCACCGCTCACCGCCAACGGAGATGCTCCCGTGGCCGAGGTGATATTGCCGGCGCGTTCCCTGCGCCACCGCGTGTTGCAGGCATTCAGCCACCGAAGCCTCTTGGCAGGCACGGTGATCTGCTTCGTCCTCGTCGTCGTGGTCCTGGCGGCTCCACTGTTCACTTCGGCGGATCCGAACCTGCAGGACCAGTTCTCCGCCTTCGCCCAGCCGTCGGGTGCGCACCTGATGGGCGCCGACTCGTTCGGCCGTGACCTGCTGGCGCGTGTGCTCTACGGCGGCCGGACGACGATGCTCGCCAGCCTTTACGTGGTCCTGCTCGGTGGGCTGGTCGGTACCGCGCTCGGTGTCGTAGCCGGCTATTTCGGTGGTGCGATCGGGTTTGTCATCATGCGCCTGGTCGACCTGCTGCTGGCCTTCCCCGGCATTCTGCTCGCCCTCGCGGTGGCCGCGGTGCTCGGACCCGGGCTCTCCAACGGTGTCATCGCGGTCGCGGTGATCCTCGTGCCGGTATACGCCCGGTTGGTGGAAGGGGCGACCGTGGAGGTGCTTCACCTGCCGTATGTGGACGCGGCGGTGACACTGGGAGCCAGTTCCTGGCAGATCATCCGCAGGCACATCCTGCCCAACATCGCGTCCGGGATCATCGTGCTAACCACGTCGTGGCTGGGCATCGCCGCGCTCTGGATCGCCGCACTGGGGTTCATCGGCCTCGGTGTGCAGCCGCCGACCGCGGAATGGGGCGCGATCCTCAACGACGGCGCCAACTACATCACCGTGGCTTGGTGGATCACCGTCTTCCCCGGCGTTTTCCTTGCTTTGTTCGTAGTCGGCGTGAACCTGCTTGGTGACGGCCTGCGCGACGAACTCGACCCGACCCTGTCCCGAAATCCCGGCCGCTGAAAGCCGCCTGGCGTACCCGACAAGACCTGCTCAGTTGTAAGGAGTCACACCTATGAGGTTTGCCCGTAAGTCCGTGCTGGCGACCACGCTGGCGTTGCTGTCAGCGGTGGCACTGGCCGCCTGCGGAAATTCCAGTACGTCCTCGACCGCCGCCACCGGTCCCGTCGACCGATCGGCCAAGCTCACCTTGGGCTGGGCCGAGCCGGTCGACACCCTCAACCCCGCGACAACCGGTAACCGCGATGTCGGCCCGATCAACTCGAACATCTTCGACACGTTGATCTGGCTGACGCCCGACTTCAAGGTGACGCCCGACCTGGCCACCAAATGGGACGTCTCGCCGGACAACAAGACCTACACGTTCACGCTGCGCGACGGCGTGAAGTTCCACGACGGCACCGCCTTCGACGCGAACGCCGTCGTCGCCAACATCAACTACATCACCGACAAGTCCACGCAGTCCAATATCGCGCTGGGTCTGCTGGGTCCGTGCACCAACGCGGCGGCGACCGCCCAGTACACGGTCACGATCTCCTGCTCCAAGCCGTACGCCCCGCTGCTCGCGCAGCTCGGCGAGCCCTATCTGGGCATGCAATCCCCGGCCGCGATCAAGCAGTACGGCAAGGACCTGGGACTGCACCCGACCGGCACCGGGCCGTTCGCCTTCGTGAGCTACACCCCCAACCAGAGCGTGGTTCTCAAGCGCAACGAGGACTATCAGTGGGGACCGGCCGCCACCAACCACACCGGCCCGCCGGATATCGCACAGCTGACGTTCCAGATCGTGCCGAGCTCCCAGGCGCGGGTCAACCAGTTCCAAAGTGGACAGTCCGACTTCATGCAGGAGACACCGGGAATCTTCTGGAACACGTTGCAGAAGACCGGCCGCTACAACACGGTCAAGTTCCCGATCAGCGGGATGGGCATCTTCGCCCCGATCAATGCCGGTAGCTGGCCCACCAGTGACCCGGCCGTCCGCAAGGCGATCATGTACGCGGTCGACAAGGCCGGTGCCATCAAGGTTGCCGACGACGGCGTGTTCGCCCCGAGCAACACCCCGTTGCAGAAGGGCATGACCGGCTACGACGCCGATCTGGAGAACTCCTACACCTACGACCCCGCCAAGGCCGAAGCGACGCTTCAGGCCGGTGGCTGGACGAAGGTCAACGGGATCTACCAGAAGGACGGTAAGCCGCTGAACATCAACATCACCGCGATCTCCAGCGTGCCCGAGTATCCGCTGATCGCCCAGGCGATCCAGGGCTACCTGCACGCCGTCGGCATGGACACTCAGGTCACCCAGCTCGCGACACCGGCCTGGCTGGCCGCGAACATCGGGGGCAACATGTCCTTGACTCCGCTGCAGTACATCGCGGTCGACCCCGACGCGTTGCACCTGTGGTTCCAGCCCGGCCAGTACTTCAACTGGAGTCACTTCACCGATCCCACCCTGACCGCCCTGATCGACCAGGGGCAGCAGGAAGCCGATCCGGCCAAGCGGCAGTCCATCTACGCCCAGGCTCAGAAGATCATCATGGATCAGGCGGTCATGATGCCGATCCACGAAAACGTCGATCTGGTGATGACTTCGAAGAAACTGACCGGCCTGCAGTATTCCGGCGGTGGGTTCGAATACTTCGGCGCAGCCTCGATGACGAAGTAGTCCTCACCGCACAGGACTGGATATCACCCGAACAGGATCCCAGGAACGGAGCTCGATCTTGACCACCGTCATTCGCGCGGACCGACTCATCGACGGTACCGGAGCAGCCCCGGTGCAGGACGCGGTACTGGTCGTCGACCAGGGGAAGATCGTCGGGACCTTCGCCGGCCAGGCCCCGGAAGGTCTTGTCCCCGCCGATGCCGAAGTGCTGGATCTACCCGGGTGCACCATTCTGCCCGGTCTGATCGACTCGCACGTGCACATGAACTTCCCTGGCAACGGCCTGTTGCTCGAGGACATCATGACCGAGCCCGAGGGCGTGCTGGTGGCGACAGCGACGTTCGCGGCGGCCAAGGCGCTCGCCGCCGGGGTCACCACGGTCCGGGACACCGGCTGCGTGCACAGCACGGTGTTCGAGGTCCGGCGCGCGCTGGAGTTGGGGCACGGCATCGGTCCCCGGATCCTCGCCTGCGGGCAACCGATCACCATCACCGGCGGGCACACGTGGTACCTCGGCGGTGAGGCCGACGGCGAGGACGGACTGCGCAAGAAGGTCCGGTCGATGGCCAAGCTCGGCGCCGACGCGATCAAGGTGATGGCCAGCGGCGGTGGAACCCGCAACACCACCTCCCACCTGCCGTCGTTCAGCCCGGCGGAGATGAACGCCATCGTCGACGAGGCGCACCGGATGGGGCGCAAGGTGACGGCGCATTGCCTCAACGCCCGGGCCATCGAAATCGCCGTCGAGGCCGGTGTGGACCAACTGGAGCACGCCGGATTCCTCATCGACGAGGCAGCCAACCAGAAGTTCGACCCGGCGGTCGCGGAGAAGATCGCCAACGCCGGCGTCGCGGTCACCAGCACGCTGGCCGTCGGCGAGTACGCCGTGGAAGCCATGCGGGCCAAGCCCGAACTCACGAAGGCCGAGCAGGAATTCCTCGACCACTGGAGCATGATGCTCGAGGACAACCTGAACACGTTCACCCAGCTGCACGAGGCCGGTGTCCGGATCGTCGCGGGCACCGACGCGGGCTGGCGGTTCACTCCGATCGACGGGCTGGCCGTGGAGATCGAACTGCTGGAACGTGCGGGCCTGTCGAGCATGCAGGCACTGGTGGCGGCCACCGGTAACGCGGCCGCGACGCTCGGCGTCGACGACAAGTTCGGCACTCTCGCGCCGGGCCTGGCCGCCGACGTTCTCGTCGTCGGCGGTGATCCACTGGAGAACCTGTCGGCACTGCAGGACGTTCGCCTTGTGTTGCAGGGCGGCAAGGTTCGCGCCGGGTCGGCGGCATGAGCCCGATCACCATCGTCGGCGCCGGCGCGATCGGCGGGACGATCGGGGCCTACCTCACCCGCGCCGGCGTCGGCGTGCAGCTCGTCGACAAGGTCGCCGAGCACGTCGCCGCGATGCGCACCACGGGGCTCCGGATCGAGGGATTCGGCGAGACGTTCACGGTCGCGGTGGACGCCGTCGTGCCGGAGGACCTCACCGGTCCGCTGGGCACCGTGCTACTCGCGGTCAAGGCCCAGGACACCGAAAGCACGGTTCGTGCGCTGCTGCCGGTCCTCGATGAGAACTCGGTCGTCGTCTCGTTGCAGAATGGACTCTGCGAGCGCACGATCGCCGGCATCATCGGACCGGAGCGAACCGTCGGCTGCCTGGTCAACTTCTCGGCCGACTACCTGGGCCCCGGCGCGATCACCTACGGCGGCCCCGGCACGGTCCGGCTCGGCGAGCTCGACGGCAGGCCCGCCGCGCGGCTGGAACAGCTGCGGGAGCTGCTGCAGCCGTTCGGGACCGTGGAGGTGACCGACAACATCTGGGGCTATGTCTGGGGAAAGCTGGGCTACGCCAACGTGTTGTTCGGCTCGGCGCTCACCGACGAGACGATGGCCGACGTCATCGACTCCCACCGGGAGCTCGTGGTGGACCTCGCCGCCGAGGTCTACGAGGTCGCCGCGCTCGAACACATCGAACCCGTCGCGTTCGATGACGTCGAGCCGGGGCTTTATGTGCCAAGGAAAGAGCGCGATTGGTCCGCCATCAACGCGTCGCTGGACCGGCTCGTCGCGCGGCGGCGGGCCGATCAGAAGACGCACAGTGGAATCTGGCGGGATCTCGCGGTCCGCCACCGCCGGACCGAGGTGGACCACCAGATCGGCGCCGTCGCCGAAATCGGCGCCGGGCACGGTCTGCCGATGACGCTGACCAGACAGGTTGTGCGGATGATTCACCAGATCGAGGAGGGGACGCGGGAACGCGGCCTGGCCAACCTCGGTGAACTGGAGCGGTTGCGGCAAACCCTCGCCGCCACGGAGGCGGCGCCGACCCCGCTCGGATCGTCATGACCGCCGATGTGAGCGCCGAACCCGAAACAGTGGAGCGCAGCGGCGACGTGCTCCTCGAGGTAAGGGACCTGCAGACGCATTTCAAGACCCGCGCCGGGGTGGTCCGTGCCGTCGACGGCGTCAGCTTCGACGTTCCGGCGGGCGCCAGTGTCGGCATCGTCGGCGAATCCGGTTCGGGCAAGAGCGTCACCTCACTGTCGATCATGCGGCTGATCTCCTCGCCCGGGTTCATCGCCGGCGGGCAGATCCTGTTCCAGGGCCGCGATATCGCAGGTCTGTCCGAACGGGACTTCCGCCCGATCCGGGGCCGCGACCTGGCTTTGGTTTTCCAGGATCCGATGAGCGCGCTCAATCCCGTGTACCCCGTCGGGAAGCAGGTGGCCGAAGCGCTGCGGGCACACCAGAAACTGAGCCGCCGAGCGGCTCTGGAACGCGCTGTGGAGCTGTTCTCGATGGTCGGTATCCCGGCCCCCGAGCGTCGCGTGCACGAGTACCCGCACAAGCTCAGCGGCGGGATGCGGCAGCGCGTCACGATCGCGATGGCGCTGGCCAACGAGCCGAGCCTGCTCATCCTCGACGAACCCACGACGGCGCTGGACGCCACCATCCAGGCGCAGATCCTCGATCTCATCAGGGATCTGCGCCGCCGGGTCAACACCGCGGTGCTGCTGATCAGCCACGACATCGGCGTCGTGGCCGAAATCTGCGAGGAGGTCGTCGTCATGTACGGCGGCCGGGTGATGGAACGTGGCTCCGTCGAGCAGGTCACGAAGAACCCTCGGCATCCCTACACGATCGGGCTGCTCAACTCGATTCCCAGCCCGGAAATGAAGGGGCGCAAGTTGAGCACGATCGGCGGGACCGTCCCGAACCCGTTGCGAATGCCGCCCGGCTGCCCGTTCCAGCCCCGCTGCCCCAAGGCGATGGACATCTGCTCGACAAAGCCGGAGCTGTCAGACGCCGGCGACGGGCGCCAGATCGCCTGCTGGCTGGCCTGATGTCCGCGAGTGCCAAACCCCGAGAAAATGAGGAGTGTCGACGTGGTCGATGCCGACAACCAGGCCGTCACCACGGCACTGGACGGCGCCGAGCCGAACGGCGAGGACGACGTTCTGCTCGATGTCCGCAATCTCAAGACCTACTATCCGAGCCGCTCAGGCCTGCTGGGCCGGCAGACGGCCTGGGTACGTGCCGTCGACGACGTGTCGTTCACGATCCGGCGCGGCGAGACCTTCGGCCTGGTCGGTGAGTCCGGTTGTGGCAAATCGACGTTGGGCCGTTCGGTCGTGCGCCTGGAAAAGGCGCAGTCCGGCCAGGTGATCTTCGAAGGCGAGGATGTGCTCGCCAAGAAGGGACGCGACCTCAAGGCGCTCCGCCAGGATCTCCAGGTCATCTTCCAGGACCCCTACGGCAGCCTCGACCCCCGGATGAAGGTGCGCGACATCATCGCCGAGGGGCTGTTGTGGCAAGGCACCGCGGGCCGCGCTGAGCGCGCGGACCGCGTCCATGACCTGGCGTCGCTGGTAGGGCTGCGTGAGGAGCATCTGGACCGCCATGCACACGAGTTCAGCGGGGGACAGCGGCAGCGGATCGGGATTGCCAGGGCGCTCGCCCTGCGGCCCAAATTCGTGCTGGCCGACGAGCCGGTTTCCGCGCTCGACATGTCGGTCCAGTCGCAGGTGCTCAATCTTCTCAGCGAGCTGCAGGAGGATTTCGGACTCACCTACCTGTTCATCGCGCATGATCTGTCGGTGGTGGAGTACATCAGCGACCGGGTCGGAGTCATGTATCTCGGCAAGCTGGTCGAGGTCGCCAAGGCCGAGGATCTGTACGCGGACCCGCGAATGCCTTATACCCAGGCATTGCTCTCCGCCATTCCGGGTCATCAGGCCCCCGGGCGCCGCGACCGGATCGTGCTCGGCGGTGAGGTTCCGAGCCCGCTGGATCCGCCGTCGGGTTGCCGGTTCCGCACCCGGTGCTGGAAAGCTGAGTCCCTTTGCGCCGAAGAGGTTCCGGTGCTGCGAGAAGTCGTCCCGGACCACTGGGCGGCATGTCACTTTGCGGAGGCGTCATGAGTGAGGACCTGGATCTCGTGGTGCGCGGCGGCCTGGTGGTCACCGCGGCCGGTGAGTCCGTGGCTGACATCGGCGTCGTCGACGGGCGCATCGTCCAAATCGGCGGCCCGATGTCGGGGACGAAAGAGATCGACGCGACCGGCAAGCTTGTGCTTCCCGGCGGCGTCGACATGCACGTGCACCTCTCGCCGGTGGAAATGGGCGGGACGTCGCAGCCTTGGGCGGACGACTTCGTCAGTGGATCCCGTGCCGCGGCTGCCGGTGGGGTGACCACCATCGGCAATATCGGCTTTCCCCAGGAGCAGGAGCGGCTTCCCGACATGGTCGAGCGGATCGCCGCAGAAGCGGCCAGGGACAGCCTGGTCGACTTCGTGATCCACCCCGTGCTGATGGAACCCGACGACCGGACCGAGTCCGACCTCGTCCGGTTGGCCGAACTGGGCCACACCAGCGTGAAGATCTTCATGAGTATCGGGGAATTCGACGCGAAGTCGGACGCTTTCGTGAAGGCGCTGGACATCGCGGGGCGCAACGGCCTCCTCACCATGGTCCACTGCGAGGACGTGTGCGTCATCGAGCAGGCCACCGCCGGTCTGCAGGACAAAGGCCGTAGCGGGCTTCGCCATTACGGAGACAGCCGGCCCGCCCTGTCGGAGCAGGTGGCGGTCAACCGCATGATCGCCTTCGCCGAGGCGACCGGCGCCCCGATCTACATCGTCCATCTCGGCAGCGAAGGCGCGTTGGCCGAAGCACGTGCGGCGCGAGGACGCGGGCAGCGCGTCTATGTCGAGACGCGGCCGATCTACCTGTACTTCACCGATGAACGTTTCGCCAGTGACGACGCCGCCTTGTTCGTGGGCAATCCGCCGTTGCGCGGGGCGCAGGACCGGGACGCGCTGTGGGCAGGCCTGGCGGCGGGCCACGTCGACACCTGCTGCACCGACCACGCCGCGTGGACCTTGGCGGACAAGCTCGATCCGGAGCTGACGGTCGCCACGGCGCGTCCGGGGATGTCGGAGCTGGAAACCCTGATGCCGGTGCTGTACTCGGAAGGCGTCCGCAAGGGCAGGCTCACCCTGCAGCGGTTCGTGGAAGTCACTTCCACCAACGCGGCGAAGCTGTTCGGTCTCTTCCCGCGGAAGGGCACGATCGCCGTGGGCAGCGATGCCGACCTCGTGGTGTGGGACCCGGAGGCGCGGCGCCCGATCGTCGGCGCCGAGGGGATGAGCCGGTCCGGGTACAGCCTCTACGAAGGCTGGGACGTCGTGGGTGCTCCGGCGCAGACGATCAGCCGCGGCGAAGTGGTGTACGCCGATGGCGAAGTACTTGGCGAATCCGGTCACGGGCAGCTCGTTCACCGTGGCCCGACCCGTGATCTGTAGCGGACATCGAGGAGAGTTGTCATGACCGAAACCGGTTTGCTGCACAGAAAATCGGCCGTGGTGACGGGTGCGGCGCGAGGTATCGGCGCCGCGATCGCCCTGGCCTTCGCCCATGAGGGCGCCCGCCTCTGCCTCGTGGATCGCGCGGTGGGCGACGCGCTCGAATCGGTGGCCAAGGAATGCGCGGCGCTGGGAGTGGAGGTGACCACGGTCCGCGCCGACGTTTCGGTGGAAGCTGATGTCACGGCGGCGATCGCGCATGCGGTGGCGCAGTTCGACGGCCTCGACATTCTCGTCAACAACGCCGCGATCCTCACCAACTGCCCGGTGGCGGAGATGCCGGCCGAAATGTGGGACGAGACGCTGGCGGTGGACCTGCGCAGTGTTTTCCTATGCTGCCGCGCGGCATTGCCGACCATGCAGGCCGCAGGCTACGGCCGGATCATCAACATCGCGTCGCAGCTGGGACTGAAGGGCGGCCCGGGCCTGGCGCACTACAGCGCCGCGAAGGCCGGAGTCATCGGCTTCACCAAGTCGCTGGCGCGAGAGGTGGCCACCGACGGAATCACGGTCAACTGCATCGCGCCGGGACCGATCGACACGCCCATCTCCGGCGATCTGCCGGCCGACCAGGTCGAGCGGACTCGCCTGAGCCTGCCGTTGCAGCGAATCGGAATTCCCGCGGAAGTGGCGCCCAGCGCGGTACTGCTGGCGAGTGAGCCCGGCGGCAACCTCTACACCGGCCAGACCCTCGGCCCCAACAGCGGGGATGTGATGCCATGACCGGCGCATTGATCACGGGTGCCGCGAGCGGGATCGGGCGGGCGGTGGCGGTCGCCCTCGCCCGCACGGGAACCCCGGTGGCGATCGGTACCTTCGACGGCGACCCTCACGATCCACAAGAGACACTTCGCGCAGTGGAAGCAGTTGGTGGTAAAGGCTTTGTCGTCCAGGCTGACGTGCGCGACAGCGACGAGCTGGTGCGGGCGAGCACCGAGGCCGCCGAGAGATTCGGTGGCCTGACCCGCGTCGTGGCCAACGCCGGCGTCCTGCAGCGCCGGCCGCTTGCCGAGCTCCCGGACGAACTGTGGCATCGCCTGCTCGACATCGATCTCACCGGGGTCATGCGTACCGTCCGGGCCGGCACCGCCGTCATGGGCGACGGCGGCGCGGTCGTGTGTGTTTCCAGCATTTCCGGTGGTGTGGTCGGCTCGGCCGGGCACACGCCTTACGCGGCGTCGAAGGCGGGTGTGCTGGGGTTCGTCCGCAGCAGCGCGCTCGAGCTCGCGCCGCGGGGAATCCGGGTCAACGCGGTGCTGCCGGGAGTGATCGCGTCGCCGCAGTCTCGTGACGAGGTGAACTCCGCCGGCGAGGAGGGCCTTGCCCGCTCGGCGGCGAGCATCCCGCTCGGCCGGGTCGGGGAGCCCGATGACGTCGCCGCCGTCATCTGCTTCCTGCTCTCGTCCGGGGCCCGCTACATCACCGGCCAGAGCCTGGTCGTCGACGGCGGCCTGACCGTCGCCTGGCCGACCTAGTGTCCCGTGATTTCGTTGCAGTACAGGGGAATCAAGTGTTCGTTTCCGGGTCTGGAGCCCCTTTTGGGGGCTGTTCTCGGTTGCGTTCGGCGTGAGGGGTGCAAGAGGAAGGTGGCGGCCGGCATGGACAGGAGTGATGCATGCGCGGGTCGCGGGGTTGGAGCGGAAGAATAGGTGGACGCTGGCGGAGCAGGCGGGGGAGGTGCAGGTTTTCCTGCTCTCACTGAAGTGACGCGTACTCCGAGGCGTTCACGCCGTCACGTCCGGTACGACGAGCCGGTGTGCCGCCAGCACCGCCGCTTTCCGCCTCGCGTCGATCACGTCTCCGTGGCCACCTGCCTCGCGGGCATAAGCCGCGCGGAGCGCGGCCGCGCGCGCGATTTCCGTGAGAATCACCAGCAGGTCGGCCGGATCCCATTCAGCGGCGATGATCTCCGCGCGCTGGCCGCGGCGGATCTCCGCGAGCTTCGGGGCGAGTATGCCGTATATCGCCCCGTCCGACGGTTCACTGTAGACCTGCTCCAGTCCGGCCCAGGTCTGGAGCCGGGCGTCCTCGGGCCGCCGCAGGTAGTGATCGAACAGCCTGCCGACGTAACCAGGGATGTCCTCGGCGGTCATGGAGGTCTCGTCGGTGGTTTCCGTGATCCACCGCTGGGTGACCATCGCGAACAGTTCTTCCTTGCTCCCGAAGTACGCGTAAAGGCGTTCCTTGCTCGCTTGCGCGGCCGTGGCGATGCGGTCGACCCGAGCCCCGGCTAACCCGTACCGCGCGAATTCCTCCTTGGCTGCCGTGAGGATCCGTTCCCTGGTTGCCTGTCCCGCCGCTCGCATGCCACCGATCCTACTTGCCGAACTGTTCAGTCTGGGAGTACTGTCCGGTTTCCAAACTAGATAGTTTGGAAACCCGGAGGAGGCGCCCGTGACTGGTCCGGCCCAGCGCGACCTGCAAGGGTGGCATGTCAGCGCGACCGGGGTGCGGTATCCGCCCGAACCCTGGTACCTGGGCGGCAGCCTTGTGGTATCCACCTTCCGAGTGCCTATGGACGAACTCCCCAATGAGGTGCACGGCTTCGTTCCGCGCGGCCACAAACTGCTCAGCCTGGGGGGACATGCCATTGTGGGGGCCGCGTTCGCCCACTATGTCGCTGGTGGTGTCCTGCGGTACGACGAGCTGCTCATCGCTTGTGCGGTCGTTTCGCGTGGCCGAGTCCGGTTCACTATCCCGCATATTCGGGTGTCCAGCGAGAGCTCGATGAACGGCGGCCGAGAGTTGTGGGGCATCCCGAAGGGAATGGCCCATTTCGACCGGCAACAACTCGGAGTTCGAACCGATACCACCATGGTGCAGGACGGTCGACAGGTGGCCTCGCTGAGCGCACGACTCGGCCGCCGCCTACTGCCAGGGACGCACAAGGTTCCCCTGCCAACCGCCCAGCGGCTCAATGGACGTACGGCAATATCAAAGAACCTGATACTAGGCACCGTGCGCTCAGTGCGCACCACCTGGGAATTCACTACCGCTGGAACCTTGAAATACCTGGCAGGCCGTAAACCGGTCATGAGTATCGCACTCACCGATTCCGCCATACTGTTCGGAACCAAGGTCGATCGATCATGAGCTGACGCCGATTCAGCAATGGCTTTCCTCGGGTGCGTGTATGTCGCTGATGACGGATCATCAGCATTGTTCTGTTGATCGTTGCCACCGCATCCAGTTCGATGGTTGCGGCGGCCTATTCCCGGGAGTGCCCGATGCCCAGTATTTCCAGTCGGATGGTGACCGCTCTCCTGATCGCGAGCCGGTACCGGCATCGCCTGGACAGCCCGTCCAAGGTCGAGCAGTACGTGCGCGAGCACAGCGTGCGGCCCGCGTCCTACGCCCCGCCACGGCGGCTGGACCGCAAGGTGGCCTTTTCGGTGGACACCCGGCACAACTGGACCTGCTACACCGTCGTCCCCCGGAACGCCCCGAAGCCCACGCAACAGGTGCTCTACGTGCACGGTGGCGGAAATATCAGTGAAATCATCCCGATGCACTGGTCGTTGATCGCGAAGATGGCGAGCAAGGGCCCGGCCGAAGTCACCGTGCCGATCTACCCGCTGGCCCCGCACAGCACGGCGTCGCAGACCGTGCCGGTCGCCACGGACATCGCCGCCGACCTCATCGCGCGCAGCGGCGCGGAGAACGTCACGCTGATGGGCGACTCAGCCGGCGGCAACATCGTTCTCGGTATCGCCCAGACCCTCCGCCACCGCGGTGTGCCCCAGCCCCGGCAACTGGTGCTCATCAGTCCAGGGCTGGACGCGTCCAGGTCCAATCCGGCGATCGCCTCGGTCGCCCGGTACGACCGAGTGCTCAGCGTCGAAGGCGGTGCGGCCGGCAAACGGCTGTACCTCGGCGAGCTTGACAGCAAGGATCCACTGGTCAGTCCGGTCTACGCGGACCTGACCGGGCTTGCCCCCATGGTGCTCTTCAGCGGCACCCACGACATCCACAACCCCGATGCACGTGACTTCGCCGCCCGCGCACGAGACGCCGGCGTCGCCATCGGCTACCACGAGGAACCCGGCGCCCAGCACGTGTACCCGCTGTTGCCGACCGCCGAGGGTGCTGCGGCCCGCGCCCTCATCACCGCACTGATCGGCACTGTTTAGCGGTCACGATCGGCATGACAACTCCTGGTTCGGTCGCCTCGGCGAGCACCTCCGGACACAGCTCGAGCCCCTATGAGAGGTAGTCGATGATGACTGATCCAGGCCGAACGCGAGCGCGTCCGGTGCTGTTCCTGTTGTTCGTCTTCACCGCGATCAACTTCGCCGACAAGGGCGTTCTCGGGTTGGCCGCCGCACCGATCACCGAAGAGCTCGGCCTGTCGGCGGCTCAGTTCGGGCTGATCGGCAGCAGCTTCTACTTGCTGTTCGTTCCGGCGGCGATCGTGTTCGGCTTCGTGGGCAACCGGGTCGCGCCCAAGTGGCTGTTCGCGGCAATCGCCCTGCTGTGGGCCGTGGCGCAGCTACCGATCCTCATTCCGGCAGCAGGCTTCGCGGTACTGCTCGCGACCCGCGTCCTTCTCGGCGTCGGCGAAGGCCCAACGGTCGGGGTCGCCAACCACACCGCGTTCTCCTTGTTCCCACCCACCCAACGTGCGCTCCCAGCAGCCATCATCGCCAGTGGCGCCGCAGCCGGGGTGATCATCGGCGCGCCGCTGCTGCAGCTGGCGATCACCGGCCTGGGCTGGCGCTGGGCGTTCGGCATCCTCGGCGTGATCGGGATTGCCTGGTTGGTCGCCTGGTTCGCGATCGGCGGATCGGGCCAGCACAAGACGGCGACGGCGGTCGTGCCCGAGGCCGCCATCGAGCACATGGTGGACGTGCCGCCCCAACAACGTGAGCCCTACTGGCGCCTACTGCGCACCGGGACTTGGCTGGGCAGCACGATCTCGTGCTTCGCCGCCTACTGGACGCTCTCGGTCGCACTCACGTTCCTGCCCCTGTTCCTGCAGCAAGAAGCCGGCTACTCGCGGACAACGGTCAGCTATCTGCTGGGGCTGCCCAGCCTGGTCTCGTTCGTACTGGTCCTCACCGCCGGAGTGGTGTCACAGCGACTGGTGAACCGCGGTGTGTCGCCTCGTGTCGCGCAGGGCGTGCTGGGTGGGCTCGCGACGATCGTCGCGGGACTGGCGATGCTCCTGCTTGGCCAGGCACCAGCAGGCATCCTCCTCTTGGTGGCGATGACCTTCGGGTTTTCCGCGTTCAGCATGCAAATCCCACTGAGCGCGGCCTCGATCGCCGATGTCGTCCCGGACTCACAACGATCAGCGGTCCTCGGTCTCTGGTACGGCGTGGCCTCGGTTGCCAGCATCGTGTCGCCTTTCGTGTCCGGGCTGCTCATCGACGCGGCGCCGTCACGATCGGTCGGCTTCGGATGGGCGTTCGGCCTTGCCGCCGCCCTGTTGATCCTGGGAGGTCTGGTCGCGGTCCTCGTCGTCAACCCCGGTCGCGACGCCATCCTGCTCCAGCGTCTCCAAGGCGCCTCCCGGGCCCGGTGACACCACCCAAGGTCGGTCGTTGTCCGGACCAGCCGGAGAGCCTCGTGCCCCTTGGTGTGGAACGTGTCCTCGGCACCCCAACGGCTTCCCGCGACACGGACCAGTTCGGCGAGTGCTACGGGGCGGTGAATGTGGCAGAGGTAAAAGGAAGCAGGATTACCCAACACTGGCAGGCGCGCCTTGCCCGGGCCGAAAACGCCGTTCGCGAGACAGTGGACTCGTATGAAGAGCTCTCGGCGCAACGCGTCGTCCGCGTGGAGGATGTGACTGTGAATCCTCGAGGTGAGATAATTACGCGCATCCGCCCGGCTGGTAATTCCAGCGGGCCGCGGGTCGAGCTACGAGCATTTGGGTCGACGGCTGATCTGTTCGTTGCGGATTTCGAGCTGTTCGAGGTTGATGAGGCGTCCGTGGCGGACCGGAAGGACTTCACCGAGCTCATCGAGGCGCTCGTGGCAGGGGAGACTCACGTCCGTCAAGTACGCGGGGTCCGCGGCTGGAGGTCGAGCGCGATCGTGTGGCCGACCGGCTCATGGAAATTTCCTAGCGGTCTCCGGAACCGCGGGTCGATTTTTCCGCAAAGGCTAAACCCATTGCCGAGCTATTCCTGATGTGCAAACCTGGTGAGAGATCCTTATCCTCGACCGAGGTCGTGGTGCTCGATCCCGTCTCCGGTGATGCCGTGCAGCGCGAGCATCATCGTCGTCGCGACCAGCATGAGCATGCCGAGCATCGCGAGCGCGAGGGCCAGCCGCCGGCGCCGGCTGAGGGCGGTTTGCCCGTGACCGGTCAGAGCCGACACCTCTTCGGCGAGTTGATGACGGGTCATCGCGAGGATGAGACGCCAACCGGTGGCGGCCTCGTTTGCCGACGGGAGATCTGCGGTGATCGCGTCGAGTTCGTAGCGAAAGCGGGCTGAGTAGATCTTCGTCAGCCGGTCCTCGACCTCCGCCAGGGTCAGTCGTCCCTCACCGGCCGCCACATGCAACACAGAGCTCGCTCGCTCACGTTCGACGTCAGAACAGCGCACCGCGCCCGCAGGGGGCACGGCCACCTTCTCGGTGTCGGCGTCGGCAGTCGGATTCGGTTCCTGTGCAGTCATCGTCTGTCCTCGTCGTTGCAGTTCCGTGGCGGCGTGAGGTGAGTTGCCGGTGGTTGTCTCCGCCTCGTGGATCTCCCGGCCCGCGAGTCGCGGTGGTCAAGCGGCGGCGCCCCGAGAATTGTCGAGCCGCTGGTGACGTCGCCAAACGCGAGGTTAGGAGCCCGAAAGCTCAAATCAGGCCAGGTGCTGGTTAGCGAACGGTAAGAAGATTTGCGGGAGACCTGTGAAATCGGCGCAAAGTTTACCCCGAGGATGTGCTCGACTTCCTTGAAAGTCGGCTCCACAGAACGGAATCAGTAAGAGTTCGATGAGAATTCGGTCATTGAGATCCAATGAGAATTCGGCCGCGAGCTCATCGCTTCAGTAGCCGGATCACGGCCTTCTCCACCGTCGCCCTCGCATCCTCGTCGTCGAGTTTGCGAGCACGGCGGGCCGCGGAAGCGATCGTCCGTCCGTCGCGGTAGGCCTCCACCACCCGTGGATCCACATAGGACGCACGGCAGACTGCGGGGGTATTGCCCAGCGCGTCGGCCACTTCCCGCATGACCGCGGTCACCTGCTTGGCACAGGCACGGGCCGAGGTGGCGGGCTCGGTCGTCGCGAACGCGGTGGCGGCGAGCACGGTGGCGTGCCAGGTGCGGAGGTCCTTCGCGGTGCAGTCCTCGCCGGCGATCTCCTTGAACCGCGCGTTCACGTCGTCCGCGCGCACCTCATGCCATTCCTTGCCTGTGCGGTAACACAGCAGCCGGTCACTGCCCGTCCCGGCGCGCAGCAGCCCTTTCAAGGCAACGGCGAGGGGACGATCGTCGATGGATACCTCTCGGGCGATGCCGCCTTTGGCGGGGTAGCCGAACCACACCTCGGACCCGCGCACCCTGGTGTGTTCGCGTAACAGCGTGGCGACGCCGTGGGTGCCGTTCTCCTCGGCGTACTCCTCGCCACCGGTGCGGAAGATGCCACGGTCGAGCATCCGCAACGCGGCGGCCAGCACCCGTTGCCGCCCGAACCCGCGGCCGTGCAAATCCTTGTCGACTTCGGCGCGCCAACGCGGCAGGCAAGCGGCCATCGCCAAGACGCGGTCGTGCTTCTCTTCGTCGCGTGAACGCCGCCACTGTTCGTGGTAGAGGTACTGGCGCCGACCGGCGGCATCGGTGCCGACGGCCTGGATATGGCCGTTCGGGTACGGGCAGATCCACACGTTCTTCCATGCGGGCGGGATCACCAGATCCTTGATGCGGGTCAGCGTTCCCTCGTCCGGGTGTTCCTCATCGGTGGTCAGGTAGGAGAACCCTTTTCCCCGGCGGAGCCGCCGGATTCCCGGAGACCGCACGGCGCTCCTGCGCAACCGCGTCGACCCGCTCATGTGCCTCCCTCGATCCTTCGGTGCGTGTCCACCTCCACGTTCACCCAGCGCGCTTTCGACTGCGGCGGGAGCGGTGACCGCCGTCTCCGGCATCTGGATGTCCTTACCTCGCGGAATTCGCGACGACGCGGACGGTGTTGAGCGTGGAATCTGACGGGTCAGGGATTTCCATTCCGGCGGCGAGCCCACTGCGCAGGTAGTCCAGGACGGATTGGGTGATGACCTCGCCGGGCAGCACTGCGGGAGCGCCGGGCGGGTACGGCGTGAGCATCTCGGCGGCGATGCGACCGGCCGCTTTGTCCGCGGGCACCTGTTCGGCGGGACCGAAGAACGCGTCGCGCGGCAGCATCTCGGTCCGCAGTTCCAGATCGGCGGGGTCGGGTAGGTCGACCTGGCGAGGGCTGGGCATGGTGTCCGCGGCGTCGGTCAGCGAGCCCAGCGCGTGGAGGAGAACCGACGCGGTGTCCTTGTCGTCGGAGTGGTTGATCTGTGCCACGATGCGGCGGTGGTCGGACAGGCCGAGGGTTACGCGCTGGTGTTCGCGGAGCCAGTCGGCGGCTTGATAGCCGCTGATACCCAGGTCGCGCACGTCGATCACCAGCTTGAAGGGGTCGCGTGACTCCGCCAGCCGCGGGCCGAGGAACTCCTCGTGCATCACGCGGAGCCCTGGCAGATCATTGATTTGCCCACGTACGGACTCCGCGAGCGACATGGCGTTGCCGAGGAGTTCGTGCCCGTGCTGGACCATCTGCCGTCGCCAGCCGTCAAGTCCCGCGTACACCAGTGAGGTCGGGCTCGTGGTGCCCAGCAGATCTTCCCGGGCCTTGAGCACAGCCGGGTCGACCCGATCACCTTGAAGATGGAACACCGAGCTCTGTTCGATCGCCGCACCCATCTTGTGCACGCTGGTCACACACAGGTCGGCGCCGGCGTCCATCGCCCACGGCGGGAGATCGGGGTGGAACGGCAGGTGCGCGCCCCAGGCTTCGTCCACGATCAGCGGACGGTCGAATTCGTGGCAGACCTCGGCGACCGCACGGATGTCGCCGCAGGTTCCGTAGTCGGTCGGGGTGACGTACAGCATGCCCTTGGCATCGGGGTGCTCCTCGAAAGCCGCGCGGACTTCGTCGGGGCCGGGAGGGTGCGCGAGATGCAGCTCCCCGTCCCAATGCGGGTGGACCCAGACCGGGAGGACCCCGCTGAGGATCAGGCCGGCGATCACGGACTTGTGCGCGTGCCGGGCGACCAGCAGTTTTTCATGCGGACCGGCCACGGCCAGCATGGCGCTCTTCACCGAGAGGGAGCTGCCACAGGTGGAGAAGAACGTGTGCTCGGCGTCGACGGCGTCGGCCATGAGTTCTTGGGCCTGAGCCAGAACGCCGCCACGCATGAGACGGTCGTCGAGGCCGTTGAGGGAGATCACGTCGGAGTGGAAGACGTCGTGGCCCATCACCTCGAGCACGCGGGGATCCACCCCGCGGCCCTGCTTGTGACCAGGCGCGTTGAAGGGCACGTAGCCCTTGGCGTGGAAATCCCGGAGGGCTTCGAGCACCGGTGCGCGGCTGTGGTCCATGACTTCAGTGATGCCCCGCTCCTGATGGCCATAAACGCTCGTCCCAGGTGTGGTCCCGGCGCCACGGGGTATTCAGGTGACACGCTGAGTGATCAAAGGAGGACGTGGTGGACGATCGTGACGACCTGCACGAAGCGCTCGGCCGCGAAATAGAGCGGCTGGCCGACGCGCTGTGGGACGTCAGCATAGATCTGCACGCGCACCCGGAACTCGCGTTCGCCGAGCACGCCGCTGCCGCGCGTCTCACCGGGGAGCTGGAAACGCAGGGATTCGACGTGCGGCGCGGTGTCGCGGGTCTGCCGACGGCGTTCACCGCACGCGCCGGGTCCGGTGACAGCCCTCGGGTTGCCCTGCTGCTGGAGTACGATGCCCTCGCCGAACTCGGTCACGCCTGCGGCCACAACCTGATCGCCGCGGCCGGCCTCGGAGCCGCGCTGGCGGTGAACCGGGTGCTGCCTGAGCTCCGTGGAACCCTTCTGGTCGTGGGGACGCCCGCCGAGGAAGGCGGAGGCGGGAAGATCATCGAACTCGACGGCGGTGTGTTCGACGGGGTCGACGCGGCACTGATGTTCCATCCCGGGGTGCACAGCTGGGAATGGGCGCCGCTGACTGCCCAGGTGGAACTGCGGGTGACCTTCCACGGCCGCGCCGCGCACCCCACCGGCAACCCGTCCGAGGGAATAGACGCGCTGGCCGCACTGATCGAGCTGTTCAATACCCTCGGCGTGCTGCACCGGCGGCTGCCGGCGGGCTCACATGTTCAGGGGATCATCACAGCGGGCGGTACCGTGACGAACATCGTCCCCGATCGCGCCGAAGGGCGCTTCGGCTTGCGTGGCTTGACCACGAACGCCTTGGAGGACCTCAGCGCGCAGGTCACGACCTGCGCGCAGCCTGTCGCCGCCGCGACAGGCACGACGGCCAAGGTCGAACGGCCCGGCAGCCGGTACTCGCACTTCCGCAACAATGACGTCGTATCGGGACTGTTCAGCCGGCACCTTGCCGCGCAAGGATTAGCCCTCACCCCGCCGGAGCCAGGAGTGTTCCTCGGCTCGTCCGACATCGGCAACGTGAGTACAGCCGTTCCGGCAATCCACCCGTTCGTGGCGATCACCTGTCCGGAGCACTCCGACCACACCCCTGCTTTTGCCGACGCCGCGGCAAGCCCTCGTGGTCGCGAGGTCATGCTGGCCGCCGCCGAGGCGTTGGCGAAGACCGCTCTCGACCTCCTCACCCGGCCCGCACTCGTGAGGCAAGCGTGGGAACACTTCCACCATCAAGCCCGCACAGAAGGCTGACGCGGGCCCGCCCGGACCGCCGTCAAGGGGTCCTTGAGGGACTCAGAGTCCCTCAAGGACCCCTTCACTACCTCGGCGCGTGATGCCGCGAGTCACTGTTCGGGGTCGTAACCGAGGTTGGGACGCAGCCACTGCTCGACCTCGGACAAGGTCAGGTCGCGGCGGCGCGCGTAGTCCGTGACCTGCTCGCGGTCGAGCCGGCCCACAGTGAAGTAGCGCGCACCCGGGTGGGCGAAGATCAGCCCGCTGACACTCGCCGCCGGCGTCATCGCGAACGATTCCGTCAGGTTCATCCCGATGCTCTCGGCGTCGAGAAGCTCGAACAGTTCCCGCTTCTGGCTGTGGTCCGGGCTCGCCGGGTAGCCGAGCGCGGGCCGGATGCCGCGGAACCGCTCCGCGTGCAGGTCTTCGAGCAGCGGGTCGGCGTCCGGTTCGAACCAGTTGCGCCGGGCCAGCAGGTGGATGTGCTCGGCGAACGCCTCAGCGAGGCGGTCGGCCAGTGCCTTGACCATGATCGCGCTGTAGTCGTCCTGCACGGCCTCGAATTCGGCGGCCAGGTCCTCGGCGCCGTGCACGGACACAGCGAAGCCACCCAGGTAGTCACCAGCAGGGGCGATGTAGTCGGCGAGGCAGCGGTTCGGGCGGTTCTCGGGCTTGGATGTCTGCTGGCGCAGCATCGGGAACCGGATGTCGGAGTAGGCCTGGTCGAGGAGGATGTCGTCGCCCTCGGCGTGTGCGGGCCAGAACCCGTATGCGCCCTTCGCATGGAGACTGCCGTCGGCGACGATCCGGTCGAGCAGCGTGTTCGCGTCGTCGAAGAGCTCCCGTGCGACGGGCTGGTCGAGGATCGCCGGGTACTTGCCCTTGAGCTCCCAAGCGAGGAACAGGAACTGCCAGTCGATCATCGCTCGCAGCGTGGGCAGGTCGGGTTCGACCGTGCGGATGCCGGTGAAGGCAGGCACGGGCAGGTCGTCGAAGGACACCACCTCCGGGTTCGCCCGCGCCTGCGCGAGGGTGAGCATCGGGCGGCGCTGCTTGTTCGCGTGCTGCTCGCGCAGGACCTGCTGGTCGGCGCGGTTGCTCGCGGACAGTTCGATCGAGCGGTTCGAGTCGAGCAGGTCGGACACGACCCCGACGACGCGCGATGCGTCGAGCACATGCACAGTCGGGTTGTCGTAGACGGGCGCGATGCGCACAGCGGTGTGCTGGCGGGACGTCGTCGCGCCGCCGATCAGCAGCGGTATTTTGAGACCGCGGCGCTGCATTTCCGTGGCGACGGTGACCATCTCGTCGAGGGATGGCGTGATCAGGCCGGACAGCCCGACGGCGTCCGCGCCCTCGGCGACCGCGGTGTCGAGGATGGTCGCGGTGGGCACCATCACGCCGAGGTCGATGACCTCGTAGTTGTTGCAGCCGAGCACGACGCCGACGATGTTCTTGCCGATGTCGTGGACGTCTCCCTTGACGGTCGCGAGGACGACCTTGCCCTGGCCGCGGGAAGCCGGCGCGTCGCCCCGCAGGCGAGCCTGTTCCTTCTCCGCCTCCATGAACGGTTCGAGGTAGGCGACCGAACGTTTCATCACACGCGCACTCTTGACGACCTGGGGGAGGAACATCTTGCCCGAGCCGAACAGGTCGCCGACGATCTTCATGCCGTCCATCAACGGGCCTTCGATCACTTCGAGCGGCCGAGCCTTGAGCCGGCGGGCTTCCTCGGTGTCGGCCTCGATGAAGTCGACGATGCCGTGCACGAGCGCGTGCGAAAGTCGTTCCTCCACAGTGGCTTCGCGCCAGGAGAGGTCCACCACCCGCTGGGTGCCGCTGCCCTTGACGTTCTGGGCGAAGGTGACGAGCCGATCGGTGGCGTCCTCGCGCCGGTCGAAGAGCACGTCTTCGACGAGTTCGAGCAGGTCCGCCGGGATGTCCTGGTAGACCGCGAGCTGGCCCGCGTTGACGATGCCCATGTCCAGCCCGGCGCGCACGGCGTAGTACAGGAACGCCGAGTGCATCGCCTCGCGTACGACGTCGTTGCCGCGGAAGGAAAACGACAGGTTCGAGATGCCGCCGCTGATGTGCGCTCCGGGACACCGTTGCTTGATCAGCGGCAGCGCGTCGAGGAACGCCTTGGCGTAGCCGTTGTGCTCGGCGATGCCGGTGGCGACGGCGAGGATGTTGGGGTCGAACACGATGTCCTCGGCGGGGAACCCGGCTTGCTGGGTCAGCAGGTCGTACGCCCGCCCGCAGATCGACACCTTGCGGTCGGCGGTGTCCGCCTGTCCCTGTTCGTCGAAGGCCATCACGATCACGCCCGCGCCGTAGTCCCGGATGTGGCGGGCCTGGGCGAGGAACGGCTCGTCACCCTCCTTGAGGCTGATCGAGTTGACCACACCCTTGCCCTGGACGCACTTGAGCCCGGCCTCCAGCACGCTCCACCGCGAGCTGTCGATCATCACCGGGATCCGGGCGACCTCGGGTTCGGTCGCGATCAGGTTGAGGAACGTGGTCATCGCCTGCTCGCTGTCGAGCAGGTCGGCGTCCATGTTCACGTCGAGCAGATTGGCTCCACCGCGGACCTGCTCCACCGCGACGTCCACTGCCGCCTGGTGATCACCGGCCTCGATCAGGCGCCGGAATCGCTTCGAGCCGGTGACGTTGGTGCGCTCGCCGACCAGGACGAACCCGGTGTCCGCGCCGATGTCGAAGGGCTCGAGCCCGCTGAACCTGGTCCGGGCGGGCGGCGTGGGCACCGGTCGCGGCGGCAGGTCGGCGACCGCCGCCGCGATCCGCGCGATGTGGGCGGGGGTCGTCCCACAACAGCCACCGACGATGTTGACCATACCCGCACCGGCGAACTCGCCGAGCAGGCCGCCGGTCTCGTCGGGTGTCTCGTCGTAGCCACCGAACGCGTTCGGCAGGCCGGCGTTCGGATGGCAGGCGGTGTAAGTGTCGGCGAAGCGCGACAGCTCGGCGACATGCGGGCGCATCTCCTCGGCGCCCAGCGAGCAGTTCACCCCGACGACCATCGGGTGGGCGTGCTCGATCGAGGTCCAGAACGCCTCGACGGTCTGCCCGGACAGCGTTCGCCCGCTCAGGTCGACAATGGCCACTGAAATCCACAGTGGAAGGTGCGGGGCGACGTCGCGGGCGGCGGTGATAGCGGCCTTGCAGTTGAGCGTGTCGAAGATCGTCTCAACGAGCAGGAGGTCCACGCCGCCTTCGGCCAGCGCGGCGATCTGCTCGGCGTAGGCGGCGCGGACCTCGTCGAAGCTCACCGCGCGATACGCCGGGTCGTCCACCCGTGGTGACAGCGAAAGCGTGACGTTCAGCGGGCCGATCGAACCGGCGACGAACCGGCCGCCCACCTCGTCGGCGGCCTGGCGCGCGAGCTGGGCGCCGCGCACGTTCATCTCGTGCACCTGCGACTGCAGGCCGTAGTCCGCCTGGCCGATGCTGGTTGCGGTGAACGTATTGGTCGTGGTGATGTCCGCGCCCGCGGCCAGATATTGCCGGTGCACATCGAGGATGACGTCCGGCCGGGTGAGGTTCAGCAGGTCCGGGTCGCCGGTGACGTCATGGGAGTGCTCGCCGAACCGGTCGCCGCGGTAGTCGGCGGGGGTGAGTCCCGCGCCTTGGAGCATCGTGCCCCACGCGCCGTCGAGTACCGCCACGCGCCGATCGAGCAGCTCGCGCAGGCGTGTCTCGGCTCCGGCTCGGGAATTCGTGTGCACTGGCGGCCTCCCTTGTGGGAGGCGCCCTTGGTGCTGGTTCAACGCCGAGCGTGGCGGACCAGTGGTCCGTTGCAGCGCCTCTCGACCCTGAGCAAAAGATACACGATCAGCATCTTCCAGAGATGTCCTGGCCGCGCCGCTCGGCTCTGTCGGAACGCCTTCACTACCTCAGGCGAAACGACTACACCGGGAACGCACCTTCTCGCGAAGTTGACATGGAGTGCGCTCCAGGTGCCAGGGTGACCGGATGAGTACTTCGCAGGGGGAACGGCGGCTCGGCCGTTCGGAATTACGAGTCGGCGCACTGGGTCTGGGCTGTTGGGCACTGGGTGGGGCGATGGCCGCCGCGGAGCAGCCGCTCGGCTACGGCGGGGTCGATGACGCCGAGGCGATCCGCGCGGCACACCGCGGGATCGAACTCGGCGTCACGCTGCTCGACACGGCGGACGCCTACGGAGCGGGGCACAGCGAGCGGTTGCTCGCCGGTGTCCTCGCCGAGCATCCGGATGTCCTGGTGGCGACCAAGTTCGGCAACACATTCGACGAAACGACCCGTCAGCTCACCGGCGTCGACACCACGCCGGGCTACGTCCGCGACGCGGTGCGGGCTTCGCTGCGGCGGCTCGGGCGCGACCGGATCGATCTCTATCAGCTTCACACCCCCGATGTGCCGCCCGAGCGCGCCGCCGAACTGGTGGGCACGCTGGAGGAACTGGTCACCGAAGGACTGATCGCGTGGTACGGCGTCAGCACCGACACCCCGGAACACGCGCGGGCGATCGCGGCCGGGCCGCACTGCACCGCCGTCCAGCTGGAATTGAACGTGCTGGACGACAACACCGCGATGCTGGATCTGTGCGACGAGCTCGACCTCGCGGCGCTGTGCCGTTCACCGCTGGCGATGGGACTGCTCGGCGGGCGGTACACGGCCGCGAGCAGGATCGCCGTGTCCGACATCCGCGGGACCCCGCCGGAATGGCTGCGCTGGTTCGCCGGCGGGCGGCCGCACCCCGACTACCTCGAGCGGCTCGCGACCATCCGGGAATTGCTCACCACTGGCGGCCGGACACTCGCGCAGGGCGCGCTCGCCTGGATCTGGGCGCGGCACGAACGCGCCGTTCCCCTGCCGGGGTTCCGCGACAGCGGCCAGGTCGAGGACAACGCCGGAGCGCTGCGGCAAGGTGCACTCGACCCGGCCGCCATGGCGGCCATCGGTGACGCACTGGGCCGGACGGTGACGGTCTGACTCAGCGTGGGTCGCGAGTGGCGACGAGCGGTGACCGGTCAGGTGATGCGAGGTGGACCGCCTGACCGGCCGAGCTTGCCGTGGAGCGGTTCTCCATGGCGTCGTACTCGGCTTCGATCCGGTCGAGTTCGGTGGACCGTGCACTGAGGACGCGGGTCGCCCGGTCCGCGTCGAAGTCCTTCTCCCATTTACCGACTTACCGACGACGATGGCGGCGACGGCGTTGCCGACGACGTTGATGAACACCCGGCCCTCGTTGAGCAGCCCCGCCACGCTCTCGTGATCGAGCACGCCTTCCGGCCGCTCTTCGGGTTATGGCGGTGAAGGATGTCGTCCCGGTCGCGCGCACGTTGGCGAGTGCACGCCGGACTCAGGTGTCGTGACCTGTCAATTCGTTCGCGGGACCGGCCGGTTTGCTGGTGGTGATGCGCCGTGACGGGACTTGGGTCATCGGGGACATACCGGCCGGTCGCGAGCGAATCGCTACGTCAACCGTGGCTGCTCGGCCTGGGCGGGTGCCGGAGTTTCGGTGAGTCCGGTCAGGGCCTGCGGCAGTGGGCCCTGGTGCAGGACGCCGAGGCGCTGGGTGGCGCGGGTGAGGGCGACGTAGAGCTCGGCCGCGCCGCGAGGGCCGCCGGCGAGGATCCGTTCCGGCTCCACGACCAGGACGGCGTCGAACTCCAAGCCCTTCGTCTCCGACGCCACCACCGCGCCCGGCACTCCCGGTGGCCCGATCACCACGCTGGTGCCAACGCGTGTGGCTTCGTCCCGCACGAAATTCTCGATGGCTGCGGGCAGTTCGTCCTCGGTGACCCGATTGGACCATGGCTGGACGCCGCACGCGCGGACCGATTCCGGTGGCTCGACCCCGGGTGCGAACTCGGCGAGCAGCGCGGCGGCGACGGCCATGATCTCCGCCGGGGTGCGGTAGTTCACCGACAGTGACCGGTAGACCCAACGGCCGGGCACGTACGGCTCCAGCATCGTGCCCCACGATGTCGCTCCGGCCGCCGACCGGCGCTGGGCGAGGTCGCCGACCACCGTGAAGGATCGGCCGGGGCAGCGCCGCATCAGCACCCGCCAGTCCATTTCGGACAGTTCCTGGGCCTCGTCGACCACGATGTGCCGATAGGTCCAGTCCCGGTCAGCAGCGGCGCGTTCGACGAGTTCACGGGTGTCGTGCTCGACGAAGCGATCCGCCAGGTCCTCGGCGTAAAGCAGGTTTTCGGCTGCCAGCAGGATGTCTTCGTCCATTTCCTCGCGGTCCAGCTTGAGGATGTCCATCGCACCGGCGGCGTACTCGGCCTCGGCCCGCCGTTCCTGCTCGACGGCCTGCTTGGCGGCCTTCTCGACGGCTAAGTCGCGGCCCAGCAGGTCGACCAGTTCGTCGAGCAGCGGTACGTCCGACACCGTCCAGGCCTCGCCGTCGGTGCGCAACAGCGCCTGATCCGCACCGGCCGCCCGCAGTCGTTCGGACGACATGTACAGCGGTGCCAACAGTTTCTCCGGCGTCAGGATCGGCCAGAGTTCGTCGAGCGCGGCGGTAAACTGCTCGTTGTCCGCGAGCTCCTTGAGCAGGTCCGCGCGCATCTCCTCCCAAGCTTCGCGGTCGTCCCGGGTCAGCCAGCCCTTGCCGATCCGGCCGATCGCCCGTTCGGTGAGCACGTAGGTGACGATCTCGGTGAACACCGTGCGGGCCTCGTTGTGCGGCAACCCGCTCGCACGCGCCTCCTGCCTGGCCCACTCCGCGCTCTCGGCGTCGATCCCCACGGTTACGTCCGCCAGTTCGATCGGCAGGGGCCGCTCGGGCAGTCGCTGCCGATCGGCGATCGCCGCCGCGAGCACGTCCAGGATATTCAGCGAACCCTTGAGCCGCACGACTTCCGGTGAATCCTCGGCGGCGACGCTCAGGCCCGGCACGAAGTCGCCGGTGGTCATGAACACCACGTCGGTCTCGCCCAGCGACGGCAGAACGCGACCGATGTGGTTCAGGAACGCCGGATTGGGCCCGACCACGAGCGCGCCATGGCGTTCCATCCGCTCCCGCTGGGTGTAGAGCAGGTAAGCGACGCGGTGCAGTGCCACCACGGTCTTCCCGGTGCCCGGGCCACCCTCGATCACCAGCACACCAGGTTGGTCGAGCCGGATGATCTTGTCCTGTTCGGCCTGGATCGTCGCGACGATGTCGCGCATCCCGTCACCGCGCGGCGCGTTGACCGCGGCGAGCAGAGCCGCGTCGCTTTGGTCGGCACCGCCGTCACGGCCGAGCACCTCGTCGGTGAAATCGACCACCTCACGACCGCGCGTGTGGAACTGGCGGCGACGGCGCATGTTCTCTGGCGTCGCCGCGGTGGCGATGTAGAACGCACGCGACGCCGGCGCCCGCCAATCCAGCAACACCGGTTCGTACTCGTTCTTCTCGTCGAACAGGCCGATCCGGCCGATGTACGAGTGTTCGCCCGAAAGAGCGTCCAACCGGCCGAAACACAGCCCATTGTCCGCGATGTCCAGCCGCTTCGCCTCTCTGGCCGCCGCGCGCACCTGGACGTCCCGCTCCATGGGCGTCTCGCCGTTCCCCCGCAACGCCGCGCTGTACTCATCCTTCACTCGCGCGCGCTCGACGTCGAGCCGCGCGTAGAGCCCGGCCACGTAGCTCCGCTCGGATTGCAATTCCTCTTCATACCCCTGAGTTGACACAGGCCCCTCGCAGCGTTTAAACTGAATTTAGGTTCGACGGGCTCTCCATAGGATTATGGAGGACACGTCGATTTTTTATTGTCTACCTCTTGTCAAGCCCCCTCGCCCGTTGCCGCCGTGTTCGGGGGCTATCCCGGAGTGCCAGAGGCGACCGCTCCTCATGTTTATGACAATTCGGATCCTGACTTCAGTAATTGACGACGTGGGCCTTGGATGCCGCTAACGTTTCTTTGTCCCGAAAGCCTTTTCGTTTCTCTGGGGGATCAAGCCGGGTTGACCGGGTCTCAGCGCCAGGTGTGATCCGGGTCAGGATGATGAACTTGGCGTGGTCGGTCCGCAGTTTCCGGGCTTGCTGGTCGCTGCGGGGCAGCCGCGCACGGCAGCAAGGCACTCGTCGTACAGGTCCATGATGTCGCCCTTGCCGTCGTTCTCGACCCACGTCATCGCTGCGGCGTCCAGGCACGCGAACACCGTCGCGATCACCGCGCGGGCCCTGGGATCGGTCTTGCCGACCGCGGTGTCCATCCGCTCCTTGACCAGGGGCAGCAGGTCCTCCTGAAAGCGCAGTCGCTTTTCGAGCCAACCGGCGCGCAGCGAGGCGGTGTTGTGCAGGAGGCGGAACCGCTCCAGAGCCTGTTCACGGCTGTCATGCAAGGCCTGTACGGCAGCGACCCCTGCGCGTAGGGCCACCCAGGCTCCGGCTTCGGCGGGCTGTTCCCTGATCGCGGCCGTCAGGACCTGCCCGAACCGGTCCTCGTTGCCGGCGAGGAGGTCCTCCTTGGTGCCGAAGTAGCGGAAGAGGGTGCGCTGAGAGACGCCGGCCTCTCGGGCGATCTGCGCAATGGGCGTCTCGTCGTAGCCCTGCTCGGTGAACAGGCGCAGAGCCGTCTCAAGGATCTCCCGGGTGGCTAACTGGCGCGTCCGGTCGCGCAGCGTGGACGGTGCCCCCGTCGCCGTCTTGGCTTCCTGCTTCATGCCCCCACGATAGCCGCGCACTGCCAGTGCGACACTCACGGCCAATCTGGCAGTTACTGCCAATTAGGCGTACGCTGCCACAAGTGGTCGCGCAACCCTGCGGCCCGGAACCTCTCACCTCTCCTCGAACACGCAAAGGAACACGTCATGTCTGCCCCTACAGCTTTGATCACCGGTGGTACCAGCGGCATCGGCAAGGCGACGGCTGAACTGCTTTACTCCCGCGGCTACCGCGTCCTGGTCACCGGCGTCGGGGATCTCGCCGACGCCGGACTTCCCGAGGACGTCACGCTCGTCGAGGCGGACGCGCGATCCCTGCCGGACATCGACCGTGCGATCGACCAGGCACGTCAGCGATTCGGCTCTCTCGACCTGCTCTTCCTCAACGCGGGCATCTCCCGTCCCGGCCCGATCGAGTCAACCGACGAAGACGCCTTCGACGCCCTTTTCGACATCAACGTCAAGGGCAATTTCTTCACTCTGCAGAAGGCGCTCCCGCTTCTCAACGAGGGCGCCTCAGTCGTATTCACCGTGGGCGCCGGCGAAGGGCTCGGGGCCGCTATGACAGCCGCCAAGGGCGCCCTGCTGCCACTCATGCGGGCGCTCGCGCTCGAGCTCGCCCCTCGCCGCATCCGCGTCAACGCGGTCAGCCCAGGACTGGTCGACACCCCTGCCTACAGCAAGATGGGAATCTCCCAGGAGATGATCGACTCCTGGGCTCGCGACATCCCGCTTGGCCGCGTCGGCGCCCCCGCCGACATCGCCGAAGCCGTGGCCTTCCTCGGCTCGGACGCAGCCAGCCACATCACCGGCAACAACCTCGCCGTCTCCGGAGGCATCGGCATTCACTCCCGCCCCTGACGAACAGTGCCTCACGAAACCCCGATTTCCCTGCGGACGGGTATCCGGATCCTCAGTGATCATCTGCCGAGCCGCTCGTGACTCTGGCACATAACGCGAAACCGTCTGTATAGCGGACTTCTTCGGAGGATCAGCGTCCTATGTAGACCTGTCTTGACGTGAAACCAGTGCCGCCTTCCTTTCACACTTTCGGCGGCTGGGCTGGTACCGAATGGGGTATTCGCGACCTTCGTGCCGGCGCGGCCAGGTAGCGTCCGACGTCTGGCGCTTCGTTGATCATCGCGGACTTCGCGGTGCCCCGGCATGCGCCTGATGGTTGTCGATTCCGTGAAGATCGGGGAGCGGATGTACACGCGATGCGCCCGCGCGCTGCTGGTGGGTTTACTGGTGATCGGGCTGGCGGTGCCGGCGTCCTTGGTCGCGGCTGGGGCGAGTGCGGCGCCACTGCCGGTCTACAAGGTGCTGGCGCCGTACGTCTATCTCGCGCAGGAGGAGAAGAACCCGCCAGCCTCCGCTGAACTGTTCATCCAGCACTCGTCGCTCAAGTGGTCGCACTCCGCGCCATGCCCGAGTGATCATCAGCTCGCCGCGCAGGGCCAGGTGAACGCGAGCAGTCTCGGCAATGGCGGGTACAAGCACCAGAAGAAGAGCGGCTGGCCCGGCTGCAATGACTCAGGCACCTATTACCGCAGCAATGAGCGCGTCCGTCCGCACGAGATCGGGGCCCGTGACGGCATGTACCTCGACTTGGACAACAACCGCCGCGGGGTCGGTGGCACCACGGCGCCCGCTTATTTCGAGTACGAGCCCAAACAATTCATCACGTTCTGGATGTTCTACCCGTACAACAACGGTCCGTTGGTGCAGAATCACGAAGGAGACTGGGAGCGCGTCTCCATCCGGCTCGACACCAACAACCGGCCCGCCAAGATCGCCTACTTCGGGCACGGCGGGCACTGCGTCAAGCTGTGGAGCGACGCGCCGAAATACAACGGCCACCCGATCGTGTTCTCGGCCAGGGGTACCCACGCCAGCTACCCGAGGGTGGGCGAGTTCCCCACCAAGTTCACCTTCTCGGATCACACCAGCAAAGGCCCGGTGTGGCAGACCTGGGCGGCGGTCTACGACGCCCGCACCAGGCCGTGGTACCGCTACGGCGGGGCGTGGGGCGAGGTCGGCGAAAGCACCCACACCACCGGACCGAGCGGACCAGGGGCAAAGAATCCGGTGCCGGGGGACTGGTCCGCCCCGGGCTGCGCCTGACAACCACGAGTCCGTCGGTCAGATATTCGGGTCGGCTCCGGGATCCCCGCCGGTCGCACGCACGGCTAGTCGACAGGCTGTGCACCTGCCTGGAGAGCTGACAGCTCAGGATGGGCAAGGCAGGCGGTGGGGCCAGAATGTCCGGCCCCACCGCGCAAGGATCGACACCTGCCGCGTGATGTTTACAGTTCGGTGAAGACGCGTCAGGGGTGACCTTTTCTCGCTCTGTCGCTTTCGATAGGCATCACCTTCTTCGCTTCCTGAGTGCCCGGGCGAGTTTCGTTGGGCGCCGTTGTCAGGCCCGGATTTCCTTGCGGTCGCTGGCGGGTGCGGAAATTTCGATACGGCGCGGCTTCGCCTTCTGGGCGATCGGGATGCGCAGGGTGAGGACGCCGGCGTCGTAGTCGGCGTTGATGTGCTCGGTGTCGAGGGTGTCGCCGAGGAACAGCTGGCGGGAGAACACACCCAGCGGACGTTCGGCGACCTGCATTTGAACGTCGTCACCGGAGGACACCGGACGACGTTCGGCTTTGACGGTGAGCACATTGCGTTCGACATCGAGCTCGATCGCGGCGGGATCCACGCCCGGTAGGTCGAAGCTGACCACGAACTCGTCGCCGGCGCGGTAGGCGTCCATCGGCATCGCCGCCGGCTTGGACCAGGTGCCGGTGGTCGTGCCGAGCAGTTGCTGGGCGAGCCGGTCGAGGTCGCGGAACGGGTCGGTGCGCATCAACATGTGTTCCACCTCCAAGGTTCTGTGTCTGGTGTCAACACGCACTACTGTTCTAACATGTCATCAGAACGATGACAAGTACTAAGTCGTCGAAAGGATGACAAGCATGGATCAGGGGCCGGTCGGCGCAGTACGTGGCGTGCAGGTCGCGGTAGCCGACGCGCGTACCGGCGCAGCCGACAGCGAACGCCTGCTGGCGGCGTTGGTCGCGCTGCGGGTGCTGCGTGAGGAGATTTCCGCGTGGGAGCCGGAACTGATCACCGCGGCGCGGGAGGCCGGCGTCAGCTGGACGGCGCTCGCTCCCGCACTGGGGGTGGCCAGCAGGCAAGCGGCCGAACGCCGTTACCTGCGCCTGCAGCCTTCCCGTACGGGCGAAACCACCGGCGAAGCCCGAGTCGACGCGCAACGTGCCCGCCGCGCCGGAGACCGCGCGGTCGCCGACTGGGCCCGGCAGAACTCCGCGTCGCTACGCAAACTCGCCGGGCAGGTCAGCGCCCTGCATGGACTCGGCGCGGTGGCACAGGAGCGCGCCACTCGACTCGGCGAAGCGCTCGGCGACGATGACCCCGCCGCGCTCCTGTCGCCTCTCGCCGCCGCCCAGCCGCACCTCGGCGACCAGCACAGTGACCTGGCGAAACAGGTCGGCGCGATCACCGAGCGCACCGACGAAGTCCGACGCGACGCCGCCCATCGCCGCGATCAGGCTCGCTGAGCCTTCAATCGACGCCATGGTCGTTTGTTCTGCCTGACATGTTCCGTCTTTCGCTTGGTGACTCGAAGACGCCGGGACGCGACAAGTGTCGCACCGGCCGTCGTCAGAATGAACGCCGCGATCACCAATCCCAGATCGAGCCACGGAACATCCAGCACGAGACCGTCGATCTGGTGGGTGGTGACAACAACGGTCGGCAGGGCAACCGTCAGACCGAGCACTGTACTGAGACAGACGACAACGGTGCTTTCCATGACGATGACCTGCCTGGCCCAGGAAGGTGGCAGGCCGATGGCGACGAGCCGGGTGAGGTAGGTACGTAGCGTGAACACCTGGGCCCGGGTGACACCGACAGTGGTCAGCAACGCGACGAGCGCCAGGCCGACGATGGCGGTGTAGAAGGTAGCCGGTACGAACACAGGCTCAGGTGGTTCGTAGACCTTGATGAAGCGGCGGCTCAGGCCGGCATCGAGGACAGCTTGCTGGGCCGCTGTGACATCGACGTCGGCAACGTCGGTGTACACGACCGCGCCATCGCTGACCGGTAGTCCCAATTCGTGTGCCGAACCAGTCAGCAGCACGCCATGGACCGACGCTTTCCACGCCGGTTCGAAGTCGGACACCGTAGCGGGTATCGGCCTGCTCGCAGTCATGGCCTTACCGTCGGCGACAGCCACGCTGACCAGTGTGCGATCGGTACGTCCGTTGTCCGACCAGACGAGGATCCCGCCGCGTCGCAGCGTGTCGGATTCAACCTGACTCAGTGGCCGACCAGTCAGACGGGCGACTTCATCGGGTGTGTCGATGGCGAGCACACCACCGAGGTCTTCACCTCGCACGGAGACAGCGACGTTCGCATCCATGAGGTAGCGCAGATGAATTGCGGGGTCGGCGAAATCGACGCGTCGAGTGACGGCATCGACGACCTCCGGCAGAGGTACTTCCGCCGTGCTCCCGAGCCCGGTGAGGACGACTTGATGCGGTGCGGCATCAAGTTGGAAACGGCTTGTCTCGGTTGCGGTGTACGTAGCGAGCAGGGTCAGCAGAGCCAATGGCGCGCCGATCGTCGCGGTGAGGACTGCTGTGGCGGTGATGCCCCGGCTCCGGTGAACAGAGAGTTGGCGCAGGGCCAGTCGCCGGCGAGGGCCGTTCTCCGGCAATCGGGAGATGACCGCGTTGACCAGTTCGGGCGTGACAAGCAGCACTGTGGTGCCGAGTAGCCCAGCCAGAACCATGGCGTCCTTGATGGATACGAGAGTGTTCACCTGGTAGACAACTGCACAGGCGGCGACAAGGGCAAAACCGCGCCGGACCTTCCGCCCCCAGTTGGCCGTCGAATGAACGGCTTCCTCGGCTGCCACGTCAGGCGCACTAGGAGCGCGTGACCACGGCCGCAGAAGGACCGTCGCAAGGAGACAGCCCCCGACAACGACCGCCAACAGTTCCAGCCCCGGGACCAGCAGGCCGGGAAAGGGTGAGAGAGGCTCGATTCGCAGGTCTGCCACCGCGTGCCGTGCGATCCACCCCAGCCCTGCGCCGGCCACGGCGCCGAACGAGAAGGAGATCGTCGTCCACGCCGACGTTGCCAGGGCCATCCCGCCCACGGCTGCCGGCCGAGGTATGCCCAATGACGTGAACACAGTGATGATGCGTTGAGACCTTTGCCTGTTCAGACCGAAAACAGCCAACACTGACAGCAGAGGCAAGGCCAGGGCAGGAAGGCGATACGCGAGCGGAAAGCGCTCTACCCAGGACGGCGGCCCGTGCGCCGCGGTGTCTTGCCTGCCGGCGACCAGACCGGCGATCTCCGGCCGGTCGTCATCCGGTCCGCGTCCGAGCGAATTGCCAGTGATCACCTTTTCGATGGCGGACACGGCCTGTTCCTGGATCGCCCCGTTCCAGAACAGCGAGGTGAAGGCGCTCGGTTTGGCTCGGTCGGGCCGCCCAGCCGGATCCATTCCCGCCCAGGTCCGTGGCGCGGCCAAAATCGTTGCCCAGGCGGAGAACCGGTCAGACGCCGTGCCGACGATCCGCAAGTGCTGGCTGCCCGACAGGACGGGCAGGACGCCATCACCCGGCATCATCACACGACCGGCCTCGGTGAGCACTATTTCACCGGGTGCACTCGGCCACCGTCCGTCCTTAAGGGAATAGCGCTGGGGAAAAGGGTTCGCGGTCCAGTCGGTCTCCACATACAGGGTTGCCGGCGGCGCGGTGATGGCCGGCTCGATGTCGTACGACGTCAGCGTCGTCGTCACCTCAACCGCGCCTGCCCCCCGAACCGCAGCCTCCATGTCTTCCTGAGCACGTGGGGTCGTCGAGTCGAAGCCGGCAATCGCACTCAACTCGACTTTCGATTCGAAGCGCCCGAAATCCCGGTCAACGACCTGAGCGCCGGACATGGTCAGCGCTTGCAAGGTGATGAACAGGCCGATCAATACCGCTGAGGTGAGGAACACCGGGGTCGTGGATCGGACCAGCATTCGGTTGCGCATAAGCTTTCGCGCGATTGAGGTGGTTAGCCGCAGCGGAAATCTCACGACGCTCCTACAGGACTCTTCTGGCGGGTCAGCGAACCATCGGCCATTTCATAAGCGGAGTCGGCGAGTTGCCGGCACTGCGCTTCATGTGTGGAGACCACCGCGAGCAAGCCCTGCCCACACAATTCACGAATGAGGTCGAACACTATCCGTGAATTTCCTGAATCGAGTGCGCCGGTCGGCTCGTCTGCCAGCAGAATCCGGCGATCACCGACCAACGCCCTGGCGATGGCCACCCGTTGGCGTTCTCCGCCGGACAACCTGTCCGGCATCCGAGCGCCCAAGCCGCCGAGACCGACCCGGTCAAGCTGCTCCGAGGCAAGCCGCAGTGCCTGCTTTCCCCCGATACCGAGCGCCTCCAAGGGAAGTGCGACATTCTCGGCCGCGGAGAATTCCTCGATCAGGTTGTCCTCCTGGAAGACCACTCCGACGGTTTCCAGCCGCAGCCTTGCCAGCTGCTTCTCGCCGAGCCGGCCTAGTTCGACCGACCCGACGAGAACACTTCCCGAGTCGGCTGTGTCGAGACCCGCGATCAGGTTGATCAACGTGGACTTACCTGATCCGCTCGCACCGGAAACGCAGACGAATTCCCCCGCGTGCGCACGGATGTTTACCTTTCGTACCGCGCGCACCGTTTCGGCGGCCGTGACAAAGGACCGGCTGAGGTTTTCGGTCACGAGAAGAGGCTCACAACCGACTGCGGGAAGAGTCAGCATCCGACGTCGGTCCTCCAGGACGTAAGTTTGTCGCTGTCACTGAAGTTGACGTTGTTGTCGCTGCTGGCGCGCCTCATGGTGCGGCAGGTTCCCGTGCCGGAGGAGTTGTGATACCACGCCGCATCGCGCGTCGCGTTGGTGTTTCGCCACGAGTCCATTTTGTCGTTGTACACCGCGGCGATGTTCGCTACACCGTAACCGCCACCCCGCGAAACCATCTTCCAATTGAAGTCGTTGTTGCCGTAGACGCAGATCCATCCGTACGTGCAAGGCTCATCGGCGGAGGCCACCCCTCCGACACCGAGTCCTGCCATCACGATGGCACCTACCGCCATCAGTTTCGCGACCCTCATGAAATCTCCTCTCCCTGGACCCAGCCTGCGCGGTTCGCCGGGCTGATGGGGCAAAGGTAGATTTGTCCGCTAACTGATCACTAACTTGTGGGCCGCCCGGGCAGTTAGTGACTGATCCTGGGCACGCGGAGGACTGCCCCGGAAACGGCGGCGACGGGCACATCGAGAGCTCGCCCCGCTCGGCAGCGAGTCGAGCCGAAGATCAAGTTCACCCAGTCGGGCGGAATAGTGGCTGTCCGCGCCGGGTTGACTGCAGGCATGGCCGACAACACTGCGGAGCTCAGCCCCACGGGCTGGGTCCAGGACCAGACAAAGACGATCCTCGAGACCGGCACGACGGAGGGCATCGACGTCCTCGGGTCGCCGATCGTGCTGCTGACCCTGCGGGGCGCGAAGTCCGGCAAGCAGCGCTACACACCGGTGATGCGCGTGGAGCATGACGGCAGCTATGCCGTGGTCGCGTCGAAGGGCGGTGCCCCCGAGCACCCCGTCTGGTACTACAACATCAAGGCGTACCCGGAGTTCCCGCTGCAGGACGGGACAGTCACCAAGGACTACGTCGCCCGTGAGGTCGAGGGCGCAGAGCGCGCGGAATGGTGGGAACGCGCCGTCGAGGCCTACCCCTCCTACGCCGAGTATCAGACGAAGACGGACCGGCAGATCCCCGTGTTCGTGCTCGACCCGAAGTCCTGACCCCACCGCCCGCGGCATCAGGGATCCATAACGCTCGATAGGATCGCTCCAGTTCGGCGTTATGGATCCATGATGCGACGGGCCCGGCCCGGCTTACGCGGTCGCTCGCATCGCTCAGCTGAGCGACGGGTCGCAGGGCGGCTGTCGAAGGCCTCGACGAGAATTTAGTCGAGAACACCGACGTACCAGCGATTCGGCCGTCTGTTCTTCGACCCCGGCAGCCGGGCGTAGGTCGTCCGGCACCCGGCGACCAGGATGCTGCCGGGATCGACCCGGATGTCCCGGGTGAACTCGACCTCGCCCATGCCGCCGACGGCGAATGTAAGTCGATGCACGCCGGGCGTGAGATCGATCCACTTGCGTCCCTGCCGCATGCCCGGCCCCGCGGAGAACAGGGTGCGAGTCCCGGCTCGGACGAACACCAGCCGCCAGTTCCACGGCGGCGGGTTGCTACCCCCGGGGATGAGGGCGTAGGCGAGCAGCCCTGTCCGGCCGTCGCGTCTGGCCCGTTTCAGCATGCGCCGGGCGAATCGGGGGATTTCCCGCTCATCAACCCCTTTCACAGCGTTCCTTTCTGAGGGGTTACCGGGCCCGGGAACCAGGGCCGGACGATCGAAGCCCGCTTCAACGTGCGTAATCCCAGTGTCACGTCGATATCGCGAATCCCGGCGATCCCGCCAAGTGTCCCGGTCAGGAACCGGTGCAGATCCGAGTATTCCGCCACCGCCACCTCACCGCACATGGTGTGTTCGCCTGCAGTCGCGCACAGCAGCAGCACCGCTGGATGCCGGGCCAGCTCCTCGGCCACCGCGTCGACCCGGCGCGGATCGACCCGCAGCCACAGGAACGCCGTCACCGGGAGGCCGAGGGTCTCCGGCTCGACGATCGTGCGCAGCCGCAGCGCGCCGGTCAGGCACAGATTCTCCACCCGGCGGCGCGCGGTGCTTTCCATGATCCCGGCCCTGGTCGCCAGTTCGCGCCACCGCATCCGGCCGTCCTCGGCCAGTGCGGCGACGAGTACTTCGTCCACTTCGGTCAGCGGCGGCGCGAGTTCGGTGGGCTGTGCCCGATCCCACCGGTCGAACCGGTCCGCCCGTAGGGCCGCCACCGCTTCGGCGTCCAGCAGGCCGGGATCCCACCCCACCCCGGTGGTGAACCGCCGCAGTACGACCTCGGAGCTGCTGCCGATCACCCCGTCCAGCTCCGGCAGCCGGACCAGGGTGAGGTCAAGCAGATCATTGCGATCGGTGGCGACCAGCTCGACCAGGCAATCGGCAGCCCCGGAAACCAGTGACACGAACCGCACGCTGGACCAGCCGGTGAGCGCGTTCGCCACCGACACGGTTTTGGCCGGTTCGCATCGCACCCGGACGAAAACGGGCACTCCACGGCCCGTGGCCAGCACATCCAGGGTGGCCGCGACATGGACCAGCTCCGAGGACAGGATCCTGGCCGCGCGCCGGGAGACCGTGGCTTCCGAGGCGTTCACGGCCTTCGCCACCGTCGGCCAACTGGCCCGCGGATGGGCGATCAGGGCGGCGACAACGCGGAGATCGAGCTCATCCATGCGAACAGTATCCGTCATCTGCGCTACATCCATAGGGTCATTCTTGCAATTCGAGTGTAAACATTGCTCATTAACCTATGTAGATCTCACTATCTGTCCGTAACCTCCGTCCCCTCCCCGTGGAGCCCGCAGATGACTTCGTCCACCACAACCGTCGCCGGCACCCGGCGACGCAGTGGTACCGCCGGTGCGCTCGCCGGCGGTACCATCGGCAACTTCGTCGAATGGTTCGACTGGTCGGTGTACGGCTTCTTCGCGCCATACTTCGCCAGCCAGTTCTTCCCCGGTGGCGGCACCACGGCCACCTTGTCGACCCTGCTGGTGTTCGCGATCAGTTTCTTCATGCGACCGGTCGGCGCGGCGGTGCTCGGTATCTACGCGGACCGGCGCGGGCGCCGCCACGGCATGACGCTCACCATCCTGCTGATGGCCGCGGGCAGCCTGCTGATCGCGATCGCGCCGACCTACGGTGCGGTCGGCTGGCTGGCACCGGCGATCCTGATCGCCGGCCGCCTGTTGCAAGGCTTCTCCACCGGTGGCGAGTTCGGCACCTCGGCCTCATTCCTCGTCGAGTGGGCCAAGCCGGGCCGTCGTGCGTTCGCGGGATCCTTCCAGCAGGTCTCGGTGGGGCTGGGCATCCTGTGCGCCTCACTGAGCGCCACCGTGCTCACCCGTGTGCTCGACGACCACGCCATGTCCTCCTGGGGCTGGCGGATTCCGTTCGCCCTCGGCGCGGTGATCGGCCTGATCGGCATGTACATCCGGCGACGCCTGACCGAGCCGGAGGCGTTCCGCCGCCTGGAGGAGACCGGGAAGCGGGAGCAGCGCCCGCTGAGCACGATGGCCGCCGGGCACCGTCGCGGCGCGTGGTTCGTCTTCGGAATCTCGATTGCCGGTTCCGTGATCACCTACATGTGGCTGACCTACCTGCCGTCGTACGCCGTGCTCACCGCACACGCGAACAAGGCCGACGCACAGTTGGCGAACACCCTCGCGCTCGCCTTCTTCGTGGTGATCCTGCCCTTCGCCGCGATGTTGTCCGACAGGTTCGGCCGACGGCCGACGATGCTGGTCTACGCCGTGGCCTTCGTCGTCCTGCCGTTTCCGTTGCTTTCCATGTTGGGCAGCAGCTTCGGCAGCGTGCTCATCGTGTCGTTGGTCGGCATGGCGTTCCTGGCGCTCAACCACTCGAACCTTGCCACGGTGTTCGCCGAACTGTTCCCGCCACAGGTGCGCACGATCGGCATCGCCTTGCCCTACGCCATTTCCAACGCGATCTTTGGTGGCACGGCGCCGAGCGTGATGCAGTTCTTCGGCTCCCGCCACAATCTCTGGGCGGTGCCGCTCTATGTCAGCGTCTGCGCGTTGGTCACCGGCTTGTTCTTCTACTTCATGAAGGAAACCAAGTCCGTGGACACACACGACGTGGAGATGCACGCATGATCCCGCTCGCCAAGGATTTCGACCGGCTACCCGCCTACCCGCTCGGTCTCGACGCCGGGCAGCGCGAGCGAGTGGATCGCCTGCTGGCCGGGGTGGTGGTGTCACTGCACGACCACCCGGTCCGGCTGCCGGAACCCATGACCGCCCAGAGCTGGTCCGAGCACACCCGGGACGGCACCGAGCGCATTGGACACACCGGACTCGGCCGGTCCGGGCTGGACGTCGTGCTGGCCAGCTCATTGGCCGAACCCGACCAGAACCGGTTACTGCGCTGGGCGGGCCGGTTGCGGGCCGAGGCCGACTCGGTCACCACCGGGCCGAGAATCGTGCTGGCACTGGAAGATCTCGGCAGTATCGGGACCGACCTGGACGGCGTCCAGGCCCTCTACGACGCCGGATTCCGCTCGGCGGGCCTGACCTACAACGCCGGCAATCCACTCGGCGGCGGACTGGGGCAGCCGTCCGACGGCGGCCTGACGTCGATAGGTCGTGAGGCGGTGGCCGTCATGAATCAGCTCGGCATGCTGGTCGACCTCGCCCACGTCGGCGACCGCACCAGCATCGATGCCGCCGAGGTGAGCGGGCGTCCGGTGGTGATCAGCCATGCCGGCGCGCGGGCACGGTGGCCGAGCCCGCGGATGAAGCCCGACGACGTGTTGCGCGCGGTCGCCGCCACCGGGGGAGTGATCGGGGTGGAGGCCGCGCCGGGCTCCACCCGGGTGAACGGCCGGCCCGCGCACGACCTGGACGCGGTGATGACGCACGTCGAATACATCGCGGAGCTCGTCGGCGTGGACCATGTCGGGCTCGGCCCGGACACCTTTTTCGGTGACCACACCGGGTTGTACGCGGCCGCCGGCTGGACGTCGCAGCCGGTGCCCGGCCACGAAGGGTTGCCGCTGCCCGAGTACGTCGCCGGCATGGAGAACCCGGCCGAGGTACCGCGCAACGCCGCAGGCTGGCTGGTCCGCAACGGCTGGACCGACGACGACATCGCCAAGATTCTCGGAGGCAACGCCGAGCGCGTGCTCGACGCGGTATTTCGCTGATTCGAATCGACCCGGCCGACAACGAAATAGGAGGAACCCGTGACCGGCGCCAGCGCTGAGATCCACGAACGGATCGCGGAAGAAATCGCGAACATTTCCGGCACCCTGGTCGAGCTGAGCCTCGATCTGCACGCCCATCCCGAACTGGCGATGGAGGAGAAGTACGCGGCGAACAGGCTGAGTGGACTGCTGCGCACCGATTTCGCCGTGGAGGAAGGCATCGGCGGTCTCCCGACCGCCTTCCGCGGCACGGCAGGCAGCGGGTCACCGTCGATCGCGTTCCTCTGCGAGTACGACGCGCTGCCCGGCATCGGGCACGGCTGCGGGCACAACCTGATCGCCGCGGGCGGCCTTGGCGCCGCGCTCGCCCTGCGCCGCGCGGCGCCGGAGCTGCCAGGCACCGTGGCCTGCATCGGCACCCCGGGGGAGGAGGGCGCCGGCGGCAAGGTTCTGCTGCTGGAGGCCGGTGTGTTCGAAGGGGTGGATGCCGCGCTGATGTTCCATCCCGGCGACAAGACGATGCCCATCCGGCACGCCACCGCCAACCAGCGGCTCGTGGTGGAGTTCGACGGGGTGGCCGCACACGCGGCGGCCAGCGCCCACGACGGACGCAGCGCGCTGGCCGCGATGATCCAGTTCTTCGTCGGGGTGGATTCGATGCGTCAGTTCGTACCGGAAACGAGCCGGCTGCACGGGGTCATCACGCACGGCGGCGAGGTGCCGAACGTGGTGCCCGCCTACACCCGGGCCGACTTCATGGTGCGGGCACTGACCAGTGACGTCGTGGCCGATCTCACCGAGCGGGTGGAGGCGGTCGCGGCCGCTGCCGCCGCGGCGACCGGCACCGCCGTTCGGATCAGCCGGGGAGTCCGCTATGCCGAGCGCAAGAACAATCACGTGATCGCCGGCCTGGTCGCCGGGCACCTGCGACGTCAGGGCGTGGTCGTCGAGCAGCCGGTGCTGCGCGGCGGCACGGGCTCCTCCGACATCGGCAACGTGAGCTTGGTGCTGCCCGCGATCCATCCCTACCTTCAGGTGATGGACGCCGGCACGCCGACCCACTCGCTGGCGATGACCGAGGCGGTCGCCCAGCCGCGGGCGCAGGAAGCGATGCTGCGGATGGCCACCGCGCTGGCCTGCGCCGGGGCCGATCTGCTCGCCGACCCGGAGCTCTTCGACGCGGTGCGCGCGGAGTTCGCCACCCGCGGCCCGGACCTGCCGGCATGACCTACCCTTGGCCCTCGGCAGTGACCGATGTCGTCGCGGTACGCCGGGATCTGCACGTCCACCCCGAACTCGGCTTCACCGAGATCCGGACCGCCGCCCGGGTGGACACCGCGATGCGTGCGCTCGGCTGGACCGTCCAATCAGGACTGGAGGTGTTCGGCGCGACCGGGCTGCCCGGCCTGCCCGAGGCAGCGGTGTTGGAATTCGCCGCCGGTCGTGCACTGGCCGAGGGCGTACCGGAGCATCTGGTGGCGCGCTTTTCCGGCGGTCACACCGCGGTCGTGGCGGAATTACGGGGTAACCGCCCTGGACCGAAGGTCGCGATGCGGTTCGACATGGACGCTTTGCCGATCACCGAGTCGGCCACCGGCGACCACCGGCCACGCCGGAACGGGTTCGCCTCGGGTCATCCGGGCGTGATGCACGCCTGCGGACACGACGGACACGTCGCGATCGGCCTCGCCCTGGCCGCGGCACTGTCCACTCGCGACTTTCCGGGCAGTGTGCGGATGCTGTTCCAGCCGGCCGAGGAGGGAGTGCGGGGAGCCCAGCCCATGGTTGCGGCGGGCGCCTGCGCGGACGTCGACGTGCTCCTCGCGATCCACCTCGCGTTCGGCCTGCCAAGTGGTCTGCTCGCCCCGGCCGCCACCGAGTTGATCGCCACGTCGAAGTACCTGGCCCGGTTCACCGGCCGTGAGGCGCACGCCGCCAAGGCACCGGAGCAGGGACGCAACGCCCTCCTCGCAGCCGCGACGGCCACGTTGAACCTGCACGCGCTGCCCCGCTTCGCAGGCGCCGTCACCCGGGTCAACGTGGGCCGGCTGCAGGCCGGGGTCGCGGCCAACGTGATCGCCGGCGAGGCCGAACTCGCCTACGAGACGCGCGCCGATTCCGCTGATGTGGCAAGCGAATTGGCACGGCGAGCCGAGGTCGTCGTGCGCTCCGCAGCGGAGATGCACGAGGTGGGCTTCGAACTGATCCGCACCGGGTACGCCACCGCGGCCACGACTGACCCCGCCGTCGCAGCCGCGCTGACCTCGGCCGGCGAGGGGCTCGCCGAGATGCGCGCCACGCATCCGCTCGGCGCGAGCGACGACGCGAGCCTTCTGATGCGGGCCGTGCAGGAAGCCGGCGGCGTCGCGGGTTACGCCATCGTCGGCTCGGACAGCCCCGGGCCGCCGCATTCGCCACAGTTCGATGTCGACGAAGCGGTGCTGCCGGTGGCGGTGTCCTGGTTGGAGCGTGCGGTGAAGGGCGGACTGTGGTGGAAAGGGAAGTGACGAGCGGGTCCTACACCGTCGTCGGCGGGGGAGCGATCGGCGGCACGATCGCCTTCCACCTGGCAAGGGCCGGCCACCCGGTGCTCGTCGTCGACGCCGACGCGGAACACGTGGCGGCCGTGCGGGAGAAGGGGTTGATCATCCGCCGCGCCGATGGTTCCGAGCAACGCCAACAGGTGTCGGCCTGCACGCCCGGCGAAGTAGTGGGGCCCTTGCACGCCGTGGTGCTCGCGGTGAAGGCGAATGCGACCACGACGGCGGCACGGTGGATCGCGCCGAGGCTGGCCGAGAACGGGTTCGTGGTGAGCCTGCAGAACGGGTTGTGCGAACCGGAGATCGTGGCGGCCGTGGGTGCCGGCCGGACCGTTTCCGCATTCGTCAACCTGGCTGCCGATCTGGTCGAGCCCGGGGTGATCGCCGACGGCGGGCCCGGCGCGTTGGTGGTCGGTGAACTCGACGGCACTATCAGTCCGAGGGTGCGGGAATTCGTCGCGGATCTTCAGACTTGGGGACCGGCGCTGGCGAGTGGGAACGTGGCCGGCTTCCTCTGGTCGAAGCTCGCCTACGGCGTGGTTGCCGCTGCCAGCGCGACTGTCGACGACCCGATCTCCGACACCATCGAGCGGCATCCCCGACTCGCTGTGGCGCTGGCCAGGGAGGTGTACGCGATCGCCGCGGCACAAGGGATCACACCGGAGCCGTTCGACGCCTGGCAGGCAGGCGCGTTCGCGCTCGACGCGCCGTCGGATCGCACGCGGACCGCACTGGCCGAGCTCTGCGCCTGGTTGCGCACCCAGCCGAAGACGAAGACCGGTATCTGGCGGGACCTGGCTGTCCGACACCGCCCGACCGAGGTGCCAGCCCAGTACCGCCCGGTGTTGCGCCTGGCGGCCGATCACGGGTTGAACTGTCCCGGAATCGAGGCGGTGCTCGACCTCATCGGTGAGCTGGAGTCAGGAACGCGGGCCATGTCCCGGGACAACGTCGTCGGCCTCGAACGGGCAATAGTCCATAGTGGAGGGAACAACCAGTGTCACGCCATGTACTGATCACCGGTGCCGCCGGGGGCCTCGGAGGTGCCATCGCGGAGCGGTTCGCCGCGGCCGGCGACCGGATCACCGGGGTCGATGCCAGGGAGGCGCCGCTACGCACGCGGCTCGACGCGCTCGCCGCGGCGCACGGTGTCGCAGTCGCGGCGATCCCCGCGGACTTGAGCGACCCGGCAGCCGGAGAGGTGGTCGACCGGGCTTGGGACCAGTCCGGCCCGGTGGACGTGCTGGTGAACGCGGCGGGTATCTGGCCGGCGACCCCGCTGCTGGACATGACTGCGCAGATGTGGGACCACGTGCTGGCGATCAACACCAGGGCCCCGATGCTGACCACGGTGGCACTGGGGCGGCGAGCGGTCGCCGCCGGCCGCCGCGCGAGCGTGGTGAACCTGGCTTCGGGCGCGGCGATCCGGGCCAGGCCGGGCGCGGCCCACTATTCGACCTCCAAGGCGGCACTGGAAATGCTCACCCGCTCCTGCGCGGTGGAACTCGGCGCGGCTGGGATCCGAGTGAACGCCGTGTCGCCCGGGTTCGTCGCCGGCAGCAGCCAAGAGGTCAACCCGATCACCGAGGAGTACGCCGCGGCGGTGTCCGGTAACGCGCTCGGCCGGATCGGGCAGCCCGAGGACGTGTCCGCCGCGGTGTTCTTCCTGGCCTCGGCCGAAGCCGCCTGGACCACCGGAGCGGTGTTGCGGGTCGACGGTGGCTCTTCAGCGGGCAACCCCACCTTGCCGGTGCACTGGGCGGGAGCCACCGAGGTGCAGTCGCCGCGGTGACCGGACCGCGGACCGACGGCATTGGAGCCGGAGAAGCGCCGGGGATCGGGGCAGCACGCGCCATTGGCGTATTCCATTCGGGCGCCTTCGGCTTCATCATCACGTGATGCGTTTGCCGAGGCACTCAGTAGCCATCCTGGCCCTTGGAGCGGCGATGCGCGTGTGCGGTCCCGACCTCAATCCGGCATCCCCGTCGGCGGCCCAGAAAGTGCGGCCGACCGGGTGTCACCGAGGAACGACGTGAGCTCGACCGCTCCCGTGCGAGATGTCCTCGACGTCAACCACACTACGCCCTTGCGCGCATGATCGGTCGGGTCGAGCCGGTCACGACCAGTGCGGCGACCAGGATGCCGGTGGACAGCATGGTCGAGATCGTGATCGCTCCCCTCGCTCATGATCCCGGCGGTTCCAGCGCATCCGCGGTGGGAGCCGCCGAGAAGGGACGTCCAACACTGATGTTTCTGACGAAAGAGGCCGTCCGGCTCGCGATTCCGAACTTTGCCCACACCGTTGCGTGCGATGGCTGTCCACCCCTCACAGATCTCATGGCTCGATACGAGAAGGCTGGTGGACGCTTCCTGGTGTGTCCGATCTGCGTCGACGCCCGCCGGCTCGCGGAACTCGGCGGAACCGTCCCGATGTGGGACTGGATCGGCGACGAGGCCGCAACGACCTTCAGCTATTAGGGCGTGAGTTGGAACGCCGCGAGGCGCCGGCGACGATGGCGCGAGTTCCTGAAGACCATCAAAGTGGCCTTCAGGACACGTCACCACCGGCAATCCGGCCGGTCCGCGTCGAGCCGGGTGTTGTTCCTACGCAGGCAGCTATTCAACGGGTTTTTGCCAGGCCAACGCATTCTGGGGACGCTGGTGGCGAGACTGCGGATGGTATAGCCCTCCGCGGCGGCGGATGAACCATTCGAGGATCCCACCGGCGTGCTTGGCACGGCGTTCGCAGGAATAGCGATACAGGTCGCCATCGCCATCGCTGCGACCAGTGCTCGTGCTACCTGGGAAATTGTTCGCATGACCGTATCACCTCTCGTCCAACTGCTGGACTTCACAGCATTCGCGGAGGCTTGGCGCCGAGGAAGCGCCAATCTGGCAACACGGCGGGCGAACCATCGGTCGTTGTGTATCGCGGACTCTCATGCCGACGGCGAATGCGGGGGTAATGTTTGCTTCGCAATCACTCATGGGCAGGGCGACCGTGGCGTGGTTCGGCAACGTATAACGACCTATACGGAATGGCGCTGAGGCTGCCGCTTGACTTACCCGAAGACGCCGCAAGTGCTGCGCCCGGCCACACCTGGTTGCCCCGCCACCTGCGCGAACGCGCCGGCCGGGTTCCGGTATCGAGATACCATCAACGCGTCCGGAAGTGAAGGGGGCGCCCGATGAAAGAGCGGAAGCCCGCTGGCATCGGCTTCGAGTCGTGAGTCGAAATGCAGATTCGTGAAGCGGTGGATCGTGGTGACTTCGACAATCTGCCCGGCGCTGGGAAGCCACTTCCCGGCATAAGCGGCCCTCGCGAAGAGCAGTGGTGGTTGAAGGGTTACCTCCGCCGGGAGGGATTGTCGGCCGAGGCGCTGTTGCCCCCACAGCTGCAGCTACGCAAGGAGATTCAGCGACTACCCGTCCCGTCGACGTAGTGAGGGGTCCCTGAGGGAATCTGAGTTTCTCAAGGACCCCTTCACAGCGTTCCGACGGTCCAGCAGCACCTCCAACCTCGCGGATGGGCTAACGGACGCAGGACGGTCGTCCCCGGTCCTGCCATCTTCTAGTCCGTCCGAGTGGCTCTGCGCGCCGCGCGATCATTGTGATGTTCGATTTCGGGTAAAGTTCGGACGTTCGTAGTCATTCTGGGGGCGGGGAGATATGAATATCGATGCGAACAAGACGCTGACCGCCGACGCCGTCAGGCTGTACGAATACGCCGTCGCGAATCCTTTGTGGACAGAATCCGACGCGTGCGTCGGCACAGGGCTCAGTTACGACGGGATCCGTGAAGCCGTCCTCGCCCTCAGTTCACTACGGTTGCTCCATCCGTCGGATAGCCCGGCGCGGGAATGGGACACGCTGAGTCCGGAAGTCGCACTCATCGCGCTGCTGGGAGATGCCGAAGTGGATTTGCGCCGGCAGGAAGCCGAGATCGCCAGGGTGCGGGGTGAGGTGCTGCGCCTGGAGCCTGCCTATCTGGAAGCCAGGCGAGCGCGGAATCAACTCGGGCCGGTCGACGTGGTCCACGACCTGAATACAGTCGGGAAACTGCTCACGGATATGTGCCGACGCGTAGAGAAGGAGGTTTGCATCGCCCATCCTGGCAGTGGGTTGAACGAGGAAGGGCTGGCTCACAGTCTCGACCGCGATATTCCCCTGCTGCGAAGACAGGTCGCGATCCGTACCGTGCTCCAGCATTCCACCCGTTTTCATCCGCCTACCCGTCAGTACGTCATGATGGTGGAACCGCATGGGGCGCTGGTGCGCACCGCGCCGATCGTGGCGCGGCGGTTGATCCTCTTCGACCGGGAGATCGCGCTCATCCCCCTCGCGGGTGGCCGCACCGGGCAGGGTGCCGTCATTGTAAGGGAATCGGCGATAGTCGACTATCTGTACGCCGTCTTCGAGGTGTTGTGGACCACCGGCAGGCCCTTTCCGACGGAGCGCACTGAGGACGCCGACGAGAGCAGGGAGGAACTCCGTCAAGCGATCCTCGATCATCTCTCCGTCGGAGAGAAGGACGAAGTGATCGCGCGGCGACTTGGTCTTTCGGTGCGGACCTGCCGCCGTTACATCGCGACGATCATGGAGGACCTGGGGGCGACCAGCCGCTTTCAGGCCGGTCTGCTCGCCCATGAGCGGGGGCTTCTCGGTGCGCCCAGGGTGCCGACCGGCTGACGTCCCCGGTTCGCCGTTTGGTCACGCTTGGATTGCTTTGCGTGAACCGATGGGCACAATACGATAGTATGGTTACCCTGCCCTAACTTCGCGGTTTACCTTGGATGGGAAACGAGTTCCTGTTCTGTCAGCAACTTGCCTGGCAACATCATGACTACCATCCGGCGTTGTCGAACGGACCCCCGATGTCGAAAATGGGATGAACCAGGGGACAGGCTGCTATAGGGAGAATGGCGGTGACGACCATCGTATCGATGATCGTAGCTATTTCTGGTGGTATCGATTGGCCACCTTTCTGATAATTGGGGAATGAATTCCAGTGCGGCCAGGTCGCTTTAATAGGCGACCTGGCCGCTGTGGTCTTCAAAGCGAAAAACGAGTTGCCTGTCCATTAGTGGACCGGCTCCTTGCTGAATAGGCGGACATCTTGCCCGCCGCGGGGTCGCTGGAGTTCAGTGGAAAGGCCGGAGATTCGCCCGGTATCCGACGCCGTCGAACCCGGCAAGTCCCGAAAGGAACCGATATGGAAAGAACCCTCGACGTACAACAGATCAAGGTGCGTGCAGCCCTGCCGGACGCACAGTACAACGTCAGCGATTCCGATCCGAGCGACCCGTCGCGGTACCTGGTCTGCAACCCGGACCCGTCCGACAGCTGCCGTACCCGTTCGCGTTGCAACTCGGACCCCGAAGATCGTTGCTACTGAGATGGGTGGCCAGCGTTCTGCTGGCCGGGAAGTGGCTGCCGGTCGGCAGCCGCTTTTCGGCCTCGCCGAGATACTCGCGCCCGTAACCGTCGAGGAGTTCCTCGCCGATTACTGGGAACAGAAGCCACTCGTGGTGCACCGGGAGGATCCCGGGTACTTCACCCAGGTGCTGACACTGGAGGATGTCGACTTCGTGCTCTCCACCTCCAGCCTCAACGACGGCGACCTGCGGCTGGTCGCCGAGGGCGAAGAACTCACGATCTCCCAGCTGGTGCCCGACAACGTCGAAGGCCGGGTCAACGGTCTCGAAGCGTTGTTCGAGCAGTACCGGTCGGGCGCCACGGTGAACCTGATGTTCCTCAACGAGCGGTGGCCCGCGCTGGCCACCCTGACCAGGACGGTGGCGAAGCAGCTCAGCGCCGGCGTGCACGGCAACGTCTACCTGACACCGCCTGGCAGTCGCGGGCTCACCCCCCACCACGACACGCACGACGTCCTCGTGTGCCAGCTGCACGGCAGCAAGAGCTGGACGTTCCATCCCACGCAGACCGCGTTGCCGTTGCAGTCACAGGGTTTCTCGATGCCGAAGGCGGGAGCGGGCGATCCGGAGCGGGAATTCGTGCTCCGTCCGGGGGATATGGCGTACCTGCCACGCGGCACGGTGCACGCGGCCAAGGCCAACGAGGAGGCTTCGCTGCACCTGACCATCGGGGTGAACCCGATGGCGTGGTCGAACGTGCTCCACGCCGCTGTCGACCAGGTGAGCGCCACGGACGTCCGGTTCCGGTCCTCGGTCCCGGTGGGGTTCGTCGACAGTGAGGAGGCCAGGACCGCCGCGGCGGCCCGGCTGGATGAACTGCTGAGCCTGCTCGCCACCCGGACATCGGCCGCGGGGCTGATCGACCAGCTGTCGAGCAGGATGCTGCAACGCCGCCCTCCCGCTCTCAAGGGCCAGCTGGTCGATCTCGAAGCGCTCTCGTCGGTCGAGCTGACGACGGTGGTGCGGGTGCGCCCGGAATTGCAGTGGCTGGTCACCGTCGACGACGAGGAACTGCACCTTGAGTTCCACGGCAAGACGATCGACCTGCCGCAGTACGTGGAGGACGAGCTCGCCTTCATGGTCAAGGCCGACGAGTTCACCGGCGGCGACCTGCCCGGTTCGCTCGACGACGCGGGGCGGCTGGTGCTCGTGCGGCAGCTGATCCGGGAAGGTTTCGTGACCACGACCTGAGCCCGGTCCGTCGCCGGTGGGCGCCCCGCGCGGGCGCCCACCGGCCGACTGCCGTGTACGGGTTGCCGCGCAAGGATTGTGGAGCCGAACACATGCCGCAGTTCTACCTGAAGCCCAGTGGTACCGACGATCCCGCCAGCGGTATCAGTTCGGAACCGGAGAGCCGCGAGCCGAAGAGTGCCGCCGGGCGTGTCCCCTTCCGCACGGCGTTGCGCAACACCAGGAAGTCCATTTTCGCGACCGTGAAAGGGATTCCCCGGATCTTCGCGCTCGTCTGGCGGGTCAGCCCGCCGCTGACGCTGGTGCTGGCGATCGCCACTGTGTTGTCGGGCCTGGTGCCCGCGGCGACGGCGTGGATCATCCGGCTGCTGATCGACGCGGTCACCAATGCCGCGCGGGTGCGTTCGGAGCAGCTGCCCGACGTGGGGATCGTGGGCCCGGTGGCCGGGATCGCCGTGCACACCACGGCGACCGGGGCGGTGCTGTACGTCATCGCCGCGCAGTTCCTCGTCTTTGTGGTGCAGGCGATCGCCGGCGCGGCCCGGAACGTGGCCACCGAACTGTTGCAGGAACTCGTTTCCCAGGACATCCAAGCCAGAGTGATGGACCACGCCGGTCGCCTGGAACTCGCCTTCTTCGAGGACGCACGGTCCTACGACCTGGTCCGGCAGGCCAGGGAAGAGGCGGCGCACCGGCCGGTGGCGATGATCTCCAACGTATACGGCACGCTGCAGAACAGCGTGACCTTCGTCAGTGTGGTGGCGCTACTGGTCGCGCTGAATCCCTGGGTCGCACTGGCCGTGCTGCTGGCGCCGGTGCCGGCCTTCGTGGCGGATGCTCGGTTCGGCAAGACCGGGTTCCTGGTGGCGACCTGGGCCTCGCCGATCCGCCGCCGGATGCAGTACCTCAGCACGCTGGTGACCACCGACAGCTACGCCAAGGAGGTCAAGCTGTTCGGTCTCAGCGGCTACCTCGTCGGGCGGTTCCGCGTACTGGGTGGGTTGTTCTACCGGCGCCAGCGAAGCCAGGTCGTCGCCCGCAGTTTCGCCGCGACGAGCCTCGGAGCGCTGAGCACACTGGTCGGTTCGCTGACCTATCTGTACGTGGCGTTGCAGACCATTTCGGGAAGGCTGACCCTGGGCGATCTGGTGATGTACACGGCGGCCACGGTGGCCGTGCAGATTGCCGTGCAGACCTTGTTCTCGGAATTGACGGGCATCTACGAGAACACGCTCTACCTCGATACCCTGCACGAGATGCTGGCCACCCGGCCGTCCATCACCCGCCCGGAGGAGCCCACCGCGCTGCCGGATCCGTTGCGCGGCCACATCGTCTTCGAAAACGTCACCTTCACCTATCCGGGCGCGAGCGAGCCCGCTTTGCGTGACGTCAGTTTGGCGATCGAGCCGGGTACGACTCTCGCCGTGGTCGGCAGCAACGGGGCCGGCAAGTCGACGCTGATCAAGCTGGTGTGCCGATTGTACGACCCGCAGGGCGGCCGGATCCTGCTCGACGGGGTGGACCTGCGCGAATTCGACCCCGAGGAGTTGCGGGCACAGATCTCCGCGGCCTTCCAGGATTACCGGACATACCAAGCGACCGCGGCGGAGAACATCGGCCTCGGCGACCCGGGCCGGATGTCCGACCGCGCGCTGATCGAGGACGCGGCTGCCAAGGGCGGTGCCGACGGGCTGATCCGGCAGCTGTCCCGGGGTTACGACACCCCGCTGGGAAAGTGGTTCGGCCAGGGCACCGAGCTGTCCGGCGGTCAATGGCAGAAGATCGCGTTGAGCCGGGCTTTCGTCCGTGACGCCCGCATCCTGGTCTTCGACGAGCCGACCTCCGCGATCGACCCGGCCAGTGAGCACGAACTCTTCAGCCGGTTGCGGGTGCTGGCGCACAGACGCACCTCGATCTATGTGTCACACCGGTTTTCGACCGTGCGCCAGGCTGATCGGATCGTGCTGTTGTCCGGTGGGCGAGTGATCGAGGAAGGCACCCATACCGCCTTGATGGCCCAGGACGGCGAATACGCGCAGTTGTTCCTTCTCCAGGCTTCGGCGTATCTCGACGAGCCGGCGACAACGAAAGGCTGACCCATGACCGAAAACCACTTGATACCCCAGCGGGTCCTGTTCGGTGAGCCGGCGGTCACGGCTCCCTCCCTTTCGCCTTCCGGCACGCACCTGGCCTATCTCGCGCCCCACGAAGACGACGTCGCGGTGTGGGTGGGAAGTCTCGCCGATCGGGATTTCCGGCCGCTGCGGGATCTGCGCGCCCGGTACGTCGAGGACTACCTCTGGGCGCGGGACGGGCGGCACCTGCTTTATCTCGCCGACCACGACGGGGACGAGTGCGAACATCTGATGGCCGTCGACCTGCGGACCGGGAAGGTCCGCGACCTCACGCCGTTCCCCGGCGTGCACACCAGGGTGGTGGGCCTGCAGACGCGGGTCCCGGATCAGGTCCTCGTCGAGATGAACCTGGAGGACTCCGGGCGCAACGACCTCTACCGGATCGACCTCGCCGGCGCTCGTCGCGAGCCCGTCGCCGCCGAACCCGGCCTGAGCGGCTGGCTGACCGATCCCGATCTGCGGGTGCGCGCTGCGCGCCGCCAATTGCCCGGCGGCGGACTCGAGGTGCTGGCCCGCGACGACGAGTACTCCGCCTGGCGGGTGCTGCTCGAACTCGACTACGAGGACGCCACCGCCACCTCAGTGCTCGGATTCACCGGCGACGGCAAGGATCTGCTCCTGCTTTCGCCGCTGGGCGCCGACACCGTCCGGCTGCTGCGGCTGTCCACGGTGACCGGTGCGGTCGACGTCCTGTACGAGGATCCCGCCTACGACGTCACGAGCGCGACCGTGCATCCGGTCACCGGGCAGGTCGACCTGGTCACGGTGGAGCGGGACCGCACCGAGCTGATCGGGCTGACTGCGGACACCCGCGCGCGTCTGGCCCGGATCCGGGAGTCCACCCGCGGAGACGTCACTTCCCTGGGGCGGGACCTGGACGACCGGTGGTGGCTGGTGCAGGACAATTTCGACCGCGGTCCCGCCGCGTTCTGGCTCTTCGACCGGGTGCGCGGCACCGGTGAAGTGCTGTTCACCCACCAGCCGGAACTCGACGGATACCGGTTGTCGGCTGTGGAGCCGTTCGACTTCACCGCGCGAGACGGCCTTCAGGTGCACGGCTACCTGACCTTTCCACCCGGTGACCGTGCCGGCCTGCCCGCGGTCCTAAACGTCCACGGTGGACCGTGGGAGCGCAACCGGTGGGGATTTCGTGCCGAATCGCAGTGGCTGGCGAACCGCGGCTACCTGACGATCGAAGTGAACTACCGCGGTTCCACCGGATACGGCCGCCGGTTCGAACTCGCGGGGGACCGGGAATGGGGCGGCCGGATGCAGGACGACCTGATCGACGCGGTGCGGCATGTGGTGGGCCGCGGTTTCGCCGACCCCGGCCGGATCGCCGTCTACGGGACGTCTTATGGCGGGTATGCGGCGCTGGTGGGTGCGGCTTTCACGCCGGAAGTCTTCCGATGCGCGGTCGCCGTCGCGGCACCGGCGAATCTGCGCACATTCGTCGAGTCGGTACCGGACTACTGGCGGCCGATCGGTGACCGTCTCGCACGCCGGATCGGCGATCCCCGCACCGACGCCGATTTCCTGTGGTCCCGGTCGCCGCTGTCTCGGGTGGCGGACATCCGGATCCCGATCCTGCTCGCCTACGGCGGAAACGACCCGAGAGTTCCGGTAAGCGAAGCGGAGCAGCTGGTCAAAGCGTTGCGTGCCAACGACGTCCGATACGAGTATCTGTATTTTCCCGGCGAGGGGCATGGCTTTCGCAAACCGGCGAATGTGTTCGCGTTCCGCGCCGCCGCCGAGAAGTTCCTCGCCGAAAACCTCGGTGGACGCTGGGAGCGGCCGTGATCGCCTTCGGAGTCCTCGCCGCCCGGATCGTCATCGGGCTGGTACTGGTCGTCTCGCTCACCCAGAAAACGCTGCGCCCCAAGGACTTCACTCGGTGGCTGACGCGGCTGGACGTGGTCCCCGGCTCGTGGGCGGGTGTCGTCGCCACGGCGATGGCGGGCGTGGAGGCGGTGGCCGTGGTTCTGCTGGCGCTGCCCGGGACCTATCGCGCCGGGCTGGGTCTCGCCGCGGTGGTGACCGCGTTCTTCGCCGCGTCCATCTTCTGGCTGGCGCGGCGCGGAACAACCGAGCCGTGCCACTGTTTCGGCGCCTCGTCGACCCGGCCGATGGGCCGGACCGAGATCGTGCGCAATCTTGTGCTCACGGCCGTCGCGGGAGTGGCGGCCGTGGCGGGTCCCCAGCCGTCTCTTGCTTTCGGGGACGGGCTGCTCGCCGTGTCACTCGGCGGCGCGCTCGCGGTGCTGACCGTCCGGCTCGACGACCTGGTGTGGTTGTTCGCCCCGCTGAAGGAGTCCGAAAGATGATCCCGACCGTCGTCCTCTCGTTCCTGTCCGTGCTGCAATTGGTCGTGCTGCTCGGGGTGGTGCGGCGGCTGCGGCTCCTGGGTGTGGCGCGACCGGCCCCGCCCGCTGAGGACGAGGATTGGCCGCTGCCCTTGCCGGGCCTGGAAATTGGCAAGTTCACGGCCGTCACGGTGGACGGCGAAACGGTGTCCAAAGTAGACCTCGACGGGAGCGTCCTCGTCGCCTTCTTCGCCGAAAAATGTCCGCTCTGCCACGATTTCGTGCCGCGGTTCGCCGCGCTCGCCGAGACCTTCCCCGGCGGCCGCGGCCAGGTGCTGGCCGTGCTGGTGGGCGCCGACACCAGTGAAATGGATCGGCTCCGTGACGTCGCCAGGGTGACGATCGAGCCGTTCGGCGGTCCGGTGGCCAGGGCGTTCGGTGTTACTGCCTTCCCCGCTTTCTGCCTGCTGGAGGGCCCGGTGGTGCGGCAGGCCGACTTCAAGATCGAGCGGCTGGGGCTGTCCGAAGCGGTCGAGGTCCGCTCATAGCGCGTGCAGCGCCTCGGTCGGGGAGAGTCGGGCCGCGCGCACGGCGGGGTAGAGCCCGGCGAGCCCGCCGATCCCGACCGCCAGTGCGAGCCCCGCCCAGACGGCGACGGCGGGGATCAGGGGCTGCCAGCCACGTTGGTAGGCCAGCCCGTAGCTGATCGCGGTGCCGAGCAGTACCCCGGCGGCGCCGCCGGCGGCGCCCAGCACCACGGACTCCACGAGGAACTGCACCGCGACGTGCCGCCGAGTGGCGCCGAGCGCCCGTCGCAGGCCGATCTCGCCGCGGCGCTCGAGGACCGAGATCACCATGACGTTCGCGACGCCGACGCCGCCGACGAGCAGGGCTACCGCGCCCAGGCCGAGGAACAGTGAGGTCGTCGAGTCGGTGATGGCCAGGCGCGCGGCGAGGGCGTCCGACGGCCTGCTCACCGAAACCTGCTCCGGATTCTGTGGATCGGCCGCCCTTGCCAGCATGCCCGCGACTTCGGCGGTGTGACCGGTGTCGGCCCGCACGAAGATCCGGCTGGGATGGCCGCTGTAGCCGAAATGCTGGGTTGCCACCGGGAAACCGATCATGGCCGCGGTGTCGAGCTCCGGTGCGAGTTCGAAGGGCTCGAGGATGCCGATCACGGTGAACCAGTGCTCGCCGAGGAAGATCCGCGGGCTGCCCGCGAGGTCGGTGATGCCGAGGTGGACCGCCGCCGCGTGACCAAGGACGGTGGTGGGGTAGCGGGCGTTCGCCTCGTCGAGGAACACGCCGTGCGCCAGCCTGCCATCCAGTGTGGACAGAAGTGATGGATCCGCGGCCCGTGCACCCAGTCCGCCACCGCGGTAGGCGGGGATCCGGTCGGACCGGTAGAGCTGGACACCGGGCAGCTCCGCAGTGGGCGCGACCCCGGTCACCCATTGTGTCGCCGCAAGAGAGGCCGCCGAGTCCGGGGGCAGTTGCGTTTCAGCGCCGCCGAGAGTGCGCCCGTTCACGACGGTGAGCAGGTCGGTGCCCAGCCGGTCGACCCGCCCGAGCAGGTCGGACTGGCTGGACCGGGTGATGCCTAGTACCCCCACCATGGCCGCCACCCCGATGGCAACGCCGAGAACCGACAGCAGCGCGCGGACCTTCCTGCTGCGGAATCCGGCCACCCCCACCCGCGCGACGTCGGCCGGGCGCATTCGCGACTTCACCGCCGTGCCCCCGAATCCCCGATGACCTTGCCGTCGCGCAGTTCGATCCGCCGGTTCATCGCGGCGGCGACCTCGGCGTCGTGGGTGATGATCACCAGCGTGGTCCCTTCCTCGTTGAGTTCGTGCAGCAGGGCGAGGATCCCCGCACCCGCCACCGAATCCAGGTTTCCGGTCGGCTCGTCGGCGAGCACCACCGCGGGCTGCCCGACCAGCGCGCGGGCGATCGCCACCCGCTGCCGCTCACCGCCGGAGAGCCCGGCTGCCAGGTGCCCCGTCCGGTGGCCGAGCCCCACCCGCTCCAGCGCCGTTCGCGCCGCCTGCCGTCGCTGTGCGGCGGGCACCCCCCGGTAGAGCAGTCCGTTCGCGACGTTCTCGAGCGCGGAGAACCCATCGAGGAGGCAGAACTGCTGGAACACCACTCCGAGCCGGTGCGCCCGCAACCCGGAGAGATCGCGGTCCGACAGGTGTTCCACGGCTTCACCCGCAATGCGGACCGAGCCCGCGGACGGGCGATCCAGCCCGGCGGCGAGGTTGAGCAGTGTCGTCTTCCCCGATCCGGACGGGCCGGTCACCGCGACGAGTTCGCCTTCTTCAACCGTGACACTGACCTCGCGGAGCGACTCGACCGGCGGTGTGCCGGGATAAACCTTCCACGCTTCCCGCAGTTCCAGCACGGCGGTCATGTCGAGGGCACCTGGACCCGCGTGCCCTCGGCCAATTGCGCTCCGCTGACTTCGACGAGCCCCGCGGTCTCGTCGAAGAGCCCGGGTTGGACCTGGAGGAACTCGCCGGACGCGGTGCGCACCTGGTAGCCGCCGCCAGGACGCGCGAGCAGCGCGGTAACGGGGACCAGCAGGACACCTTCGCGCGCCGCGGTCGTGATCGCGACCCGCACGGGCGTGGCGTCGGAAGCGGCGCCCGCTTGGTCGACGGTGATCGTCACCGGGACGGTGGGTGGTCCGCCCGTGGCCGCCGGGTCGCCGGAAGCCCGCCCGACGGCGGTTACCTTTCCCGTGGCCGGGACCCCGCCGGGTAGGGAAACCAGCACGGTGTCACCCACGTCTACCGAGGACCGCCGATCGGCCGCGACCTGCGCGGTCACCGCCGGAGTGGTTGAACTCGTGGCCAGTACCGGGGTTTCCGGGCCGACTGTCGTCCCGAGGTCGGCCTTGACCTGGCTGATCCGCAGCTCGGTGGGATGGAAGACGATCTGGCCGAGCGTCAGTTTGCCGGTCCGCTGGGCAGGCGGCCGTCCCCACGCGGCTTCCCAGCGCTTGATCGCGGCGGTGGTCGCCGAGTCGAAGTGGTCGTCGGTCTTCATCCGGTGGCCGGGGTCCATGCCCAGCCCGGCGAGACCTTGTTCAAGCTGCCGCACGTCAGGGCCGTCGGACATCCCGGCCGCGAGCTCCCGGTAGGCCGGAATGGTGCCCAGCAGGAGCCTGACCTGCTGGTTCGCGACGGAGTACAGGATTCCGCCGCTGCCGACCGCGGTGCCGGTCCCCGCCACGGCGGTGAGGATCCCCTCGGCGCCGTGGTGGATCACCGGGTAGGAGCCCTCGAAGCCGAGGGTGCCCGGCATCTGGAGGCGTTCGGTGGCCGTCCCACGGGTGACCTCCGCGGTCCTCACCGGTAGTGGCGCGGTCGTGGGGTCGGCGGAGTCCGGGCGGGAGAAGACCGCGTAGCCCACGGCCACCGCTCCGGCCGCCAGCACGATCGAGACGACTACGACGACGATTTTCCCGCCGCGGCGGGAAGGTTCGGGTCCGGTGGTCATTTGACCGAGATCCCTTTGTCCCAGTACTTCTTGCAGGCCTGGGACGCGGTCTGCATCCTGGCGGACTTCCCCTCGTTTTCCAGCGGCGTCCCCGCGACGGCGAAGGAACCGTCGGCCTGCGGATCGGGCCAGTCGGGAATCCCGTTGTCTCGCACGCACTGGGCGTACTTCAGGAGATTTTCCCTGTCCTGCTGGGAAAGCGCGGCGTTCTTCTGCCCTGCGGCCGGCAGCCGGTCCAGCACGGGCCGGCAGGCGTCCCGGGTGGCGGTGTCGGCGCGCAGAGCCTGATCGGCCGCGTCGCCCGCCGCGTTGTCCGGTAGGGACAGCGTGCCGCCGGCCACGACCATGTCGGGGAAATCGCTGATGCCGTGGTCGCGGACGCATTGGGAGTAATCCCTGCCGATGCCCAGGATCTGCTGGTCCCCGGTGGGGGACACGGCCGGCGGTTCGTCCCCGCCGGGACCGGGGGACTGGCAGGCGGCGAGCAGGACGAGCGCGGCGGCGTATCCGCTCACCGCACCGCGGCGAAGTGTCTTGGTACTGGTCATACCGGTGAATGCTGTCCCGGCGCGGGCCGTTCGTCGTCCGAGGACGGGCCGATCTTTTCGCCGGGAATGGCACCCGGGTGGTATGACCGTGGACGGATGCCGGGGGCCACTCCGATGCCTACCATGGGGTGGTGATCACCCCCAGTCGCCGACCGTATCTGCGCAACGCGGTGCTGGCGCTCGCGCTGACGTCGGCCAGCCTGGTGGTCAGCGGCGGTCTGTACTGGGGAGCCGGCGCCGAACGCAAACAGCTGACGGCGTTCTTCGGCGACGAGGCGACCCTGCGCGAAGCACTCGTCCGGTGGTGGGTGTGGGGCGCGGTGCTGGTCGTGGCGCTGATGCTGTCCGTGCGCCGGCCGGTGGTCGCTCTGGCGCTCGCGGGGGCCGCAGGTGCCGCGCACCTGCTCGACCCGCGGTTCGGTGTTCAGCCGCTGGACTTGATCGTCCCGGTCGTGCTGTTCCTGGTCGCGGCGACCGCGCGGGCCCGGTGGACCTCCGCCACCGTACTCGCCGGCTTCGCCACCGGTGTCTACCTGATCAATCTCGTCAACGAGCTGACGCGGAACACCAAGGCGGTACCGGTGGGCAAGGCACTTTCGCCGGTGGTCACCGAACCGGTCACGGCGAACCTCCTCGGCGCAGCCAGCGGGTCGTTCCAGGTGATCCTGGTGCTGGGACTGGCCGTCGCGGTGGGGGACAGCGTGCGTAGCCGCAAACGGAGCCTCCAGGTCATGGAGCAGCGCGCCGGCGACCTGGAGCGTGAGCAGCTGCACCGGGCGGCACTGGCCGCCGCGGCCGAACGCTCCCGGATCGCCAGGGAACTGCACGACGTGGTCGCGCACAGCCTTTCGGTCATCGTGGCACAGGCACAGGGCGCCACCGCGGCGCTGCGCCGCCACCCCGACCGGGCTGAAACCGCACTGCACCACGTGATCGAGGTCGGGCGTGGATCGCTGGGTGACATGCGGAGGCTGCTGGGTGTGCTCGGCCACCAGCCGGGGACCTCGCCCGAACCCGGACTCGGTGCGATGGCGGAGCTGATCGACGGCGTCCGGCTCGCCGGATTGCCGGTGCGATTGCACCTCGACGGTGAGCCCATCGTCCTACCGTCGAGTGTGGACCTTTCCGCGTACCGGATCGTGCAGGAGGCGCTCACCAACGCGCTCAAACACGCGGGTGCCGGTGCGGAAGTGGTCGTCTCCTTGAAGTTCACCCTGGATTCGGTGGAGATCGAGGTGACCGATGACGGACTGGGAAGCGGCTCGCGGAGCGCTCCGGGAGGTCATGGGTTGCGTGGTATCGCCGAACGGGTCGACAAATTGGGCGGGGAGCTGGCTGTCGGCCCGGGCCGCGACGGTGGTTTCCAGGTGAAGGCGAAGCTTCCCATCGAGGTGGGCGTGTGACGATCCGGGTGGTGCTGGCCGACGACCAGGTCCTGGTGCGCACCGGGTTCCGGATGATCATCGACGAGGCGGAAGACATCGAGGTCGTCGGGGAAGCCGGTGACGGCGCCGCCGCGGTCGAGGTGGCTACCCGCACCCGGCCGGACGTGGTGCTGATGGATGTCCGGATGCCGGGCATGGGGGGTATCGAGGCGACCAGGCGTCTGATCATCCCCGGCGAAGCCCTGCCTAAGGTGATCATCTTGACCACCTTCGACCTGGACGAGTACGTCTACTCCGGACTGGAGGCAGGCGCGAGCGGTTTCCTGCTCAAGGACACACTCGCCGCGGACCTGCTGTCGAGCATCCGCGTGGTCGCGTCGGGCGAGTCGGTGACCGCGCCCAGCGTGACCCGCCGCCTGATCGCGCATTTCGTCGGCGCGAAGCCCGTGGCGCCCAAGCCACAAGCCCGCTTGGACGTGCTGACCGCCCGGGAAACCGAAGTGCTCGTACTGATCACGCGGGGCCGGTCGAACGCGGAGATCGCCGCCGGGCTGCATCTGTCCGAGGGCACGGTGAAAACCCATATCGGCCGGATCTTCAGCAAACTCGGCCTGCGCGATCGGGTGCAGGCCGTGGTGCTCGGCTACGAGTGCAACCTGGTTTCCGTCGGCGGCCGGCCACCCACCTGAGTGCCGTTGATGTGCTATTCGTGGCTGCGGTCGCGCAGGATCGACGTTTCCCTGTCGTCCTCGAAATCGGGTTCCGGTTCTGGCTGCGTGGTCGCGGGCTCGTGTCCGTCGCGCAGCGCGTTCAACGCGGCCTGTGGCGTTTCGGCCCGGTCGCGATCCCACACCGCGGCCCGCTCTTCGTCGGTCAGGGCGTCGAGTCCCGTTTCGATCTTGCCGAGGTTGGCGCTCAGCGACTCGGTGAACTCCTTGGTACGGAAGACTTCGCGGACGTTGCGCCGGCCGGAGAGGACGTCGCTGACCAGCCGCTGGATGTGCTTGCTGTTGCTTCGCCGGGCGAAGACGGCGAGGTTCGCGCGGAGTTCGCGCGCGTCCGCGGCGTTGCCGTGCACCAGGTTCGTAATGCCGGCCAGTTCGTCGGCGGATGCCGCTTCGGGGAAGTTCACTGAGGACCGTGCCTTCTGTCGGTATTGTCGTCGTAGTTCGGTGCGCTGCCTTGCGAGGCGTTGTAATAGCCCATCTTGGGCAGTTTCGCGGCGACGTTGTAGCTCCCGAGGACGCCGGCGAGCCCGGCCGTGGCGCCGATGAATCCTTCGCTGCTCGACCAGGCGATGTTCCAGATGCTGATGACCTTGTGGACCTCGTCGAACACCTTGGTGACGCGCCATGCGCCGACGATGTCCATCAGAACGTCCAGCCCCGGCACCTCTTGCAAGCAACCCGCGGCGGCCACTGCGGCTGCGGCTTCGATGGCGGCGTCGATGGCGCCGGTGATCCCGCCTTCGATCGCGGAGCCGAGCTGCTGGACGCCGACGAGGACGTCGTTGTACTTGCCTGCCAGCTGTTTCAGTGCGGCAGCGCGGCCCTCGAGGGCGTTCGCTACCTGGTCGAAATAGCTTTTGGCGGCGTCGGCACCGTTTCCGCTCCAGGACTTGAGCATTACGTCGGCGCCCTCGACGATGTCGGTCGCCGCGACCTCGTCGAACTCGCCGAGATGTTCGATCGCGCTCTTGACCTTGGCGATCGCGCCGAAATCGCCGAGGAACCGGTCCAATACAAACGCTTTGACGTCGAGCCCGCACCAGCCGAGGATCTTGAGGACGAGGTCGCTTTCGCTGAAGAAGCCGGCGCCGTCGAGTATTTTCTGGACCATGTCGGGCACGGCGCCTTCGGCGCTCGGCGCGACAAGCTTCGACGCCGGATCCACCGGCGCGGCCGAGTCGTCGACCTGGAAGTCTGTCGCGGTGACCCCGCCCGGCTTGTAGACCGAGTCGATTTTCTGCGCTGAGGAGAAGTCGTGGTTGCGGTACTCCTGCGAGGCCTTGTTGAGCCCATTGGCCGATTCGACGAGTGTGGTGCCGATCGTCGAGTGGTCCGCGATCAGCTGCTGATGGACGTCGTTCGTCTTTCCGACGACGGCCTTGAAGATCAGTCCGCCCCCTCCTTCCTCGAGTTTCACATTGGCGTCGGCGTATTTCCCGGCGTCGATCGCGTATTTGTGGTCGATTGAGGAGCCGCCCGCATTCGGGTCGCCGACTACCTTCGCATAGGTGATCAGAGCAGCGGGATTCACCTTGAAACCGGTCATATCGCCGCCTTGTTCGCTGATTGCATGTCCGCATCCTGCCTCAGTGAATAACGTCCTGCGCGCGGTTCCTCGAAGTCGGTGGATATGTACGATTAACGAGCTTCCATCGATTATCTCCGGGTGTTCTGAATGGGCGAATAATGATGCCGCTAATATGACCTGGTGAGTGAATCGATCCCCCAAGCGGGAACAACGGTCGTCTGGCGTTCCCCGTTCATCCTGCGCCTGGTCGCGGTGCTCGGATTCTGTGCGTTCGCGGTTCTCGGCGTGTGGATCGTCACCCAGCAACCCGATCAGCTCTTCGCGTGGATCGCGGCGCTCGTAATGATCGTGATCTTCGGCTTCAATGGTCTGATGGCTCGCCGCAGCTGCACCCTCGACGCCGAGCGGCTGCTGGCGCAAGGCAGGTTCGCGATCCGGCGGGTCGAGCTGCGCGATCTGCGCCAGGCGGCCATCGGCGTCGGTGGCAGTGTGTGGATCCAGACCCACCAAGCGCTCGACAAGCGAGGCGGGGACGTGCTCAGCCTCCGGATGATTCCGGTCACCGGACTTTCCGGGTCGGGTTACCCCACCGGCGATCGGGCGATCGACCTCATCCGTGCCCGGGCGGCGGCGGCCGGTGCTGAGCTCGACCCGCCGCTCCCCGGCCGCAAGACCGCACCGAGCCGCAAGGCGCTGATCTTCAGTATCTGACGGCCGGGCCGGAGACGTTCTGGTAAAGGAACCTTTACGTTCAGCGTGGCGTTGAAGGTCTATGAGCGAGCGTACGACCATCGCACTCGGCCGTCGCGATCTCCTCGTCGTCGCGGGACTGCCCGGAGCAGGTAAGACGACCATGCTCCGTCACGCCGCGGACGGCGTCCCCGTGCTCGACTCGGACCAGGTGCGCGAACGCCTGCGGGGCTTCCTGCCGGACGCGCTGCCCTACCGCTGCTACCGGCCGCTGGTGCACGCCTGGCACCGCGCGCGGATCGTCGGGCACGCGGTGCGCGACGGCGGTCCGGTGGTCGTCCACGAGCCCGCGACCAGAGCCTCCACCCGTGCGTTGCTCGCCGTGGTTGGGGCGGTGACCCGGCGTCCGGTGCGGATGGTGTGGCTCGACGCCACCGCCGAGCAGGCACTCGCCGGGCAGCGTCGGCGCGGCCGGGTGATCCGCGGCCGGTCGTTCGCGCGGCATGTGCGCCGCGCGGGCCGCATCCGCGCGGCGTTGCTGGCCGACGAACTGCCGCCCGGCTGGCACAGCGTGCAGGTGCTCAGCCGCGACGACGCCGACACCACGACTTTTACCGGTGCGGCTTCCCGATGAGCCGGGTGATCGACGCCGTGACTTGAATTCGCCTGGCATTCAGGGACTTGCGCCATCGTCAGCGGCGCTCAGAATCACCCTGTAGTCCCATGATCGTTTCGGTGACGGTTTCAGGCCTGACGTAATCTCACCGGATGGTGCGTGAGGTATGGATCGCCGGCGACGCGTACGAGGCGTTCGTCGGCCGGTGGAGCAGCCGCGTCGCGGAAGCGTTCGTGCGCTGGCTGGACGTGCCCGCGGGCCGGAACTGGCTGGATGTGGGCTGTGGCACGGGAGCACTCACTGCGGCCGTACTCACGGCGGCGGACCCTGTCCAGGTCGTCGGCGTCGACACGGCCGAGGGATTCCTGGCCACCGCACGCGCTCGGATAGTAGACACGCGAGCAACCTTTCACCCCGGCGACGCACAGGCCCTGCCGCTGCCCGATTGCCGATTCGACGCCGTGGTCAGCGGGCTCGCGCTCAACTTCGTACCGGATCCGATCCGCGCCGCGGCCGAGTTCGCCAGAGTCGCCGCGGTGGGCGGTGTCGCCGCTGCCTACGTCTGGGACTACGCCGACGGTATGGCGCTGCTGCGGCTTTTCTGGGACGCCGCTGGCGCCCTCGACCCCGCCGCGGTCGAACTCGACGAAGGCCACCGCTTCCCGCTGTGCCGCCCGCAGGCCATCGCCCGGCTGTGGGCGGACGCCGGCCTCGACGACGTGACGGTCCACGCAATCGACGTACCGACCGTATTCACTGATTTCGACGACTACTGGCAACCCTTCCTCGGCGGGCAAGGCCCGGCACCCGGCTACGCCATGTCCCTGAGCGAAGAGCGCCGGAATGCCCTCCGTGACCTCTTACGTGTCCGCCTGCCGTCCAGCCCGGATGGGTCGATCGCGCTCACCGCCAGAGCCTGGGCAGTACGGGGCATAGCCGGGAATTGAACCATCCCCGTGGACTTTGGGGCACCGGTCATGGTGCGCCGGGCGGGGCGGCTGGGTGGCCGCCCCGCACAGGGATCACAGCCAGGTGTCGGTGATGCTGGTGGCACTGGCCGCGCTGCCGAGATGGGAAAGCGCGTACATGTCCTCGATCGTGCGCAGGACGCTGTAGTGAGTGATCTTCTCGCTGTAGGAACCCGGCTTGACCGGCTGGCCGTAGAACACCGTGGGGATGCGGTTGGCGGTGGTGAAATCGTCCTCGTCGAAATCGACGACCAGCAGGCTGTTGTGGGTCAACGCCCAATCGGCGTAGCCCTTGAGGTTGTTCTTCAGCCAGGTGTCGCCGGTGGCCACCGAGCAGTCGTGCATGTCGTTGCACAGGTCCGGGATCACATAGGACACCGTCGGCAAGGTCGCGTAGTTGGTGGGGAAGGCCGTGTACGCCTTGTTCGTCGAGGTGGCCAGGTTGGCAAAGTTGGCCCACGGTGCGTGCTTGCGCGCATACTTCCCGCTCGTGCAACCGGTGTATCCGGTCGACGGCAGTCCTTCTGAGTAGCCGGCGAAGGTCCGGCCGGCGTCGATGAGTTGCTTGCCGAGGTTGTTGGTCGTGAACGAGTGCGGGCACGAGTCGTCGCTCACGCCCTGTGTACTCCCGCTGAACTGGGCGAGGTAGTTCGGTTGGCTCGGGTGCGTGACGCCGTAGGACTGCGTGAAGTTCGCACCCGCCTTCGACAGTGACGTGATGTACGGGGCGCTGGGGCTGCCGATGACCTGCGGTTGCTGGTGGTTCTCGAACAGCACGATCACGACGTGGTCAGGAGTCGGCACGGCGCCGGCGGCCGCGGCGGACGTGCTCGCCGAGGCCACCGAGACAGTTGCGACAGCGGCCAGGGACAGGCCAAGGAGCTTGCGAAGACGCATGGTCGTTCTCCTGGTGGTGGTGGGGACTTCTTGGTTCGGACCTCACGTGCGCTCCGCAAGAATCGCCGCCGAAGACGAACGCGGCGTGAGCCTGACACGTCCACCGGCAAAACAGTGGAGAATTCACCCAATAAGCCGCAGGTGTTGTCATCCGCTCACTGGGCAGGGAAATTCCAGAGACGAAAGGTATTATTTGCATAAAACGCGGAAACGTGCCAATTCGTACTACGGTGATGGACGGCCGAGGTCGCGACCGTGCTCACTGGCCGATAGCAGCGGTTGAATACTGCGGCCCCGGTGACCTTTGGCACGGTGGCGGGGGCCTTTGGACCCTAATTCGCCGTATGCGGCAAGTTCACGCTGAGGCTACGAACCGGCGAACCAAGAACTACCGGTGTCCGACGAAAGGGGTCGAGCATGACAGTTGCACGAAGCTATCCAGTGCGGGTCGAGGCGCACCTGGACGAGCCGCTGTCTCGCTGGTTGTGGCTGTTCAAGTGGATCCTCGCGATCCCGCACTTCGTCGTCCTGGTGTTCTTGTGGATCGCCTACCTGATCGTGACCATCGTTGCGTTCTTCGCGATCCTGATCACCGGCCGCTACCCACGGCCGATGTTCAAGTTCACCGTGGGCGTCCTGCGCTGGTCGTGGCGGGTGAACTACTACACCTACGGCGCGTTGGGCACCGACCGATACCCGCCGTTCAGCCTGGCCGATGTCCCTGACTATCCAGCTCACCTCGAAATCGACTACCCCGCAACGCTTTCCCGCGGTCTCGTGCTGGTCAAATGGTGGTTGCTGGCGCTGCCGCACTACGTGATCGTCGGCTTGTTCGTCGGCGGCGGAGCGGGGTTCGCCGGGGGCGCCGAGCGCACTAACCTGACCTGGGCCGCAGGCGGCCTGGTCGGCACCCTTGTCCTGATCGCCGGGATCGTCGTGCTGTTCACTGGCCACTATCCCGAGTCGATCTTCGACTTCGTACTCGGCATGGACCGGTGGGTGCTGCGGGTGGTCGCGTACGCCTCGTTGATGACAGACGATTACCCGCCCATCCGGCTGGACATGGGTGGGTCCGACCCCGCAGGGGTGGCCCCCTCGCCGGAGCCGGTGCAACCGAGCTCAGCGCGCTAGGCGGATACGGCGTCCCGCTACTTCGGCGAAACTACGCCGAACGGGTTACCTTCAGATCACGGCGGCCGACCGCGCTTCTCGGCACCGCCGCACCCGGGCAGGAGGTGGCCGGAATGGCGGGCAGCCGCGGCGATGGCAGGTCTGTCGTGCCTGCGTGGATTCAGCCGATGCTCGCCAAACCCGACGACGGGCACCTCCGCAGCGGACCTCAATGGGCTTACGAATACAAACTGGACGGCTACCGATGTGCGATGCGCGTCGCTCCGGACGGAACGACTGTGCTGACCAGCCGCAACGGCATCGACTTCACAGCCGAGTTCCCAACCTTGACCAGCGTCTTCGCCGAAGCCCTCCGGGGCCAGGCCGCCGTGCTCGATGGCGAGGTCGTCGTCTATAACGAGCAAGGCCAGATCGAGTTCGGCGCGCTGCAAGAACGTCGCGGCCGTTACCGCACCCACACCAGCTCGCCTAGCCGCACCGAGCCCTTCGACGACGTCCCGGTCCGGTTCTTGGCCTTCGACCTGCTTCAGCTCGGTGACACCGTACTGCTCGACCGGCCCTACATCGAACGGCGGACGTTGCTCGAGCAGCTACCGATGCCGGATCCCTACCGGGTGGCTGTGGTCCCGGCGGTGACGTTCGAGCAGCTCGCCGCCGAGCGGCTCACCCCGCAGAACCTGCTCGCAAGAGCGGCCGCAGACGGGGCGGAGGGGCTGGTCGCCAAGCACTGCTCCTCGACATACCTGCCGGGCAAACGCCCGGACTCATGGCTCAAACACCCACTCGTCCAGACCCAGGAAGTGATCATCTGCGGGTGGCGGCCGGGCCAGAACCGGTTCACCGGCATCCTCGGCGGGCTCCTGCTCGGCGCCCACGACCGCGAGACCGGCGACTTGGTCTACATCGGTGACGTCGGCACCGGGTTCAGCGAGCGCGAGAGACGTGAGCTGCAGGCCCGGTTGGAGAAGTTGGAACGCCGCACGCCCCCGTTCGCGGACACGCCGCCGCGTGAAGACGTCCGCCGGGCGCGCTGGGTGGAGCCGGAACTGGTCGGCGAGGTCGTCTACCGGCAGTTCACCCGCGGAGCCGGACGACTTCGGCACACCGCGTGGCGCGGGCTGCGCGATGATCGTGATCCCGCCGATGTTCTTGTCCCGCAGGTCACCCGGGTGGCGTCGCCAGTGCTCCCGCCGGCACCCTCGCTTGTCGAACCAGCGCCTGGCCCTGTCGTCGTCCCGGGCGCGCGGATCACTGTTCAGGCAGGAAAACGTCAGCTCACGTTGTCCAATTTGGACAAGCCGCTGTACCCCGATGGCTTCACGAAGGGCGAAGTCATCCGCTACTACAGCCTCATCGCGCCCGTCCTGCTCCCGCACCTGAAAGGGCGCCCGGTCACGACGATCCGGTTTCCCGACGGAGTAAGCGGTCAGCAGTTCTTCGAGAAGAACGTGCCGCGTGGCGCCCCGGACTGGCTGCCCACCGTTCGCCTGCCGAGCGCCGGGTCCCGTGAGTCCGGCGGGCTGATCGAGTATCCGCTGTTCGAGGAACTGCCGGCACTGGCGTGGGCGGCGAACCTAGCGGCGCTGGAGCTGCACGTGCCACAGTGGACAGTCGCGCCCGGCCCGGTGCGGCGGGCACCGGACCGGCTGGTGTTCGACCTCGACCCTGGGGAGGGAGTCACGATCGTCGAGTGTGCCCGGCTCGCCGAGCGGCTCTACGAAGTCCTGGCCGCCGACGGCCTGACGCCGGTCGCGAAAACCAGCGGTGCCAAGGGAATGCAGGTCTACTGTGGTGTCCGCACCAGACAATCCGAGCGCACGTCCACGTACGCGAAGGCGGTCGCCGAACGGTTTGCCGCCGAAACACCCGATCTGGTGACGGCGAAGATGGCGAAAGCTCTGCGCCCGGGGAAGGTCTTCGTCGACTGGAGCCAGAACAGCCCCGCCAAGACCACCATCGCGCCGTACTCCCTGAGAGGGCGCGAGCACCCGACCGTGTCCACCCCGCTCACCTGGGACGAAGTTCGCGCTTGCCGACGTCCTGAACAGTTGGTGTTCACTGCCGACGACGTCCTCGACCGTGTCGACCAGTTCGGTGACCTGTTCGCCGACGTCGGAGACACCCGTGCCGCACTGCCGAAATCCGTGCCGTAAGTTCGCGCAAGTCCCTTCAGAGCACGTCACACCAGCCGGACAGCACGAGTCGCAGGACGACCTCGCCGTCGTCGATCTCGCCGGTGGGCCGGAAACCGAACCGCCGATAGAACGGCCACGGCTCGCCGTTCCCGGGCTGGTAGCTGGTGAGCAATTCGGTGGCGCCGTCCGCTCGAACCAGGTCGGCGACGGGCGCCTACCACCCGTGGGTGTTAGCCCCCCGCAACTTCGTGAGGTCAAGCTTTCCCCGGCCACATTCGACAAAGCCCGTGACTCTCGCTGAATCTCGTGGAAAACCCCTGCCCGAAAGCGTTCGGCCCCCGGTGGCAAATACGATCGTGGTATCCGAGCAGATGCTGAGCTCACCCGCCGATGCCGGGACCGACCGGCTGGCGGAGTGGTTTCACCGGCTGACCGTTGTGGCCGATCCGTCGTCGCGACCCGCGCGGATGACGGCTCGGGTGGAGGCTGTGATCGCAGCCGCGATGAGGACGACGAAGACGACCATCACGGCGCGAGCAGGGAAGTACTGGGTCGCGATGCCGAGCGCGATCACTGGGACGGACAGACCGATGTAGGCGCCGAGAAAGAACCCGGCGAGGACCTCCGCGCGAGCCTCGGGCGGTGCGGTGGAGCCGGCCGCCGCGAGTGCGCCCCGGAAGACGAGTCCGCCGCCGGCGCCGCTGAAAATTCCCCCGAGGACGAACAGCACCAGGCTCGGCAGCCACATTCCACAGGCGAACACGGCCAGCCCGGGAAAGAGAACAGCGGTGCCCAGCCGCAGGTTCGTCCTCGTTCCCGTGCGGCTCAGCGCGATCTGCGCGATTGCCCCGGCCGCGAACGCGGCGAAGGCGACGGCACCCGCGACGGCGTGGGAGGTCTCGTGCAGCGTGCCGGCCAGGAAGGACGGTGCCAGGGAGTTGAACACCCCGAAAACGGCGAACGACGCGATGCCGGCGGCGGTCGCGGCGAGGAACTTCCGCCGGGCGTGCGGCGGCACGGCGACGCGCTGTGGCCGCCACGCGGGCGCGGGGTGGGGCCGCTCGGTGGTTTCAGGGGCGACGGCCACCAGGATGGCGAGAATGATGAGCGCGGCGCCGAAGATCAGGAAGGGCAAGCGCAGCGGCGCCGGGGCGTACTGCGCGAGGAACCCGGCGGCGAGCGGCCCGACTCCGATTCCGCCGAGGTTCGCCGCGGTGGCGACCACCTGGGCGCGCCTGGTCGAACCGGACACCCGAGCGCCGAGGTGCAGTTCGGCGAGGTAGGCGGTCGCGGTCGCGGTGGTGAGTCCGACCGAGACGCCGGAGATCACCCGCGCGACGATCAGGCCGGGCAGGCTCGGTGCCATGATGAAGATCACTGCGCTGAGTGCGCTCATCAGCAGTGCCGGGACGAATACTCGCTTGCGGCCGACCCAGTCGGAGACGTGTCCGCCCAGGAACAGGCTCCCGATCACACCGACGGCATAGACCGCGTACACGATGGTGATGGTGAAGGTCGAGAAATGGTCTCGCTGCTGGTAGAGGACATACAGGGGCGTCGGCAACGCCGAGAAGCCCATGTTGACCAGGAAGGCCAGCGTGGCAACCCAGAAACCGAACGTGTGGTGCCGGTGACGGCGAGTTCGTGGTGATGCGGTTGCCGGCGCGTCTCCAGCGTCGACAGTGTGCGTAATGGTCATTGTTCGGTTCCTCGAGTCGTGTTCACTCATTTAGGTTCGTCGTGATTGCTTATGCTGTCCAACGAAAAGAAACGAACTCTGTTATCACGATGAGGAATGACCATGGAGCTGCGTCATCTCGAACATTTCGTCGCTGTGGCCGAGGAGCGGAGCTTCACCCGCGCGGCGGCCCGACTCCACGTCGTGCAGTCAGGCCTGTCGGTGTCGATCCGCTCCCTTGAACGTGAGCTTCAGGCTCGCCTGTTCGACCGAACGACCCATCGCGTCGGACTGACCGACGCGGGGTTGGCCCTCCTCGTCGAGGCTCGCCGCACCCTGGAGGCCGCCGATGGGGCACGCGACGCGGTGGCAGCCGTGCGAGGCGGCGTCCGCGGCCGGCTCCGGATCGGGATCATGCAGTCGCTTGCCCTGGTCGATCTCGCTGGACTCCTCACCAGGTTCCATCAGGAGCGACCGCAGGTTCAGATCATTCCGCGGCCGGCTTCGGGTGGATCCTCTGAGCTGGCGCGCGATGTCGTCGAAGGTCAACTCGACGTCGCTTTCACCGCGGTTCCGGGTGGATATCCGCCGGGTTTGTCCGTGTTGCCGCTCGCCTCTGAGCGCATGATGCTGGCCTGTGCGCCTGAACATCCTCTCGCGCAGCGGGACACCGTGGGTCTGCACGAGATCGACGGTGAACGATTTGTCGACTTCCCCGCTGGCTGGGGTACGCGAATGGCCGCAGATCGCCTGCTGGCGGCCGAGGGCATTCGTCGGGAAGTGGCCGTCGAGGTAGCCGACGTCGCCACCGTGATCGAGCTGATCCGAGCCGGACTGGGGCTCGGGTTTCTTTCTCCGTCGCTTGTTCCCGAAGCCGGCCGCATCGTGCTGCGCGAGGTGAGCCCGAGCCCGGTGTTCGAAGTGTCCTTGATTGCGCCGAACGAGCACCAGCAGACCGCGGCAGCACGGGCGTTCCTCCAGTTGGCATCGGAGGACTCACGAGACACAGTGAACCCCCGCACCCGCCCGTGAACTCCTCAGTTTCGCGGTCGCCCACCTTGGAATCCTGGTTCTCGTTGCCGGCAAAGGAAAGCGGTGTTCTCGAGCCCGCCGGGCACCGGCAAGGCGCCGCCGCATCTCGTGACCAAGCGGCCATGGCACTTTCGCGTAAAAGTGCCGTGCCCGTCAGCTCATGTTCTCGTTGATCGGCGCCCTGGACACGCAGTAGTCCCTTGGGCCGTACGGGTGTCACAGGTTTCCGGAGGGAAACGTTTGTGTGTCCAGGGCTTTACAGCAGCTCGGTCGATGGACTACAACCACATTCATCCGATGTTAATGAGCCATCTCACAGCATCTCACGCTGGAAATGCTCATTTAGTCCCGAAAAGGACATAATTCATCGGATCAGTACTCCATCTTCGGTCGAGTGTCGTACAGCCCTGGAGGGCATCGTGCAGATCACCCCCCGCAGTCGCCGGGTCCCATTCCGGCGCATCCTCTCGCTCTGGTTGGCGCTGCTCGCCGCGCTCGCGGGGCTCGTCATCGTGAACATCGGTACGGCCGAGGGGGCGACAGGGGCGACGACGGCTTGGCAGCACGGGGCATTCGCGCTCGACCCGGCCGGGGTCGTCAGTCGTTCCGACATCGTGCTCGGATCGCCGAACTCGGCGCCCACCGCGTCCATGCCGCTGGGCAACGGCTCGCTGGGTGTGGCGGCGTGGGCTGCGGGCGGCTTCACCGCGCAGCTGAACCGGTCGGACACCATGCCGAACCGCAAGTCTCCCGGCCAGCTCAACATCCCGGGCCTGTCGGTGATCTCGCACGCCGCGGACTTCAGTGGGCGGCTGGATCTGACGGACGGTGTGCTGCGGGAGTCCGGCGGCGGCATGTCGATGAAGGCGTGGGTGGCGACCGGGAAGGACGAGCTCATCGTCGAGGTCTCCGGCGCGAACCCCGACATCGCCCAGACGGCCACGATCGATCTGTGGTCGGGCCGCAAGCCGACTGCAGCGGTGTCCGGCACCGTCGGCTCCCTGGCCGAGACCTGGGCGGACAGTAGTCCCCCGAGCGGCACCGGAAAGACGTTCGGCTCGCTGGCGGCCATCACCGCGGGCGGCGAGCAGGTGGCGACCGCGGTCACCGGCCCGACGCAGGTGAAGGTCAATTTCAAGCCGCATGCCGACGGGACGTTCCGCGTCGTCGTGGCATCTCCCGCCTGGACCGGCGGCGACGCCGCGACGACCGCGACCAAGCTGATCGGTGACGACGCGACCGTAGGCGAGCCGGCCCTGATGAACGCTCAGGACCGCTGGTGGAACAGCTACTGGACGCACTCGGGCCTGGTCGAGATGAACTCGGCGGACGGCAGCGCCGCGTACATCGAGAACCTGCGCACGCTCTACCTCTTTGTTGAAGCGGCGTCCATGAAGAAGGGCATCTACCCCGGCAGCCAGGCCGGCGAGGCGGACATGTTCGCCTGGAACAAGGACGTCCAGACCTGGACGCCGTCGGCGTACTGGCTGTGGAATCTGCGCACGCAGATCTCGGCGAACATGAGCTCGGGCAACTACGACCTGAACACTCCGATCTTCGACATGTACTCGAACGACCTGCCGCAGATCGAGGCGTGGACGAAGGCCGCGATGGGCGGCCTGCCCGGCTCCTGCGTGCCGGAGACCATGCGCTTCAACGGCAACGGCGGCGACTTGAGCCCCGGGGCCAACGCGTCCTGCAGCGAGCCAGCGAGCCCGAACTGGAACGCGCTGGACATCTCCAGCGGGCCCGAGGTGGCGATGTACATGTGGCAGCAGTACCAGGCCACCGGCGACCTCGCGATGCTGAAGAAGTACTTCCCCTTCATGAAGTCCACCGCCGTGTTCCAGTTGGCGTACCAGACCGTCGGCGCCGACGGGCTGCTGCACGCGAACGCCAACGCGCACGAGACCCAGTGGGCCGTCCAGGACCCCACCACCGACATCGCGGTGGACCTCACGCTCTTCCCGATCATCGAGCAGGCCGCGACGAAGCTCGGCACGGCCAGCACCACCGACGCCGCACTGGTCCAGCAGGTCAAGAAGGCCTACACCCAGATCCCGCCGTACCCGCGGACCGACCAGGCCACCCGGACCGCGCTGCTGAACCCGCACTACACCGCGGCCGAGACGGCCGCCGCGGACGCGACCGGCACCGACATGATCGCGATCTCCTACCAGCCCACGGCGCAGCGCAGGAACAGCGAGAACATCGAGCTGGAGCCGCTGTGGCCGTGGAACACGGTGAGCGACCAGAACAGCAACCTTTTCGCATTGGAGCAGCGCAGCTACGCCAACCGGCCCGTCAAGGGCGGCAACGACTGGTCGATGGACGCGATCGACGCGGCGCGGCTGCAGAACCCCGCCGAGGTCCGCAACAACCTGATCTCCATCACCGAGGGACACCAGGTGTATCCGAACGGGTTCGCCGACATCGGCAAAACCGTCGGCTACCAGCCCTACATCGAGCAGGAGTCCGGTGTCGCGACCGCGGTCAACGAGGCGCTCGCGCAGGACTACGACGGCATCATCCGCTTCGCACCGGCGTTGCCGAGTGACTGGAACGTCAGCGGCAGCGTCTACATCCAGGACAACGGCAAGGTCGACGTCCAGGTGCAGGACGGTCGTCTCGTCACCGCGGCGATCGAGGCCGGGACCACCGGCACGCTGCGGGTGAAGAACCCGTGGGCGGGTCAGCAGGTGGAGGTCGTCGACGGCAAGAACGGCCAAAAGGTCGTGGCGGCCGGCAATCAGGACATCCTGACCGTCCCGGTGGAGAAGGGTAAGTCGTACCTCGTGCAGCAGGTCTCCGCGCCCACCACGGCCCTGCCGTTCGCGGAGGTGAGCGGGAGCGCGCCGAGCGCGGCGCGGCACCTGGGCAGTGTGCAGATCGGTCTCGACAAGATTGCTCAGTCCGGAACCGCCACGGTCGGCACCGTTCTCGGCGGCACCAACCAGAGCTACGGCCTGACCCAGGTCGACTACAGCGGCTCGGCCGGCGCCACCACCACGGCCGCCGACGTGAGTGGCCTGACAGCGCGTACGACCGGCACCGGGACGGGGCTCGACGGCAGCGACATGTACTTCAACGTCAACAACGACGTGGCCGCGACCGGGTCGTACGACGCGAAGGCGGTTGTGTCCTACTTCGACACCGGCACAGGCGCCATCTCGGTGCAGTACGACGCCGGGCCGCAGAACCGCTACCAGGTTGCCGGGAGCATCGCGCTCACCGACAGCCACACCTGGAAGACCGCCGAAGTCCCCCTCAGCGGCGCCTACTTCGGCGGGCTGCAGAACGCGGGAGCCGACCTGCGGCTGCACGCCGACCACAGCATCACTGTGCACAGTGTCGGCGTGACCGTCACCGGGCCCTGGGTGCCGAACCAGCACGCGTTCCCGCCGGCACCGACGATTACCACGCCGGGCGTCGGTGCCACGGTCAAGCTCGCCTCCGCCATCTCGGGTACGACGATCCCGGACGGCACCGTGACCGTGCACGAGGGATCGGCGGCCGTGTGCACCGCCACGGCGAACGACACCGGAGCCTGGAGTTGCGCTCCCAGCGGCGGGCTGACGCCGGGGCGGCAGACCATCAACGCCACGGTGGCCGACCTGAGCGGACTCGCCAGTGCCGCCTCTGCGGGGGTCAGTTTCGACGCCTCCGACCTGCCGCCCGGAACGGCCGTGGTCGGCTCGGTCGTCGGGTCGACTGACCACGCCTACGGGATGAGGGAGGACGAGACGCCTTCGGGCGGCTTCGACGGGCCGACGACCGCCTCGGTGATCAACGGTCTGACCGCACGCACCAGTACCCAGGGCAACATCTACTTCGACATCGACGACTCGATCGCCCATGCCGGGTACTACTCGGCGACGTTCACCGTCTCCTACTACGACCAGGGTTCCGGTTCGTTCGCCGTGCAGTACGACGACGGCACCTCCAACCCGTACAAGTCGACGGCCAGCATCCCGCTGACCGGGACCAACACCTGGAAGACCGCGACGGTGAGCGCCTCCGACGCCTACTTCGGCGGCAAGCAGCACTCCGCTGCCGACTTCCGCCTCCGCAACGGCGGCGGTCAGGTGACGGTGCACAGCGTCGTCGTGAAGATCAGCGGTGACGGCGTTCCCAATGTCACCGACTTCGCCCCTCCGGTGGCGATCACCTCGCCGGTAGCGAGCGCGACCGTCACGGCCGGTCCGACCGTCTCGGGAACGAGCGAGCCGGACGCGAAGGTGACTGTGACGGCGGAGGGGACGCCGGTCTGCACGGCCACCTCGTCCGACGACGGCACGTGGACGTGCTCCTCGTCCACCACCGTCCTGGCCGCGGGACAGCACACGCTCACCGCGACGGCCGTCGACGTGACCGCCACGCCCGCGGCGGCGGCCACGGTGGTGGTCACCGTCCAGTAGCCAGTGGCTGTTCGCCGACCGCGGCTGCGACACCGCCGCGGTCGGCGAACGTGCCTCGCGCCCGAGGATCGGGGTGTATAGCCGCGCGGATTGGGTATGACCGGCCGGACAAGCGATATGCGGTAGTCGCATCGCGAGAACGGCAAAGAAGGGCACAACAATGGCGAATCCCGTGAATCCTCAAGACGGCCGGTCGGGCGCCCGCACCGCGACCGGACACGCGGCACGCACACCGGCACAGATCATCGCCATGACCGTGGGTGTGGTCTTCCTGCTCGTGGGCATCGCCGGGTTCATCCCCGGACTCACCACGGACTACGACACGCTCACCTTCGCCGGGCACGACTCGATGGCCATGCTGCTGGGCGTGTTCGCAGTCTCGGTCCTGCACAACCTGGTACATCTGCTGTTCGGCATTGCGGGTCTCGCCCTGGCGCGGACACCGGGTTCGGCGCGAAATTATCTTATCGGCGGCGGATTGATCTACCTTGTCCTCTGGATCTACGGCCTGATCATCGACGAGGGCAGTGCGGCTAATTTCGTGCCGGTCAACACCGCCGACAACTGGCTTCACCTCGTGCTGGCAGTGGGCATGATCGCCTTGGGTGCACTCACCGCACGTGGCGTCACCCGGCCGAACCGTGCGACGGGGGCGCCTGCGGACAGCCGCTGATGACCGCAGACACCACGCCTGTCGTGAATTGCGTTTCACTGTCAACGTTTTTCGGGTGGGATCCGCACGGCGATCTCCGCGCTGAGCTGGGCCCCAGCGATCAGCTTCAGGTTGTCCCCGCTCCAGAATCGGCCGGGGTCGTACCAGTTCGGCCGGTGCGCGTCATCGAGCAGGCCCATGTCCTTGTAGGTGATGGCGACGACCTCGGCGCAGAACGCCGTCTCCAGGTCGACGTCTCCGGCACGGTGTTTGACCGTCGGGATCCTTCCGTGCAGCCAGCGTGAGGCAAGCCGGGCGGTGGTCGGAAACGGGGTTCCGTCCAGGCGCGCGACTGTGCGCAGAGCGGCGTTCTCCATCTCCCGGGTGACAGGATGGTCGAGCTGCCGGAGCCAGGCGCGCTGACCGTATCTGGTGGCCCAGACCATGACCGCGTCACGCAGGTCATGCAGCTGCGCGCCCCGCTGGTGGGTCCCGGACCACATGTCCGGCAGGGACCGGCCGAGTTCGGCGTGCCACATCAACGGTGGCAGATCGTCGATGACCACCGACATGCCGACATGGTTGACCGGGCTGTTCGTCGTCGCCCGGATAGCCCGGTCAGCCATCGCGCTCCCGCGGAACAGCCACACATCGCCGGTGCGCGTCAGGTCGATCGCTTCGTCGAGGTCGAGCCGCGTATCGGACACCGCTGTAGCGTAGACGGATGAAGTGGTGGAAGGTGCTCGGCGTAGCGGGCTTCGTCGGTGTGGCCGCGACCGGAGCGGTGATCGCGAGGTCGGAACGCCGCCGGCGGACATACACGCCTGAGGAGATCCGGGACCGGCTGCACACGCGCATCGCCGAAGCGAGCGACAGCAGACCTCCCGCGCCCCACTCGTGAATGCCCCTTCACCACATCGGCGGGACACCACCACCGCCACGTTTGCCTTCACATCAACGGAATCGTGCTGAGCGACTGTCGAGAAGAATCGGCGCAGTGACGCTGTCCGCATAGCTCGATCACAGGAAACCCTGATCGGATTCACAGCATCGGTTCATAACGTCAACCACTCGTAAAGGTAAGTAAATTACCCTCAGTGAGGAGCTTCATGCACGACGATGACGAACCTGTGGGCCGTGTGCTGGGCAGGCGGCAGGCATTGGCACTCCTGGGTATCGCAGGGGCGGCACTGACGGCCGCCGGCACGGGGGTGGCCACGGCGGCCACGGCCACCTCGTCGTCCTCCAGCGGCGGTCGCACGATCGACTGTATCGCCGCGCCGGAGCAGACCGAGGGCCCGTACTTCGTCGACGAAAAGCTCAACCGCTCCGACATTCGCACCGACCCGTCCGACGGCTCCGTGGTCGACGGCACCGTGTTCGCGCTGAATCTCGGCGTGCTCCAGATCAACTCCGGCGGATGTACGCCACTCAAGGATGCGATCGTCGACATCTGGACCTGTGATGCCCGCGGCATCTACTCCGACGTGGCCGCGGAAGGCACCGTCGGCAAGAAATTCCTCCGCGGCTACCAAGCAACCGATCGGGCTGGAAAGGTCAGGTTCGTGACCATCCTGCCCGGCTGGTATCCGGGCAGGACCGTCCACATCCATGTAAAGGTCCGCACCACCGGGACCGACGGAAATCCATACGAGTTCACCTCACAGCTCTACTTCACCGAAGAGTTCAAGGCCGAATACTTGGCCAACGAGCCGTATACGGGCACACCAGACACTTCCAACGCCACCGACAGGTTCTACGCGGCCGGCGGAGACCAGATGTTGCTCGCTCCCAGGAAGACTGGCCGGGGCTACAGCGCCGACTTCGCCATCGGGTTGGACCTGGCCGACGCCGTGACCGGCGATGATGATTCGTTCGTGCCCGGGGGCGGCCAGCCGTCGGGACCCCCACCGGCCTGACCACGGCCGAAACTATGGCGATGTGGCTGGATTCGCGAGGGCGCTCGCTGTTATCCGAGACGGCCACTCCGTCCTTTTCCAAGAAGGAGAGCGCTGCACTCCTTTGCCTACGCGGAAGCCACTCCGACGATCCCTGTAATGACCGTCGCGGCCCATTCCAACGGGCAGTTACAACAGTCACAGCCAAAACAATGAACCCCGGATCTTTTCCGGATCTGTGTCACGCCCTTGCTGGCCAGCGCAAGTTCGGAATGATCGACATTCGTATCCTCCCAGTTGTCTTATTTGTCGGGCCTAGCTCACCCTGCCGGATGAAAGCGCCTATTTGTGTGTTCCCGGACTTTGCCGTGATCAATTTACGAACTGCCCACCAGAACGCGCGACAATGTGCACCCGATCGATTACCGAAGCTAATTGATCTGTGTGCCTGGCCACTCATTATCGACATTTGCCGTTGCAGATTTGTAATCTTCTCGTGCTTTTGCGGTGACCTGCGATCTGCCCCGAAGATCAGCGGCCGCAGGCCACCGCCGAACACCTGGTGCACATTTCTGAGCTAGGTAGTCGGAGCGCCTGCGGCGCTTCGGGCGGTGTGAGTGAAGGGAAACCCGCGAAAAGTGGGACGTCATAGCAAGCCCAGCAAGGCGAAAACCGCGCTCAAGCAGACCGGTGCGGTCGCCGCTATCGCAGGCGCCACCGTCGGAGGTATCGCGGTCGCCGGAGCCGGTACTGCCAACGCCTTCCCTGGGCAGGCCGGACTCGTCAAGTGTGAGAGTGGGGGCAACCCGACCGTCGTCAACAACACCGCGGCGGGACAGCGAGCGGGTCGCCCGGCCGGTCTGTTCCAGATCGTCACCGGAACCTGGCTCGCCAACGGCGGTGGCCAGTTCGCCCCGACTGCGGACAAGGCCGCCCCGTGGCAGCAGCAGGTTGTCGCGGATCGGATCTACGCCCGGCAGGGTGCCGCGCCATGGCAGTGCAAGACTGGCGCTGGATCCGCACAGTTCGCCAACTTCGCCCAGTCCGGCAACGCCGCCGGGCCGGCGCCCGTGGCTCTTGCCTCGGCTCCGGCTCCGGCTTCTGCTTCGGCCGCGACCAGCGTGCCGAAATCGAACCCGAGGTCGAACCCGAAGCCGAAGGCGAACCCGAACGGTGACTACACCGTCGTCGCCGGCGACACCTTGTCAGGGGTCGCGCAGAACCTTAGCGTGCCCGGCGGTTGGCCCCAGCTTCAGAAGCTGAACTCGCAACAGATCCCGAATGCCAACCTGATTCTCGTCGGCCAGAAGATCGCCACCAAGTAACTGCTGAAAGTTGCCGGAAGAAGTGCCCCACCGCAATCCCCCGGGCGGTGGGGCACTTCCCGTTCATGCGCGTGTGAGTGCAGTCTGTGCGCGCTCGAATGCGATCTGCGCACGCTCGAGCTCGATCTGCGCCGCAGACTGCACTCAGGCGTACACAGACTGCACTCGAGCGCGCGTGGATTGCTTAAGACGCCTTCTCCTCGAGATTTCCGTGTGCCTTGATGACGATCCGGGCGGCTTCGATGGACTTTCGCACGACAAGTCCGGTGCTGTAGCCCTGTTTCGCGAAAATCCCGTCCAGGTAGAACGTCCCGTAGCCGTGCGCCTGGGTGAACAGCTGCTCCATCAGCTCCAGCGCCTCCGGCGGGCCGGTGGCCACGGTCAGGCACAGCATCAGAAACTCGTCTGTCAGCCGCCGGCGTTGGTCGTGAAGTTCGGCGTGCTCCGAGCCCTGGAGGCCGGCGGCGAACACCACGTGCATTCCGGCGCGGCGCTCGATCAGGTAGGCCGTGTACGCCCCGGCAGCAGCGGCGAGCGCCTCCACCGGATCGGCGTGCGTACCGGCGGCGGCCCGCACGCGATCAGTCAGTTGGCAAGCAACGGTGCACGCGACCTCGGCAAGCAGGCTCTCGCGGTCCGGGAAGTGGCGGTACGGCGCGCCAGGGCTGACCTCCGCGCGGCGAGCCACCTCGGCCACCGAGAAGCCACGCATGCCCTGCTCGGCGATCACGTCGAGCGATGCGCGCACCAGCTCGGCTCGAAGGTCACCGTGGTGGTACTTCCCGCTCATGTCGTGAATCACACTCATCTCGGTCGCCAGAATGTAAGAGTACTCTTACCTTGGATGTAAGACACCTCTTACGCCGTGTTTCAAATTCGCACTCGATCATTTGTCCCGTCCTGGGATCGGGGCCGTTCTGGAGGACTTCATGAGCACAACCACGTACGCGATCGCCGTTCCGTCCCCGGGTGCTCCGCTCGGGCCGACGACGATCGAGCGCCGGGACCTGCGCCCGGACGACGTACTGATCGACGTTGCCTACGCGGGCATCTGTCACAGCGACATCCACCAGGCGAAGGAAGACTGGGGTAGCGCCATCTTCCCGATGGTGCCGGGCCACGAGATCGCGGGCGTCGTCGCCGCCGTTGGCACCGACGTAACGAAATACCGGATCGGCGACCGCGTCGGCGTCGGCTGCATGGTCGATTCCTGCGGCGAGTGCGAGTACTGCGAGGCCGGCACCGAGCAGTTCTGCACCAAGGGCGCCATCATGACCTACAACGGCGTCGGCTTTGACGGCGAGAACACCTACGGTGGCTACAGCCGCCAGGTCGTCGTGAAGGACGCCTTCGCCTGCCGGATCCCCGAGGGCATCGACCTGGACGTCGCAGCGCCCCTCCTGTGTGCGGGCATCACCACCTACTCGCCGCTGCGCCAGTGGGGTGCAGGGCCGGGCAAGAAGGTCGCCGTCGTCGGCCTCGGTGGGCTCGGGCACATGGCGGTCAAACTCGCCGTGGCGATGAGCGCCGAGGTCACCGTACTGAGCCAGAGCCTGAAGAAGCAGGAGGACGGGCTCAGGCTCGGCGCGAAGGACTACTACGCGACGGGGGACAAGTCGACGTTCGACCTGCTTAAGGGCCGGTTCGATCTGATCGTCAACACCGTCTCGGCGGAGTTGCCAGTTGACTCCTACCTCGGCATGCTGCGCGTCGGCGGCGCGATGGTGAACGTCGGCGCACCGTCGAAGTCGTTGTCCTACAATGCCTTTTCGCTGATCGGTGGCAACAAGGTGCTTGCCGGGTCGAGCATCGGCGGCATCGCCGAAACCCAGGAGATGCTGGACTTCTGCGCCGAGCACGGCCTCGGCGCGGAGATCGAGACCATCTCCGCGGACCAGGTCAACGCCGCCTACGAGCGCATCGAGAACAGCGACGTGCGATACCGGTTCGTCATCGACGCGAAGACCATCGGCGCATGAGCCGTGGGTGGTTGGTCCCGGCGAGGGTGTCTCAGCCTGTCCCCAGCGCGGCGTTGATCATCGCGCGGCCAACCGGGCCAGCCACCTGCGCGCCCACCGTCGCGAGGTCCTTTTGGCCACCGGAGGTGACCGCGACCGCGACCGCGATCTGCGGATTGGTCGCCGGGGCGAAGGCGACATACCAACCGTAGGGCTGAACGTTCTTCGGATCGGGCCCGTGCTCGGCCGTGCCGGTCTTCGAGGCGATCTGGATGTTCGGGTTCTTGTTCGCCGTACCGGAGTGGCTTTCCGAGGCCTCCATCATTTGTGTCAGTGTGCCGGCCACGCCGGGCGAGATCACGTTTGAGGTGAGCACCTGCGGGGTGATGCTCTGGATGACGGACATGTCGGGCGCCATGATCGACTTGACCAGCTGGGGTTGCATCTCGGTGCCACCGTTGGCGATGGTCGCCGCGATCATCGCGTCCTGTAGCGGGGTTTCCTGCACGTCGAGCTGCCCGATACCGCTTTGATACAACCCGGGGACGCCATTCGGGATGTTCAGGCAGTTGCCCCCGGTGCTCGGGCCGACGCACGAAGCGACCACCCCGAGCGGGATGGACAGCTTGCTGTTGCCGAAGCCGTACTTGGCTGCCTGCGCGGACAGGTTCGCGGCGCCGACCTGGCCCGCGAGGGTGGCGAACGCGGTGTTGCACGAGTAGGCCAACGCGGTCTTCATGGACACCTGGCCGTTCACCGACTGCGGGCAGGTCTCGCCGTTGTAGTTCTCCAGCGTGGTCGTGGTGCCCGGCAGGGTGACCTTCGGAGCGGCCGGCAGGTTTGGCGTGTTTTCGTCATCCACGTTGTTCGACAGCGCGGCCGAGGCCACCACCAGCTTGAATGTGGACCCAGGGGCATAGGACTGAGAAACCACCTGGTTGATCAGTGGACTGGTGATCGAGTTCGGGTTGTAGCCGTTGTACGCCGCCTGTGCCGCCGCTGTGTCGTGTGAGGACAGCTTGTTCGGGTCGTACGAGGGCACGCTGACCATGCCGAGGATCTGCCCGGTGGAGGGCTGGATGGCGACCGCGGCCCCGGTGAAACCGTTCTGCACCATGGTGTTGTACCCGGCGGCCTGCACCTTCGGGTCGATGGTCGTTTCGACCCCACCGCCGGCCGGGTTGCCTCCGGTGACCAAATCGGACAGCTGGCGGACGAACAACCGGTTGTCACTGCCATTGAGGATTGAGTTCTCCGCGTACTCCATGCCGTGCGCACCGCCGGTCACCGAGTAGTACCCGGTGACCGGCGCGTACATCGGTCCGTTCGGATACTCCCGCAGGTACTTCAACTGGTCGTTCGTGGCCTGCGAGGAGGCCAGAGTAGTGCCGTCCGAAGCCGTGATCAGTCCGCGCTGTACGGCGAACTGGTCGTACAACTTGCGCAGGTTGTACGGACTGTTCGCCCAGGTGCTGCCCTCCACCACCTGCACATAGGAGTCATTGGCCAGCAACAGAACAAACATCGCCATCATCAGGATCGCGACGCGGCGGATCGGCTTGTTCACGACGGCCCCTCCCTCATACCCGTACTCACCTCGGCCGCTTGCGCCTTGTCCCGAACGAGGCCAGCCCTGCTCGTCTTATTCTGCCGAGGAACCGTGTGGTTGCTGTACCGCGGTCACCGGCGGTCGATGACGGCGGTGGTGGTCTCGGCTCGGCCGCGAAGGCGCGACTTCGAGGAACGCGGGCGTAGCGTCAGTGTCATGCAGTCGGTTGCCAGGAACCCAGCGGGGAATCTGCCTGTGCAGCTGACCAGTTTTGTGGGGCGCCGGCGTGAGGTTACCGAGGCCAAGCGTTTGTTGTCGGCGTCGCGTTTGGTGACGTTGACCGGGCCGGGAGGTGTGGGTAAGACCAGGCTTGCGCTGAAGGTTGCTGCGGAGGTGCGGCGGGCGTTCGGTGACGGGGTGGCGCTGGTCGAGTTGGATCAGTTGCGGGATCCGGCGCTGGTGCCGCACACCGTGGCCAAGTCGTTGGGGTTGCGGGAGCAGGCGGGTCGCCCGCCGGTGG
>JAVXWP010000121.1:0-17249 GCA_032230695.1 Actinomycetota bacterium | reverse complement strand
TCTTGGACGTCTTCTCCCCCGCCGGTGCGCCGGGGTACCCGGGCTGCTGCTGGCCGTAGTCGTACTGACCCGGCTGGCCCGGCTGTCCCTGGCCCGGCTGGCCGTACTGCTGCGGGCCGGTCTGGGGGTACGCGCCGCCGGGCTGGTCCTGTGGCTGGCCGTACGGCTGCTGGGGGTAGCCAGGCTGCTGCCCGTACGGCGGCGGCTGCTGACCCCATTGAGGCTGCTGCGGAGCCTGGGGCTGCTGGCCCCACTGCTGTTGCTGAGGGTCTTGCGGCTGACCGTAACCGGGCTGCTGAGGTTGCGGTCCGCTCGGCGGATACGCGCCACCCGGCTGTTGCCCGTACTGGGGCTGCTGGCCCCACTGTTGCGGGTCGTTGCCGCCGTACGGCGTGCTCATCTGATTTCCTCCGCCAAAGTCACTCGTGGTCAGGACGTCCGAGCTGTCGTGCTTGTGCGCGATCCAACCATATCGCCGGTAAGGCCCACGTAGTCCGCGAAGTTACGACGCGCCGGCCGCGACGACACCGCGGCGCAGCGCGCGGACGGCGTCCGCGGCCACCGATCCGACGGGATCGCTGCGGCCGAGCACGTCACGGATCTGGGAAAGCAGGTCGATGACCTGGCGCGACCAGCGGACGAAGTCACCCGCCGACAGCTCCTGCCCGTTGGCTTCGGCGGCGGTGAGCACCTTCTCCAGTGACTCGCCGCGTGCCCAGCGGTACACCGGCCAGGCGAATCCCGCGTCGGGTTCCCTTGTCCGGCCGAGCTTGTGGCGGCCTTCGTCGTCGGTGAGTTCGAGCCACACCCGCACGGTCTCCTGCCAAGCCTCGGGCACCTTGCCGAACGGCAGCCTCGGCTCCCCCGCGGTGTCGCGGCGCGCCTCGAAGACCAGCGTCGACACGACGGCCGCGAGCTCGGCCGGCGCGAGCCCGGCCCACACCTCGTTGCGGATGCACTCCGCGGCGAGCAGGTCGGACTCGCTGTAGAGCCGCGCAAGACGGCGGCCGTGCTCGGTGACGCGGTCTTCGACGTTCTCCGTGGAGTCGACGCCGAGATATCCGCGCTCGCCGAGGAGCCCGAGGATCCTGTCGAACTCGCGTGCCAGGGAATGCGTGGTGGCGGCGACCTTCCGCTCCAGGCCCTCGGTCTCGGCGGCGAGCCGCTGATAGCGCTCGACCCAGCGCAGGTTGGCCTCACGCTCAGCAAGACCGTGGCTCGGGTGTGCCCGCAATGCCCGGCGCAACGCGGCGAGCTCGCCGTCCTCGTTGGCCGCGGAGCGGCGCCTTCCTTTTACCAACCCGGCCCGGCCGGGCATGGAGATGCCGGTGTTGCGCAGGGTCGAGGCGATGTCCTTGCGGACCTTCGGCGAGCGCAGCTCGATGTGCTTGGGCAGCCGGATGGTGCCGAGCGACTCGACCGGGGCGGAGAAGTCCGCGACCGACAGCGGGCCGGACCAGCCGTCCTGCGTGACGACCACCGGCCGCGGCTCGCGCAGGGTGTCGAGACCCGGATCGATCACTACGGCGAGACCGGAGCGGCGGCCGTTCTGGACCGCGATCACGTCCCCGCGGATGAGGTTCTCCAGCGAGTCGGTGGTGCTGGCACGCCTGCCCGCGGTGTTCTGCCGCGACAGCGCCTTCTCGCGCTCGGAGATCTTCGCCCGCAGCTCGACGTACTCGAGCATCTCCTCGAAGTTGCCGCTGACCGCCTCGGCGTAGCCCTTGAGGGCTTCCTTGTTGCGCTCGATGCGCCGCGCGGTGCCGACGACCGAACGGTCGGCCTGGAACTGCGCGAAGGACTGCTCCAGCAGCTCCCGTGCCTGTTCCGCGCCGACCTGCGCGACGAGGTTGATGGCCATGTTGTAGCCGGGCCGGAACGACGACCGCAGCGGGTATGTCCGCGTCGAGGCGAGGCCGCCGACCTGCCTGGGGTCGTGCCCGGGCTGCCATGCGACGACGGCGTGCCCTTCGACGTCGATGCCACGGCGTCCGGCGCGGCCGGTGAGCTGGGTGTACTCGCCGGCGGTGAGGTCGACATGGGCCTCGCCGTTGTACTTCACCAGGCGTTCGAGCACGACGGTGCGCGCGGGCATGTTGATGCCCAGCGCCAGGGTTTCGGTGGCGAAGACGACCTTCACCAGCCCTCGGACGAACAGCTCTTCGACGGTCTCCTTGAACGCCGGCAGCATCCCGGCGTGGTGTCCGGCGATGCCGCGCTCCAGTGCGTCGCGCCACTCCCAGTAGCCGAGCACCGCGAGGTCACCCTCGGGCAGGCCCTTGGTGCGCTCGGCGACGATCCGGCGGACCTCTTCGACGTCCTCGGCGTTGTTGAGCCGCAGCCCGCCGCGCACGCACTGGGTGACGGCCGCTTCACAGCCGGCGCGGGAGAAGATGAACACGATCGCGGGGAGCAGCCCGGCGGCGTCGAGTTTCTCGACGATCTCGACGCGCGACGGCGGCCGGTACCTCGGCCCGCGCTGCGGGGCGCCGCGGCGCCGGAGCCCCGCCGGGGCGTGCATCCGGCCGACTTCTTCGGTGCGGCGAAGCAGGGCCTGGTTGATCCGCAGCTCCGCGTTCGGAGTGGTCTCGTCCTGGCCCTCGAACAGGTCGTACATCCGGCTGCCGACCATCATGTGCTGCCACAGCGGCACGGGCCGGTGCTCGTCGACCACGACGGTGGTGTCCCCGCGGACCTCCACCAGCCACTCACCGAACTCCTCGGCGTTGCTGACCGTCGCGGACAGGCCCACCACACGTACGTGCTCGGGCAGGTGGAGGATCACTTCCTCCCACACCGCGCCGCGGAACCTGTCGGCGAGGTAGTGGACCTCGTCCATCACGACGTAGGCGAGCTCGTCGATGGTCGACGACTTCGCGTACAGCATGTTCCGCAGGACTTCGGTGGTCATCACGACGACCTGCGCGCCGCCGTTGATCGAGGTGTCCCCGGTGAGCAGCCCGACCGCGTCGCTGCCGTAGCGGGCGACGAGGTCGGCGTACTTCTGGTTCGACAACGCCTTGATGGGCGTGGTGTAGAAGCATTTGCGGCCTTCGGCCAGCGCCAGGTGCACCGCGAACTCGCCGACGACGGTCTTGCCGGCACCGGTCGGCGCGCAGACCAGCACGCCGTGTCCGTCCTCCAGTGCCTCACATCCGCGGACCTGGAAATCGTCGAACTCGAAGGACACCTCGGCGGCGAACCGGGTCAGCTGGGGGTACTTCCCGCGTCGCTTGGCCGCGGCATAGGCCTCGGCCGGGGGAAGAGAAGGGCTAGTGGCCACCTCGTCAGCGTTCCACACTCCCCCGACAGTCCGCATTCGGTGGCCTCGAGTGACTGCCCCGGTGCCTGGTGCGGTGTCGATGACACGCCCTAGACGACAGTGAGGGCACCCGGGACGCAGCGCGCGGAGAGCGGCACGGAGCCCACCGGCTCCCCGTCGGCGTACGCGGGCCAGTCGTTGCCGTCCAGGCTGATCTCGCGGGCTCTCAGCGTCCGCACGGCGGGATGCAGCACATGACGCCCGGCCCGCAGGCTCGGCAGGAGCCGCACCAGCTCACGGCGGGTGACCTTGCCGACGACGGTGACGTCGAAGAACCCGTCGCCGGGTTCGGCGCCCGGGCAGATCGGGATGCCGCCGCCGTACCAGCCGGTGTTGCCGATCGCGACGAGCGTGGCGTCGAGCTGAAGGGTTTCGGCGTCGGTCCGGATCGTCACCGGGCGGGCCCGGAACGCGGCCAGTTCCGCGACGATCGCGACGTCGTAGCGCCGCGGCCCCGCCGGCCACCGCATCCCGTTCGCCCGCTCGTTCACCAGCGCGTCGAAACCACAGCACAGGACGGTGGCGAACCAGGTTTCCCCGCTCTGCCCAAGATCGATCTTGCGGCGGGTCCTGGCTCGCAGGTTCGCCACCAGCGCGTCGACAGCGGCCACCGGGTCGTGTGGGATGCCGAGAGCGCGGGCCAGGTCGTTGCCGGTGCCCGACGGGACGATCCCGAGCGTGACGCCGGTTCCCGCGCAGAACTGCACGCCCTGGTGCGCGGCGCCGTCACCGCCGAGGACCACCAGCACGTCGAGGCCTTCTGAACCGGCGCGTTTCATCAGTTCACGGGATTCGGCGACCGTGTTCGCGACCAGCAGATCAAGCCTGTCGACGCCGTCACGCAGCCGCGCGGCCACGGTGCCCGCGATCTTCGCGGCGGAACCGTGCCCGGAGCCAGGATGCACGGCCAGCGCCGCGTGGATGCCCATCGGGCGTGTCAGGTGACGTCGTCGGTGCTGGCCTTGCCGCCCGGGCTGGCCGTCGCCGCGGGCTCGTCAGCCGTGCTCGGGGTGTAGTCGAACGGAGCGGCTTCGTCGTCGTCCAGGTCCGCGATGCCCTCGGCCTTGCGCTTCTTGTCGATCTTGCGGTCGTGGAAGCGGGCTATCTGGATGGCGATCTCGAACAGCACCGTCAGCGCACCGGCCAAACCGAGCATGGAGAACGGGTCCGAACCGGGCGTGGCGAACGCCGCGAAGACGAACAGCGCCATGATGATCCCGCGGCGCCACTTCTTCAGCTGGACGTACTTCACCACGCCGACCTGGTTCAGCATCACCACCAACAGCGGCAGTTCGAAGCTCACACCGAAGATCAGCAGCAGCGACAGCATGAAGGAGATGTAATCGGCACCGGCGAGCGCGGTGGCGAACTGCCCACCGCCGAAACCGCCGATGAGCAGCTTCAACGCGCTGGGCAGCAGGACGTAGGCAAGCAGGGCGCCGGCGGCGAAGAGCACGCTCGCGAAGGTAACGAAGGTCATCGCGTACTTGCGTTCCTTCGAATACAGCCCCGGCGCGATGAACGCCCACACCTGGTACAACCACAGCGGCGCGAACAACACCATGCCGGCCGCGACACCGACCTTCAGCTGGATCATGATCGCTTCGAACGGCTTGGTCTGCAGCAGTTCACAGCCACGGCCGTTGAACTCGACCCGCACGGTGGTCGGCAGGGCGCAGTAAGGGCCGGTCATGAGGCTACCGAGTGACGGGATGGGCCCCAGCTTGGTACCGAACCAGATGAAGCCGAAGATCCCGCCGAGCACGATGGCTACCAGCCCGTAGGCGAGACGGCGGCGGAACTCGTAGATGTGCTCGATGAGCGTCATCGTGCCGTCGGGGTTGCGGCGTCGGCTGCGCTTGGTGCGCTTGCTCCCGCGGCGCTCGGGCTTCTCGGAGGCGGGGTCCGCCACTGAACGATCCGTTCTCGTCAGCGTTCGCCGGAGACACGCTTCAAGCGAAGCGCGCTCGGCGAACGGGTAACCGGGCCTTGCCTACCTAATTCAGCTGACGTTCTTGTGCACCGGCTCGACCGGCGCCGCGGCGGGCTGGTTCTTCTTCAGCTCGTCCAGCTGACGCTGCAGCTCGGCGACCTGGGCGTCAGTTGCGTTCGCCGCAGGCGCCACCGGGGTTGCGGCCTTCGGCAGCTGCTTCGTCTCGACCTCTTCGGTCACCTCGGCCGAATCCCTGTCACCGACAAGATCCTTGGTCTCAGCCTTGAAGATCTTCATGGACTTGCCGATGGATCGTGCGGCATCCGGAAGCCTCTTGGCGCCGAACAGCAAGACCACGACAAGAACCAAAATGATCATGTGCCACGGCTGCAATCCGTTCAGCATGGTGGTCTCCTATCTGCGTCTGGATGCGATATTACTGGTTTACCGATCGGTGGCGCCGCTGCTCGACCGCCACACGAAGTGCGGCGGAGCGCGCGCGGAGCATTCCGGCCCGGTCTTGGGTGTTCGTAGCCACCATGCTCACGGTCCGGGTGAAACGGCGCAAGACCCGCAGCAACCGCACCAGCACCACGGCGAGCACAAGCACTCCGAGCACGGCGAGCGCGAGGGCCAGGACGTTGGACACGGAGATCAGCCTACTGCCCCGAGGTAGACGAAAGGTGACGAGCCCGCGCCAGCGCGTCAGCCGCCCGCTGGCGAACAGCCGAAGCCAATTCGCCCGGTTTCTCCACTTTCGCGTCGCCGCCGAGGCCGAGCACCATCCGCACCATCCACGACTCGTCGCCGTAGCGCATCCTGATCCGCAGCCGCCCGCCCTCGAGCTCCTCGAGCTCCTCGCAAGGGTAGTACTCCGCGACCCAGCGCGCGTCCGGCGCAAGCACCAGCTCGGCCACCGGCTGATCCGGCCGCGCGGAGAACACACCGTCGGTCAGATCCGTGGGCACCGCGTGCGCCGGCGGCACCGCGGGCTCGTCGAGCACGGAGATCTCCTCGACGCGGTCGAGACGGAACAGCCGAACGCCCTCGACCCGGCGGCACCAGGCCTCGAGGTACCCGACGGCCTGCACGATCAGCAGCCGCATCGGGTCGACCGTGCGCTCGCTGATCTCGTCCTTCGACGCGGTGTAGTACCTGATCCGCACCGCACGCCCAGCCTGCAGCGCGCCCCGCACGGCCTCACGCGTCCGGGCCGTTTCCTTACCTTCGCGCACCCCGCCGCCGACGACGACCCCGGACGGCTGGGCCTGCCCGGCAGCCGACTCGATCTTCGCGATGGTGCGGCGCACAGCATCGGTGTCGAGCACACCAGGTGTCTCGGCGAGCGCCCGCAACGCCACCAGCAGCGCCGTCGCCTCGCCACCGGTCAGCCGCAGTGGACGGCTCATCCCGGCGTCGTGGGTAACGGTGATCGTCTCGCCCTCGAAGGACAGGTCGATCAGATCACCAGGGCCGTACCCCGGGAGACCGCACATCCACAGCAGCTCGAGATCCTTGCGGAGCTGCTTCGGCGTGACGTCGAAATCCTGCGCCGCTTCGGCGATGTTGATCCCGGGACGAGCGAGCAGGTACGGCACGAGCGCGAGCAGCCTCGGCATCCGGTCGGTGGACCCGCTCATCGCCCGCTCCCCTGCTGCAGCACCGCTTCCAGCCGGTCCTGCACACTTTTCGCCAGCACGTCAGGCTCCAGCACCAGCACGTCCGGCCCCTGTGCGGTGATCCAATCGGCCGCGCTCTCCGGGAAATGCAGCTCGATCTCGACGACGTCACCTTCGGCGGCACCGATGGTGGTGCGGCCGACGACCTTGCCGCGGCGCCGGACCCCGGCCGCCCGGTCGTCGGCGACCCACAACCGCGCCAGCGAAATCGGTGCGGGCTCCGAATCCCCCGTGGCCCCGACGAACTGCAGCAGGTTGACGTCTTCGGGCCGGTGCACCTCGCCCCGTTTGCCGACGGGCGTGACCTGCCCGGTGATCCGGGAGAGCCGGAAACAGCGCGGGGCGTCACGATCGCGGTCGTGCCCGACGACGTACCAGCGGGCCTTCCACGACACCACACCCCACGGCTCCAGCGTGCGGACCCGGCGCTCCGGCGAACCCGAACGCCGGTACTCGAACTGCACGGCCTGGGTGTTCTGCACCGCGGCGAGCAACGGCCCGAACGCGGGCTCGGTCCGCACCCGCGGCTCGACCGTGCGGGCATCGTTGTCGACCTCGACGCCGGCCGCACGCAACTTCACCAGCGCGCCCTGGGCCTGCCCGGTCAGCTCCGGCGAATCCCACAACCGCACCGCGAGCCCCACCGCCGTCGCCTCGTCCGGCGCGAGGTCGATCTCGCCGAGCTCGTAGTCCCGGCGCGCGATGCGATACCCCTCGACCAAATCGAACGCGGAGTTGCGGCCCGTCTCGAGCGGGATCCCCAGCTCACGCAGCTCGGTCTTGTCGCGCTCGAACATCCGGAAGTAGGCGTCGTCGCTGGCCGCGTCGGCATACCCGGGGACGATCCCGCGAATCCGTTCGGCAGTGAGGTACTGCCGGGTGGACAGCAGGGCCAGCACCAGGTTGACCAGGCGTTCGGCGCGTGCGGTGGACACCCGCATAACAGTAGCCCGCCACCCGCGCCCCTTTCGGGAGGCCCGCGCCACCCGGCTCAGCGCGGCCACGAACAAAAAACCGTGAGGGCCTCCTTCACAGCGCTAGACGCTGTCAAGGAGGCCCTCACGGACAACTACAGCGAGCCGATGAGCCGCTCGACACGCTCGTCGACCGAACGGAACGGGTCCTTGCACAGCACGGTCCGCTGCGCCTGATCGTTGAGCTTCAAATGCACCCAGTCGACCGTGAAATCACGGCCCGCGGCCTGCGCGGCGGCGATGAAATCGCCACGCAGCTTCGCGCGGGTGGTCTGAGGCGGGGTGTCCTTGGCGAGTTCGATCTCGCCGTCGTCGGTGATCCGCCGCACCAGGCCCTTACGCTGCAACAAGTCGAACACCCCGCGACCACGCCGGATGTCGTGGTACGCCAGATCCAGCTGCGCGATCCGCGGGCTCGACAGGTCCAGGTCGTGCTTCGCGCGGTAGCGCTCGACAAGCCGGTGCTTGATGGCCCAGTCGATCTCCGTGTCGATCTTGCTGAAGTCCTGCTCCTCGACCGCGTCGAGCGCACGGCCCCACAGCTCCAGGACCCGCTCCGACGCCGACGGCGAACCGTTCTCCTTCACGTGCTGCACCGCACGCGAGTAGTACTCCCGCTGGATGTCGAGCGCCGAAGCCTCCCGCCCACCCGCCAGGCGCACCTGACGGCGACCGGTCAGGTCGTGGCTGATCTCCCGGATCGCGCGGATCGGGTTGTCCAGGGTGAAATCACGGAACTGAACGCCGGCCTCGATCATCTCCAGCACCAGGTTCGCCGAACCTACCTTCAGCAACGTCGTCGGCTCCGCCATGTTGGAGTCACCGACGATCACATGCAGCCGCCGGTACCGCTCGGCGTCCGCGTGCGGCTCGTCGCGAGTGTTGATGATCGGGCGCGAACGCGTGGTGGCGCTCGACACGCCCTCCCAGATGTGTTCCGCCCGCTGCGACAGGCAGTACACCGCGCCGCGCGGAGTCTGCAGCACCTTGCCGGCGCCGCAGATCAGCTGCCGCGTCACCAGGAACGGCAACAGCACATCCGCGATCCGCGAAAACTCCCCCGCCCGGCCCACCAGATAGTTCTCGTGGCACCCATAGGAGTTGCCCGCCGAGTCGGTGTTGTTCTTGAACAAGAAGATGTCGCCGCCGATACCCTCGTCGGCCAGTCTGCGCTCCGCGTCCACGAGGAGGTCCTCGAGGATCCGCTCACCGGCCTTGTCGTGCGTGACCAACTGCGTCAGGTCGTCACACTCGGCCGTCGCGTACTCAGGATGGGACCCGACATCCAGGTAAAGCCGGGAACCGTTCGACAGGAAGACGTTCGAGGAACGCCCCCAGGACACCACACGCCGAAACAAGTACCGGGCCACCTCGTCGGGCGAGAGCCTGCGCTGCCCATGGAAAGTGCACGTGACCCCGAACTCGGTCTCGATACCAAAGATCCGCCGCTGCATGACACAAGAGTAGGCGCTACAGCCCCCTGTCCGGTGCGCCGTTCGGGCGGCGACACGCGGTGAGCTACGTTGCTCTTGGTGAAACTGGCCCGAACGGGCGATTGTCGGCCACACGATCGAACCGGAACACCGGAAGTCGAGGAACCTTGTTCAACCAGCTCATCCGCCCCTTTCGACAGGTCGGGCGCACTGATCACCGGCTGATGCGCCGCAGCGCCGAGCTCCCGCAGACCCGCGCGGACGACGCCCTGCTGGCGTTGTCGAAATCGGCGAACAAAGCTGTCCTCTGGTGGTGCGTCGGCGCCGTCCTGGCCTCGAAGAAAGGTCCGACGCGCCGTGGCGCGCTGCGCGGGGTCGCCGCGATCGCCGGCGCGAGCCTGACGGCGAACCTGATCGGCAAACCGCTCTTCCCGCGCCGCCGCCCCGCCGCCGACGAGGTCCCCGTACACCGCAGGCTCGTCAAACGCCCCACCTCGTCGTCCTTCCCGTCCGGACATTCGGCGTCCGCGGCCGCCTTCGCCACCGCCGTCGCGATGGAATCACCCAAAGCGGGCCTCGCCGTCGCCCCGCTGGCCGTCGCCGTGGCGTACTCCCGGGTGCACACCGGCGTCCACTGGCCCAGCGACGTCGGCGCCGGGATGCTCATCGGCGTCGGCGCCGCCGCACTGACCCGGCACTGGTGGCCACTGCACGACGACGTCCCTGGCCGCACCGCGCACAGCGCCGACGCACCGGAAATGCAGGACGGCGACGACATGCTCGCCGTGGTCAACCCCCACTCCGGCGTCGACGGCGTGGACCCGACGGCCGACGTCAAGTTCGCCTGGCCCAAGGCGACGATCCTCTACCCGAACCCGAAGCAGGACCTCCGCGACCAACTCGAAGAGGAGATCCACGCCCGCGGCGGTTCCGTCCGCGCGCTCGCCGTCGCCGGCGGTGACGGCACCGTCGCCGCGGTGGCCTCCGTCGCGGCCGACTACAACCTGCCGCTGGCGCTGATCCCCGCCGGGACACTGAACCACTTCGCCCGCGACGTCGGCCTCCGCTCGATGCCGCAGTCCGACGTCGCCACCGAAGCCGGCACCGCTGTCGGGATCGACCTCGGCGAAGTCGAGATCAGCTCCGGCGAGAACGTAGAACGCCGCTGGTTCGTCAACACGGCAAGCCTCGGCGGCTACCCGGAAATGGTGCGACTGCGCGAAAAGCTTCAGCAGCGACACCCGAAGTGGCCATCCGCCGCCATCGCGCTGGTCCGCACCCTGCGCCGCGCGAAACCACTCAACGTCGTACTCAACGGCGAAGCCGCCGAAATCTGGTGGCTGTTCGTCGGCAACGGCACCTACGCGCCCAAGGGCTTCACCCCGTCACGGCGTCCCGCGCTCGACACCGGCCTGCTCGATATCCGCTACCTGCGAGCGGACCTACCGTACTCACGGCTCCGGTTCGTCCTCGCCACGGTGACGCGCACGCTGAACGCCAGCCACGTCTACCAGGAACTGGACCTGCCCTCGCTCGACGTCGAACTCCGAGACGGAAACCGGCGCGTGGCCACCGACGGCGAAATCGGCCCACTCGGCCACGAGTTCCGCTTCCGCGCCCGCTCCAGCGCACTGACGATCTACCGCCCCCGCACCCAGTAGCTCTGAAGGCCACTTTGATGGCGTCCCTACGTGAGGGCACTAAAGTCCCTCACGTAGGGACGCGCCATCAAAGTGGCCTTCAGAGCGGTGTCGCTACTCGGCGGGCTTGTCGCCGTCTGCCGCCTTCGGCTCCTCCGGCTCCGCAGGAGCCGGGAGCAAGGCCTCCAACGCGGCACCCGTCAGCCTCCGGAAAGCACGCCGGGGCCGGTCACGTTCCAAAACCGCGACCTCCAGCTTGACCGGGTCACTCTCACCGTTGCCATTGGCAGCAGCACCCGACGCCGGAGCCGTCGACTTCGACGCCGCACTAGCCACCGCCTTAGCCGTCTTCGCAGCACTAGCCCGCAGCGCTGCCACGGCGATCGCCACCGCAGGCCCCAGCTCCAAGTCCGGCTCGTACGTCTCCTTGAGGTTCGTCGCGATGGTGTCGGCCTGACCGCCCATCACCACGAACCGCGGCTCATCACCGATGGAACCGTCGTAGGTCAACCGGTACAACTGGTCGTCCTCGGCCGTCACCCCGACCTCCGCCACGCAGATCTCCACCTCGAACGGCTTCAACTGCTCGGTGAAGATACTGCCCAGAGTCGCGGCGTACGCATTCGCCAGCGCACGGGCGCTGACATCACGCCGGTCGTACTGGTAGCCCTTGAGGTCGGCATGCCGGATACCCGACACCCGCAGGTTCTCGAACTCGCTGTAGCGACCGACTGCGGCGAAACCGATCCGGTCATAGATTTCCGAAACCTTGTGCAGCGTCGTCGACGGGTTCTCCGCAACGAAGAGCACACCGCCACGGTATTTGAGTACGACAACACTCCGGCCCCGCGCAATGCCCTTGCGCGCAAGCTCGGAGCGCTCCCGCATCAGCTGCTCGGGAGAGGCGTACAGCGGCATCGTCACGGCTATTGCTCCGCTCTGCTCATAAAAAAGGGATTCACAGGAACTGGTTTTTCAGAAAGAAAGGAGGTACTGAAAACAGCTAACCGGACCGTTGATACCGCTCCGCCCGGCTGCTCACCACAGCCTCGGCGACAGCTGCCGCCTGCTCCTCGGGAAGCTCCACCGCACCATGCTCCGCGGTGATCGTCACGACCGTCGGATAAATCCGCCGGACAACATCCGGCCCACCGGTCGCCGTGTCATCGTCCGCGGCGTCGTACAACGCCTCGACGGCTACCCGCACCGCACCCTCGAGATCGGCATCCGGATCGTGCGTCTTCTTCAACGCCGACATCGCGAACGGCGAACCGGAACCGATCGAGTGATAACCATCGATCTCCTCGTACCGCGAACCCAGCACATCGAACGACACGATCCGCCCCGCCCGCTTCGGATCCTCGGCATGCAGGTCATAGCCGACGAACAGGGGCAACACCACCAGCCCCGCCTCCGCCATCGCGAGATTCGCTCTCACCATGGCCGCGAGCTTGTTCGTCTTGCCGCCGAACGACAGCGCCACGCCCTCGATCTTCTCGTAATGCGCCAGCTCCACCTCATAGAGCCGGACCATCTCCAACGCCGGACCCACCGCACCGGCGATACCCACCGCGGAGTACTCATCGGTGACGTACACCTTCTGCAGCTCCCGGGTGGCGACCATCGTGCCCGAAGTGCCCCGCCGATCACCCGCGATCAACACCCCGCCCGCGAACACGACGGCAACGATCGTGGTCCCATGCGGCACGTCCAACGGCACACGCGAGCTACGCGAGATCTGTTCCATAGGTGTTCGTTCAATCCCATCTACGCGTTCTGGCGGGGACCGTCACGGGCAGCGGCTACTGGCCGCCCTTCTGCACGTACGCCCGCACGAAGTCCTCAGCGTTCTCCTCTAGCACGTCGTCGATCTCGTCCAGGATCGTGTCGACGTCCTCGCCGAGCTTCTCCCGGCGTTCCTGACCGGCTCCGCCCGCCGCTTCGAGCTCCTCATCGGAGTCTCCGCCGCCATGCTTCTCGATCTTTTCCTGAGCCATTTCGCCTCCAGGTGTAGCCGTTGGTCTAAAGCCTACCCAGACGTCCCGAAATCCGATGCGACCATTGGGCTGGTCGCACGTCACAGACACGCCCTAGTCGGAACCCGTCAACGCCTCGACCAGCTCTTCCGCCGTCGCCGCATCGTCCAAAAGCTTGCCCACGTGCGCTTTCGTACCGCGCAGCGGCTCCAAGGTCGGGATCCGCACCAGCGATTCCCTGCCGACGTCGAAGATCACCGAATCCCACGACGCCGCCGCGATCGACGTCGCGTACTTCTCCAGCGCCCGGCCACGGAAGTACGCCCTCGTGTCAGTGGGCGGGTTCGTGATCGCCGAGACCACTTCCTCCTCGGTCACCAGCCGCTGCATCGAGCCCCTGGTCACCAAGCGGTTGTACAGGCCCTTCCCCAGCCGCACGTCCGAGTACTGCAGGTCCACCAAGCGCAACCGCGGCGCACCCCACGCGAGCTGGTCGCGAGCCCGGTACCCCTCCAGCAGACGCAGCTTCGCAGGCCAGTCCAGCCTGTCCGCGGTCTCCTGCGGGTCACGCGCCAACGCGTCGAGAATCTCGCCCCACACCCGAAGAACCTCCTTCGAGGCTTCATCGGCTTCCGTGCGCTCCAGGTTCGCCGACGCCATCTCGTGATAGGCGAACTGCATGTCCAGCCCGGTGTACTTCTTCCCGTTGGCCAGCGAAACCTTGACCTTCAACGTCGGATCGTGGCTGATCTGGTGCACCGCACGCACCGGCTCGTCCAGCTTCAGGTCATCGAACCGGATCCCCGACTCGATCATGTCGAGCACCAGCGCCGTCGTCCCGACCTTCAGATACGTCGAATACTCGGACAGGTTCGCGTCCCCGATGATGACGTGCAGCCTGCGGTACTTGTCCGCGTCGGCGTGCGGCTCGTCACGCGTGTTGATGATGCCGCGCTTCAACGTCGTCTCGAGGCCGACCTCCACCTCGATGTAGTCCGAACGCTGCGAAAGCTGGAAACCGGCTTCCTCGCTCTGCGCCCCGACCCCGACCCGGCCCGAACCCGTCACCACCTGGCGCGACACGAAGAACGGCGTCAGCCCGCCGATCACCGCGGTGAACGGCGTCGCCCGCGCCATCAGATAGTTCTCGTGCGTCCCGTAGCTCGCGCCCTTACCGTCCACGTTGTTCTTGTACAGCTGCAACTGCGGCTGCCCGGGCACGGTCGCCGCCTTCAGCGCGGCGAGCTCCATGATCCGCTCGCCCGCCTTGTCCCAGATGACCGCGTCACGCGCGTTCGTCACCTCGGGCGCGGAGTACTCCGGATGCGCGTGGTCCACATACAACCGAGCACCGTTGGTCAAAATGACGTTGGCCGCACCCAGATCTTCGACATCGGGTTCGTGCCCCGGCCCGCTCGGACCCGCCAGGTCGAAACCCCGCGCGTCGCGCAAGGGCGACTCCACCTCGTAATCCCACCGCGCGCGCCGCGCCCGCGGGATGTCCGCCGCCGCCGCGTATGCCAGGACCACCTGAGTGGAGGTCAACACCGGGTTAGCCGTCGCATCGCCCGGCACGGAGATGCCGTACTCGACTTCGGTTCCCATGATCCGCCTCATGTGAACACCCTACGGGTCCGGCGCGTGTAACGATGACTCCGTGGCTGCTGGTGACGAAGTCGTTGCGCTCTACGACAGGGCGGGAACCGTGGCGGGAAGCGCGCCACGTGCGGTGATGCGTGCCGAAGGGCTCTGGCACGCCTCGGGTGTGGTGCTGGTCCGTTCGGGCGATGGCGAGTCCGTCTACGTACACCTGCGCGCCCCGGACAAGGACGTCTATCCCGCAACGTGGGATTGCTGGGCGGGCGGAGTGGTCGTGGCCGGCGAAGACCCCGCACAGTGCGCGCGCCGTGAACTGGCCGAGGAGCTCGGCATCGACAGCGTGGAACCCCTCCCATTGTTCACCTTGCGCTACGAGGACGGCTCCATCCGCTGCCACAACTTCGCCTTCGAGATTCGCTGGGACGGCCCGATCACCCACCAGCCGGAAGAGATCGTCGACGGCCGCTGGCTACGGCTGGACGAACTCCGCGAATGGGTCGACGACCCCGAAAGCCCCTTCATCCCGGACGGCCGCGAAGGCATCCGCGAATGGTTCCGGCGCTACTGCGGCTGAGTCGTTTTGAGTTTCGCCGCCGCGACCTTGGCGAGGCGCCAGCACGCTACTGCCAGCTCAAGCTGGATCGCCGCGCCCAATACCGTGTGGCCGGCTCGCTGATCCCTTGCAGCGCGGCCAGTTCGGTCTCGTCAAGGCGAATCTCCGCGGCCCGCAGATTGGCGGCCAACTGCTCGACACCGGACGGGCCGACCAGCACCCGACTCGCCCAAGGCTGCGCGAGAACAGCGGCCACCGCGACCGCATCCGGGCCGACACCGTGCGTCGCGGCCAACTCGCGCACGACGTCCGGCGGCTCGACGACCAGCCGTCCGTTCGCGAGTGTTTCCTTCACCAGCACCAGATTCCCGTGCGCATGAGCCTCGGCGAGAGCCTCTCCTGCCGACTGCTCAAGCAGGTTCCAAGTGGACTGAACCGCGGTGAACACCGGCGCTCCGGCGATTTCGAGCGCCAGCGCCCGGCGGACAGTGTCCGCCTGCGCGGCACCCGACGTCGAGAATCCGACGCGGATCCCTTCCGCCCCAAGGGAAGCCAGCGCTTCCAGGAGCGGCTTGTCGGTGAACAGTGGACTGTCCGAAGTCAACGAATGGACTTGGTACAACGCGAGGGCGTCGCCGAGCAAGGCGCGGCTTTCGCCCCACTGGGCCCGAAAACGGTTCAGGGAGTGCTCTTTGGCTTCGTGGACCTCGGCGTCCATGCGCCACTCGCCCACGTAGGCGTAGCCCCACTTGCTCGACACCGTGACGTCCGGGTGCGTCCCGAGCCAGCCGGCGAGGAAGTCTTCCGCCAGGCCGTAGGACCGGGCGACGTCCACCCAGCGCAGTCCGGCCGCGTACGCCGCGTCGAGCACCTCGTGCGTCGCCGCCCGCAGCGCCTCGACGTCACGAGATTCCGGCAACGCCGACGTGCGCCCCAGGTTGATGTACGCGGGCCTGCCCAATGCCGCCAGCCCGAGCCCGATCCGAGACAACACTCTCTTTGTCCTTGCTGGTAGTAGTGAACTTGTGTTTCATGCGGTGATGACCAGTTGAGGCTTTTTCGTAACGCCACGCTGTATAGGTCGTTATACACAAAGAGGAGATCAGGTCACCGCTTGATCATGGCGCCGGAGGATCTCGAGCCATTGACCCGAGTTCTGGACCTGCCGGTGGAGCTTCTCCAGCCGCGCGGCCGGCGCACGGACGTACCCCTTGCCGAAGACCGGCGCGATCTGACGCAGGCTGGCCCCCTCTTCCCTCGCGGCCAGCAAAGCCCAGTCGGACGCGTTGGCGCACGCCGTCGACGCCTGCCGCAACTCCCCCAGCAGCTCGATCAGCTCCCGCGCACTCACCTTCCCCGCCTGGACCGATGCTGCTGTCGTCTCGAGCCAGTTCAGCACGTCGGAAGCGGAGATCGGCGCGCGCGGGCGTTCGTGTTCGGATTCGGTCACACCATCGAGTATAGGTCGTTATACGCTTCCCTTGCAGGCGGAAGCGTGACTGCGGAGACCGAAATCCGCTGGCACCCGAGTCCCGGGCGCAGTTGACTGGTGATCATGCTCGGCAGATCTGGAACCAGCCCGTCAGTGCGGTGCTCGTGATCGCCGGCATTCTCGCCGCCCACGGACGGCTCACTCAGCGTAGTCACGCGAAAGTCGTCGCCACTGTGTCCTGAAGTGATCCACACCACACAAAGCCCGGGCGTGGCGCGGGCAAAGAAAGCAAGACAGCAGAAGGGGCCGCGGTGCCACCAGCCCGCACCACGACCCCTTCTCGACTGCGTTTTACAAGTACTGCCCGGTGTTCGTCGCGGTGTCTATCGCCCGCCCCGAATCCGTGTTCTTTCCGGTGACCAGGGTGCGGATGTACACGATCCGCTCGCCCTTCTTGCCCGAGATCCGGGCCCAATCGTCCGGGTTCGTCGTATTCGGCAGGTCCTCGTTCTCCGCGAACTCGTCGACGATCGCGTCCAGCAGGTGCTGCACGCGCAGGCCGGGCTGCTGGGTCTCCAGCACCGACTTGATCGCCGACTTCTTCGCCCGGTCCACGATGTTCTGGATCATCGCGCCCGAGTTGAAGTCGCGGAAGTACAGGACTTCCTTGTCCCCGTTGGCGTAGGTCACCTCGAGGAACCGGTTTTC
>JAVXWP010000078.1:0-11766 GCA_032230695.1 Actinomycetota bacterium | reverse complement strand
GCGCGGCTGAACACCATGTTCGTGGTCCACCCCGTGCGGCGGACCCGCCCAGCCCCCCCCACCCCCCGAACCCCCGCCTGACCCGGGCGCGCGCGTTTAGCGGGCAAAACGCGCGCGCCCTGGTCAGGGGTCATTTTTGCGGAGGCGGCGTATCCCGGGTGGGCGCGGCTTTGGGTGGGCCGTCGTCGCCGATGACGGGCGGGACGACTTGGCCCGGCTCGCCGAAGAGTTCGGTGGGCTTGGTGACGGTGCGGGGCTTGGACTTGTGCTCCGTGGCTCCACCACCGCCACCCATGCCCATCCCCATCGGCATCATCGGGGCGCTCACGAAGCTCTGACCGGCCGCGACGCCGGCTGTGGCGGCCACGCCAGTGACAGCACCCGCCGCGAAGCCACTTGTGTCCGGGGACTCCGGCGGCAACGCGCCACTCCCACCCTCGGTCGCGTCCTCCTTCGAGGAGGACGGCGACGTCCCTCCGTCGTCATCACCGGGCGGCGTGTCGACATCGTCGTGCAGGGTAAACCGCTTCTGCGGGTACGGATGAGCGATTTCGAGACTGCGGGAAGCGGCGTCCGGGCCGTCGACGCCGTCGCAGAATCGAGAGAACGCCTCGAGCACATCTCGCGCGGTTTCAAACAGTGACCTCGCGGATTGCTGAGTCTCGAGCAGCTGACTTCTCGCGCGCCTTTCGCCCCCAACCGGCAGCATGGCCGATTGGGAGGTCAGCTCGGCGGTATCCGTCAGCAGCTCCGCCATGTCGGCAGTGATCTGCTCGACGGCACCGGCGACGTCTTCGAGCGCAGCGGCCATGACGTTCATGGCGTCCTCGACGTCCCTGCCGGCGACACCGACTTCGCCGATGTACGAGACGAAGGCGTCCGCGTCCCTGCCCTCCCACGCGGCGTCCAGGCGGCCGAGATGGTCGTCCAGCTCGCCTGATGCCCTGCCCGCGGCTTGCGCCGCCTGACGCCAGGCCGCGGCCTCGGCGCGCAGATCGCTCCATCGCGCGGCGATCGGCGCGAAGTAGCTCTCCACCACGTCGATCACCCCGAGCTCGCTCGCCAACGTCCCGAGGTATTCCAGATGCGCGGCCACCCCCGCGCGGAGGTCGGTTCCGTCCGCGAGTGCGTTTCGCGGGCTAAACGCGCTCGCGGGCGATGGATCCAGGCGCATGGGGGTCTCCGTGGGATAACTGTCCCGATCCGGGGTCGGCATGGGATCAGAGCTCACCGGCGCGCTTGATGAGCGCGGCGGACTCGGCGTCGCCCCCGGAATGGTGCCCCATGACCTTGTGTAAGGCATCCGATGCCGACCGCAGAGCCGCGCAACCGTCGAGAAGCTGGTTCCGCAGCAACTCCGACGCACGGGCATAGGACGCACCGAGCCCGATCTGGTCGCCGAGGTCGCCGAAGGACGCGACGGTGAGGCCTCCCCCGGCCACCGAATCGGTGACCGCGGTCAGCTCGTCAGCCGTCGCGTCGACCCTCTTGGCATAGTCCGCGACGACCTCCGCGCTGACCCTGAAACCCGCCATGAAACCCTCCCGCGCCGACGTCGTCTCCGGCATTGTGACGTCGAGTGGCGACCTAGGGTTCCGGTTGGGTCACCTTGGTGGCGCGGCCTGCGCCTGCGTCGACGGGAACGAACCCGCGCGCGGGTCGATGGGCACGGAGTCGAACGTCTTCAGCACTTCCTGAGTGTTGAGCGACGCGCCGGTCGGAAGCAGCCTGAGGATCGTGTCCGGCGCCGGCTGCGGATTGTCGAGCCCCAGTGTCTGCGCGGTCTTGACATCGGGAACGCCGTACCTCAGTCCACGATCGGAGATCAGCTGGATGCTGCCCCTGCCGAAGGTTTCCTTGACGGTCGCGGACTGAACCACCGCGGCGAAGCCGGGCTGCATGTAGAACTTGTCGATCTTCGAGCCGTCCGGGCTCGGGGTGCCGACCGAGATCGCCTGCTGGTCGGTGGGAATGGGCACCGCGTTGCCGACGAACACCGCGGTGTGCGTATCCCGGTCGCCGCCCGTGCCGACGATGTTCCACCCGAGGCACGACACCGGCGACCTCACCGGATCGAGAATGACCGGCACTTCCTGCGGGAACTCGTCGACCTGCAAGTACCCGGCATCGGTGGGCTGCAACTGCTTGACGTTCTGGATCTTGTCGAGCCCCAGCTCGGGAATGCTCGCACGGCCGGTCGTCGTGGTCCGGATGATGTCCGCCACCGCCGACGAGATCTGCTGGATGCCGCTCTGCACAACCACCCACGAGGTCTTGGCGCCCCCGGTGGGTGAGGTGGAGAACACGTTGCCGATGGCCAGCCCGGCCATGGCGAAGGTCGGCTGGGTCGTCGCACCGGGGATCTTCGGTGGCGACAGGCGCGGAACCTCGGGGATCGCGTTCAGAAGCTCGGTGGAAATCTTCCGTGGCACGCCCGAGAGGCGAAGCGCCGAGCTCACGGCGTTGCTGCTCAGGTCCACTTCCGCTCGCACGGCGTTGGCGTTCGGCTGGTTCGGGCTGGTGCTCAGCCGGTAGATCAGATACGTCTTTCCGTTGGCGTTGCTCACATACAGCGCCTCGCCCTGCGCCAGCTCCCGGCCGAGATTCGCGACACCGGCCAGCACCGTGGTCTCGCGCTTGTTGATGCTGGTGGGGTCCGGCAGGTTCTGGTCCAGCAAGATTTGGTCACAGACGGCCCAGTTGTTCGCAATCCGCTGGTTGTCGTTCGGAAGCAATTGCGGGCCGTCCGGAATTCCGGTCAGCTTGCCGCGGGGAATGTTCGCGAGCTGTTCATCGGAAACGACCGTCGCGTCCTTCACCGACGGCGCCGAACCGCCGGTGCTGGCGGCGCCCGGTGCGGCGCTCGGTGCCGCGGCCTGATTCTGCTGCGACATCAGCAACAACCGCGCGGACGCCATGTTGAAGGTGGGGATCAGTTTCTTCGGATTCCCCGCGACGACGTACACCGTGCCGGACTGCTCACCGATGACGATGTTCCCGGCATCCGGGACCGACGGCTTGGGGCTGATCAGGCCGAAGATCACGAAGCCGAGCATGGCGAGTGCGCTGAGCACGAAGCCGACGATCGTCGCACGGGAATGCGTGCGCATCGGGTCGTTCAGCATCACGGCGTCCCTGCGGACCAGCGCGGACTGCATACGGCGCAGTACGAACTGATGAGCTTGGACTTGAGACTTTGTCGTCGGTGTTGATGGCATTCTCGACCTACTGCTCTCCCAGTCGCGGTACGGTTCCGCAGGATAGCCGTACGGGGACCGTCTGGTGTGGGGTTTCTACCAACTCCAGCTAGGGTCGGACACCTCGGGATCGGCTTTCTGGATATGCAGCACGCACGAGGGGAAGAGAACGCGCGGATGTCCGTCACAACTCCTCCACGCCCGAATGGGCCGCCACCGGGATCACAGCCGCCGCACGGCAGGCCACCTGGGCCGCCGCCCCGACCGGGCAGGCCCGCTGGTCCAGGCGGCCCCGTCGGTGGCCCTGGCGGTCCCGCAGGCCCGCGTGGGCCTGGAGGTCCGGGAGGCCCTGGTGGACCGCCTCCTGGCGGGCTGCCGCCAGCGCCGCAACCCGGCGCCGCGAGCCCGGCACCCCGCACAGCACCGCCGGCGAGACGTCGCACCTCGGGTTCGAGCCTGGGTGCCCTGCCGGTGGCGAACGTCGTCGTTCTCGAGGTCGGCCTGGCGATCGGCCTGATCCTGCTGGCGATCAATCTCTCACTGAAGTACGTCGGTATCGGCGTGCTCGCCGTGGCGCTGGTGATCGCATTCCTTCGTTGGCGTGGCAAATGGTTCACCCAATGGGTTGGACTTACCGCGCGCTATACCTTCCGTTCCCACGATCGGGTGGCAAACCCGGTGCCGCCCACCAGTTTGGAGGAGATCGCCGCCGAAGAGGACGCGGTGACCGGGCCCGACGATGCCCGGGTGAACCTCCTCCGGTTGGCGGTCCCGGATCTCGTGGTGGCGCACGGCATCGACCACGAACGGCAGCAGGTCGGCATCGCCTGGAACGACGGCACGTGGACGGCGGTGCTGCTCGTCGATCCCGCTCCCGAGTTGATCACACAGGCAGATGGTGCGCCCAGTCTTCCCTTGGCCGCGCTCGCACCTTGCCTCGAAGACCGTGGGGTGGTGCTGGACTCGATCCAGGTCATTTGGCACACCTATCCCGGAAGCGCGGCACTCCCTTCGGACTCGCCCGCGCTCAGCTCCTACATGGAGGTGCTCGGCCCGCTGCCCGCTGCGGCGCGCCGGACCACCTGGGTCGCGATCCGGCTTGATCCCCGCCGTTGTCCCGCAGCAGTGCGGGAACGCGGTGGCGGGGTCGTCGGCGCACACCGTGCCCTCATCGGCGCGCTGTCGCGAGTGCGGAATGCCTTGGAGTCACAGGGAGTTCCGACGCGGCCCCTCGATCCGGACGAGCTGCTGCGAGCCGGGATCTCGGCCGCGGAACTCACCGCGGTCGCGGGCTCCAATGCCCGGGTGACCATGCAGGAGCGATGGAACGGCGTGACAGCGGCCGGGATCGGCCATGCGAGCTACGCAATCACCAATTGGCCGAAGGGTCAGATCACGAGCAGCCTCAACGCGTTGACGAGCGTCCGCGCGCTCTCCGCCACGATTGCGATGTCGATCTCGCCCTCTTCCGACGACGGCCAGATCGGCCTGCGCGGAGTCGTCCGCCTGAGCGCGCGGAACCCCCGTGAGCTGGAGGCGGCAGACCAGAGGCTGCAGAGCATTTCCGAAAGGCTGGGTGTGACCTTGACCCCGTTACGCGGACTGCAGATCTCCGCTTTCGCCGCGACGTTGCCGATCGGAGGTACGGCATGAGTACGCGTGTCCGCGACGCAGGTCAGCGCTCGGGTGTCGCTCCCGAATTCACCGTCGACCCGGCGCTGCTCGACGCGATCAGCCCGTCCGGCGACCGCGGCGGGATCGTGCTCGGTTCCGGCCTCAAGGGTGAGCCGCTGACGATTTCGGCGTTGCGTTCGACACCGACTCGGATCGTGCTCGTCGGCGGGCTGTATCTGGCCCGTCAGGTGGCGCTGAGGGCGATGGCCGTCGGCGCTTGGGTCGTCGTGGCCACTGGGCGGCCCGCCGCCTGGCAGGTGCTTTCCAAGGCGGCCGGGACGCAACCGAACGGCGGCCCGTCTCCCCTGGTGCAGATCCGGCGGCTTTCGCCGGTCGAACTGCCCCGACCGTCGGAAGACGCGCCACTGCTGGTCGTCACCGATGGGGGCCCGACGCCGCAGGATTTGTTCCCGCCGCGTTCGCCGTGGCAGACGACGATCTACGTGCTTCCGTACCTGCACCCGCAGGCCGGCGCGACAGCCAACGCGGCCGACCTCGTACTGATGCAGCGGCTGCCGATCGGGCAAGCCGAGCTCGCCGCGCGGATCTGGCGGCTGCCGCCGCAGATGATGCGGCAGCTGACCACGTTGAAGGACGACCAGGTCGTCGCCCTCGGGCGCAACCTGTGGCGCCCACTCCGCCTGGTCACCACCGCCAAAGAGCAGCAGCTCCTGGGTCCCGTCCGCCGAGGCGACTGACCTGCGGCGCGCGCGCGTTTCGCGGGCTAATCGCGCGCGCTCAGGTCGGCGAGCGGGGCGGGAAAGTTATCCACAGGTGTGGGTTGATGTGGATAACTCGGTAGTTGTTGATCTTCATCGGCGAAAATCGTCGGTGCTGGTGCCGACGGTGTCGGGGTGGCAAAGACACTTGATCTCAGCGAACTTCCCGACGTCTTCCGCGGCTCCGAAGCACGCAAAGCGGGCCTCATAACCCCCGGCCAGCTTCGCGGACATGGCGTCCGGCGGCTCTTCCAGGACGTCTACACCAAGGCCGACATCGAGGTGACGCACGAGCTGCGCTGCCGAGGTGCCGCATTAATTGTGCCCGACGAGGCAGTCCTGACCGGCAGATCCGCGGCGACTGTCCTCGGTATCGAACTCGCTCAGCCTCTCGATCCCGTCGAGTTCGTCGTCCCGGAGAAGTTTCGGTTCGGGCCTATCGTCGGCATCAAGGTCCGCAGGACCGACGTCCTGGCGGAGGAATCCCGGCCCTGGCAAAACGCGAAGATCGCAACACCGGCCCGCATCGCCCTTGACCTCCTGCTGCGGCTTTCCCCGCGCACCAGGGGGTGGATACGGCGGCTTCGCATCGGAGTACCGGATCTTGACGCTTTCCTGCGCGCCGGTCTGGTCGGTGAGCTCCCGTTGAGGCTGATGTTCGCGGAGAAGCGGCTTCGGGGTATCCGGCTCGCTCGCCATGCCCTGCAGCTCTCCGATCGCCGTGCCGAATCACTGCCTGAGTCGGAGCTGCGAATCGTCATGGTGGCGGGCGGTTTCCGGCCGAAACCCCAGTACAAGGTCTACAAGAAACGAAAGTTCCTTGGCAGGCTCGATCTCGCGATCAAAGAATGCCGGGTAGGCGTCGAGTACGACGGCCGATGGCATGAGACAGCCGAGCAACGCCGCCTCGACCACAAACGAAGACAGCGAATGGAAGCCGAAGGGTGGCGCTTCGTCATCGTCACGGCCGAGCAACTGGCGACCGACTACAAAGGCATCCTCAACCGCATCGACGACGCCGTGCGCGCGCAGTTAGCCCGCTAACCGCGCCCGTCGGGAGAAGGGGAGGGGTTTCTGGTCCGGATGTTGCGGGTTTCTTTAGCGCGCGCGGCGAGTTGAGAATCGGGCGGGTAGTCGACGGCGACCAGCGTCAGGCCGCGGGCGGGAGCGACGACGCTTCCCCGGACACGGCTGTCCAAGACCTCTGCGGGCCATTTCAAGCCGCGACGGCCGTCACCCACGAGCAGCAAGACGCCTACGAGACTGCGCACCATCGAATGGCAGAAGGCGTCCGCTGACACCTCGGCGACGACCGTGTGCCGGTCTGTGCGGTGCCAGGCGAGGCGCTGTAGCTCACGGACCGTGGTGGCCCCGGCCCGCTGCTTGCAGTACGCCGCGAAGTCCTGGAGTCCGAGCAGCGCCAGCGACGCCTCGTTCATCCTGTCGACCGACAGTGCGCGCCCCCAGGCCAGGGTGTTGTGGCGCTGCAGAGGCGCCACGCCCCAGGACGCATCCGACACCTGGTAGCGATAGTGCCGCCGCACGGCCGAAAAGCGCGCGTCGAAGCCGGGCGGTGCGATACACGCGTCCAGCACCCTCACATCACGTGGAAGAAGGCTGTTCCAGCGGTACTGCATGCGCTGCAGGTCGAAGATGCCGTGCTCGTCCACCGCGATGCGCCCATGCGACGGTTTGCCCGCTAAAGGCGCCACGTCGACGTGGATGACTTGGCCGGAGGCGTGCACACCGGCATCCGTGCGGCCTGCGACGACGACAGGGCGCGCGACAGAGGCCCCGGGGGGTTGTTTCTCCAGCGCGTCCTCGATGAGGCTCTGCACAGTCCTGAGGCCCGGTTGGGCGGCCCAGCCCGAAAACTCCGTGCCGTCGTAGCTGACGTCCAAGCGGAGACGAACAAACCCGCCCTCCCCAATGGGGACAGCGGGCTCGTTCGGTTCGGTAACAGCGGTCAGGACTCGTCATCCTCAACCTGCGAGGGCGGCAGGCTGTAGCCCGCTGCCTCGGCGGCTTCGGTGCTGGCGAACCAGACCTCGGGCACCGTCTGGCTGTAGTACGCGCTCTCCGGCGTGTGGTAGAGCTTGGAGTCCGCGTTCCCCTTGATCGGGAAACCCTCGGGCTGCGAGCCGTCCTCGAGAGGAGCGTGGCCACCTTCGGGAACCTCGGTCGCTTCGACCTCGGCCACCTCGGTGGTCTCTACAGCTGCCTCCACCTTCGGGGCGTCCTTGGCGAACTTCGTCTTGCGCGCCGCTTCGGCTTCCCGCGTCACGGTCTGCTCGGTGACCAGTTCGATGACGGCCATGGCCGCGTTGTCACCCTTGCGGGGCATCGTCTTGGTGATCCGGGTGTAGCCACCCGGACGCTCCGCGAACATCGGGCCGATCTCGGCGATCAGCTTGTGCACGACAGGCTTCGCACGGATGACCTTCTGGATCATCCGGCGGTTGTGCAGGTCGCCCCGCTTCGCCTTCGTGATCAGCTTCTCGGCCAGCGGACGAAGGTGCTTGGCCTTCGCCTCGGTGGTCGTGATCTTGCCGTGCTCGAACAGCTGGGTGGCCAAGTTGGCCAGGATCAGCTTCTGGTGGGCGGCAGACCCGCCGAGACGGGCGCCTTTAGTGGGCGTGGGCATCGATTCTCCTAGTTCAGCTGTACAGCTGGAGGCCAGGTTCGTCCACTGCGGACATCCACAGCGGACGAACCGGGGCAGGCCTTACAGCTGTTCCGTCTCTGCGTAGTCTTGGCCATCATCGTGGCTGCTGTCCGAAATACCGTCCGTGATGCCTTCGACGCCCTCGGACCAGCCTTCTCCGTCATAGCTGGCCGCGGCCGCCGTCGGGTCGAACCCGGGCGGGCTGTCCTTGAGCGCGAGGCCCAGACCGACGAGCTTGAGCTTGACCTCGTCGATGGACTTCGCACCGAAGTTGCGGATGTCGAGCAGGTCGGCCTCGCTGCGCGAGACCAGTTCGCCGACGGTGTGGATGCCTTCGCGCTTGAGGCAGTTGTACGACCGGACCGTGAGGTCCAGGTCCTCGATCGGCATCGCGTAGGCGGCAATGGTGTCCGCTTCCTGCGGCGACGGGCCGATCTCGATGCCCTCGGCGTCGACATTGAGCTCGCGAGCCAGTCCGAACAGCTCGACCAGCGTCTTACCGGCGGACGCGACAGCGTCCCGCGGTGTGATCGACGGCTTGGTCTCGACGTCCAGGATCAGCTTGTCGAAGTCGGTGCGCTGCTCGACACGGGTCGCCTCGACCTTGTACGTCACCTTGAGCACCGGCGAGTAGATCGAGTCGACCGGGATCCGGCCGATCTCCGCGCCGGCCTGCTTGTTCTGCAGGGCGGGCACGTAGCCGCGGCCGCGCTCGACGACCAGCTCGATCTCCAGCTTGCCCTTGCCGTTGAGCGAGGCGATGTGCAAGTCGGGGTTGTGCACGGTGACACCGGCGGGCGGCACGATGTCGGCCGCGGTGACCTCACCCGGGCCCTGCTTGCGCAGGTACATGGTGACCGGCTCGTCCTCTTCGGAGCTGACGACGAGTTCCTTGAGGTTCAGGATGATGTCGGTGACATCTTCCTTCACACCGGGAACCGTGGTGAACTCGTGCAGGACACCGTCGATGCGGATGCTCGTCACTGCAGCGCCCGGGATGGACGAGAGCAGCGTGCGCCGCAGCGAGTTGCCGAGGGTGTAACCGAAGCCGGGCTCCAGCGGTTCGATGGTGAACCGGGAACGGGTCTCGTTGACCGTCTCTTCGCCGAGAGCCGGCCGCTGGGAAATCAGCATGTCTTCCTTATTCCTTTCCGTTCGACGACCGCCATATGACGTCGAAGGGGATGGCGCGCCTTAGCCGCCCGCGGTGAGAATCCACCACGGACGGCCGAGGCAAGGCGAACGGCACACCCTGCGCGCCGCCGCTCGATCACGCACCGGGCCGGAGCCCGGACGGGATCACTTCGAGTAGAGCTCGACGATCAGCTGTTCCTGAACCGGAACATCGATCTGCGCGCGCTCCGGGAGCTGGTGGACCAGCACCCGGAGGTTCGACGGGACAACCTGAAGCCACGCCGGGATCGGCCGGTCACCGAAGGACTCCTTGGCGATGACGAACGGCAGCATCGCGAACGACTTGGGTCGCACATCGATGATGTCGAACTTCGACACCTGGAAGCTCGGGACGTTGACCTTCTTGCCGTTGACGATGAAGTGGCCGTGGCTCACCAGCTGGCGAGCGGCACGACGCGTCCGGGCGAGGCCGGCGCGGTAAACCACGTTGTCGAGGCGGGACTCCAGGATCTGGAGCAGGTTCTCACCGGACTTGCCGGAGCGACGGACGGCTTCCTTGTAGTAGCGGACGAACTGCCGCTCAAGGACTCCATAGGTGTAACGAGCCTTCTGCTTCTCCTGGAGCTGAAGCAGGTACTCGCTCTCCTTGATCCGACCACGGCCGTGCTGGCCGGGCGGGTACGGACGGCGCTCGAACGCCTGGTCGCCACCAACAAGGTCAACCTTGAGGCGACGGGAAATACGAGTCGCGGGGCCTGTGTAACGTGCCATCTCTTCTTATTCCTCCCCGTTCCTCAGACCCGGCGCCGCTTGGGCGGGCGGCAACCGTTGTGCGGCTGCGGGGTCACGTCCTGGATGGTGCCGACCTCGAGGCCGGCGGCCTGAAGCGACCTGATCGCGGTCTCGCGGCCGGAGCCGGGACCCTTCACGAAGACGTCGACCTTCTTCATGCCGTGCTCGGCGGCCTTGCGGGCCGCACTTTCGGCTGCCATCTGCGCGGCGAACGGAGTCGACTTACGCGAGCCCTTGAAGCCCACGTGTCCACTGGACGCCCACGCGATTACCGCACCCGTGGGGTCGGTGATCGAAACGATGGTGTTGTTGAAGGTGCTCTTGATGTGCGCGTGACCGTGCGCGATGTTCTTCTTTTCCTTGCGCCGGACCTTCTTGGTCCCAGCGCCAGTACGAGACTTCGGTGGCATGTCTTGCGGGTTCTCCTCTTAGCGCGCGTTCTCTTGGTGAGCGGCTGCTGCTTCACGCTGTCCGTTGCGGATGACTGATCCGGCGTCGGTGTACAGCTGGCGCAGTGCCATCGGGCGGGCATAGAGCGCCTTCGGCGAAACGCAGGAAGCCGTGCCACGGCGCTGAGCGCCGCCCATGTGCATGATCTTCTTGCCGACGACGACACTCACTTCTTGCCAGCCTTCTTCTTGCCGGCGACCGTCTTCTTCGGACCCTTGCGAGTACGAGCGTTGGTCTTGGTGCGCTGCCCACGGACGGGAAGTCCGCGGCGCCAACGAAGACCCTCGTAGCACCCGATCTCGATCTTCCGACGGATGTCGGCATTCACCTCGCGGCGAAGGTCACCCTCGACCTTGAAGTTCTCTTCGATGTGGACCCGCAGCTTGTTCAGGTCATCGTCACCGATGTCCTTAACGCGGGTGTCCGCGTTAAGCTCGGCGGCAGCGATGAGCTGCTTGGAGCGGGTACGGCCGATGCCGTAGATGTAAGTCAGCGCGATCTCCAACCGCTTTTCGCGGGGGAGGTCTACGCCAGCGAGTCGTGCCATTGGCGCTGGTGCTCCTTGTCAATTCGTTTCTTCAGGTCTGCTCCCCGTCCGATTCCGGGACCGACTCGCTGTCGTCCACCCGCTTGCGCGGTTGGTGTCCCGGCCCCGGCCTGAAGCCCGGGGGTGAACCGGGCCGCATCACACGGCCCGGCAGGTGCGGGGAGGCTGTATGGCTGTCAATCCACTCTGTGACGAGTGCGGTAGATCAGCCCTGCCGCTGCTTGTGCCGCAGGTTTTCGCAGATCACCATGATCCGGCCGTGACGGCGGATCACCTTGCACTTGTCGCAGATCTTCTTGACGCTCGGCTGAACCTTCACGTCTCCTGCTCTCCTGCTTGTGCTCTACTCTTCGTGATCACTTGTAGCGGTAGACAATGCGACCACGAGTCAGGTCGTAGGGCGAAAGCTCCACGACAACCCTGTCCTCTGGCAGGATGCGGATGTAGTGCTGCCGCATCTTGCCGCTGATGTGTGCAAGGACCTTGTGGCCGTTCTCCAACTCGACGCGGAACATCGCGTTGGGGAGCGGCTCGACTACGCGGCCTTCGACCTCGATGGCCCCGTCTTTCTTGCCCATGTCCTCCGCA
>JAVXWP010000007.1:0-30664 GCA_032230695.1 Actinomycetota bacterium | reverse complement strand
GGGGGTTCAAACCCCCGCTAAAAACTCACGAGCCACGCTGGGTCAGGAGCCGTCCCCGGGGCGGCGCCCCAAATGCTGGGCCGGGATCTGGCCCATGCGCCCGGCTTGGAAGTCGTGCACGGCGTCGATGATCTCCTCGCGGGTGTTCATGACGAACGGCCCGTACTGGACGACCGGCTCCCGCAACGGCTTTCCGCCGAGCAGCAGCAGTTCCAGCTGCCCGGTCCGGTTGTCCTGCCGGTCCGCCGCGCGCACGGTGATCGCGTCACCGGCGCCCAGCACCGCCAGCTGCCCGGTTTCCAGCGGCCTGCCTTCGGCGCCGGCGAATCCTTCACCGGACAGCACGTAGACCATCGCGCTGAAGTCGGGCCGCCACGGCGTCCGCAGCCGCGCGCCAGGGCTCAGCGACACGTGCGCGTAGCTGATCGGCGTGTAGGTCATGCCCGGTCCCTCGAACCCGCCGAGGTCGCCCGCGATGAGCCGGACGAGCGCGCCGCCGTCGGCCGAGGTGAGCAGCTTGAGCTTGTCGGCCTTGAGGTCCTGGTAGCGCGGGCTCACCATCTTCTGCGCACGTGGCAGGTTGACCCACAGCTGTACCCCGTGGAACCAGCCACCGGCGAGAACCAGTTCTTCGCTCGGCAGTTCGTCGTGCAGCACACCGGCGCCTGCCGTCATCCACTGCGTGTCGCCCTCGTTGATCACGCCGCCGCCACCGTGTGAGTCGTGGTGCACGAACGTGCCGTCCATCAGGTATGTCACCGTCTCGAACCCGCGGTGCGGATGCCACGGTGCGCCCTTCGCCTCATGCGGCTCGTAGGCGACCTCGCCGAGGTGGTCGAGCAGGATGAACGGGTCCGCGCCGGTCAGCTCGGCGCTCGGAAACGGGCGGCGCACGGTGAAACCGGCGCCTTCCTGCTGCTGGTGCGCCGTGACGACCTGGCTGATCGGTCGCTCGACCGCGCCGGCCGCGGGCTCGGGGATGCGGGGGAGTACCAACAGGTCGGCTACGGCGATGCCGGGCATGATGTGATCCTTCCGGAGCTATTCAGTGGACATGGGGAGCGCGATGCCGAGGTTCAAACTGGCCACGTCGGCGTGGGAATCGCTGTTCCGCGCGAAGGTGTCGGTGAACCGGCGGTTGAACACCGAAGCCCGCGCCTATGGCCTGCCGATGCGCGAGTACGACGTGCTCTACAACCTGAGCCGGTTCCCCGGCGGCAGGTTGCGGCTGCACGAGCTCAACGCGCACATCCTGATCGACCAGTCGAGCCTGAGCCGCCTCGTCGAACGCATGGCGGCCGACGGACTCGTCGCGCGGTTGCCGGACCCCGGCGACCGTCGCGGTACGCTCGTCGAGCTGACCGAGCGCGGCGCGGCCGAGCAGCGGCGCGTCGGCGCCCAGCATGCGGCGGCGATCGGGAAACTCGTCGGAGCGGCCCTCACCGCCGACGAACTCCGGACGCTGCAACGGCTCTGCGACAAACTGCGGGCCGCGCAGGAGAAGATCCCCGACTGACATCGACGGGTCACCTCCTGGCGTGAAGTTCATGTGTTTGCATGGACCTACGCTACAGCGCACGCCGCTTCCGGGTTATTCCCGCAGCTGGGGCTACCGGCCGGTACAGTGCCCTCCAGCGCAAGGAGGCCACCAGTGACCGAGCTGTTCGGCAGCTACCAGAACGAGATCTACCTGCAGGGATACGGCGGGAAACTGCCGCCGTTCACCACCGACGCCACCAAGCTGGAGGCCTCCGCGGAGAAGGTCCTGGAGCCCGGCCCGTTCTCCTACGTCGCCGGCGCCGCCGGGTCCGGCGCCACGGCCAGGGCGAACCGCGAGGCCTTCGACCGCTGGCGGATCGTCCCGCGCATGCTCACCGACGCCACCCGGCGTGATCTGTCGGCCACGGTCGTCGGCACCCGCCTGCCCGCACCCGTGCTGCTGGCGCCCGTCGGAGTCCAATCCATCGTGCACGCCGACGCCGAGTCCGCCACCGCCCGCGCCGCCGCGTCGCTCGGCCTGCCGTTCGTGCTGTCGACGGCGTCGTCCACCAGCATCGAGGACGTCGCCACCGCGAGCGGTGCCGGCCCGCGCTGGTTCCAGCTCTACTGGCCCGACGACCCCGATGTCTGCGCGAGCATCCTGGCCAGGGCGAAGAAGGCCGGTTTCACCACGCTCGTGCTGACGCTGGATACCTGGGCACTTGCCTGGCGGCCGTCCGATCTGGACCGGGCGTACCTGCCGTTCCTGCAGGGTGAGGGCGTCGCGATCGCGCTGAGCGACCCAGTTTTCCGTGCCAGGCTGGAGAAAACGCCCGAAGAGGACTTGCCGGCGGCGATCCTGCGCTGGGTCCTGATGGTGACCGGCATCGACAAGAGCTGGGCACACCTGTCGTTTCTGCGGGAACATTGGGACGGCCCGATCGTGCTGAAGGGCATCCAGCACGTCGACGACGCCCGCCGCGCGGCGGACGCCGGGATGGACGGGATCATCGTGTCCAACCACGGCGGCCGCCAGGTCGACGGCGCGATCGGCGCGCTGGAGGCGTTGCCGGGAATCGCGAGTGCGGTCGGCGACCAGCTCGACGTCCTGTTCGACTCCGGGGTGCGGACCGGCTCCGACGTCATCAAGGCGTTGGCGCTGGGCGCGAAAGCCGTGCTGCTCGGGCGGCCGTGGGTCTACGGCCTGGCGCTTGGCGGCGAGGCCGGGGTGGTCCACGTCTTGCGCAGCCTGCTCGCGGATCTGGACCTGACGCTGGGGCTTTCCGGGCACCGCAGCATCGCCGAGTTGAGCCCGAAGTCGCTGCAACGGTCGTGATCGCGGGGCGTCCGGTCTCCTGGGTCATATTCAGAGGCCCCGCCGGTGACGCACCGCTATCCTTGAGAGAAGTATGTCTACGCAATCCCCCCTCGAAGGCCTTCGCGCCCGCCTGCCCGAGTTGATGCCGCGCGACGCGTACCGCCTGCGCAGGCGGCTCGAAGGCGCGCGCAAAGCCCGGGACAAGCAGTCCGTCGCCGAGCAGCTCGCCGCCGATTTCGACGCGGCCGAGCTGCGGGTGCAGCTTCGGCGTGAGTCGGTGCCGGTGCTCAAATATCCCGCTGAGCTGCCGGTCAGTCAGCGCAAGGACGACATCGCCGCGGCGATCCGGGACAACCAGGTGGTGATCGTCGCCGGAGAAACGGGGTCGGGGAAGACCACCCAGCTGCCGAAGATCTGTCTCGAACTCGGCCTCGGCGTGCGTGGCCAGATCGGGCACACGCAGCCGCGCCGGCTCGCCGCTCGGACCGTCGCGGAGCGCATCGCGAGCGAGCTGAACACCGAGCTGGGCGAGACCGTCGGCTACAAGGTGCGGTTCAGCGATCAGTCCGGGCAGAACACGCTCGTGAAACTCATGACGGACGGCATCCTGCTCGCCGAGATCCAGACCGACAGGATGCTCCGCCAGTACGACACGCTGATCATCGACGAGGCCCACGAGCGCAGCCTCAACATCGACTTCATCCTCGGTTATCTCAAGCAGCTGCTGCCGCGGCGCCCGGATCTCAAGGTCATCATCACCTCGGCGACCATCGACCCGGAGCGGTTTTCGAAGCACTTCTCGGATGCGCCGATCGTCGAGGTTTCCGGGCGGACGTATCCGGTCGAGGTCCGCTACCGCCCGATCGTCGACCCTGACGACCCGAACGCCGACCAGGACCGCGACCAGACCTCGGCGATCGGTGACGCCGTCGACGAGCTGATCGCCGAGGGCCAGGGCGACATTCTGGTGTTCCTGTCCGGCGAGCGCGAGATCCGGGACACCGCCGACGCACTGAACAAACAAGATCTTCGTAACACCGAAGTCCTCCCGCTGTACGCCCGACTTTCGTCCGCCGATCAGCATCGGGTGTTCCAGCGTCACGCCGGGCGCCGGGTCGTGTTGGCCACCAACGTCGCGGAAACCTCGCTGACCGTGCCGGGCATCAAGTACGTGATCGACCCGGGCACCGCGCGGATCTCCCGCTACAGCCACCGGACAAAGGTGCAGCGGCTGCCGATCGAGGCCGTGTCGCAGGCGTCGGCGAACCAGCGGAAAGGCCGTTGTGGACGGACGTCCGACGGTATCTGCATCCGCCTCTACACCGAAGACGATTTCGACGCGCGCCCCGAGTTCACCGATCCCGAGATCCTGCGGACCAACCTCGCTTCGGTGATCCTGCAGATGACCTCGCTGGGACTGGGCGACATCGCCGCGTTCCCGTTCGTCGAGCCGCCTGACCGCCGCCAGATCACCGATGGCGTGCAGCTGCTGCAGGAGCTCGGTGCGTTCGACCCGAAAGCCACCGAGGACTCCAAGCGCCTGACCGACGTCGGCCGCAAGCTGTCGCAGTTGCCTGTCGACCCGCGGCTGGGCCGGATGGTGCTCGAGGCCGCGGACCAGGGCTGTGTCCGCGAGGTCATGATCATCACTGCCGCACTGTCCATTCAGGACCCGCGCGAACGGCCGTCCGAGAAGCAACAGGCGGCCGATCAGCAGCACGCGCGGTTCGTGGACAAGGATTCGGACTTCCAGACGTACCTGAATCTCTGGGAGTACATCAGCGAGAAGCAGAAAGAGCTCTCCAGCAACCAGTTCCGCAAGATGTGCCGCGCCGAGTTCCTGAACTACCTGCGCATCCGCGAATGGCAGGACATCTTCAGTCAGCTGCGGCAGACGGCCAAGCAACTCGGTATCGCCCTGAACACCACGCCCGCCGATTCGCAGCGCGTCACCACCGCGATGATCCCGGGGTTGTTGTCGCACATCGGGTTGAAGGACCCGGCCAAGGGCGACTACCTCGGCGCGCGCGGTGCCCGGTTCTCGATCTTCCCCGGTTCGGCGCTGCACAAGAAGCAGCCCCGCTGGGTGATGTCGGCCGAGCTGGTCGAGACGTCGAAACTGTGGGGCCGCGTCAACACCAAGGTCGAGCCCGAGTGGATCGAACCGCTGGCCGCGCACATCGTCAAGCGAACCTATTCCGAGCCACATTGGGAGCGCAAGCAGGGCGCCGTGATGGCGATCGAGAAGGTGACGCTCTACGGTGTGCCGCTGATCGCCGATCGCCGGGTCAACTACGGCCGGATCGACCCCGAGCTCTCGCGTGAGCTGTTCATCCGGCACGCGCTGGTGGACGGGGACTGGCATACGAACCACCGGTTCTTCAGTGAGAATCGGGCGCTGCTCGAAGAAGTCGAGGATCTGGAAAACCGGGCGCGGCGGCGCGACATCATGGTCGACGACGAGACGCTGGTCGAGTTCTATGACCAGCGGGTTGGCGCGGAAGTCGTGTCGGCTCGGCATTTCGACACGTGGTGGAAGAAGACGCGCCGCGACCAGCCGGATCTGCTCAGCTTCGAAAAGGCGATGCTGATCAACGATTCCGCGGGGAACATCCAGGAGTCGGACTATCCGGACGTCTGGCGTCAAGGCCCGTTGAGCTTTCCGTTGACCTATCAGTTCGAGCCGGGTGCGGACGCTGACGGCGTCACAGCGCATATTCCTTTGCTGGTACTGAATCAGGTGACCGAGGACGGGTTCGACTGGCAGGTTCCTGGGCTGCGCGATGAGCTGGTGACGGCGTTGATCAAGTCACTGCCGAAACCGATCCGGCGGAACTTCGTGCCTGCGCCTGATCATGCGAAGTTAGTGCTGTCGCGGGTGAGTCCTGCTGATGGTCCGCTGCTGGACGTGGTCGGGGAGACGCTGGAGGACCTGCGCGGGGTGGTTGTGCCGCATGATGCTTGGCAGCTCGCGGCGGTGCCTGAGCATCTGAAGATCACTTTCCGGGTGCTGGACGAGAAGAACCGGAAGTTGGCTGAGGGCAAGGATATCGAGGCGCTCAAGCATCAGTTGAGCGGTGAGGTCCGGGCTACGATCTCCGCCGCCGCGGATTCCATCGAGCGTTCGGGGTTGAAGACGCCCGCGTTCGGGGACCTGCCGCAGATCTTTGCCACCAAGCAGCGTGGGCATGATGTGAAGGCATACCCGGCTTTGGTGGATGAGGGTGAGACTGTCGCTGTCCGGTTGCTGGATACGCCGGGACAGCAGGAGCATTCGATGTGGGCCGGGACTCGCAAAATGCTGCGGTTGAACCTGCCCTCGCCAGTGAAGTTCGTCATCCGGAGTTTGGGTAACCAGGCGAAGCTGGTTTTGAACCGGAATCCGCATGGCAGTGTGGCTGCGTTGCTGGAGGACTGTATCGACTGCGCCGTCGACAAGCTGGTCACGGATAACGGCGGGCCGGTTTGGGATGAGGCTGGGTTCGCTGTTTTGCTGGAGAAGGTGCGGGGTGGGCTGCATTCCGGTGTACTGAGTGTTTTGCGCGAGGTCGAGCTGATTCTGCGGGCAGCCAACGATGTCGAGGCTCGGCTTGCCGATACTCGGGGGCCTGCTCAGTCTTTGGCTGATGTGCGTAAGCAGTTCGCCGGGCTGGTTCATGCTGGGTTTGTGACCGAGACCGGGCAGGATCGGTTGGCTGACGTGGTGCGGTATCTCCGTGGGATTGAGCGTCGGTTGGAGAAGCTGCCTACGGACCCGACTCGGGATTTGGAGCGACTCGGCGATGTCGAGTGGCTGATCGGGGAGTACCGGACCGCACTTGACGCCCAGCCGTTAGGGACTTCTTCTTCGGTGCTGCGGGATGTGCGGTGGATGATCGAGGAACTGCGCATCAGCTACTTCGCGCAGACCCTGGGCACCGCTCACCCCGTTTCCACGAAACGGATCCTGAAGGCCATCGACTCCGCCGCCCTCTGACGATCCGGAGAATATGTCGCCGCTTTGGGGGAATGCTGGAGGCACGGCACAAAGGTGGTGGTTGGGCTCTGGCCTGTACGGCTCAAAGCTGGTGGTGCGTACAGAGGCACGGTTAGAAGCCTGTGTTTATTGGCAGGCGCGCGATCAGGTTTGCGTGACCAGGGCGTGGCATGGGGAGGTCGCTTGCGACTGTGCCGGGGGCGCCCTGCTCCCGCAAACCTGGCCTTCGGCGAGCGCGCGCGGTGAAGACTCCCGCCCGTTGGGCGGACGTGAGTCGCGGTGACTGGCTTTACGGACTAAGGACCCGCGTGGCTGGTTTTTGGAGGCGCGGCAGGCCGTGGTTGCGTCAAAACCCGCATGGCTGGGGTTTGGGGTTATTTGGCGTCGGCGTAGGAGGTTACGGTGGCGACGTGCATGGGAAAGCGGACCGGGCAGGAGGGGCCGAAGAGCAGGGCCGCGGTTTCGGCGACGCAGGTGTTTATGCACGTGGCGACTTCGTCGGCCAGGTCCGTGGGGGAGTGGACCAGGACTTCGTCGTGTTGGAAGAAGACCAGGTGCGCGGGGGCGGGCAGGCGTTGGCGCAGGGTCGCCAGCAGGACGGCGGTGAAGTCGGCGGCGCTGGCTTGGACTACGAAGTTTCGGGTGAAGCGGCCCCAGTTGCGGGAGGCACGGCGGGCTTTGCCTTCGGAGTCGTCGGAGGCGGCGCCGGTTAGGTTTCGCCAGGCTTCGGAGGGGGCGGGTGACGTCCTGCCGAGGCGGGAGCGGACTCGTTCACCGCGTTCTCCTGCTTGCGCGGCGCGTTCCACATAGGACACCGCGTCGGGGAAACGTACGCGTAGCAACGCTAGTAGTGGCCCTGCTTCGCCGGAGGTGCCGCCGTACATGGCGGACAGCATCGCGATTTTCGCTCGGCCTCGGTCGTCGCGGTCGTCCCAGTGTTTGATCGGGACCGAGTGGCCGCCGGCGAACATGGCTTCGGCGAGGCTGGCGTAGAGATCTGTGGACGAGGCCACTTCGGCTAACCGCCGGTCGCCGGACAACGCGGTGAGGACACGGGGTTCCAGCTGGGCGGCGTCCGCTACCACCAGTTTCCAGCCGGGATCGGCCCGGACGCAGCCTCGGAGGGTCTTGGGGATTTGCAGGGCGCCGCCGCCTCGGCTGGCCCAGCGGCCGGAGACCACGCCGCCGACGATGTAGACCGGGCGGAACCGGCCGTCGTGCACCCATTCGTCCAGCCATGACCAGCCGTTGGCCGCGTATAGCCGCGAGAGTTCCTTGTACTCCAGCAAAGGCGGGACAGCGGGATGGTCGATGTCCCGCAGCAGGTGGGCCCTGGCGGCTGGGACTTCGATGCCCGCCCTGGCCAGCGCACGGATCACGCTGGGTGGGGAGTCCGGGTTGATCGGGCGTCCGCCGAAGGCTTCGCTCACCTGCGCCGCCAGCTCGACCAGCCGCCGTGGTCGTTGCCCGCCCGGCAGACGCGGGCCGAAGGTGTCCGTGAGCAGTTGTGCATGCAGGTCCGCGCGCCACGGCAGGCCGTCCGCGGTCATTTCGGCCGCGGCGAGCGCGCTGGCGGACTCGGCGGCGATCAGCAGGCGCATTCGCTCCGGGTGTTCGACAGCGGCCGCGCGTCGCTCCTGTTCAGCCAGGACGACCTCCGCCGCCTTGACCGCTTCGACGCCGTCGGGCAGGCCCGAACCCCGGGTGGTTTCGAACAGCGTCGGCTGCCGATCCTCGGGGTGCACCGGCTCGTCCGGGGGCGGCTCGACGCCGTTCGCCCTGGCCAGCGCGGCTGCAACGGCTCGTGGCTGCTCGCCTCGGCCTTCGTACGAGAGCAGCAGACCCTCGGTCAGCGTCAGGTCGTGACATCGGCGCAGCCGCAACCCAGCGCGCAGCAGCATCGGGTACACGTGCTCGACCGCGGGGAACACCCACCGTGGGCCGTGCTCGTGTTCCAACTCGGCGGCGAACGTGGCGAACGCGGCGGGGCTCAGGCCGCGGCGGCCGCGGCTCGGCTCGCTGGGGACCTCGACGGCGAACGTCCCGTCCGCCTCCTGCCCCACGATCACCCGCACCCGCCCATTGTGCGCCGCCCCACCGACAGTTTCGCGGAGCCCAAGCAGAACGGGCTAGTGCGCCTGCCGGGGCCTTCGGATACTGTCGAGCGAGCCCATACCGTCGGTACGTGAAACCTCCGGCGTGACGCTCTAGCCGCAGCAGCAATGGAGGTGCACGGATGAAGTACCTGTCCAGCGTGTCCGAGATCGCCACCAAGGTGACGGAAACGGTCCGCAGCATCGAGGTGATGCGCCAGGCAGGGCTGGTACCGTTCCCGCGGCTCGACGAGGGTGTCCGCTCGGTCATCGCCGTCCGCAAGTACGGCCCGTTCGCCGGCGCCGCGCATATCTCCGCCCGCCGCGACTCCCGTGCCGTCGGCCTGGTCGACGAACTCGGCCCGCTCACCTTCAAACAGCTCGACCTGCGTTCCAACGCGCTGGCCAGGGCCTGGTCCGAGCGGGGGATCAAGCCGGGTTCAGTCGTCGCCGCGCTGTGCCGTGACCACCGCGGCCTGGTCACGGCGATGCTCGCGGCCGGAAAGCTCGGGGTCCGGCTGCTTCTGATGAACACCGGTTTCGCCAAACCACAGCTCGCCGACGTCGCCAAACGGGAACATGTCGGCGCGCTCGTCTACGACCAGGAGTTCACCGGTCTGCTCGACGCCGTCGACGCCGATATCGACCGCTATCTGTCCTGGGTGGACGATCCCGAAATCCTGGACGGCCACAAGACCCCGGTCCTCGACGAGCTCATCGCGAGCACCGACGACAGGCCCGTCCCCGTGCCGGCGAAACCGGGCGGTTTCGTGCTGCTGACCAGCGGAACCACCGGCACCCCCAAGGGCGCGCCGCGCGAGCACACCTCACCACTGGCGTCGGCCCAATTCCTCGATCGCATCCCGCTGCGGTCCGGCGAGTCGACGTTCATGGGCGCGCCCCTGTTCCACGGCACCGGGATCTCGCAGTTCATCCTGTCCTTCGCACTCGGATCGAAGGTGGTGGTGCGCCGCAAGTTCGACCCCGAGGAGACCCTGCGCGGCATCGCGGAGCACAACTGCACCGCGCTGGTGCTGGTGCCGACCATGCTGCAGCGCATCGTCGATCTGCCAAAGGAAACCCGCGAAAAGTACGACACTTCGTCGCTGCGGATCATCTTTGTGGCGGGCTCGGCGCTTTCCCCGGACCTCGGAAACCGTGCCACCGCGGCCTTCGGTGACGTGGTTCACAATCTCTACGGCTCGACCGAAGTCGCGGTCGCGACCGTCGCCACGCCGGAGGACTGGCGTAAGGCGCCGGGCACGGTCGGGCGCGCGCCCGTCGGCTGCCGGGTCGTGCTCTACGACAGTGACGACAAGGCGATCACCGAGCCGCACGTCATCGGCCGCGTCTTCGTCGGTAGCGGGCTCAGCTTCGCCGGATACACCGACGGCAGGCACAAGGAGGTCATCGACGGTCTCCTCTCCAGCGGCGACGTCGGCCACTTCGACGAAGACGGCCTGCTGTTCATCGACGGCCGCGACGACGAAATGATCGTTTCCGGCGGCGAGAACGTCTTCCCGATCGAGGTGGAGAACCTGCTCGTCGAGCGCGAGGACGTGCTGGAGGCGGCTGTCATCGGGGTCCCGGACGAGGAGTTCGGCGAGCGCCTCAAGGCTTTCGTCGTCCGGTCCGAATCATCCACTTTGGACACCGAGGGTGTGCGGGAGTACGTCAAGTCGAACCTGGCGCGGTACAAGGTGCCCCGCGAGGTCGTTTTCCTGGACGAACTTCCCCGCAACGCCACCGGAAAAGTCCTGCGCAACAAGCTGTCCTAGCGGAGCACGCTAGCCCCAGTCGATCCCGAACACACCGGGCCCGAAGTCGAGCGCTACGGCATGCACGCCGTTGGCCTGGTCCAGCTTCAGCTCACGGCGGTCCAGCGGGTCGTCGGGGCCCTTGCGCGAGTACTGCCAGCAGCTTTCCGGGCTGACGCCTTCGTCGAACCGGACTTCCAGCAGGTATTCGCGCACCGGCCGCCGGAACTCGCGGTAATGCGTGCTGCGGCATTCCGGGTACGGCGGGCCGGCGTTGGTCAGCGAGTATTCGATGAGATGCGTCTCGCCGCGGTCGATCGGCTGGTCGAACAGCAGCTCGGCGACGGTGAGCCCGTGCTCGGCATCGACCGCCGCGCGCCCGATCTGGCAGTTGCGGATGGCATGCAGCGTCGGTGGCCCTGCCTCCGGGTCGCCTTGGGCGTAGACCAGCAGCCATCTGTCCTGCCCGTCCGCGCCGGCCTGGAACACCGCGCGGGCGGTGACGGACCGCTGGCCGCCGTCAGGCGCGATGTGGCACAGGTCGTGCAGCCCGACGAGCTTGAGCTGGTGGTGCAGTTCGAGGGCGTTCGGCGCGCCGACCTCTTCCAGCAGCGGCTGGAGTAACTCACGCGGGAACGTCAGCGGCTGCTCGGCGTTCCGGCGCTCCCGCCGGGACGACGCGCCCCGCGGACGCGGCGGCGGGAGCAGGCTGAGCAAGGCGCCGGACGAGACCGCGAGGATGTCTTCGAGCACGCGGACCGCGGAGATCGAACTCTGCCGTTCGGGCTGTCTCTTCCCCGACTGCCAGTAACTCAGCGCAGTCACGCTGACCGACACCCCGCGTGCCTGAAGGCGCGCCTGGATCCGGTCCAAGCTGAGCCCGCTCGTGGAAATGGCCGATCTGAGGGCGGCAGAAAACGTGCTCTCCCCCAACCCGAAGGCATCCGTGCGGCCTGTCGTGCGTCCCGTCCCCATGTGCTTTGTGACCGCCCGGCTCCTCGATTCGGTCCGAATGATAACGACAAGAACAACATTATCAGTTTCGCGTAACACTCTCTCACCACTGATTATGCCGGATGACTAGACCATTCGGTCTGATCAAGTTGCGCTGAATGGCCCAGTACTGGTAACTGGCAATGATTGCCCGGGAGTGCTAGACCAGATTGCATGACTCACCAGTAACAATCGGTACGGTGTGCAGGAAGGTGGCCCATGGGCAACTCTCGGAGGCTTCGGCGGGGTATGGCGGCAGGTGCCGCGATCGCCGCTATGACGGCGGTAGTGGGTCTGACAGCGGCTCCGGCGCAGGCGCAGGAGGGCCAGATACGCTCGGCGAACACCGCCGATTCGGTTGCCGGTAGCTACATCGTGGTGCTCAAGGGCGGCTCGGTCGGTGCGGGAACGATGGCGGCGAACGAGGTTCGGGCCAACGTCGGCGCGCAGGCCCAGACACTCGCCGGCAAGTACGGCGCCCAGGTGAAGCGCACCTACGGCTCGGCGTTGAGCGGCTTTTCGATTTCGGGGGACGAGACCGAGGCCAAGCGCCTCGCCGCGGACCCGAACGTCGACTACGTGGTGCAGAACCACACGTTCCACGCGCTCGACACCCAGCAGAACCCGCCGTCGTGGGGACTCGACCGAGTCGACCAGCGTGACCTCCCGGTCGACGACAGCTACACGTATTCGACCCAGGCCGCCAACGTGACGGCGTACATCATCGACACCGGGGTCCTGTCCACCCACGAGACCTTCGGCGGCCGCGTGAGCGGTGGCAAGGACTTCATCGACAACGACAACGACCCGACCGACGAGCAGGGCCACGGCACGCACGTCGCCGGCACGATCGGCGGCAGCGAGTACGGTATCGCCAAGGGCGTCAAGATCGTCGGCGTCCGGGTGCTCGACGCCAATGGCAGCGGCACCACCGAAGGCGTCGTCGCCGGGGTCGACTGGGTCGCGGCGAACGCAAGCGGACCGTCCGTGGCCAACATGAGTCTCGGCGGCAGCCCGGACACCGCCCTTGACCAGGCCGTGCAAGGCGCCATCGCGAAGGGCGTCACGTTCGGCGTGGCCGCCGGCAACGAGTCGGCCGACGCGAGCACTTCGTCACCGGCCCGGGTCCCCGAGGCCATCACCGTCGCGGCGAGCGACCAGAATGACGGGCAAGCGAGCTTCTCCAACTTCGGCTCGCTCGTCGACCTCTACGCGCCCGGTGTCGGCATCACGTCGTCGTGGGGCTCCGGAAACACCGCCACCAACACGATCAGCGGGACGTCGATGGCCACCCCGCACGTCGTGGGCGCGGCCGCGCTCTACCTTGCCGGCCACCCGACGGCCACTCCCGCGGAGGTCGCCTCCGCGCTGACCAGTGCGGCGACGCCGGGCAAGATCACCAACCCGTCCGCGGGCACGCCGAACAAACTGCTCTACACCGGCGCTAGCTAACCCTCGCTCAACTGATGGCCCGGCGCACTCGCGTCGGGCCATCAGTGGTGTTACTTCCGGGTAGTCTCCCCGCATGACCGTGCGCAAGAACATCGTGATCACCGGCGCCAGCTCCGGCCTCGGTGAGGGGATGGCCAGGCAGTTCGCCGCGAAGGGACGAAACCTCGCGCTGTGCGCCAGGCGGACCGACCGGCTCGACGCGCTCGCCGAGGAACTCGGCAAGGCGTACCCCGGGATCAAGGTGGTCACCAGGAAGCTCGACGTGACCGACCACGACCAGGTGTTCACGGTATTCAAGGAGTTCCGCGAGGAGCTCGGCACGATCGACAGGGTCGTGGTCAACGCCGGGATCGGCAAGGGACAGCCGGTCGGCACCGGCCGCTTCGACGCCAACAGGCAGACGCTGGTGACCAACTTCGTCGCCGCGCTCGCGCAGGCCGAAGCGGCAGTGGAGATCTTCCGCGAGCAGAAGGCCGGTCACCTGGTCGTCGTGTCGTCGTTCAGCGCGCTGCGTGGCCTGCCCCGCAATCTGACCGCCTACGCCGCTTCGAAAGCCGGTGTTTCGGCGCTGGCCGAAGGGATCCGCGCGGAACTGCACGGCACGCCGATCAAGGTCACCACGCTGCTGCCCGGCTACATCGAGTCCGAAATGAACGACCGTGTCGAGAAGAACCCGTTGATGGCAAAGGCTGACGCGGGGGCGCGGGCCCTGGTCAAGGCGATCGAGGGCGAGAGCGCCAAAGCGACCTGCCCGAAGGCATGGAACTCGCGCCCGAGCAGGCCAGGAAGCTGTCCACAACGCTCATCGACAGGCTCGCCGACCTCCACGAGGTCGACGCCGAGGCCGCCGGGCTCACCGACCTCGGCAAGGGTGCCGGGTACGTCGAGCGGCAGGTCCGCGGCTGGACGGAGCGCTACCGCAAGGCACGCACCGACAACGTCACGGACTTCACCGAGGTGACCGGCTGGCTGGCCGCGAACCAGCCGGGCGAAGTCAAGATCTGCCTGATCCACAACGATTTCCGGTTCGACAACCTCGTGCTCGACGGGCCGGAGACGCTCGATGTCGTCGGCGTGCTCGACTGGGAGATGGCGACGCTCGGCGATCCACTGATGGAACTCGGGAGCACGCTTTCGTACTGGGTGCAGGCCGATGACGACGGCGTCATGAAGGCCAGCCGCCGCCAGCCGACGCATCTGCCGGGGATGCTGACACGCGACGAAGTCGTCGAGTACTACTCGAGGCGCACCGGCCTGACGATCGACAACTGGACGTTCTACGAGGTGTACGGGCTCTTCCGGCTCGCCGCGGTGCTGCAGCAGATCTACTTCCGCTTCCACCACGGTGAAACCACCAACCCGGCGTTCGCTGATTTCTGGCAGTTCGTGGGCTACCTGGACTGGCGCTGCCGCGAAGTAATCAAGAAGGGGGCAAGCTGATGGGGGCCATCTACCTCGTCCGGCACGGGCAGGCTTCCTTCGGGGCCGCTGACTACGATCGGTTGTCCCCGAACGGTTTCGCTCAGTCCGTAGTGGTCGGTTCTGAGCTCGCGCAACGTGAAGCCGTGTTCTCGCAAGCACGGGTTGGTTCGATGTCCCGGCAGCGGGACACCGCGGCAACCGTCCTCAAGGGACTCGGCAGTTCGCTGATCTCGAAGGAAGACCCGCGCTGGAACGAATACGACCACGTCGACATCGCCACGCACCACGCTGGTGGCGTCGCGCAGGGCGACGACTCCCGGGCTTATCAAGCGGCGCTCGACGGCGCGTTGACGGCGTGGATCACCGCCGGTGAAGACGGCCCCTGTGCCGAGACCTGGCCGGCGTTCCACGCGCGGGTCCGCGGCGGGCTCGACGATCTCGTCGGTGAGCTGGGCAAAGGCGAGAACGCCGTCGTGTTCACCTCGGGTGGCGTGATCGCGACCCTCTGCGGCATCCTGCTGGGCATCCCGGAGATCGGGCTGGTGAAGCTGAACCGCGTGACGGTCAACGGCGGAATCACGAAGCTGGTCTCCGGGCGCGGCGGCCTCACCCTGCTGTCGTTCAACGAACACGGGCATTTCGAGGGCGAGCATTCGTCCCTGCTCACCTATCGATAACACTAGGAGCACCAGTGCAGTTCGGCGACGTCAAGGTCATCCCTGTCGGAGGACACGGCCCCGAGGACGTCGTGGTCGATGCCGAAGGCCGGATCTATACCGGGCTCGCCGACGGCCGGATCCTCCGGCTGGGACCGGACGGCGCCGGTATCGAGACTGTCGCGGACACCGGCGGCCGCCCGCTCGGGCTGGAGCTCTACGGCGACGATCTGCTGGTCTGCGACGCGCATGCCGGGCTGCTCACCGTGTCGCCCGCCAGCGGCAAGGTCACCACACTGGCGACAGAAGGCGCGGGCCTCCCGTTCGTCTTCTGCAACAACGCTGCCGTCGCTGCGGACGGCACGATCTACTTCACCGACTCGTCCCGGCGTTTCCCGATCGAGAAATGGCGCGACGACCTGATCGAGCAGACCGGCGGCGGCCGGCTGCTGCGGCGTTCGCCGGACGGCACGATCGACCAGCTCGCCGATGGCCTGCAGTTCGCCAACGGCGTCGCGCTGATCCCGGACGAGTCGTTCGTGGCCGTCGCCGAAACGGGCTCGTGCAAGGTGAGTCGGCTGTGGCTGACCGGGGAGAAGGCCGGGCAGTCGGATACGCTCATCGGCGGCATGACGGGCTTCCCGGACAACATCTCCACCGGCAGCGACGGCCTGATCTGGATCTCCCAGGCCAGCCCGAAGGTGCCCGCGCTCGATTTCGTCCGCAAGCTGCCGTCGCCGCTGCGCGCGCTCGTGCGGAACCTGCCGAAGTCGGTGCAGCCGTCGCCGGGGCGCGAGGTCGGCGCGGTGGGGGTGGACGCCGATGGGAACGTCGTGCGGGAACTGCGGGGCGAGATCGACGGCTGGCATCTGCTGACCGGGATTCGCGAGCTCGACGGGAAGCTGTATTTCGGCAGCCTCGAAGAGCCCGCGATAGCCATCACCAGTCTGTAGCCCCACGAGATGTCGACATCTCGTTGCGGGGTTAGCGTCCCAGCCACTGGGGAGATCTGCCCGCGGACCAGGCGGCATAGAACTCCTTGTGGTCCTTGCTCGTCATCAGGAGGGCCTGGGTCATCGCCTCGAGCTCGATCGAGCTGCCGAGGTCCATGTCCTGCTCGCGCGTCAGCAGCACTTTCGTCGTCGAATATGCCAGCGCCGGGCCGTCCGCGAGCCGCCGCGCGAGCGCGGCAGCCGTCGCCGGAAGATCCTCGTCCGCCACGACCTGCGTGGCCAGCCCGATCGCCTCCGCCCGCGCGGAGTCCACCTTGTCCCCGAGGATCAGCAGTTCGGTCGCCCGTCCCAGCCCGACCAAGCGGGGCAACAGGTACGCCGAGCCCATGTCGGCCCCGGCCAGCCCGACCTTGGTGAACAGGAACGCGAACTTCGCCGAGCGCGCGAGCAGGCGGAAGTCGCTCGCCAGCGCGATCACCGAACCGGCCCCGGCGGCGATCCCGTTGACCGCGGCGATCACCGGCAGCGGGCACTCGCGCAGCGCCTTCACCACGGCCCCGGTCATCCGGGTGAACTCCAGCAACTCCCGCGTCTCCATTTTCTGCAGCTCGCCGATGATCTCCTCGACGTCGCCGCCGGAACAGAATCCGCGGCCTTCACCGGTCAGCACGAGCACCCGCGCGTCGCCGCGGTGAGGCAGCTCCGCGAGGAGGTCCCGGAGGTCCGCGTAGACGTCGAAAGTCAGCGCGTTGAGCTTCTCCGGGCGGTTCAGTGTCACCGTCGCGACGCCGTCGATCACGTCGAAATCGAAGTGTTCCCACTGGTCCGTGAAGCCGGGGGATGCGCGGAACGTGCTCATGACTGGATTCCACCTCCGTCGAGGACAAGCGTCTGACCATTGATCGCGCCCGCTTCTTCGGCGGCGAGGAAAGCCACCGCGAACGCGACTTCTTCGGGTTCGAGCAGGCGTCCCAAGGGTGCCGCGGCGGCGAGCGCGGCTTCCGCTCCGGCTTCGTCGAGTTTCGTGGTCCCGCTGATCCGAGCCACCGACCGCGCTGTCATATCGGTGCGCACGAACGCGGGGCAGACGGCGTTCGCGGTGACCCCGGTGCCCGCGACTTCGGCCGCGACGGCCCGCATCAGCCCGACGGCGGCGTGCTTCGACGCCGTGTAGCCGGTGGTGTAGCGGTATCCGACGCGCCCGGCCGTCGACGCGACCGTGACGATCCGGCCGGAGCCGCGCTCGCGCATCCCGGGCAGGACCGCACGGGTGCACAGGAACGCGCCGGTCGCGTTGACGTCGAGCTGCGCCTGCCAGTCGGCGAGCGTGGTGCGCGCTGTCGGGGCGCTGGTGGAGATCCCGGCGTTGTTGACCAGCACGTCGACCGGCCCGGCACCGGCGAAGTACTCCGCCACGGCGGTCTCGTCGGTGATGTCACATTCCGCACGGCCGGGCGCGAGCACGCGCTCACCCGCGGCCTCGAAGCGTGCCGCGACGGCGGCACCGATGCCGCGCGTGCCACCGGTCACCACCACCAGCCTGCTCATTCGCCCGCCTGCGCACGCAGTGCCCGGCGGTCGAGTTTCCCGTTGGCGGTACGGGGAAGTTCGGTCACGAAGGAAACCTCCCGGGGATACTTGTGGCCGGCCAGCCGGGCGCGGGCGAAGTCCCGCAACGCCTGCGCGTCGACGGAAGCGCCCGCGCGCAGTACGACGTAGGCCCGCGGCACGACGAGCCCGTTCAGTTCGCGGCCCATCACCGCGCAGTCCGTCACGTCGGGATGGCCGAGCAGGCAGTCTTCGATCTCGCCCGGCGCGACGAACACACCGCCGACCTTGAGCAGGTCGTCCGCGCGCCCGTGATGGTGGAAGAAACCTTCGCTGTCGCGGCTGAACAAGTCGCCACTGCGGACAGTCTCGCCATGGAATGTCCGCGCGGTTTTCTCCGCGTCGCCCCGGTATTCGAGGGCGATCGTCGGGCCGGTGACTTCGAGCGTGCCGATCTCGCCGTCGGGCAGCTCGGCATCGGTCTCGTCCAGAATCCTTGCCCGGTAACCGGGAACGGTCTTGCCGAGACTTCCGCGCCGCACCTCGCCCGGCCGGTTCGACAGATAGATGTGGTACGCCTCCGACGATCCGATGCCATCGATCACCTCGACCCCGAAAGTGTTGTCCCACTTGCGATGCAGTTCCGGCGGGAGTGCCTCGCCCGCCGACGTGCACAGCCGCAGGCAGCTCAGATCCTGTTGTGCCGCTTCGGGATGCGCGATCATCGTACTCATCATGGTCGGCACGTTGACCAGGATCGTCGGCCGATAGTGGGCGATCAGTTCGAACATCAACCCGGCCGTGCTGCGTTCGGCGAACGTGATTCCCGCGCCTCCGGCCCCGAACGGAAAGAGCGCCACCAAATCCCGCGCGTAACCGAAGAACAGCTTCGGCACGGCCAGAACCCGGTCTTCGGAACCGATCGCGAGTATTCCCTTGGCATACCGCTCGAAGCTCTCAAGTGGACTGCGCGCGGTGTGCACACAAGCCTTGGGCGCGCCGGTGCTGCCGGTGGTGAACTTCCAGATAGCGACGTCGTCGAGATTGGTCGGCGCGGCTTCGAGCTCACTCGAGGCGGCGCTGACCAGCGTGCCGAAGTGGTGTTCGCCAGGCAGCAGTTCCGCCGCGGGAACCCCGGTGACGAGCAGGTTCGCCGCCCCGGCCTCGCGCAGCGCCGGCAGCGTGACGGCGTCGGCCACTACCAGCGCGGCCTCGGTATAGCCCAGATAGTAGGTGTAGTCCTTGGGCTGCAGGAAGGTGTACACCTCCGCTGTCACCGCGCCGATCTTCTGCACGGCGTACCAGGTCGCCACGAAATCGAGTCCGTCACTCATCGCGAGCAGCACCAGCTGTCCACTTCGGACACCCAGCTCGCGGAGCGCGTTGCCGACCCGGTTGACGAGCACGGCCAAGTCCGAGTAGGTCACGGACTGTCCTTCGCACCACAACGCCGTGTTCAGGCCGCGGCCCTCGTCGAGGTTGTGATCCACGAAATGTGTCGCGATGTTGAATCTCATGGCGTGCGCCCGAGTTCCCGGATCGCCTCAACCAGAATGTCCGTCAACGTCTCGAAAGTCGCGGTGCCCTCTGCGGCGGTCGCCTCGGCAGGAGCGCCGCAGTAGGCCCGATCCATGCCCATCGACCCGAAGTCGGCGCGACCTTCCCGCATCGCCGCAGGCATGTCCACGGCGAGCCGTGGCAGTCCGCGCATGGTCACGACGTCGACGAGCTGTGGTTTATCCGCCAGCACCAACGAAGTCTCGTAGCGACCGGCGTGGCATTCACCGGCTCGGAACTCGGGTGTGAGCCGCAGCGCGTGCTTGTGCCGGACGAGGTCCAGATGGCCGATCCGCCTGCTCCTCGACGATTCCAGCGTCTGAACCGCGCGGCGGAGGGTGGCGGAATGTTCCGGCTCGAAATGGTTGTTGACCAGGAGCACCCGGGGGAGTCCCTGGTCGATCAACGCCGTCGCGATGTCGACGATCAGAGCGTGCAGCGTCTCCTCGTTGATGTGGATCCCGCCGGGAAAAGCGGCGGCATAACGCGTGACGCCATATGGCAGCGCGGGCAGGATCAGGACGTGGACCTCGGCGTCTTGCGCGAGCCTGGCCGCGGCCCGCTCGCACATGCCTTGGGAGATCAGTGGATCCGTGCCGAGCGGCGCATGCGGACCATGGGGCTCGATGGCGCCGACCGGGAGCAGGAGGACCGGCACCCTGTCGTCTTCGAGCAACGCGGCGACCTGCGGTGAGCTGAGGTCGGCGAAGTAGGTCACAAGATTTAAGCTACACCGCAGCGAACTCGTGTGTATAGAGTTGCCGTCATGGACGACGGATTCGAGCCGACACCGCAGGAACTGGTGATGACGCTGCTCGGCAGCCATGTCCATCCGCGCGAAACCCGGCAGGTCTGGTCGGGCGGGCTGGTCGCGTTGCTGGCCGAGCTCGGCTTCTCCGACGGCGCCGCCCGCATCGCGCTGGCCCGGCTCGCCCATCGCGATCTGCTCGCCCGGCACAAGCGTGGCCGCCTGGTCCACTACACGCTCACCAAGCGCACGGTCGCCGTGCTCGAAGACGGTGACCGCCGGATCTTTTCGCTCGGCCGGATGGCCAGGCCTGCGGGCGACTGGACCGTGCTCTGGCAGAACGTGCCCGAAGCCCGGCGTCAGGCGCGGGAACGGCTGGTCCGGCGGCTGCGCTTCCTCGGTTTCGGGTCGATCCAGGACGGCACCTGGCTCGCTCCCCATGACCGTGAGCAGGAGGTGGTCTCCCTGCTCAAGGAGTTGGACGTCGCCGAATACGCCGGGTTGATGCTGGGGCGGCCGTCGGGTTCACTCGATGTGCGGGCATTCGCCGCCAGGGCGTGGGACCTGGACGGGCTCGCGCAGCGGTACGCGACCTTCGTGGCCGAATACGAGGGCCATGTCCCGGCTCCAGGCCGCACGAAACTGGACGACCCGGGCGCGTTCTGGCTGCGTACCCGGCTGGTGCACACCTTCCGGCAGTTCCCGCTGCTCGACCCGGAGCTCCCGGCCGAGCTCATCCCCGCGCCCGCCAAGCGCGAGGCTGCGGTCAGGCTGTTCCATGATCTCTACGCGGCGCTCGCACCTGCGGCGCAGCGCCATTTCGACAAGGTGACAGGACCATGAGCGACACAGATACCCAGATGGCGCTGAGCTACACGTCTTATCTAGCGCTCGACGATCTGCTGGCCGCCCAGCAGCCGAGGTCGGACGAGCACGACGAGTTGCTGTTCATCGTTATCCACCAGGTGTACGAGCTGTGGTTCAAGCAGATCCTGCATGAGGCGCTGTACCTTCAGGAACACCTGGCCGCCGGGCACACCGCGCACGCTATCCGCACGCTGCGCCGGATCCTGACGATCCTCAAGGTCGTGGTGGCGCAGATCGACGTGCTCGAAACCATGACGCCGAGCCAGTTCACCAGTTTCCGCGCCCGGCTGGACGCGTCGAGCGGCTTCCAATCGGCCCAGTTCCGCGAGCTGGAAGCAGTACTTGGCCGCCGTGACGAGCGTGTCTTCGCGCATTATCCCGAGGGCGGTGAAGCGCGGCAACGCATCGCGGACGCCATGTCGAGGCCGTCGCTGTTCGACTCGTTCGTCGAGTACCTGTCCGTGAGCGGCTACACCGTGCCCGCCGGCCGTGAGGTCACCAAGCCGCTGGAACCGTCTCCCGCGCTGCAGGAAGTCCTGCTCAAGGTCTATCGCGACGACTCCGGCCAGTCGATGGTCGCCGAGCACCTCGTCGACTTCGACGAAGGTATGCAGGAGTGGCGCTACCGGCACGTGAAAATGGTCGAACGCACCATCGGTGACAAGTCCGGAACCGGCGGCTCGTCCGGCGCGAAGTATCTGAGGAGCACCCTGTTCGCGCCGATGTTCCCCGACCTCTGGGCCGTGCGGAGCAAGCTGTGACCAACGCGCTCGCCGCACATTATTCGCGGTTCGGAGTGGCCGGCAGGCTGCTGCTCACCGGCCACTCGCACCAGGCATGGCCGGACGTCGCAGCCGAGGGGCTCATCGAGGCCTTCGACGACGCGGCGCGCGATGTCGACGGCAAATGGGACGCCGCCTTCGCCAAGGCAGACCAGGTCCGAGCCGGCTTCCGGACGTTCCTGCACGACCCGCGTGGAGAACTCGCACTGGGCGCCAGCACCCATGACCTCGTCATTCGCGTACTGTCCTGTTTGGACTTCCGCAAGCGCCCGAAAATCGTGACCACGGACGGCGAATTCCACACGCTTCGCCGTCAGCTGGCCAGGCTCGGCGAAGAAGGCATCGAGGTCGTCCGGGTGCCCGCCGCTCCCGTCGAGACCCTCGCGGAACGCATTGCCGCCGAGATCGACGACCGCACGGGCGCGGTTTTCGTCTCACACGTGTTGTTCGAGACCTCCCGAATCGTGCCGGGGCTGAATTTCCTTGCCGCGGCTTGCCTTTCGCGCGAAGTGGAACTGGTCGTCGACGCCTATCACGCGCTGGGGGTCGTCCCCTTTGCGGTGCACGACCTGGGCCTGACCAACGCGTGGGTGCTGGGTGGCGGGTACAAGTACCTGCAACTCGGTGAGGGAAACTGTTTCCTGCGCCTGCCGGCCCACGCGCAGGAAAGGCGTCCGGTGATCACCGGCTGGTACGCCGAATTCGGTGCGCTGGCCGTCGAACGCCGCCCTGGCCAAGTCGCATACGCCCACGGTGCCGACAGGTTCGCCGGTGCCACCTACGATCCCACCAGCCACTACCGCGGTGCCAAGGTCGTCCGGTTCTTCGCCGACCAGGGGCTGACTCCCGAAGTCCTGCGCGAGGTGTCGCTGCGCCAAGTCGGGTTGCTGGCGGAATGCTTCGACGACTTGGGCCTGCCGGACGACATCGCCACCCGGGACAGGAAAACCCCGCGAGCCGAGTTCGGCGGGTTCCTTTCGTTGCGCTGCAAGGCTCCCGATGTTCTGCAAGCCGCGCTGGCCGAACGTGGCGTGCATACGGACAGCCGCGGCGCGTACCTCCGGTTCGGCCCCGCGCCCTACCTGTCCGACGACCAACTGCAAGCCGCGATTACCATCCTCGGCGAAATCGCCAAGCCCTGATTACCCCAAAGCGGCGTTGGGGGCATTGAGCGCCCCAACGCAAACGCTCGAAGGGGCAGCCGAGCCGCAGGCGCCCACGCTGCCGGACCGCGGCCTACGACGTCCAAGCCGCCTGCGCGTTCTGCAGTGCCGTGGCGGCGCTCTGCTTGCCGTCGATGGCCAGCGCGAGCTGGTCGACGAGACGCTGCAGGTTGTCGGGGTCGGCGGGGCCGTGGGGCCAGACCATCGGCGTGCCGTCGAGTCCAGCCCGGATCAGGTCGACGGCGACCGGCGTGTTCGCGGCGTACGCGGAGGAGTGCAGCACGCTCATGCGGTTGGGGTCGATGGCGCTGTTCTTCTGAGTGGCCTCCAGCAGCATCTCGTCGGCGCTGGTCACCCACTTGAGGAACTCCAGCGCCGCATCCCGGTTCTTGGAGGCGGCGGAGACACCGAGGCCGTAGCCCCCATCGAGCGGTGTGCGGCGGCGTGTGTTGCCCCCGCCGAGCGGCAGCGCCGTCACACCCCACTTGCCGACGATCTTCGACAGCGTGGGGTCAGCAGCCCTTTGTGCCACGCCAGTCCAGGTCTCCACCAGCGCCGCCTGACCCGCCATGAAGGCGGCGGTTGCGGTGCCCAAGCCGGTCTCGGTGGGCGTGGGCAGCGCGTACGGTGCGATGTCGATCAGGTGCTGGGCGGCAGCGCGCGCGGCGTCCGTGGTGAGGGTCGGTCGGCCCGAGCGGTTGACGAGGTCGCCGCCGTAGCCGACGAGCCGGTTGATGAAAGCGGGGCCCAGCACCATGGGGTCCGGCTGGCCCGTCACGACGGCCCCGTAGTACGCGCCACCGCCGCCCTCGGTAATCGTCTTGGCGGCGGCATCGTACGCGTTCCACGTCGTCGGGGGCTTCAGCCCGTACGTGTCGAGGAGTTCCCGGTTGTAGAAGATCAGGTGCTGGTCACCGTCGTATGGCAGGCCGTAGCGCCGGTTCCGGTAGACGGTGTACGGGTCGTAGACGGACTGCAGGAAGTCGCCGGTGTCGAGGTCGCTCTGTGCGGCGATCCACTTGGTCAGGTCGACCAGTGCTCCGGCGTCCGCGATCGACCCCAGCATGTAGTAATAGTAGTCGAAACAGTCGAATTCGCCGGTCCCGCTCTGCACGTCCTGGATGATTGTGTCCGCCAACCGGGTGTAGTCGACGGCACTCGCCTGCAGCGTGCCACCGGTCAACTGCTGCCAGGCCGGGGCCAGGAAGTTGTTGTACATGGACTGGTGCGGGGTGTTGCAGAGAACCTTGAGCGTGATTCCTTCGAAGTCGAGCGACGGACTGGCCTTCGTGCTGGCGGCGGCCGCACTCGTGCTGCCGAGGGTCGTCAGCGCGGGGCCGAGGAGGGCCAGCGAGGCGGCTTGGCGGAGGACGTTGCGGCGCGAGAGTACGGCAGCGGGCGTGCGGGTGCGCGGAGACGACATCGGGCTCCTTTGACGGAGAAGGGTAACTAATGCTCAAATCAGGGCCGGAGGGCGCCGAAAGGAATCCAGAGGCCGCTTTCTGGTGCCGACTATACTCAATAGGCGGACCCGGCGTTTCTGTGAATCGACTGTGCATTGTTCTGTAAATCGACTGTATATAGAAACAAGTGCGAGCACGGAAATATCCGGTGAGGTGTTGAAGGGGTCCTTGAGGGACCCAGAGTCCCTCAAGGACCCCTTCACAGCGTTTCGAAGTGGCCTTTCGCGCGCCGGGGCTCTAGGTTGCGTAGGAGAGGTGACAGCGCGGGGGATGACCTTCCCCGCGCGGTCGCTTCACCAGGAAACCGACCCCGGACGCGCGCCACGAGTGCGCGTATCGGTGCAGACAAAGGAGTCACCAACGTGACCGAAGGTGTATTCGGCCGTGAAAACGCCCACGAGCAGGTCGTGTTCTGCCAAGACCCGGCCAGCGGGCTCAAGGCGATCATCGGCATCTACTCGACGGCGCTCGGCCCGGCACTGGGCGGTACCCGTTTCTACCCGTACGAGTCGGAAAGCGCCGCGCTCAACGACGTTCTCGCCCTCTCCAAGGGGATGGCCTACAAGAACGCGCTCGCCGGGCTCGACCTCGGCGGCGGCAAGGCCGTCATCATCGGCGACCCCGCCACCGGTAAATCCGAACCACTGTTGCGGGCCTTCGGTCGTTTCGTGCAGTCGCTGTCCGGCCGCTACATCACCGCTTGCGACGTCGGCACGTACGTCGGGGACATGGACATCGTCGCCCGCGAATGCAAGTACGTCACCGGCCGCTCGCCCGAGGACGGTGGCGCGGGCGACTCGTCCGTGCTGACCGCGTTCGGCGTTTTCCAGGGCATGCGCGCGTCGGCCGAGCACGTCTGGGGCAACCCCGAGCTGCACGGCCGCCGCGTCGGGGTCGCCGGGGTCGGCAAGGTCGGGCATATCCTCGTCGGGCATCTGGTGGACTCCGGCGCTCAGGTCGTGATCAGCGATGTCTCGCCGCAGGCCATCGAGCGCACGCGCGCGCTGTACCCCGGCGTCGAGGTGGTGGCCGACGCCGCGACGCTGGTCCGTTCCGACATCGACGTCTTCGCGCCGTGCGCGCTGGGTGGCGCACTCGATGACGAGACCGTCGCCGTGCTCAAAGCGAAGATCGTCTGCGGCGCGGCGAACAACCAGCTCGCGCATCCGGGCATCGAGAAGGCCCTCGACGATCGCGGCATCCTGTTCGCGCCCGACTATCTGGTCAACGCCGGCGGCGTGATCCAGGTCAGCGACGAGCTGCACGGGTTCGACTTCGCCCGCGCGAAGCGAAAGACCACAGCGATCTTCGACACCACGAAGGCCGTGTACTCACTGGCGAAGGCCGACGGCGTGCCCCCGGTGACCGCGGCGGACAGGCTCGCCGAGCGCCGGATGGCCGACGTCGGCAGGCTGCGGTCCATTTTGACCGCGTGACCTTTCTGTCGGTGTTTGGTTGTAGAAAGACACAGTGACGATCAAGTCGTTCTTCGATTGGGCGGGCGTGCAGGGCTACCTGCACGCCCGCCGCATCTCGTCCGGCACCGAGGACGAGATCGGGCTCGACCCGGATGAGCCGGTGGTCCTCGCTTCGATCGTGAAGCTGCCCTTGGTCCTCGAATTCGCCCGCCAGGTCGCCGCCGGCCAGCTCGACCCGACGGACCGTGTCCGCACCCGCGCGGCGGATCGCCTCGGCGGCACCGGGACAGCGGGCTGCGCGGACGACGTCGAGCTGAGCCTGCGTGACGCGGCGTTCTTCGCGATGTCGTTGAGCGACAACACCGCCGCGGACATCCTGTTCGACCGTGTCGGCCTTGAGAACGTGCGCTCACTGGTGCGCGAACTGGACCTGCCGGACACCCACGTCCTCGGCGCTCCTCGCGACATCCTCCGCACGATCATGGAAGACGAGGGCCGCAAAGACGTCCGGGCGCTGGATCCTTTGAGTACCACGGCGAGCACGCCCCGGGAGATGACCCGGATGCTCTCGCTGATCTGGCGTGACAAGGCCGGGCCACCCGAGGCCTGCCACCGGACGCGTGAGCTGATGCGGCAGCAGATCAACTGGTACCGCCTCACGGCGGCCTTCGACGAGGACATCGAGGTGGCGGGCAAAACCGGTACCCTGCCAGGCATTCGCAACGAGGTGGGGGTGGCGAGTTTCCCCTGCGGAGCCCACTACGCGGTGTCCGTCTTCACCGTCGGCGAGCGTCAGGGAGGACGGCAACCGCAGGTGGATCGGGCGATCGGGCAGGCGGCGGTGTTCGCTGTCGAGCAGCTGCGTCAGGGCGTGCGGTCGTAGAAGACGTCCCAAGGCCTGGCCGGTGCTTCCTCCGGCGGCGTCAGGGTCGAGACGCCGTCGCCCTGCAGCACACCGGCCGTGATCTCCGCGAGCCGCGCGGCCTGCGGATGCGGGCTCGACGCGGGCCACGCGAACGACATCCGCACGCTCAGCGAGCCCGCCGCCAGCGGCCGCCACACCACGCGGGGTTCCTTTCGTTCGAAAGGCTCGAAGGCCACGCCGTGCCCGGCGAGCACCAGTCCCAGCACGAACTCGGGATTGCGCGCGTGGTGTAAGGACTGCGGGCGGAAACCGTGCTCCCAGCACGTCCGCAGCAGACTGTCGTAGAGCCCGGGTGAGGTGGGGCGCGGGAAGATCACCAGGCCTTCGCCCGCCAGGTCGGCCAGCTCCAGTTCCGAGCGGTTGGCGAGTGGTGAGTCGCGGGGCAGGACCACGCCGAGCGGCGTCTCGACGACCGGGCCGAGTTCGAGCCCGACGACGTCGACGGGGTGCTGCACGAGTCCCGCGTCCAGCTGCCTGTCCGCGAGCAGCCGGATCTGCTCGGTCGTGCTGAGTTCCTGGAGGTCGAGACGCACGCCAGGACATTCTTCGACGAACGCGCCGAGAATGGCCGCCAGCAGCCGGCCGGACAGGTCGGGCGGCACCCCGGCCCGCAGCGCGTCGGTCTCGCCGCGATGCGCCTTGCCGACGAGTGTTTTCGTCCGCTCCCACCGGCCGATCAGGTCGCGCGCTTCGGCCTGCAGGATCTGGCCGGCCTCGGTGAGTTCGACGTGCCGCCCGCGGTCGAACAGCCGCGCGCCGAGGTCGGTTTCAAGTTTCCGGATGCGCTGGCTCAGTGGCGGCTGGGCGATACCGAGGCGCTCGGCAGCCCGGCCGAAGTGCAGTTCTTCGGCGACAGCGAGGAAGTAACGCAGTGAGCGCAGCAGGTCCACGCTGCGACGATATCCGTTTCGATATCGCGGTGCGGTGCGCTCGGTCTTGGACAGCCGCGCGGGTCCTGTGATGTCGTCGCCGACGTGAACGATCAACGATTCAGCAGGCGCGGACTGTTCGGCGTGGGGGCAGGCGCCGCCGCGGTATTCGCCGGAGCGGCCCCCGCTCTCGCCGCCGCATCGCCAGGGAAATCCACCCTGTCACTGCGCTGGTGGGGGAACAACAGCTGGGAGATCCGCGTCCCGAGCGCCGACGGCAAGAGCACCAAGACAGTGCTCATCGACCCCTGGCTGACCCGGTTCAAAACCGGCACTTACACCAAGGAAGGAGCGGATCCGAAGACGCGGATCGAGGTGAACAAGCCGCTCATCGACGGCTATGTCGACAGCGGTGAGCTGCGCGCGGACCACATCCTGGTGACCCACGGGCACTACGACCACCTGACCGACGTCCCGTACCTGGCCGAGAAGACCGGTGCCACGGTGATCGGCACCGAGACGCACCTGAGCCTGATGCTCGCCCTCGGCGCGCCGGAAGGCCAGCTCGCCGTCGCCAGCGGAGGCGAGTACTTGAGCTTCGACGGCTACACGATCCGGGTGCTGCGTGCCCTGCATTCGGCGACGGGCCCGCGCGCGCAGGTCGCGTTCCCCGGTACCCGGCCGATCTCCCGCCGCGACCGACCGGAGGTGATCAAGGACCTGGTCGAGGGCGGCACGCTCGCGTATCAGGTGACCGGGGGCGGGGCGAGCGTGCTCGACTTCGGTGGCGCGAACTTCGTCGAGTCGGAGCTGGCTGGGCTCAACCCGAACGTGCTGCTCATGCCGGTCGGCGGTGGCAACGTGTCCGGGTACACCACGCGGATGCTGAACGCGCTGGGGAAACCGCCGACGATCGTGCCGACACACTGGGACGACTTCGACTACCCGCTCGGCGAGCCCGCGCGTGACGCGGGTCAGCTGGAAGCCTTGCGCAAGGCCGTCGCCGCGGCCAGTCCGGCCAGCGCCTTCGTCGTACTGGACCACCTGGAGACGTACGTCCCGTGAAACGACGGAAGGGACCTTTCGGGTGAAAGGTCCCTTCCGTCGATTTCAGAGTGAGGACTCAGCCGCTCTTGCGACGGAAGGTCCGCTTGTTCGCGGCCGGGCCGTGCGCGTGCTGGTTCTTGCCACCGGCGGATTCGTGAGCAGAACCGGACCGGGCACTCGCCTGCTTACGTTCAAGTGCTTCACGGAACTTGCGCTTGACGTCGTCCTCCTCGCCGCTCTCGGGCGACGGTGCAGGTTCAGACATAGGTACCTCCGAGGTTACGACGTGTATCGATACCCAGCCTGTCAGCTAGTCCGCCAGAAGGCCAATCCATATCGTTGTGTTCTCCAGCGCGGACCACGGGGTAGCGCGCATGCGCGGGAGCGGCCGGTGTCAACGAACTCGTGATCGTCCGCCTCCACCGACCCAAGCCACCGCGGCGACGATGGCCACGCGCGCCGGCGCCACTTATCTTGACCTCAGGCGGCGCTCCGTGCGTTGCGGACGATGCCTCCCACGATGGTCGGCCACGTTTCGCGGGGCAGGTCGTGGCCCATGCCGGGGATGATCACGAGCTCCGAGCCGGGGACGGCCGCGGCCGTGGCTTTGCCACCGGACTGGTCGACCAATGGGTCCGCTTCGCCGTGGATGACCAGCGTCGGCGCGGTCACCGTGCGTAGTCCTTCGGTCCGGTCGTGCGAGGCGATGATCGCAGCGGTCTGGCGGGCCCCACCGGCTGGATGGAACGAGCGATCGTAGCTCGCGGCGGCCTTGGCGCGGCGTTCTTCTTCGGAGATGGGAAAGCCGGGCGAACCGATGATGGCCGAACCGATCGCGCCCTGCTCGATGGCCTCCTCGCGACTGGTTGCGGCCGGCCGCAACAAGGCACCCAGCGCCTCGGGTGTCGCGCGCCCCACCGTGGGGTCACCGGTCGTCGACATGATCGAACAGAGACTCAGCAGCCGCGCCGGGTGGTTGATCGCGAACTGCTGGGCGATCATGCCGCCCATTGACACGCCCACCACGTGAGCTCGCACGATGCCGAGCGCGTCGAGCAGCCCGGCGATGTCGTCGGCCATGTCCGGAAGCCCGTACGGCGCCTGCGACAGGTCACCGCCGAGCAGCGCCGCAAGGTCCGGCAGTGGCAGGTCGTCGAGGTACGTCGACAACCCGATGTCCCGGTTGTCGAACCGGATCACCCGGAACCCTCCACCCGCGAGCAGCGCGCAGAAATCGTTGTCCCAGTTGATCATCTGGGCGCCGAGCCCCATCACCAGCACCAAAGCGGGGTCTGTCGGGGAGCCGAAGGTTTCGTATTCGAGTTCTAGACCGTTCGAGTTTGCACGGGGCATCAGCCCAGCATAGTGATCGTCTCCGCGTGCGGTGTTGGCAAAACGGGGCGCTCGGCGGCTACTGTGCGTTTATGTCGCTCTCGTCCACTGGCTCAGGAAGCCGGCCCCGGTCGCGGACCGCGGCGGGCCTTCCTCCGGTCACCGCGGACGGGATCATCGACGCCGCGATGCGCCTTACCGTCGAACACGGTCTCGAAAACTGGACAGTGCGCCAACTCGCCGCCGCCGTCGACGCGTATCCGGCTGTCATCTACCACCACGTCGGCGATCGTGACGCCGTCGTGAAGGAAGTGTGCGAGCGGGTCCTGATGCGGCTCCCGGTCCCCGACGCCGACCTGCCGTGGCGCAGGTGGTTCGGCGATGTGCTCGTCGGTATGCGTCCTGTGCTTCGCGAGTACCCAGGCTCCGCCCGCCGGATCATGCTGTTCGAGCTTTCGGTGTCGTCCTCGGCGATCCTCATCGAACGGGGGGTCGGCACGCTGCTGAGGGCCGGGTTCGGCGAGGAGAGCGTCCTCGTCCACACCGTGCTGATGTCCACGGCGTTCCAGCACATCGCGATGGAGGACGACCGCGACCACCAGGTGCGCGCCCGGTTCGACAACGCGGAGACCTTCCTCGCCTACCGGGACCGGCAGGACAAACCCGGGCTGGCGGCGATGGCTGAAGCACTCGGCGAGACCATGGAGAAGCCCGAGATGGCGGCGGGGTACTTCGGCTTGGTCTACGAGTACGCGGTCGCCCGGTGCCTCGACGGGGTCGAGGCCCGGCTACGGGAAGTCCGCCGCCTCACAGAGTGAGCCGTTTCTTCGTGAGTGTTTCGCGGGG
>JAVXWP010000056.1:0-91530 GCA_032230695.1 Actinomycetota bacterium | reverse complement strand
TCGTGAGTGTTTCGCGGGATTAGAACCCCGCGAAACACTCACGAGCCACGCACCCACGCCCCGCCTCCTACCCCAGCGCGACCAGGGCCGCAGCCGTACCAACCTCCACGCACGCCCCCAGCACGTCCCCGGTGACGCCGCCGAACCGACGCACACAGCGCGCCAGCAGCACCCCCGCCGCCAGGTACCCCACGGCGACCCCCAGCACCCCACGCCACCACGGCAACCCCGGGGCCAAACTCGCGAGGCCCGCTGCCATCAGAAAAACCCCAGCCGCCACTGCGACTGGCACCGACCCAGCCACCGTTGCCCCTAGGCCAGCGGGTCGAGCCGACCGAACCCCACGCGCGCAACAGAAAGACAGCACGCACCGCCCCACGACAACCCCGGCGACGGCTGCCACCAGCCCATGCCCGGCGACGATCGCCCCAGCCAACGCCCCGCACTGCACGATCAGCACCAGCACCAAAGTCGCGACCCCGCCTGGTCCGGAGTCGCCCTTCCGCATGATCGTCAGTGCCCGCTCGCGGTCATAAGACGCGCTGAGCCCGTCAGCGGTATCCGCGAGCCCGTCCAAATGCAGCCCGCGGCTCCCGAGCGCCACCGCCCCGATCGCCAACCCGGCGGTCGCCACCGGAAACAGCCTGACGGCCTCCCCGCCAAGCACGATCAGCCCAGCCAGCAGCGCCAGCGGCAGGGCGGCCAGCGGCGCGAGCACCATCGCACCGCCCGCCACCCGCCGGTCGATCACCCGCGGCGCGGGCACCGGCAACGCCGTCAGCGTGCCGACGGCCATGCGGATCGCGTCAAGCAAGGTCGGCCAGCAGCCCCATGTCCACGAGGATCGCCCGCGCGGCACGCAAGGTGGGCACGGCCTGTACCGCGCCGCTGCCCTCACCCAGCCGCAGCCCGAGATCCAGGATCGGCTCCAGCCCGAGCGCCTTCAACGCAAATGCCTGCGAAGGCTCGGTCGAGCGGTGCCCGGCCAGCCACCACTGCTCGGCGCCCGGCGCGATCTCCCGTGCCACCAACGCGGCCGCACCCGAGAACACGCCGTCCAGCAACACCGGCACCCCGCGAACCGCCGCCTGCACCAGAAAACCCGCCGTCGCCGCCGCGCAGGCGCTGCCCAACACCGTCAGGAGCTCGAACGGCGATTCCACCCGCGAACGCGCGCGTGCCAGCGCCGCCTCGACGACGGCCACCTTCCGCGCCCGGCCTTCTTCGTCCACCCCGGTCCCGGTGCCGACGGCATCCTCAGCGGGCACCCCCAGCAGCGAGGCGACCAGCGCCGCACACACCGTCGTGTTCCCGATGCCCATGTCACCGGGGATCAGCAGATCCGCGCCGCCGTCGATCTCCGCGTCGGCGATCGTCCGCCCGGCCTCGAACGCCCGCTCGGCTTCGCCCGGCTCCAGCGCGTCCGTGACGTCGATGGACCCGGAGCTCCGCCGGATCTTGTGCGCGAGGACCTCGGCCGGGACGCCTTCGAGGTCGTCGTCCACCGCGATGTCCACCACCCGGACCCGCGCGCCGACCAGCCCGGCCAGCACGCTGACGCCGCTCTTGCCTAGCAGGAACACCCGCACCATGGCGGCGGTGATCTCCCGCGGATACGCCGAGACGGCCGAATGCGTCACACCGTGGTCACCGGCGAACACCACCACTCGCACGTCGGCGAGCTCACGAGGCGGCACGCTGCCGTGCGCCGCACTCAGCCACGCCGCGAGATCCTCGAGCCGCCCCAGCGCACCGACCGGCTTGATGAGACCGTCCAGCCTGGTCCGCGCCGCCGCGTAGGCGTCCTTGTCGGGTGTGGGAATGACAATCACAGTGGGCTCCTCAAGGCAGGTCGAGCACGCGCCCGGCCACCACCAGTTGGACCTTGTCCGCCCCGGCGGCGACTCGGTTGTTGAGCGCCCCCAGCACATCACGGAACAGCCGCCCGGACACCGTGCCGGGCACCACACCGCTGCCGACCTCGTTGCTCACCAGCACCACGGGCACCCGCACCGAAGCCCACGCGTCGAGGAAGTCCTCGAGCTTGTCGTCGAGCCGGAGCTCCCAGCCACGCTTCTGTTCCCACGCGCCGACGTCGTCGAGGACCCGTGTCAGCCATGTCCCGAGACAGTCGACGATCATCGGGCTGGTGGCACCGCGCAGCACTGTCGTCAGGTCGCCGGTCTCCACCGTCCGCCAGGTCGACGGTCTGCGTTCCTTGTGGGCGGCGACCCTGGCCGCCCAATCGGGATCGTTGTCGCCCGGCGGGAAACCCGTCGCGACATAGACGACGTGGGCATGGTGCGCGATGAGGGACTCGGCGTGCCGGGACTTGCCCGACCGCACGCCACCGAGTACCAGCACCTTGCCTTCGTCACGTCCATAGGAACGAAGGGCCCGCGCGAAGGACTCGAGGAGACTCGCGAGGCGGTGCGTCAGCTTGGTCATGTTTCGCATTCTGGTCCAAAGGATACTGTTCGCCACGTGCCACTCCGGAGATCAGTTACCCGACTCGGACTTGTCGCAGGTTACGCTGCCGACGTCGTCTTCGGTGACCCCAGGCGTGGGCATCCCGTCGCGCTCTTCGGCCGGGTCGCCGGTGCACTCGAGCAGCGGATGTGGGCTGATTCGCGGCGCCGGGGCGTCGTGTACGCGGCATTGTGCGTCGGCGCGGCCACCGGTGCCGGCGCGGCGCTCCAGACGGCGACCCGACATCACCCGTTCGCGCGATTCGCCGTCACCGCGCTCGCGACCTGGGCCGTCCTCGGTGGCCGTGGTCTCGCGGCGGAGGGGAACACCATGGCTGACCTGCTTGAAGACCGTGATCTGCCCGGCGCCCGGCAGCGGCTTTCGCACCTTTGTGCCCGCGACGCGACCGGGCTCGACACGTCGGAGCTGGCTCGCGCGGCGACGGAGTCGATCGCGGAGAACACCTCCGACGCGGTTGTCGCGCCCTTGCTTTGGGGCGGGGTGGCGGGCATCCCCGGCCTGCTCGCGTACCGCGCGCTCAACACACTCGACGCGATGGTCGGCTACCACTCGCCCAGATACGAGAATTTCGGCTGGGCCGCCGCTCGTGCCGATGACCTGGCGAACCTGGCGCCCGCGCGCGTCGGCGCGGCGATCACCGTGGCCTGCGCACAGCTGGCCGGCGGGTCCCCTCGCCGCACTTGGCGGGTGTGGCGGCGCGACGGTTCCCATCACCCGAGCCCGAACGCCGGGCAGGTCGAGGCGGCGTTCGCCGGTGCGCTCGACGTCAGGCTCGGTGGCGTCAACACCTACGGCGGCCGCGCCGAGGACAGGGGCACGCTCGGCGACGGCCCGGAGCCCGGCGCGGCCGACCTCCGGCGTTCGGTGACGCTGTCACGGGCTGTCGGTGTAGGAGCGCTCATCGTCGCGGCCGTGGTGGCGCGATGAAGGGCCTGCTCGTCGCCGGGACGACGTCCGACGCCGGGAAGAGCCTGGTCACCGCCGGGATCTGCCGCTGGCTGGCGCGCCGTGGCCTCCGCGTCGCGCCCTTCAAGGCGCAGAACATGTCCAACAACTCCATGGTCTGCGCCGACGGTGCGGAGATCGGCCGCGCGCAGTGGGTGCAGGCGCGCGCCGCCGGCGTCGAACCGGAAGCCGCAATGAACCCGGTGCTCCTCAAGCCCGGCAGCGACCGGCGCAGTCATGTGATCACGATGGGCAGACCGTTCGGGACACTCGAAGCGGGGGAGTACGCGACCGGACGCGCGGGGCTCGCCGAGATCGCGTTCGACGCGTTCGCGGAATTGAGCAGCCGTTTCGACGTCGTCGTGTGCGAAGGCGCGGGCAGCCCGGCGGAGATCAACCTCCGGTCGGGCGACTACGTCAACATGGGCCTGGCGCGGCGTTTCCGGCTGCCGGTGGTCGTAGTGGGAGACATCGACCGTGGCGGCGTGATGGCGTCGATGTTCGGCACACTCGCGTTGCTGAGCGGCGACGATCAGGCGTTGCTCGCGGGGTGGATCGTCAACAAGTTCCGCGGTGACGTCGGCCTGCTGCGGCCGGGGCTGGAAAGCCTGGAGAAGCTGACCGGGCGGCCTGTGCTCGGCGTGCTGCCGTGGCTGGACGGCGTGTGGATCGACTCCGAGGACGCGCTCGCGGCGGCGGGCTGGCGCGGCCAGACGCCGGGCGGGACGCTGCGGATCGCCGTCGTGCGGTTTCCCCGCGCCTCCAACGCGACCGACGTCGACGCGCTCGCCGCCGAGCCGGGCGTCACCGTCTCGCTGACTGCCGATCCGGACACCGTCGCCGATAGCGACATCGTCGTACTTCCGGGATCACGCGCCACCGTCGACGATCTCCGCTGGCTGCGTGAACGTGGCCTGGCCGATGCCGTAGTGGCGCGTGCCTCCGCTGGACGTCCGGTGCTGGGCATCTGCGGCGGCTATCAGATGCTCGCCGCGACGATCGACGACGAACTCGAGTCCGGCGCCGGTTCGGTCGAGGGACTCGGCTTGCTGCCGGCCCGCGTCGAGTTCGCCGCGGAGAAGGTCCTCGGCAGGCCGACCGGCGCTTGGCGTGGTGAGCGCGTCGAGGCGTACGAAATCCATCACGGCACCGCGATTCCCACCGGCGCCGCGGAGTCCTTTTTGGACGGATTAGCCAGCGGCTCGGTCTGGGGAACCATGTGGCACGGCGCCTTCGAAAACGACGCGTTCCGCCGCGCGTGGCTCACCGAAGCCGCCGCCCAAGCCGGAATCTCGTGGTCCGCGGCGCCCGGTGCCCCCACTTTCACCTCGCTGCGCGAAAACATGCTCGACAACCTCGCCGACGCCATCGACGAGCACCTCGACACCGCTGCCCTGCTCCACCTCGTCACTTCCGGCCCTCCCGCCGCCCTCCCCTTCGTCCCACCCGGCGTGCCGTGAAGGCCACATCGAGGGACTCAGAGTCCCTCGATGTGGCCTTCACGGACAGCGGCGTATTCGTTTGGACTGTGTGGGGTGACGCTGTCAGGTGAGCTGGTGAGACTTCTTCGGGTTGCCTAGTACCTTTTCCGAGAAGGCGCCGAAAATCAGCGTGAGCGCGCACCAAAGCACTAGTTGGGTGCCGATGGAAGCGGTCCGGAAGCTCCACAGCGTCGACCCGGGGAAGCCTGCCGGAACCTCGTCGATGGTCGGCATCACCAGTGCGCAGACGGCCATCGCCACCACGTATCCACCCGCGGCTAGCAGTCCGCCCGACCACGCCCCGAATTTGTCGGCCAGCTTCCGGCCCACGACGACGGCGACGATGCCGAACAGCAGGGACAACGCGACGAAGGCGAAGTACAGCCCGGTTCTGGTGCCGATGGTGTTCGGCTGGCCGACCGCGGGCGGGTTCGCCGGATACTTCAGGAACGGTACGAAGAACACGACCGCGAACGCGCCGAAGCCGAGCACGGCGGCCGTCAGCCGGGGCCGCAGTTTGCCCACTCGCCCGTAGACGAACGCGAACCCCAGCGAGAACAGCCCGCCGATCGCGACGCCGTAGAGCCCGACGCCGACGAGCAGCCCGACCGTGCTCTGGACGTCCCGGCTGACCAGTTCTCCCCCGGGTTCTTCGGCGTGCGGCACTTCACCGACTGTTGCCGCCGGTTCGTGGGAATGGGAGTGCGCGGCCGTTCCGGTCGCTTCGAGACCGATGGCCGTGTTCACCGAAGGCTCGCCGAAGAAGTACGCGAAAAGGGCCGCGAGCACACCGGCGATCAGGCCCGCGAGCATGCCGCGGACCAGGAGGGTCCTCATCATGTTGTGGTCGTTCCCCGTAGCTGTTGGTGGTCGCTAGTGACAGGGGAACGCCAGCAGGTGGCGGCCGTCGTGCAGGAACTCGTGGATGTAGTTGTTGGCGAAGACCGCCGTGGCGCCCTGCTCGGCCCCCACGAAATACAGCGCGATCAACGCGAGCAGGCCGATGAACGCGGCCCACGGCAGGATCTCCCTGATGGGGATCTGGATCGGGGCGGGAATCGACGGTGCTATTGCCTGCGTCACTTCAGGACCTCCTAGGGCTTGCGCGGCCTCTTCGAGCTCATTGCGATGGCCTCGGGTCTGACTCCCCGCGCGGTGTCACTAGGGCACCGTCGGGTCACAGTGGCGCGTCCGCGCGGATTTTCACCGCTTTCCGGTCGCCATCGCCTAACGGGCTGAGCGTAGGCGGCCGCTCATCGGTGCGTCAAATACCTGTGAGTTCAGGCACCGCACCAGTGGGTCAGTACAGCGGCCACTCGAGTGGAACCCCAAACGATCGAGGCGGCAAGAAGGGGCATGACACCATTACAGTCCGTGGGAGCGAATGATCGGCCGCCGTCGGCCGACCTCCCTTCGGACGTCACCGACGCCGAGTTGATCGCCGGCGATGCCGCGACCTTCGGCGTGCTGTTCGATCGGCATGCCCGCCGGCTGCACCGGTACTGCGCCGCCAGGGTCGGGCCGGCGACAGCGGAGGACCTGGTCTCCGAGGCGTTCTGCCTGGCGTTCAAGCAACGTGACCGCTACGACCCCAGCCACCCCGACGCGTTGCCGTGGTTGTACGGCATCGCCACCAATCTGGTGCGGCGCCGCTGGCGGCAAGAGTCGACGCTGTACCGGGCGATGGCCAAGGCGAGCGGCATCCGCGTCAGCTCCGACGAGCCGACGCAGCAGGCGATCGACCGGACCCATGCCAACGGTTACGCGCGGTTGATCACCGAGACCCTCGCAAAGATGCCGCGCAAACAACGAGACGTGCTGATGCTCTACGCGTTGGCGGACTTCGGCTACCAGGAGATCGCGACCGCGCTTTCCATGCCGGTCGGCACGGTGCGCTCGACGCTGCACCGCGCGAGAAAACGGTTGCAGACCGTACTTCCGGACCACGCCCGTCCCCACACTCTCGGAGAGATGTCCCGATGAACACGAAACAAGCACCTGACGACGGCCGCGACATCGAGCTGCTTCGTTCCGCCTTCCCCGTCTCCGAGCTGTCCGGCGAAAGCCTGGCCCGGATGCGTGCCGACGCCTTCGGTGAACTCAACGCCCGTGCCGTGCGGCGGGCTCCTCGGTATGGCCGCGTCGTGCTGGCCGCCGCCGTGGTCGCCGTGGTGGCCGGTGTCGGGGTCACCGTCGCGGTGCTGCCCGCGGGAGACAGTGCCACCCAGATCGCCATCCTCCCGGTCGCGCCCGGACCGCTCGTCGGTGCGGACACCCCGGCGCGCGACGTCCTGGTGACGCTCGCCGCGCATACCACTGGTCTGCGGCCATTGTCGATCCGTGCCGACCAGTTCGTGTACTCGCACAGCCGCGGCCAGGGCGTGAACGGCATTGCCCTCGTGCGGGGCGAGAATGAGGTTGTGGCCCAGGTGCTCTCGGAGTCCGAGTCCGAGATGTGGCTGGCCGCGGACGGTCTGCGGATAGTGCGCAGAAAGTCGACCACCGGTATCAACGCGCGCCCGTTGACGGAGCAGGACGCGTTGAAGCTCGCCGAGAAAGGCCGGGCCATCCCCGCCCCGCTCACAATCCTCCGTCCGGATCCGAACGCGAAAGGCAATCCGAAGTTCGAGGACCAGCCAGCGCCGACTGAACCGGGGGTGGGCAATCCGACCCTGTCCTGGGTGGCGAACCTGCCTACCGATCCCCGGCAGTTGCTCGCGGTATTCCAAGCGGCCACGGGTTCGAATTCCAAGCACAGCGACGACTACCTGACGTACAAGACCGCCGTGTCCTTCGCTGCCACGGCGGACGCCCTGCTGACCCCGGAAGTGCGCACAGCCCTGTACCAGGCCATCGCCCTGCTGTCGGGCATCGAGCGGACTCCTGGGCAGGTCGACCTCTCGGGCCGGAGCGGCGTGGCCATCGGACGCACCGAGGAAGGCATCCGCAACGAGATCATCCTGGACCCGGTGACCTCCAGGGTCCTCGGCACCAGGATGGTCGCGGCCGGCCTGGCCGGCGTGGCGGTCGGCACGGTGATCGGCTGGTCCACCAATGACCAGATCGTGGTCGACGCGGTGGGTGCGACCTCGTGACGATGAGACGAATCTGGTTCACGGGCTTGGTGGTGGTGACGGCACTGTCCACTGTGGTCTCGCCGGAGGTAGCCGCGATCGACGGCGCTGAAGCGGTTCCGCGCTACGTCGGCCGGACTGTCACCCTGGTGACCGGTGATCAGGTGACGCTCACCGGTCGCGATCAGGTGCGGGTGCGGCGTGCTCGTTCAAGGCCACCGCGGCCGACAAGAACGGAAACACCGTAGCCCAGACGATCACCCGTGCCTACCGACTGAAATAAGCCCCCTGGAAAGCGCGGAACGCTGTGAAGGGGTCCTTGAGGGACTTAGAGTCCCTCAAGGACCCCGTCACAGCGTGAAGGCGGGGCGCGACTACACCATCGGGCGGTCGGTGGGGGCGATGGGGGAGGGCAGGAAGTCGCGGCCTGTCAGGTAGGCGTCGACGCCGGCCGCGGCGGAGCGGCCTTCGGCGATGGCCCAGACGATCAATGACTGGCCACGGCCCATGTCGCCCGCGACGAAGACGTTGTCGAGGCTGGTCTTGAATTCCTTGTCCCGCGCCACGTTTCCGCGCGGGTCCAGCTCGACGCCGAGCGAATCCAGCAGTCCTTCGCGCTCCGGGCCGACGAAGCCCATCGCGAGCAGGACCAGCTGAGCCGGGAGGTCCTTCTCCGTGCCCTCGACGGGGACGAACTTGCCGCCCTCGTTGCGCACCTCGACCAGCTTCAGCGCGCTGACGTTGCCCGAAGCGTCGGCGACGAACTCCTGCGTGTTCACCGAGTACAGCCGCTCACCGCCCTCTTCGTGCGCGGAGGAAACGCGGTAGATCATCGGGTACGTCGGCCACGGGTGCAGCTCGGAGCGAGACTCCGGCGGCCGCGGCATGATTTCCAGCTGGGTAACGGACTTCGCGCCCTGTCGGTGTGACGTGCCGACGCAGTCCGCGCCGGTGTCGCCGCCGCCGATCACCACGACGTCCTTGCCGGCCGCGTTGATGGGCGACTCCGCGAGCTCGCCCGCCGCGACGCGGTTGGCGGGCGGCAGGAACTCCATCGCCTGGTGGATCCCGCCGAATTCACGGCCGGGGATCGGCAGGTCGCGCCACGCGGTGGCACCGCCGGCGAGCACGACGGCGTCGTACTCCGTGCGCAGCTGGGAGGCGGTGATGTCGACACCGACGTTGATGCTGCGCCGGAACTTCGTGCCCTCGGCGCGCATCTGCTCGAGACGCCTGTCGAGGCGGTGCTTTTCCATCTTGAACGCCGGAATCCCGTACCGCAGCAGGCCGCCGATGGCGTCCGAGCGCTCGAACACGACGACGTCGTGCCCGGCCCGCGTCAGCTGCTGAGCCGCCGCGAGCCCCGACGGGCCGGAGCCGACCACGGCCACCTTCTTGCCCGTGCGTACCTCAGGCACCTTGGGGGTGACCCAGCCTTCCGCCCAGGCACGGTCGATGATCGAGATCTCGACGCGCTTGATCGTCACGGCGTCGTCGTTGATGCCGAGCACGCAAGCGGTTTCGCACGGTGCCGGGCAGAGCGTGCCGGTGAACTCGGGGAAGTTGTTCGTGGCGTGCAGTCGTTCACTCGCCTCGCGCCAGTCTTCCTTCCACACCAGCGTGTTCCACTCGGGGATCAGGTTTCCCAGCGGACAGCCCTGGTGACAGAACGGGATGCCGCAGTCCATACAACGGCCTGCCTGCTTTTCGAGCTTCGTCGACGCGTAGTCCTCGTAGACCTCGCGCCAGTCCATCAGCCGCAGATCCACCGGACGGCTCTTCGGCGTCTCCCGCGTCGTGGTCATAAAGCCCTTGGGGTCAGCCATGTGCGGCCTCCATGATCGCCTCGTTCACGTCACGTCCCTCGCGCTCGGCCTTGGCCTGCGCCTGAAGTACGCGCTTGTAGTCCTTCGGCATGACCTTGCCGAAGCGCTCGACCGCGGTTTCCCAGTCGGTGAGCAGTTTCCCCGCGACGGCGGATTCGGTTTCGTCGTAGTGCCGTTCCACCGCGTCCCGCAGGAACTCGGTGTCCTCGTCGTCGAGCGGGTCGATGTCGACCATCTCCGGGTTGACGCGGTGCTCCGGCAGGTCGAGCACGTACGCGACGCCACCGGACATACCGGCGGCGAAGTTGCGCCCGATGTCCCCGAGCACCACCACCCTGCCGCCGGTCATGTACTCGACGCCGTGGTCGCCGACGCCTTCCACCACCGCGATGGCACCGGAGTTACGCACGCAGAAGCGTTCCCCGACCTTGCCGCGGATGTAGATCTCACCGCTGGTCGCGCCGTACCCGATGACGTTGCCGGCGATGATGTGCTCTTCGGCGGCGAACTGGACGTCGGCGGGCGGCCGCAGCGTGATACGGCCGCCGGAGAGGCCCTTGCCGACGTAGTCGTTGCCGTCACCGACGAGCCGCAGCGTGATGCCCTTCGGCAGGAACGCGCCGAACGACTGCCCGGCGGTCCCGGTGAACGTCACGTCGATGGTGTCGTCCGGCAGGCCTTCGCCGCCCCACCGCTTGGTGAGCTCCGAGCCCAGCATGGTGCCGACGGTCCGGTTCACGTTGCGCACCGGCAGTTCGAGGCGCACCTTGTCGCCGGACGAAAGCGCGCCCTCGGCGAGCTGGATCAGCGTGTTGTCGAGCGCCTTCTCCAGCCCGTGGTCCTGCGCGACCTGCTGGTGCCGCAACGCGCGCGGCGCCAGCTCGGGTACGTGGAAGATCGGCGAAAGGTCCAGCCCGGACGCCTTCCAGTGGTCGACGGCCTTGCGCTTGTCGAGCACCTCGGCGTGCCCGACGGCTTCGGCGATCGACCGGAAACCCAGCTCCGCCAGGTACTCCCGGACCTCCTGCGCGATGAACTGCATGAAGTTCACCACGTATTCGGCCTTGCCACTGAACTTCTCGCGCAGCTTCGGGTTCTGGGTCGCGACGCCGACCGGACAGGTGTCGAGGTGACACACCCGCATCATGACGCAGCCCGACACCACCAGCGGCGCGGTCGCGAAACCGAACTCCTCCGCGCCGAGCAGCGCGGCGATCATCACGTCACGGCCGGTCTTGAGCTGACCGTCGGTCTGCACGACGATCCGGTCCCGCAACCTGTTGGCCAGCAACGTCTGCTGCGTCTCGGCGAGCCCGAGCTCCCACGGGCCACCCGCGTGTTTGATCGACGAAAGCGGCGAGGCGCCGGTCCCGCCATCGTGCCCGGAAATGAGCACGACGTCCGCGTGCGCCTTGGAAACGCCAGCGGCGACCGTGCCGACACCGACCTCCGACACCAGCTTCACGTGGATCCGCGCGGCCGGGTTCGCGTTCTTCAGGTCGTGGATCAGCTGCGCGAGGTCTTCGATCGAGTAGATGTCGTGGTGCGGCGGCGGAGAAATGAGCCCGACACCCGGCGTCGAGTACCGCGTCTTCGCGATCCACGGGTACACCTTCGGCCCTGGCAGCTGCCCGCCTTCACCGGGCTTCGCGCCCTGCGCCATCTTGATCTGGATGTCGTCGGCGTTGACGAGGTACTCGCTCGTGACGCCGAACCGTCCACTCGCGACCTGCTTGACCGCGGAACGCCGTTCCGGGTCGTACAGCCGCTCGGCGTCCTCGCCGCCTTCGCCGGTGTTCGACTTGCCGCCGAGCTGGTTCATCGCGATGGCCAGCGTTTGGTGCATCTCCATCGAAATCGATCCGTACGAGATCGCACCGGTGGCGAAGCGCTTGACGATCTCGGAGACCGGTTCGACCTCTTCGATCGGGACAGGCGTGCGCTCGTCGGTCTTGAAGTCGAACAATCCGCGCAGCGTCAGCAGCTTCTCGGACTGGTCGTTGACGGCCTTCGTGTACTCCTTGAAGACCTCGTACTTCCCGGACCGCGTCGAGTGCTGCAGTTTGAAGACCGTCGTCGGGTTGAACAGGTGCGGCTCGCCCTCACGCCGCCACTGGTAGTCCGCACCGGTTTCGAGCTCACGGTGGCTCGCGTGCATGCCGTCGGCGGGGAACGCCTTGCGGTGGCGCTGCGCGACTTCCTGCGCGATGGTGTCGAACCCGATACCGCCGAGCGACGAAGTGGTGCCGGTGAAACAGTTGTCGATGACTTCCCGGCCGAGTCCGATCGCCTCGAAGATCTGCGCGCCGGTGTAGGACGCGACCGTCGAAACACCCATCTTCGACATCGTCTTGCGGACACCCTTGCCGAGTGCCTTGATCAGGTTCCCGGTCGCCTGCTTGGCGGTGACGCCCGGGATATTGCCCTGCAGCGCCATTTCCTCGACGGTCGCCATCGCCATGTACGGGTTGACCGCGGCCACGCCGTAGCCGATCAGCAGCGCGATGTGGTGCACCTCGCGGGCATCGCCGGACTCGACGATCAGCCCGACCTGCGTGCGGGTCTTCTCCCGGACGAGGTGGTGGTGGACCGCGCCGGTGAGCAGCAGCGACGGGATGGCCGCGTGGTTCTCGTCGACACCGCGGTCGGACAGCACGATGATCCGTGCGCCGTCCTCGATGGCCTCGGACACCTCGCCGCGGATCTCGTCGAGCCGCTTGATCAGGGACTGGCCGCCGCCGTGGACGTCGTAGCGCCCGAGGACGGTGACGGCCTGGAACTCCGGCAGGTCGCCGTCGTCGTTGGCGTGCACCAGCTTCGCGAGTTCGTCGTTGTCCAGCACCGGGAACGGCAGCACGATCCGGCGGCACGACGACGCGTTTCCGTCGAGAAGGTTCGGCTCCGCGCCGATCTGGGCGCCCAGTGAGGTGACGAGTTCCTCGCGGATCGAGTCCAGGGGCGGGTTGGTCACCTGGGCGAAAAGCTGGATGAAGTAGTCGAAGAGCTGGCGTGGCCCGCTGGAGATCGACGCCAGCGGCGAGTCGTTGCCCATCGAGCCGACCGGCTCCGCGCCGGTCCGGGCCATCGGTTCGAGCAGGATGTCGAGTTCTTCTTCGGTGTAGCCGAAAGCCTGCTGACGGCGGACGAGCGCGGCGTGCAGCGGGACCTCGCGATCCCGCTCCGGCAGCTCGGCGAGGTTGAGCAGGCCGCCCTTGACCCAGTCGCCGTACGGGTGCTCGGCGGCGAGCTCGCCCTTGATCTCCTCGTCGTCGATGATCCGGCCCTCGGCCGTGTCCACGAGGAACATCTTGCCGGGTTCGAGCCTGCCTTTGCGGATGATCGTGGACTGGTCGATCTCCAGCACGCCGACCTCGCTGGCGAGCACGACGAGACCGTCTTCGGTGACCCAATAGCGGGCGGGCCGCAGGCCGTTGCGGTCCAGCACCGCGCCGATCTGCGTGCCATCGGTGAAGGAAACCAGCGCGGGACCGTCCCAAGGCTCCATCAGCGTGGAGTGGAACTCGTAGAACGCGCGGCGTTCGGCGTCCATCTCCTGATGGTTTTCCCACGCCTCCGGGATCATCATGAGAACGGCGTGCGGCAGGGACCGGCCGCCGAGGTGAAGCAGTTCCAGCACCTCGTCGAAGGACGCCGAGTCGCTCGCGCCGCGGGTGATGATCGGGTAGATGCGCTCGAGGTCGCCCGGGATCAGGTCGGTTTCGAGGATCGACTCCCGCGCGTCCATCCAGTTCCGGTTGCCGCGCAGGGTGTTGATCTCACCGTTGTGGGCTACGTACCGGTACGGGTGCGCGAGCGGCCACGACGGGAACGTGTTGGTCGAGAACCGGGAGTGCACCAGCCCGATGGCACTCGTGACGCGCTCGTCGGTCAGGTCGTCGAAGAACTTCTCGACCTGCGGCTCGGTGAGCATTCCTTTGTAGACGATGGTTCGCGACGAGAGGCTGGGGAAGTAGACGTCATCCTCGACGAGCTCATGCTCGACTCGCTTGCGCACACAGAAGGCGGCTCGCTCCAGCGCGAGTCCGTCGATGTTGTTGCGGCGCCCGGCAAGGAACAATTGGGTGAAATGCGGCATCGTGGTGGCCGCCGTCGGCCCGACATGCTCTTCGTGCACCGGCAGCTCACGCCAGCCGAGCACGCGCATGTCCTCCTCGGCGGCGATCCGCTCGATGGTGGTCATGGCCCGGCCGCGCCATTTTTCGTCGACCGGCAGGAAAGCCGTGCCGACGGCGTAGGAACCCGCTTCGGGCAAGGTGAAATCCACAACTTGCCGATAGAACTCGTCGGGCACCTGGATCAGGATGCCCGCGCCGTCACCGGTGTCCGGTTCGGCGCCTCTGGCGCCGCGATGCTCGAGGTTGCGCAGCGCGACCAGCGCCTTGCGAACAATTCCATGGTCGCGTCGTCCGGCGAGATCGGCGACGAAAGCCACACCACAGGCGTCGTGCTCGTAGTCTTTGTTGTACAGGCCTGCGTTGGCTTCTGGTACGTGGCGGGTCACGGCTGGCCGCCTCCCAAGGCGTCGGCGCGGCCGGTGTTCATCCGTTAGAGGGGTCCAGAAGGATCTGGGCTAACGAAATCATCCGGGGTCGCGATAGTCAGTCGAGAAGTCAGAGCTGGTTTTGAGACAAGAAGACGCAGACAGATGCCGCAGAGCCCAGATGGGCACGCATCGTCGCGAGGCCACACTGCATCGGGTGGCCCGCACTGCACATCGTTGTGCACGTTCGTCCAGGTACAGCTGCGCTGGGGTCCTTCAACCCCACGTGGTGGTGGGTTGTCGGGGCGCGGTTCGTTACCCCCGGGTTCGCCGGGTCTTATGACAGTAGTGTGAATTCGCTGTTATCGATATACGTCACGGCGTCCGGGTGGGATTTGCCACGTGCCCGTTGACTCTGCGCAAGCAGTCGCCCCAGGGCTTCCCGGAGACTGTGAACCCTGCTGACGGTACCGTTGACCTGCGCATACCGCAGGCCGAGTGGGTCCGCGGCGCTCCTCTGGCCCCTGGTGGACGACTCCGTCGCCCGGTCGTGGCCGTGAAGATCACAAAAGCGAACCGCCCGAATGGCAGAGCGCCACCGGTCGTCCGGGTGGTTCAGACGCTCTCCAAGCACCCCTAAGCTGGGGATTTCGGCGTTCAGACGAAGGGTACGTACGAGGTGACCGATCGGTATATCAGCGTCGCGAAAACCGGCGTGCACGAGATCGAGATCCGCCGGTCCCGGTTCCTCTGCGCGCTCGCTCCGGCGGAGACCGAGGAGGCCGCTCGTGAGTTGATCGCTGAACGCCGTCGCGCGGACCCGGCCGCGAGGCATCACTGTCATGCCTTCGTACTCGGCCCCGATGGCCGGACACAGCGTTCAAGCGACGACGGCGAGCCGGCGGGGACGGCGGGAACGCCGATGCTCGAGGTGCTGCGCCGTCGCGAGCTCACGAACACTGTCGCCGTGGTCACGCGGTACTTCGGCGGGGTCCTGCTGGGCGCCGGCGGGCTGATCCGCGCCTACAGCCAGGCCGTCGCGGAGGCCGTGGACGTCGTTGGCGTCCTCGAGTCCCGGCGGCTGGAGGTCTTCGAGGTGAGCGTCGACTACGGGCGTGCCGGGCGACTGGAAAGCGATCTGCGATTATCTGAATACCCGGTGCAAGGGACTCGCTACGAGGAGTCGGCGACATTCGAAGTCGGCGTGCCCGTGGCGGGCGTGGCCGAATTCGTTTCCTGGCTGGCGGATCTGACCGGCGGCGCCGCTGTTTCGGAACGTATCGGGGAGCGTTGGGTGCGTTAAGCGGCCAATTCCAGACCGGCGGGAACGGCCAATGCCACGGCACCGGCTTCGGTGAGAATGGCCGGGACTCGCTCCCCGCAGTGGCCGGGACGCGCGGGGATGACGAGCCCGAGATGGGCCAGGCGGTGCGCAGTGTGCTGATCGCAGCAGGCCAGGCCGTCGACGAACAGGTCTGGCTCACAGCTGCAGCTGATCTCCGCGTGGCCCTCCGCGACGGCTCTCAACGTGGCGCGCTCGCGGTGGTTGAGTTCCAGTGCCATGACTGCCTCCTGTCTTCGGTCCAGTGAACCTCAACCCACCGACAGTTTCCGGCAGGCTCGCCTGTCCACTTACGCTTCTCTTTCGGGTGTTTTCCCGATATTCGTCACCGCCAGCGGTTCCGGATTGGTTTTCCGAAGATGCCGGAAAATGATGGAACTGCGGAAGCTGATGATCTCTCGCCGTTTGCTCAGTTCGTCGACGAGGAAAGAATGCAGCTGGTCGATGTCCTGGGCCGCGACATGGATCAGGAAGTCGTCGCTGCCCGCGGTCACGAACACCGACAACACCTCCGGCAGCGCGGACACCGACCGCTGGAACGAGTCGATGACCGTGCGCGACAGCGGTCGCACCTGGGCGGCCACCAGTGCCTGCACGCCACGATTCAGGGCGGCGAGGTCGATGTCGGCGTGGTAGCCGCGGATCACTCCCCGCTGCCGCAGGAGCCGTGTCCGCTCCAGACAGGTCGACGGCGCGATGCCGACCTTGCGGGCGATGTCGCGGTTCGACTGCCGTGCGTCTGCCTGCAGTTCGCGCACGATCGCCGAATCAAGTTCATCCATGACGCTCCTAGCCTTCCTGAGCCGAATATTGTTCGGTGAGATCACCGAAGCCTTGCACAACACCCTAACTTCGGCGCCATGACCGACTATAAGCATGAAGACCTGGTAGTCCGCCGCGGCCGCCGATCCGGCGTCACGACGATGATCGCCGCGCATTCGCGGGTGCTCGGCCCGGCTATCGGCGGCTGCCGCATGAAGGCTTACCCACGTTTCCAGGACGCTGTCGACGACGTCCTGCGCCTGTCCAAGGCGATGACCTACAAATGCGCGGCCGCCGGGGTGCGGTTCGGCGGCGGCAAGAGCGTCATCGCGCTCGACAGGGCGCTCTCGCCGGAGGATCGGCGGGCCGTGCTGCTCGACCACGCGGACCTCATCGCCTCACTCGGCGGTTCCTACCTGGCAGGGCCGGACGTCGGCACCGGTCCGGAAGACATGCTCGTGCTGCGGGAGAAGGGCCCGTACGCCTTCTGCGTGCCTGAGCAGTACGGCGGCTCGGGGTCGTCGAGTGGCCCGACGGCCGTTGGCGTGCTCGCGGCGCTGCGGGCCGGAGCGCGGGCGGTGTTCGGCGACGAGTCGATGGCCGGGCGCCGGGTGGTGATCAGCGGGCTCGGCGCGGTCGGCGCCCACCTCGCGGCGAGCCTTGCCGAGGCCGGTGCACACCTGACGGTGTCCGATGTGGACGAGAGCAAGCGACGGTCCGCCGCCGACAGCGGATTCGAGTGGGCGGACCCGGACAAGGCGATGGAAATCCCCACTGACGTGCTGATCCCGGCCGCGATCGGTGGGGTGCTCAGCCCGGATGTCGTGGCCAGGCTGGACGCGCCGCTCATCGTTGGTCCAGCCAACAACCAGCTCATCGACGACTCGGTCGCGGACTTGCTCGCGGAGCGTGGGGCGGTCTGGGTGCCCGATTTCGTGGCCAACGCCGGTGGGATCGTCTACACGCTGGCCCGCGAGGTCGACGGCCTTGACCACGCGGCCGCCACCGCACGCGTCGAGGGCATCGAGCAGACCGTGGACGACCTGCTGAGCGGTGACGGCTCTCCGCTCGGCGAGGCGGTGAAGCTCGCCGAAGGGCGGCTGTCCGCCTGAACGGAGGGGTGGCACGGCGTGGCTACGAGGTCTTGTTCTTGAATGGTGCCGTGGACATCCGCTCCGACACCGCGACACTGGCCCTCTACACCACTGACGCGTCCAACTACCGGCACGCGCCGCTGGGGGTCGCGCTGCCGGAGACGGTCGACGATCTGATCGCCGCGGTCGCGAGGTGCCGCGAGTCGGGGCTGCCGGTGATCACCCGGGGTGGCGGCACGAGCGTCGCCGGTAACGCGTGCGGACCCGCCGTCATTCTCGACACTTCGCGGTATCTGTCCGGTGTGCACGAGCTGGACCCGGTCGCCCGTACCGCACGCGTGGCGCCCGGAACGGTCCTGGACGACCTTCAGGCCGTCGCCGCGCCGCACGGCCTGCGGTTCGGACCGGACCCGTCGACCCACAGCCGCTGCACGATCGGCGGGATGATCGGCAACAACGCCTGCGGGTCACATTCGGTGGCGTGGGGGCGAACTGTCGACGTCGTCCAGGAGCTGGACGTGCTGCTTTACGACGGCACGCGGCTGCGGGTGGGGCCGACCCCACCGTCCGAAGTGGACGCCCGGGCGGAGCTGCCTGGCACTGAAGGCCGCGTGTACCGCGAACTTCGCGCGCTGGTTCAGGAGAACCTCGCGCTGCTGCGCACCGAGCTGTCGACGTGGCCGCGCCGGGTATCCGGCTACGGGCTCGAACACCTGCTGCCGGAGAACGGTTTCAACGTCGCCAAAGCGCTCGTCGGCAGCGAGGGTACGTGTGTGTCCGTGCTCGAAGCGACCGTCGGGCTTGCGGAGCTGCCGAAGCACAAGACGTTGGCGGTACTGGGTTTCCCCTCGGACGTCGATGCCGCCGACGCTGTGATGGAGATCCTGCCGTGGTCGCCGCTGACGGTCGAAGGTGTCGACGCCGAACTGGTCGCGTTGCTCGGCGACTCGCGCGAGACCGGCCTTCCGCCCGGCGGCGCGTGGCTGTTCGTCGAGCTGGCCGGGGACGAGCCGGGCGAGGCGGAGCACCGGGCGAACTCCCTGGCCAAGCAGCTTTCGGACCGGCTGACCGGGCACCGTGTGCTCACCGACCCAGCCGGGCAGCGCGAGCTCTGGCGCATCCGCGAGGAGGGCGCCGGGCTGGCGACCAGGCTCGCCGACGGTTCCGAGGCCTGGCCGGGCTGGGAAGACGCCGCCGTGCCGCCCGAACGGCTCGGGTCGTACCTGCGCGGCTTCAAGGAGCTCATGCGCCGGCACGGCCGTCAGAGCGTGGTCTTTGGCCACTACGGCGAGGGCTGCCTCCACATGCGCCTCGACTTCGACCTGCTGTCCGAGCCCGGGATCGCCGGCTTCCGGCGGTTCCTGGAGGAGGCCGCCGACCTCGTGGCCGCGCACGGCGGCTCGCTGTCCGGCGAGCACGGCGACGGCCAAGCCCGCTCGGAGCTGCTGCCGCGGATGTACAGCCGCGAAGTGCTCGACCTGTTCGCGCGGTTCAAAGGGATCTTCGACCCCGGCGGCAGGATGAACCCGGGCATCCTCGTGAATCCCCGGCCGGTGGACGAAAACCTGCGCGTGCGACACGCGTCCATCGCCATCGAGGACGTCACCGTGCTCGGCTACCCCGAGGACCGAGGCAGCTTCGGCCAGGCCGTGCGGCGCTGCGTCGGCGTCGGGAAATGCCGCAATACCGGGCCTACCGGCGTGATGTGCCCGAGCTACCGGGCCACGCGCGAGGAGAAGCACTCGACGCGTGGCCGCGCGCACCTGCTCGCGGAGATGATCAACGGCGAGCTCATCACCGACGGCTGGCGCTCGGAGGAGGTCCGTGACGCACTCGACCTTTGCCTGTCCTGCAAGGGTTGCCTGTCGGACTGCCCGGTCGATGTCGACATGGCGACTTACAAGGCGGAGTTCTTCCACCAGCACTACAAGGGGCGTATCCGGCCCGCGTCGCATTATTCGATGGGCTGGCTGCCGGTGTGGCTGCGGTTCGCCGGGCTCGCGCCGCGGGCGGTGAACGCGGTGATGCGGAGGCGCTCGCTCGCCAAGGTGCTCAAGCGGGTCGGCGGAATCGCGCCGGAGCGGGATCTGCCCACGTTCGCCAAGCCCTTTACGCGCACGCGGCGTGCTCTCAGCCGACGCCGGGCACCGGGCCGCAAGCCGATCGTGTTGTGGCCGGACTCCTTCAACAACTTCCTCACACCGGAGGTCCTCGAAGCCGCGACCGAGGTGCTCACGGCGGCCGGGTACGACGTCGTGCTCCCCGACCGTGAGGTGTGCTGCGGACTGACGTGGGTGTCCACCGGGCAGTTGACCGTGGCGCGCAAGGTGTTGCGGCGCACGCTCTCGGTATTGAAGCCGTACCTCGACGCCGGGTACGAGGTGGCCGGGCTCGAACCGAGCTGCACGGCGTTGTTCCGCGGCGACCTCGCGACGTTGCTGCCCGGTGATCCCACCGCGGCGCTGCTGGCCAAGCGCACCCGGACGTTCGCCGAGCTGGTGGCCGATTCACCGCTGGAGTTCGAAGCGCTGGACGTCGAGGCGATCAGCCAGGTGCATTGCCATCAGCACGCCGTGCTCGGGTTCGACGCCGACGAGAAGACCATGGCCGCGGCCGGCATCCGGAACTCCACTTTGGACTCGGGGTGCTGCGGGCTGGCCGGGAACTTCGGCTTCGAACGCGGCCACTACGAAGTTTCGGTCGCCTGTGCGGAAGACCGGCTGTTGCCCGCTGTTCGTGCGGCAGCCGACGAAACACTGGTGATTTCGGACGGCTTCAGCTGCCGTACGCAGATCGCCCATCAATCCCACCGAACCGCGGTACACCTCGCCGAGGTGCTTCGGCGGGCACTACGGAAAGAGTCGTGATGTTGCCTCTCAAAGGTGTCACCGTGGTCGCGATCGAGCAGGCTGTCGCTGCTCCGTTCGCCACGCGTCAGCTGGCCGACCTCGGTGCCCGGGTGATCAAGATCGAGCGGCCGGGCACCGGTGATTTCGCCCGCGCCTACGACGAAACCGTGTACGGGCAGTCCAGTCATTTCGTCTGGCTCAACCGCAACAAGGAGAGCCTCGCTCTCGATGTCAAAACCGATGGTGTGGTGCTCGAAGCGTTGCTCGCCAAGGCGGACGTGTTCGTCCAGAACCTCGCGCCCGGTGCGGCGGACCGGCTCGGCCTCGGCGCGGAAACCCTGCGCGCCCGGCACCCGCGGCTGATCGTCTGCGGGATTTCGGGCTACGGTTCCAGCGGTCCCTATCGCAACAAGAAGGCGTACGACCTGCTCGTGCAGTGCGAGGCCGGGGTCGTGTCCGTCACCGGCACTTCCGAAGCTCCGGCGAAGTCTGGCATTCCCGTCGCCGACATCGCCGCCGGGATGTATGTCTACAGTGGCGTGCTCTCCGCGTTGTACGAACGGGAACGCACCGGCGTCGGCTCGAGTTTCGAGGTTTCGATGCTCGACGCACTCGGCGAGTGGGCGGGGTTTCCGTACTACTACACGAATTACGGCGGCACTCCGCCGCCGCGCAACGGCGCCCGGCACGCGGCCATCTCGCCGTACGGCCCCTACACCGCTGGGGACGGCGCGGTGGTGTTCATCGGCGTGCAGAACGAACGCGAATGGTCCGCGCTGTGTGAAAACGTGCTGCTGCAGCCGGAACTGGCCGCAGACCCGCGGTTCGCGCGCAACTCGCTGCGCGTGGAACACGACGGGGAGCTGATCGAGATCATCGAGAAGGCGCTGGCTGCCTCGTCGGCGTCGGAGGTCGAAAAGCGGCTCGACGACGCCGGGATCGCCAGCGCCAGGATGCGGACGATGGCCGAGTTCGCCGAACATCCGCAGCTCGCCGCGCGTGAGCGGTGGGGCGAGGTCGCTACGCCCGAAGGCCCGGTCACCGCGCTGCTGCCACCGATCGAAGTGCCCGGCCGCGAACCCCGCCTCGACCCCGTGCCCGCGCTGGGCGAGCACACCGCCGCGATCCTGCGAGAACTCGGGCTTTAGGAACTCATGCAACCCCAGCGCCCGCGAGTTCCGTCTGGTCGGCATGAAGCGTCGCTGGTTCGGGCTCGGGGTGTTCGGTGTATTCGGGCTGGCTGTGGTCGTCGTGGTCGGTGGCAGCGGATTCAACGCGCGCCCCGCTGGGCAGCCTGTCGTCACCGAAGAGGTGGCGGGCGCGGCGAAACTGGTCGCCTTCGATTCGTGCGAAACGGCTCTCGACCAGTTGCGTGACGCCGCGCGTCCGCTCGTCGGCCCGTACGGTTTGGGCGGCGGGGATGTCATGACCATGACGGACGGTGCCGTGCCCGCGGCCGGTACGGCGAAGGAGGCCGCGCCCCAAGCCCCTGCGCAGGACCATTCGGCGACGAACAACCACGAAACGGGTGCCGACGAGCCGGACCTGGTGAAAACCGACGGACGGCGCCTGATCACGGTCGCCGGCGGGCGCCTTCGCGTGCTCGACATCGCGACCCGCGCGATCACCTCCACCGTCGACCTGCCCGGCGGGGAAGCCACGGACCTGCTGCTCGACGGCGATCGTGCGCTGGCCATGACGTCGGCTTCCATGGTGATGCCGTACCTGGACCGGCCCCAGTCCCTGACCAACCGGTCGAGCCTGACGATGATCGATCTCGCTGGCCCGGCGAAGGTCGTCGGCACGCTCGCCGTCGACGGCCAGTACCTCGACGCGCGGCAGGTCGGTGGCCGCGCGCGGATCGTGGTGCGGTCGGCGCCGCGGCTCGGTTTCGTCTACCCGCAGGATTTTCGGTCGCCCAGCGAGGCTCAGGCCGAGAACTCGGCCGTAGTGGAGAACTCGCCGATCGACGACTGGCTCCCCCGATACCGGCTGGACAACGGTGGCACACACCAGGAAGGACGGCTCGTCGACTGCGCGCGGATAAGTCATCCCGCCGTGTACAGCGGGACGTCGATGCTCACCGTGCTCACCATCGAGATGAGCGGAGCGCTCGGCACGGGCGATCCCGTGTCGATAGCCGCGGACGGAAACACGGTGTACGGCACGGGATCGAGCCTCTATATCGCCGACGACCACCAGCTGATGATGGGCTCGCCCGGCCGCCGGGTCGACCCCGGACCGGCTCAGCAGACGACCGACATCCACCAGTTCGACATCTCGGGCGCCGGTCCGCCGCGTCATGTCGCCTCCGGCACGGTCGAGGGCTCGCTGCTGAACCAGTATTCGCTCTCGGAACACGCCGGGCACCTTCGTGTCGCGACGACCATGGCCACCGAAAGCGCGGTGACCGTGCTGACGCGTAAGGGAAACGAGCTGACGCAGGTCGGCAGGCTCGGCGGGCTCGGCAGGACCGAACGGATCTACGCCGTCCGCTTCTTCGGCCCCCTCGGCTATGTGGTGACCTTCCGCCAAACGGATCCACTGTACACAGTGGACCTTTCCGATCCGGCGAAACCACGTGCCGTGGGCGAACTGAAGATCACCGGTTACTCCGCATACCTGCACAATGCCGGTGACGGCACGCTGATCGGCGTCGGACAGGAAGCCGACGAGCGAGGCAGAACCTCCGGTGCGCAGATCTCGCTGTTCGACGTCCGTGACGCCGCCGCGCCGCGACGGGCCGCGCAGTATCTGGTGGACGGCGCGTATTCGGAAGTCGAGTCCGATCCGCACGCATTCCTCTTCTGGCCGCGGACCGGTCTGGTGGTCGTCCCGGTGCGAGGGCCGAGCGGAACGGCCGACGCCCTGGCGCTTCGCTTATCCGACAGCGGTTTCACCGCGATCGGCACGGTGGGCCATCCTGCCGACGTGCGCCGGTCGCTGGTGATCGGCGACGATCTGTGGACGGTCTCGTCGTCCGGCGTGAAGGTCAACGAAAGCGCGGGACTCAAGCAGCTGGCCTGGCTGCCGTTCTAGGGCGTGTCTAGTGCGCGCCGACGCGGTGCTCCTGCGGGCTCATCCCGCGTACGCGTTTGAACGCGGCGCTGAGCGCGAAAGCGCTGCCGTAGCCGACTTGACGAGCCACCGAGCCCACGGTGGAATCCGGTTCGCGCAGCAGATCTGCGGCAAGTGCGAGGCGCCACCCGGTCAGGAACGTCATGGGCGGTTCGCCGACGAGCTCGGCGAACCGGCGGGCGAGCGCCGCCCGGGAGACGCCGACCTCGGAGGCCAACTCGGCCACCGTCCACGGGTGCGCGGGATTGTTGTGCAGCATCCGCAACGCCCGGCCGACCACTGGATCGGTGTGCGCGCGGTACCAGGCGGGGGCTTCGGCCTCGGGCCGGGAGAACCAGGTGCGCAGCACGGCGATGAGCAACAGGTCGAGCAGCCTGTCGAGTACGGCTTCTTGTCCCGGGTCGTCCTTGACGATCTCACCGGCGAGCAGCGGAATGAGCGGGCAGTCCCAGGCGTCCGCCGGCAGGACCAGAAGCGTCGGCAGGGCCTCCAGTAAGCGGCGACTGACCTCGCCTTCCAACTGGTAGGTGCCGGTGACGAGCATCGTCGGGCCGTCGGGACTGTCGCCCCAGGCACGGACGCCGAGATCCATGGCCTGCGCCATCGGCACGCCCTCCGGCGTCGCGCAGTGCTGCCCTGGATGGATCACGATCTGCGGCGGGGTCGCCGGGTGGTCGGCGACGGTGTACGGGTCCGGACCGCGGATGACCGCGATGTCCCCTGGGCCCAGCCGTACGGCGTCCCCGGAATCGGGGACGACCCACGCCTCGCCGCGGATCACCGCCGCGAGCGTCAGCGGTGCTTCGTCCTGGATCCGCAGCGACCAGGGCGGGGTCAGAATCGAGCGGAGCAGGAATGCCCCTCGGGCTCGCGGCCCGTCCAAGAGTCCCGCAAGTGCGTCCACCGGCCCCATTCTAGACGGAAACGCATGGGATAGAGCTTCCTGGCCATGGATCGTCTCGCCGCTGGGTAGTTGACTGGGAGCACAGTCCGAACTGCGGAGGTTGAGATGTTGGCCCTGTTCCGAACCAGCACGCTGATCGCGTCCGTCATCACGATGGGCTTGATGGCGGGGCTCTTCTACGCCTTCTCGTGCTCGGTGATGCTGGGCCTGCACCAGGCTGACGACCGCACGTTCGTCACCGCGATGCAGCGCATCAACGTGGCGATCCTGAATCCCTGGTTCATGATCAGTTTTTTCGGTGCGCTCGTGTTCACGATCCTCGCCGGAGTGCTCAGGATTTCCGGCAGCGGGACTGGGGGAGGACTGCTGCCCTGGATCGTCGCCGCCACGGTCCTGTACATCGTGGCTGTCGCCGTCACGGGCGGGATCAACGTGCCGCTGAACAACCAGCTGGACGCGGCAGGCGACCCTGGTGCTATCGCCGACCTCGCGGTCGTCCGCGCGGCTTTCGAGGCGACCTGGGTCCGCTGGAACGTTGTCCGCGCGGTTGCCTGCACCGCCGCGTTCGGCTGCCTCGCCTGGGCATTGGTGCTGCACGGCCGCAGCTCTGCCTGAATTCCATAGTGGACGGCTATTTCTTGTCGTCTTCGCCCTCCTTCGCAACGTTCCAACGAAAGGCCGCTGCGTCCGGGGGTATGTCACGCGTAACGTCGACCTGGTAGTTGCTTACTAACCCTTAGTCGCACCCGTGAATTGGGGAGATTCAGTGACCACCACACGTACCGAGCCCTTGGCATACCCGTTCAACGAGGAGGAGGGCCTCGCGCTGAACGAGGCGTACGCCGCCGCCAGGGAAGGTGAGGGCATGATCCGTGTCCGCCTCCCATACGGGGAAGCAGCCTGGCTGGCCACCCGGTACACCGACGCGCGGCTGGTGCTCGGTGACGGCCGGTTCAGCCGCGCGATGGCCAAGGACCACGACGCGCCGCGGCACACGCCCGGCAACAACACCAGCGGCATCCTCGGGATGGACCCGCCGGACCACACCCGGCTGCGCACACTGGTCGCGAAGGCGTTCACCATGCGCCGCGTCGAGCAGTTGCGCCCGCGCGTCCGCGACCTCACCGCCGAGCTGATCAAGGACATGGTCGCCGCCGGCGAGCCCGCCGACCTCGTCGAGGACTTCGCCCTGCCCCTCCCCGTGGCCGTCATCTGCGAGCTGCTGGGCGTGCCTGTCGGCGACCGGTCGAAGTTCCGGGCCTGGAGTGACGCGGCGCTTTCGACCAGTTCGCTGACCGCCGACGAGTTCGAGGCGAGCCGCGAGGAACTGCGCGCGTACATGCACGGCTTGATCGAGGCACACCGCGTCACTCCCGCCGACGACCTGATGACAGCGTTGATCGAGGCGCGTGACGTCCGGGACCGGCTGACCGAGCTCGAACTGGTCGACCTGTGCGTCGGGATCCTGATCGCCGGCCACGAGACCACGGCCAGCCAGATCCCCAACTTCGTCTACGTGCTGCTCGACCAGCCCGAACGCTGGAACGAGCTGCGGGAGAACCCCGACCTGATCCCCGCCGCGGTCGAGGAGCTGACCAGGTTCGTGCCGCTGGGCGCAGGCGCGGGGTTCGCCCGCTACGCCAAGGAGGACGTCGAGGTCGGCGGCGTGCTGGTGAAGGCGGGCGAGCCGGTACTGGTCGCAATCGGCGCCGCGAACCGGGACGCGCTCCAGTTCGCGTCCCCCGAAACGCTGGTTTTCACCCGCGAGAGTTCACCGCATCTCGGGTTCGGCCACGGCGTCCACCACTGCTTGGGCGCCCCGCTCGCCCGGCTGGAACTGCAGGAAGCGTTGCGAGCCCTGCTGAGCGAGCTGCCGGGACTCAAACTGGCAGGCGACATCACATGGAAGAGCCAGATGATCGTGCGCGGAGCCCGCACGATGCCGGTGAGGTGGTAACTGATGAGCTGGCAAGTCGAAGTCGATCAGCACGCGTGTATCGGTTCAGGCATGTGCGCGGCACTGGCGCCGGAGTGGTTCTCGCTTGACGGCGAACACGCCACGGCCCTCGCCACCGAGGTCGAACCGCACGAGATCCTGCTCGACGTCGCGGACTCCTGTCCGGCGACGGCGATCACGATCACCGACGGCGGCAACGAGGTCGGGCCGAGACCCTAGCTAGGGCGTAAACGCAGGTCCAGAAGCCCACGGATTCCCACCGGAACCCGTGGGCTTCTGCTGTTCGGGGCATCCGTGTTACGCGGTGAGCCGCTGAGCCGTTACGGCGTCCAGATCCTAGTAACACTGAGCTGTTCCGGATGAAACACAACGGAAATCAACTCCTAGTCCACTTGGACCATCGCAAACGACGTGATCCGGTGACTTGGAGGCGCGGTGCCTGAGACCTATTTCCGGGTCAGCTGGCCTGACGGTACGACCCAACGGTGTTATTCGCCATCCCTGATCGTCGAAGAGTTCTTCGACGCGGGCCAGGCTTACTCGGTCGGGGAGTTCGTCAAACGCAGCACTACGGCACTGGGCATCGCTTCGGACCGGGTGCAGGAGAAGTACGGATTCCCCTGTTCCCAGGCGGCGGCACAGCTGGTGGAAATCCGCACCAGGGCAGGGAAGTACGGCGACTCGGGCGCCGAAGTGATCGTGGAGGGATTCGAACGATGAACGAGAACCTCGACGGGCGACACCGGTCGGTGGTCGTCATCGGTGGTGGCCAAGCGGGGCTGTCGATGAGCGCCTGTTTGGCGCGTGACGGCGTCGACCATCTCGTGCTGGAGCGCGAACGGGTGGGGCACGAGTGGCGGACGCGGCGGTGGGACTCGTTCTGCCTGGTGACGCCCAACTGGCAGTGCCAGCTCCCCGGCTTTCCCTATCAGGGCGAGGATCCTGACGGGTTTATGGTGCGCGACGAAATCGTCGGCTATCTCGAGCAGTACGTGAGTTCGTTCGACGTGCCACTCGTGGAGGGTGTCGAGGCGACCAGGCTGCGCCAGGAAAGTGACGGCACTTTCCGGGTTTCGACGTCCCAGGGCGAGCTGACCGCCGATCAGGTCGTGCTGGCGACCGGGCCGTACCAGGTCCCGCTCAAGCCGCGGATCGCCGAGCGGCTGCCGGAATCCGTTACACAGCTCCATTCCTCGGAGTACCGCAATCCCGAGCAGATTCCGCCGGGCGACGTGCTCGTGGTGGGCACCGGCCAGTCCGGCTGCCAGATCGCCGAAGACCTGCACCTCGCCGGACGTCAGGTCCACCTCGCCGTCGGCTCCGCGCCGCGCGTCGCCCGCAGGTACCGCGGCAAGGACGTCGTCGCCTGGCTCGACGACATGGGTTACTACAACAAGGGAATCGACGAGTTCGCCGACGCCGACGCGGTTCGCTTCCGTGCCAACCACTACGTCACCGGCCGGGACGGCGGCCGCGACATCGACCTCCGCGCGTTCGCCCGTGACGGCATGCGGCTCTACGGCCGGCTCACCGACATCCGGGGCACGAAACTCGGCTTCGACACCGACCTGCGCAAAAACCTCGACGCGGCGGACGCCGTCAGCGAAGGCATCAAAGACTCGATCGACTCGTTCATCGCTTCCCGTGGGATCGACGCGCCGGGAGAAGAGCGTTACGTGCCGGTCTGGGAGCCACAGGACGAGCCGGACGGGCTCGACCTCGCCGGGATCTCCACGGTCATCTGGAGCACCGGGTTCGGCCGCGACCACCGCTGGATCGAGGTCCCGGTGTTCGACGGCCGCGGCTACCCGACGCACAGCCGTGGTGTGACCAGCTGCAAGGGGTTGTACTTCCTTGGCCTGCCCTGGCAGTACACCTGGGGTTCCGGCCGGTTCTGCGGAGTCGCTGCCGACGCCGAACACCTTGCCTGGCAGATCAAGGCCGCCCGCAACGACGACGGCGGTGACGTGCGGTGGCTCGCCGGAACGCCGTACAGCACGTACCCGAGCGACGACGACTGGGTCGCCCCGCGGACGGTGGCGTGATGGCCGAGAAGATCTTCGACGCGCACCGGCATCTCGGCGTGCTCCCGGCATACCCGTTCTACGGCGGCCCGCCGGTGGCGCCCGCGCTCGGCTCCCGCGCGACCATCGGTGAACTGCTCGCCGACATGGACCGCGAAGGCACCGAACGGGCGCTGGTCATCCCGAACTACGGTGTTCCCGATCCGGCGATCGCCTTCTCCTTCAACGAGTTGTGCGTCGAAGCCGCGGCGAAGGACGACCGTGTCCGTGCGGCCCTTTGGGTTTCCCCACGGCCCGAGGACGCGGCCCTGACCGATGCGGCGTTGTCGCTCGCGGGCGAGCCGGGCGTCAAGGCATTGAAGCTGAGCTTCCTGCTCGGGGGTAAATCGGGTGACCCGGCGTGCAAACCGCAGCTGGACAAGATCTTCGCGACCGCCCGGCGGTACGGCTTGGTCGTCCACGTGCACACCTCGCCCGGCGCGGCGTCGGACATCGACGAGGTCGGCAAACTCGTTGACGCCTACGCCGACGAAGTCAAGCTCCACCTGGTCCACTTCGGTGGCGGGATGAGCGGGCACATCAAACTTGTCGGCGGCCGGTTCTTCGACTGGATCGCCGCCGGGAAACAGGTCTACACCGACCTTTCCTGGGCGATCGGCTTCACGCCGCGCTGGCTCGTCGACGAGATTTCCCGCCGCGGGATCGGGCACGACCGGATCCTCTTCGCCTCCGACGAGCCGTGGGGCGATCACGAAGGCGAGCGAGCGCGCCTCGCTGCCGCAGTGAGCGACGGGGAGCTTTCCGCATTGGTTTTCCGGGGCACGTTCGATGTGCTCTACGGATAAGGAGAAAGGGAACAACTGATGGCCGAGTTGACCGACACCGAGAAGACCAGCTTGGACGAGATTCCGCACCCCTCGCTGCCGCAGGGATCGAGTCTTTACGGCGGTACCAAGGTCTTTCCCGACTACCAGGCCGAGAATGGGGAGAGCTACTTCACCCTGGTGCACGGCATCGCGCACGAATCCTCGGTGAGCTTTGTGGCGATCCTGCAGGCGACCAGGGCGTTGCGGAAGGGCTTCGAGGCCGCGATCTACTTCTACGGCCCCGGCTCGCTGAACTGCCTCGCCACGCGCGGGTTCCCGACCACGGGTAACGCGGCTTTCCCCGGTGAGCTGAACATCAACGACCAGCTCAAGGCGTTCATCAGCGAAGGCGGCAAGGTGTACTGCTGCCGCTTCGGCCTTTCGCTGCACGGCGCCCGCGAGGAGGACCTCATCGAAGGGGTCATTCCCACGCACCCGCTGGACGTGCAGGACGCCCTCATTCATTTCGCTCGCAAAGGCGCGATCATCAACTCCACCTACATGTTCTGAGCATGTTCTAGACGAGGAGGCAGACCGTGCGCGTTGGCATCGAAGAAGAAACACTTATCGCCAGGTCCGACATCGCGGTGCAGGGTGTCCGGATGGACGCACCTGTCAGGCGCAGCAAAGGCGCCGGGCCGAGCGATGACGGTCACCTGGTCGTCAACGGTGCCAACGCGGCGCTGCCGCTCAACCCGGAAAGCCCGTATTCAGTCCGTGACGGCCGGATCTTCAACGGCACGATCGATCTCGGGCTTTCCGTGGAACCCGTTTCCAGGCCGAAATTTTACGACCTGAAGACCGCCGATGGCGTGCCGTACAACAAGATCGCCCTGTTGCACGGCAAGGACGTACTCGCCACAACCGTGGTGCAGACCTGCATCCGGTACGTCGAGGACCAGCGGTGCCGCTTCTGCACCATCGAGGAGTCACTGCGTGCCGGGTCGACGGTCGCGGCCAAGACACCGGCGCAACTCGCCGAAGTCGCGGCGGCCGCCGTGCGCTTGGACGGGATCCGGCAGATGGTGATGACCACGGGCACCACTGCGGGGCCCGATCGCGGGGCGCGCCACCTTGTCCGGTGCGTCAAAGCGGTGCTCGAAGCTGTTCCCGGACTGCCGATCCAGGTGCAGATCGAGCCGCCCGGTGACCTGTCCGTGCTCACCGACCTGCGTGAGGCGGGGGCGACTTCGGTCGGGATCCACGTCGAATCGCTCGACGAAGACGTGCGCCGGCAATGGATGCCGGGCAAGTCGACAGTCCCGATGGCCGAGTACGAAGCGGCGTGGGACGAGGCTGTCCGCGTCTTCGGCCGCAACCGCGTGTCGACGTACCTGCTCATCGGGCTCGGCGAAGACGCCGACGAACTCGTCGCGGGAGCGAGCCGGCTGATCAACCGAGGTGTGTACCCGTTCGTCGTGCCGATGCGCCCGATGCTGGGCACACTCGCCCGGCGCGACGGCGCCGTCGCGCCGTCGTCCGCATTGGTCCGTGACGTCACCGGGCGGGTCGCCGCACTGCTGCGTGCGGCGGGCATGACCGGCGCGGACCAGCAAGCGGGCTGCGCCGCGTGCGGGGCGTGCTCCGTGCTGAACACGGCAGGGGGCTGAGATGAACCCAGATGTACTCGCCATTCTCGGTGACCGGGTTTCCCTTGCGCGGCAACCTGAATTCAGCATCGAGCAAGCCGACGTCGCCGCGTTGGAAGTGTATCGGGCACTGCGGACAGAGGCCTTCGTCGAGCAGCAAGGTCTGTTCGACGGGCACGATCTCGACGATCGTGACGACGATCCGCGCACGATCGTGCTGGTGGCCCGCGATATCGCCGGGACCGTGCTCGGCGGGGTCCGGCTCGGGCCGGTCGACGACGGCGAAGACCTGGGCTGGTGGTCAGGTGGCCGGCTCGTGGTGCGCCGCGGGGTCCGGCCGGGCACCGGCGCGGCACTGGTCCGTGCGGCTTGCGCGCACGCGGAAATAGCCGGTGTCCTGCGGTTCGAGGCGACCGTGCAGGCCCGCAACGAGCGGATGTTCACCCGGCTCGGCTGGGTGTCGATCCGGCCGGTGACGGTCGCTGACACCGACCACGTGCTGATGCGCTGGCCGATCGGCCGGATAGCGGCGCTGGCGAAGGCGACCAAGAGCGACCTCGGTTCGTTGCTGAACGGGCTGACCGGGGTGCCGGGGTTCGTCGGTGACGACGGCGTGCCGGTCCCGGGCAGCGATCTGATCGCCGCCTGCGACGCCATCATCCCGTCCATGGTCGAGCGCGACCCGGAATGGGCGGGGTGGTGCTCGGTGCTGGTCAATGTGAACGACCTCGCCGCCATGGGCGCCGAGCCGATCGGCCTGCTCGACGCGCTCGGCGCGCGCGACAAGTCGTTCGCGTTCCGCGTGCTCGCCGGGCTGCGGCAGGCGAGTGCCGCGTTCGGCGTGCCGGTGCTCGGCGGGCACACGCAGTTCGGTGTCCCGGCGTCCCTGGCTGTCACGGCACTGGGGCGGACGTCGAATCCGGTGCCCGGTGGGGGTGGAAAGCCTGGTCAGCGTGTACGGCTGACCGCGGACCTCGGTGGCGGCTGGCGGCCCGGATACACCGGGCGCCAGTGGGATTCGACCAGCACGCGGTCCACTGTGGAGCTCCGTGCGATGCTTTCCGCTGTGCGCCGCGCGCGGCCGGAGGCGGCCAAAGACGTCTCGATGGCCGGGCTGGCCGGCACGCTCGGCATGCTGGCCGAAGCGAGCGGCTGCGGTGCGGTGCTGGATGTTGGCAAGGTGCCGAGGCCAGGCGGTGCCACCGTCGGCGACTGGTTCACCTGTTTTCCCGGCTTCGCCATGCTGAGCGTGGGGAACCCGCTCGACGCGGGACCCGCGGTCAGCGCCGAATGCGGGGAACTGGTGAGCGGGCACGGAGTGAGCTTGCGCTGGCCTGACGGAGAGCAGACCCGGGTGATAGAAGCCGGGGTGACGGGATTGGGGACTTCATGAGCATGCTCAAGATGGCGGCCGTCGCGGCGCCGTTCGACCGCGACCTCGATGGCGACTTCGCGCGCATCGAGAAACTGATCGCCGAGGCCAGGACCGAAGGAGTCGGCCTGCTCGCGCTGCCGGAAGCCTGTCTCGGTGGATACCTCGCGAACCTTGACGGCGGTGCCGAAGGACCGCCGCCGCTCGCCCTCGACGGTCCCGAGATCGCCCGGCTCGCCGCGCTGGCCGGGGACATGGTCGTCACCGCGGGCTACTGCGAAGACGGTGGCGGTGTCCTGTACAACAGCGCGGTGTGTGTGACGGGCGACGGCATTCTCGGGAATCATCGCAAGGTCCACCAGCCGCTGAACGAGGGCGCGAGTTACGGCGCCGGCGAGCTTTTCGAGGCCTTTGACACGCCGGTCGGCCGGTTGGGCATGATGATCTGTTATGACAAGGCTTTTCCCGAATCGGCCAGGGCGCTCGCGTTGAGCGGCGCGGAGATCGTCGTGTGTATGTCCGCGTGGCCGGGCAGCCGGACGAAGACGAGCGCGGATCTGGCGCAGGACCGCTGGAAGCGGCGCTTCGACCTGTTCGACCGTGCAAGGGCGTTGGAGAACCAGATCGTGTGGCTCTCGGCCAACCAGTCCGGCACGTTCGGCGACCTCAATTTCGTGTCCAGCGCCAAGATCGTCGATCCCGGTGGTGAGATCCTGGCCGACACCGGGGTCGCCGAGGGGATGGCCATCGCCGAGCTCGACGTGCGCCAAGCCTTGGAGACCGCCCGCCGCTCCATGGCGCATCTCCGCGACCGCCGCCCCGAGGCCTATCCCGTCGGTGTGGGATGACGTTGATCCGTATCGCCGCGGTCGCCGCACATTTCGGCCGTGATCTCGACTTCGGGCTCCAGCGCATCGCGACCTTGATCGACCACGCCCGGCAGTCGGGCGCGTCGATGCTGGTGCTGCCCGACGCCGCGCTCGGTGGGTATATCGCGGACCTGCGGCATCCGGACCCGGAGGCATTGCCGCCGGCGTTGGATCCCGACGGCCCGCACGTGCGGAAGATCGCGGCGATGGCCGCGGAGATGGTGGTGTGCGTCGGCTACTGCGAAGCCGAGGGCGAAGACCGCTACAACTCCGCGGTCTGCGTGACCGGCGACGGTGTCCTGGGGCGGCACCGCAAGGTCCACCAGCCGCCGGGGGAGAGCGTCGCCTACGCACCGGGCGACGAGTTCACCGCGTTCGATACCCCGGCCGGCCGCGTCGGCATGCTGATCGACTACGACAAGACGTTCCCCGAGGCGGCCCGCAGCTTGGCCGTCGACGGCGCCGAGATCGTGGCCTGCCTGTCGGCATGGCCGACGAGTATCACCAACCGGGCTCCGCGAATGGCGCAGGACAGGCAGTCGAGGCTGTTCGACCTCTACGACTGCGCCCGCGCGGCCGAGAACCAGGTCGTCCTCGCGTCGTCGAACCAGACGGGTGCGATGGGGGGCATGCGCTTCCTGGGCCAGGCCAAGGTGGTCGGTCCTGGTGGCGAGATCCTGGCGCGTACCTGGTCTAAAGCGGGCATCGCTGTCGCCGAGCTCGATGTCGCGGCGGAGATCGCCAACGCCAGGCGGGTTCTGCACCACCTCGGCGAACGGAAACCAGCGAGCTATCGGGGCACTGCATGAAGATCGCCCTGCTCAGTTACTCGACGAAGCCGCGCGGCGGCGTGGTCCACACCCTCGCGCTGGCCGAAGCCCTCGCCGAGCTCGGACAGGAAGTGACTGTCTGGACACTGGGACGCGGTGGCGATACCGGCTTCTTCCGCCCGGTCGACTCCAGGGTGCGCCTGGCCGTCGTCCCGTTCCCGGACATCGGCGATGAGACCGTCGGCGAACGCATTCTTCGGTCCATCGCCGTGCTTCGTGCCGCGTTCACGCCCGGCGAATTCGACATCGTCCACGCCCAGGACTGCATCAGCGCCAACGCGGTGGACCACTGCGTCCGGACCATCCATCATCTCGACCAGTTCACCACCCCAGAACTCGCGGCCTGTCACGAACGCGCCATCGTCCGCCCGTTCGCCCATATCTGCGTTTCCGCGGCGGTGGCCGGCGAGGTGTCCGACGGGTGGGGCATCCATCCGACGGTCATTCCCAACGGCGTCGACGCGGATCGTTTCGCGGCGGCGTCACCAGGTACGTGGCCGTTCGGCCGGTTCGTGCTGGCTGTCGGCGGGATCGAGCCGCGTAAGGGCACGATGGACCTTCTGGAGGCCTATGCCCTTCTGCGCGAGGAATCGCCTGATGTGCGGCTGGTGATCGCCGGTGGCGAGACGCTGTTCGACTACCGCGACTACCGTGACCGGTGGGAAAAGCGTGCCGCGGAGTTGGGGGTCGAACCCGTCGTTCTGGGCCCGATCGCGCATGACGAGCTCCCGTCGTTGTTCGCCGCGGCGAGCGTGTTCGCCTTCCCGTCCACAAAGGAGGGATTCGGCATGGCCGCGATGGAGGCCCTGGCCGCGGGAATCCCTGTGGTGACGCGAGATCTTCCGGTGTTGCAGGAAGTCTTCGGTAGCGTGGCCCGGTTCGCCAGTGATCCGGTGGGGTTCGCAAGAGAGCTGCGTGCCGCTTTGGCCGAGCCGGATGCTCGTCGCGAGGCAGGTCGAGCGTTGGCTGCCAAGTACACCTGGCCCGCTGCGGCCGTCCGGCACCTGCAGTTTTATCGCTCGCTCGTGGCCTGAGTCAGAAAGGCGCCTGCGGGGCGACGATGGGGACGAGTGGTTCTCGGCGGTTGAGGTAGCTCTTGCCGGTGGTGGTGGAGGTCCAGATGTGGTCGCCATCGGCTCCGTGGGTGACGGTCCATTGTCCGGATTGTTTGGCTCGGTGGTGGCAGCGACATCGCGGCCCGCAGTTGCTCTCGTCGGTCGTCCCGCCGTGGTCGTAGGGCGAGGTGGTCGATGTCGGAGAGTTGTGCGGGTTTCATGCAGGCTGGGAAGGTGCAGGTGTTATCCCGGAGCTGGATGAATTCGGTTAGCAGGGCTGTGAGTTTGTACTTCTTGGTCGCCAGTCGCTGCGCGTATCCCTTGTCGTCCACCAGAACTCCGAACCACAGTGCTTTGAGTCGCCACCCGATCTCGCGGACTTTTTTCGCCGAGACCGGCCCATACCCGCGTAGGTGGCCGGGTAGATCATCGAGTCCGAGCAGTGTGGTGGCGTTGCACGCGACATAGACGTGGGTGGTGACTTTGCTGGAGAACTTCCCCAGCAGCAGATCCCGCATCGCATCCGCCCGGAGCTGGTTCATGGTGCGCGATTCGGAACCTTCACGCTTGATGGAGCGGGCAATCAAGTCGAGGCGTTCATCGATGGCGAGGGCGTCTTCGGAGGACAGGTAGGCGTGCAGCCAGGACATTTCGTCCTGGTCGTGTTCGACGGCGATGCGGCGGTCGGCTTTGCGTTTCTCCGCGCGGTCCGCTGCGCCGCGGGGGTCGACCCTCGCGATGATCTTCCGGAGGTATTCCCCGAGTTGGCGTGGTGTTTTCTCGCAGGCCAGTGGGTACAGCGCGGCGTCGACTTCGAGGGACTTCCCCGGCGTGAGGACGGTGGTGGCGCGGGCGATCTGGGTGGCGCGGTCGTAGCTCATGGTCCCGGCGCCCAGTGCTGCAAACGTTGCCGGTAGCCGGGTGGCGAGGGTGTGGGCCAGCACCAGGTCGTTGCCCGCTTTGGCGGTGCTGACGTGTTCGACGCAGGCGAGTTCGTCCTGGGCGCTCCGGTCGTCGCCGTGCAGGTGGGAGTACCGGTTGACCACGCGCAGGCGCATGGCTTCGACGCGGGCTTGGAGTTGGGAGTGGGCGTGGACGACGGCCAGGGCTTGGGTTTCGTCGAGGGTGTCGGGGTCGAGGGTGAGCAGGTCGGCGAGGTCGGGGATGGTGAGCTGGGGTCTTCGGGTTTCGATCATGCGTTCGACGCTACCAAACGTCACCGACCATTTTCGGACCGTCATGACCGTTCTCCAGGTGGGCTGCTCAGCTTCCCTCGATTGGGTGGAAAAGGTGATGCGGGGCGGATTCCCCAGCCGGGACGGTGGAAACCCAGCCACCCCAACCCCTCCACACTGCAACCCCGGTACACAGATCACCCTCACCCGCGCACAGATCGCACTTAAGCGCGCGGGAACCGGGGGTGGGGGCCGGATTCGGTGAGGGTGGCGGTGATGAGGGCGGCGGGGGTGACGTCGAAGGCCGGGTTGAAGGCATCGGCGCCGGGCGGGGCGATCAGGGTTCCGGCGAGGTGGGTGACTTCAGTGGGGGAGCGTTCCTCGATGACGATGGAATCACCGTCGGGAACTGAAAAGTCCACTGTGGACTGTGGGGCCACCACGACGAAGGGGATGTCGTGGTGGCGGGCGGAGATGGCCAAGCCGTAAGTGCCGATCTTGTTCGCCACATCGCCATTCGCGGCGATCCGGTCCGCACCGACCAGGACGCAGTCCACCAGACCCCTCGACATCGCGGCGGCAGCGGCGTTGTCGGGCAGGACCCGGTACGGGATGCCCGCCTCGGCGAGTTCCCAGGCAGTCAGGCGGGCGCCCTGCAGGAGAGGCCGGGTTTCGTCCACGAGCACCGATTCCACGTACCCGCCCGCCTGAAGATGCCACACCACGCCCAGTGCGGTGCCCCACCCCACCGTGGCCAGGCGCCCGGCATTGCAGTGGGTCAGCAACCGCAGCGGCCGCCGCCCGCAGAGGTCCAGCACGACCTCGGCCGCGAGCCGCGAAGCTTCGCGGTTGGTCCGTTCGTCCTCGTCCAGCATCTCGAGCGCCTCGGCCAGTACGGCGCCCACTCCCTCGGGCAACTTCGCCAGTGCCCGCCGCACACCCCAGCCGAGATTGACCGCGGTTGGCCGGGCGTTCGCCACCCGGGCGGCCTCCTCCGAAACGGCTCCACCAGCGCGAGCCGCGAGCACCACGCCGAGCGCACCAGCCGCCCCCAGCGCCGGAGCGCCACGGACGGCCAGCCGGGCGATCGCATCGATCAGCTCGTCGACCGTGTCCAGCCGCAGTGTCCGATAGACGCCGGGCAACGCGCATTGGTCGATGATGACGACTGACCCGTCCACCCAGTCGATAGTCCTCTGCACATGGCCTCCCTGAACAACCCGCCAGAATTGCACGCCACTCCCGGCTACCACCATGTCACCATCGCGCGGACCGCGCGCACGATCCATCTCGCCGGGCAGTGTCCCGTCACCCCGGACGGCAAGGTCGTCGACGGCGACATATGTCACGGCGGCGGCGCAGGATACTAAAGCCCCGCTAGCAGATCCGTCTCGGTGATACCCGGCCCCTGCCCGTCGCGGATGAACCACTCGGTGCCGAATCCGTGCGCGAACGCGTCGTCCGCCATGGCGAGGAAGAGCGACTGCTCGCTGATCTGACTGGCGTGCGCGCGCATCGCCTTGCGCTTGTATTCGAGGTACGGCGTGACGTCGACGGCAGCGGTGATCACCGACTCCGGCTTGCCGAAGTTCGGCATCTCGCTCGGGTCGGGCATGTCGATGTCGCGCACGATGCCCGCGGCCGCCGCCGCGTCGATGCCGCGCTGCATGTGGTCGCGGTTCATCGTGTTCTGGTAGACCCGCGGCGTGCCGGCGATTTCGGCGGCACGCTTGCCGACGCGGTGGACCTGGATGTGGTCCGGGTGGCCGTAACCGCCGTTGTCGTCATACGTCGTCAGCACGTCGGCGTTCTCCTCGCGGAGGATCGCCGCCAACTTCTCGGCGGCTTCCTCCACCGGCGCCGTCCAGAACGAGCCCGGCACGTCGTTTTCGGGTTCGCCCATCATCCCGGAGTCGACGTAGCCGAGGAACTCCACGCGCTGGGCGCCCAGGATTTCCGCGGCTGTGTGGGTCTCGATCACCCGGCGCTCCCAGAGTTTCTCACCCGCGGCCAGGAAACCGTCCTGTACTTCACCGTTTTCGCCGCGTGTGGCGACGACGAGGATCACCCGGTGTCCCTCCTCGAACGCCTTGCGCATGACTCCACCGCATGCGATGCATTCGTCGTCGGGATGGGCGTGGAACGACACCAAAGTGGCCATGACACAACGGTACGGGAAGTCGACCTAGGACGGTGTCGGCAAGGTCCGAGCCAGAAATCCCGTCGTAAGCCGCCATGCCACGGCTGCGGCTTCGGCATTGTGGAACATCGGCGAGACATGGTTGTGGAACGCGTGCCCCGCCTGTTCCTGGATGTGGATCTCGGCGCCGGGATTGGCCGCCACCGCGTCGATGACCAGCTGGATCCGGGCGCGCGGGATGTACGGATCCTGGCCGCCGAAGTGGAACTGGACCGGGCAGGTGACGTCGGGGAGCAGCCCGATCTCGTCCGGTACCGACGAACCGTAGAACGACACCGCGACGTCCGGTTCCGCCTTCGCCGCGGCCTCGAACGCGAGCGATCCGCCGAGGCAGAACCCGAACACGCCGACGCCGCCCTCGACCTCCGGCAGCTCGCGAAGGTGCCGCAGCGAGGCGAGGACGTCCGACAGGCCCAGCTTCGGATCGAACCGGCTCGCGACGTCCATCGACGCCGCGAGCCCGCGCTCGTCGTGGCCGGACGACCAGTTCGGGGCCTCACGCCAGAACAGATCCGGTACGGCCACGACATAGCCCAGCGATGCCAGTTCCGAGGCCACCGACTTCAGGTACCCGTCCAGGCCGTAGATCTCTTGGATCAGCACCAATCCCGGCCCCGCCGGCGCGCTTGGCAGCCACAGGGGGAGGTCGAACTCGCCGTCGGGCACGGTCACTCGCTGGGCACGCTGCGACAAGATCGTCTTCTCCTCCGCTGGACACGAAACCGCGTTCTCGCAAGGAGTCTATGAGTCCGGAGAAGTGAACCTTGCGAGCGCTTCGTACGGCGGGATCCAGCCCCGGCTGACCAGCAGTTCATGGAGGGCGGTGAGTGCGGCCGGCGCGGCCACGGTGTCGGCCGCGTCGACCAGCACGCGGGCGTGGTCGACCAGTTCGCTGTCCGACGCGGGGTCGATCGGCTCGTCGCCGTCGTTGTCGGCGAGCGACGGCGTGCGGACTGCCCGCAGCAGCAACAGTTCCAGCCGGTCCGGCGGCACGTGTGCGGCCAGGCGCACAAGAAGCTGCGCCAGCCGGTAGAGCTTGACGTTGTGCTGCTGGGAAAGCCCGACGAGGATCTTGAAGGCCTGCTGAGGCGCGCATCGGTGCGAAACGATGAGTACGCCCATCGCTTGCTCGATGGTCGCCCGTGTGCGCAGTGCCCGCCGCAGCCCGTCCAGTTCCTCGCGTAGGTCTTCGACGCGCTGCTGCGTGTCGTCGTGATGCTGTCCGCGCATGCGTGCCCCCTCGGTTGGTGGTTGTCATGGCGCGCGACAACGACACCGGCACGGCGGCGACCGGCAGGGACCGACAACTGGGAAGGGTCTGCGGTGAGCGCAGCACGCAGCGGTTCGCTTCGCGCGAACGCCAAGCTCACCGTTGCCTCAGGCGAGACCCGCAGTGCTTGGGAATGGGGTGCTTGGCGCGCTGCGGCTGTTTGTTCAACCGCTTTGAGCACAACTTTAGAGCGGGTTCGACCGAGCCTCGAAAAGGGGGCAGCCCGCAGGGCCGGAAGGGCTAGAACTCGTCGTCCCGGCTGACCATTCCGCGAAGCCGCGTCAGTGCGCGATGCTGGGTGACCCGCACGTTGCCGGCCGAGATGCCGAGGGCTTCGGCGGTTTCCGACGCCGACAGCCCGACGGCGATGCGCAGAGCCAGGATCTCCTGCTGGACGCGGGGCAGGGTGCTGAGGATCTTGCCGAGGCGGGCGCCGAGATCGACGTGCAGGGCGTGGCTCTCGGGACCGTTTTCGATCAGCGGGCGCTCCGGCAGTTCCGGTACCGGTTCGGAGCGGTCGCGGGAGACGGAGCGGTAGGCGTCGGCGACCTTGTTCGCGGCTATCGCGTGGACGAGGTAGAGGAAGGAACCGCCGCGGTCCTGATAATCCGGAAGTGCCTTTAATACCGCGAGGCAGACTTCCTGGGCGACGTCGTCCGCGGAGAGATAGGAGAGGTCACGGCCTCCCATCCGGGCGCGGCAGTAGCGGACGACGACCGGGCCGATCATGTGCAGAAGGTCCTGAACGGCTGCCGGATTGCCGTTTCCGGCCTCACGCACGAGCGGGTCGAGGTCTTCTTTAGTCAGTCTTCCCCCAGGTCGAGGCAGATTTTCCGGTCGGGTGTAGCCGCGCACAGGCGCTACAGAAACCAGGTTGAGCGTCTGCGTCGTGTCGGACGTAACTCGCATGGTCGTCTCCCCGGCGACCCTGCGACAGTCGCCGTCGGGGGCCCACGCTTAGTAACGTTCGGTCAACAGGTGCTCCATTAGATCTCGTTTCACCTGTCGTCGTTGCGACTGAGCGTAATCGTAGGCCGCAAACAACCCACAGTCCAGATTTCAACTAGAGATGCCCCGATAGCAGCAATCGTCGGCTCCTCCGCGATACCGATCTGTCCCGCGATTAATCGGAATTCACCTGGTCGTGTTCTCGTCCCTCTGTGAGCTTTGGATTACGTTCCCGGACCATGCGTCACTGGATGCGCTCGAGTGCTTCCGCTGCGCTGGAATCGACGGGACTTTATTACGATTCGGACATCGAAGTAGTGCGGAGAGTTGTGCACGTCCCCGATCGGGAGCCTCAGTCGAGAAGCAGGGCCGCGAGCGCGGTCGCGGTCACCATGGCCGAGATCGCGGCCAAAAGAAAATTGCTCACCGCGGCCGGTCGTCCGGTTTCCCGGAGCTGTCTGTCCCGGTGGGCGCCCACGAGCGCCAGGGAGATGGCCGTGCAGCCGGCGATGACCGGGGGAACAGTCGACAAACCCCATGCACGAGTGGAAGCCGAGTGTAGAAGAAGGAGTGTGCACGCGGCGGCGGCGAGCGCCGTGCGCTGCCAAGCCAGGCCCGTGCGTTCCGCCTGCGCCCCTCGATCGGTCATCCGATGATCACCAGTACCGCGGCGAGCACGGTGATGAGCAGGACGCCCGCGGTGAGCACCATGACCATGGGGGACTTGGGAAGTGGTTCGCCACGTGACATGGCTGCCTGAACGCGTCGCCATCGCGGGTAGCCGCTCGCGGCGAGTACCGCGGCGAGCACGACACAGAGCACTGCTATCGCGGTGCGCGTCGGCGTGGTCTCGGGGAGCAGCTGGTGGATGGCGACGCCGCCCGCGAGGAGTCCGAGCGCTGTCCGGATCCAGGCCAGGAAGGTGCGCTCGTTGGCGAGCGTGAAGCGGTAGTCGGGCTCGTTCTGCTCTGGCACAAGCCGAGGCTAGTGCGTGTCCGGTGGGTCTGTTCGATGGGATTCGTGGGCGCGGATACCGTGCCTGGCACGCACTAGTGCCGGTCGGCGAATACCCACCAGCGGAGCACCACGAACCGGGCGACTCCGCCGACACCGCTGGCCGCGAAGAGCACCACGGTCTCCATCCACACCGACGGGTTGCCGACGACCGCGTCCAGCGATGCCAAGACGATCGAGCCGTATCCGGCGTAGAAGAGGAAGGTCAAGAAGTCCTGGAGGTGACGCTTGCCCGGTTCGCTTTGCCGCCCGGCGAACGTGACCCGGCGATGGAACTCGGTGTTGCCGATGGTGGTCAGCCCGATAGCCACCAGATTCGCCAACTGCGATCCGACCGGTGGCTGCAGAACCACGAAGAGCACGGACTGCACGCCCGTGGTGACCACTCCCGCAACCACGTACCAAGCGGCATGGTGGCCCAGTTCGTGGTGTGCGGTGCGGGCCCGGGCGTTCAGCGGCCTCCCGGGTGCCACCAGTCCAGCAGTGGTCATGATCGCCACGCTACTCGGATTCACAGTTTTGTGAAGCTATTTAACCTGATGAAAAACTGTGATGCCCGCGACAGGCCCGAACCGGAATAATCAGGGCTGACCAGCGTTGACTGCTGCTACAGCGTCGGACACGGCCGCGTACAGCGGGACTACCGAGAGCAGCCCGACGGCCTCTAGTGGACGCAGTACCGCGCGGCCGGTGGCGACGACGCCCCACCGCAGGCCGGTTTCCGGGGCCCGGCGGGCGAGCTCGACCAGTATCGACAGGCCCGCCGACGCGAGGAAGTCGACGTTCGTCAGGTCCAGCACCAGAGAGTTCCCGGACGCGATCGCCTCGTCGACGCGGAGGCGCAGGGCGGGTGCGGTACGCATGTCCACCTCGCCGGCGACCTGGAGGACAGGGATTCCGGCTTCGGTCTTGTCGAGGGTAATGGCCAGGTCTGCGGGGTCCGGCTGCACGATTTGCGGGTGTCCGCTCTGCATGGGGATCTGGCTGGTCGTTCTGCGAAGGGGGAATTCGGTGTTGGTCATGGGTGCTTCTTTCGGCGTCGCACATACGCGAGAAGCGGGGATCACCTTGGGTTCCTGCAGACCACAAACAGGGATGCGACAGCCCCGGCGTGGCGTGCGGTGACGCCCGTTTCCGGTTCGGCTGTGTGCTCAACCGTTGTCTTGAAGCTAACGGAACGGTTGCACAGTGGCAAGGCAGGCGCTTGACGTGCGCGTGTTTCAGCGTCGCGGTCCCCGGGTAGGTCGGAGAGGTGAGCCCCCAATCGAGGAGGTCCGTGTGAGCGACGGCGACGCAGCCGAGCCGGAGATCCTGAGCGCCACCGAGGGCTTCGACGAAGCTCGGGCGTGGCGCGAGAGCGGCCGATCGCGATAACCCCGCCGACGCGATCGATGAATCGATCGACGATCCGACTCCGGACGTGGAACCGGTCGCATCCGAAGAAACCACACGACGGTAGTCATCTTTGAAGGAACTACGACTCAGGAAAGGCAGAATATGCTCGCCATGACCGAAGCCGCAGCCGAGGCGATCAGCGCCCTCACCACGCAGGAGGGCCAGCAGGAAGCCGGAGGGCTCCGTTTCGCCTTGCAAGCAGCAGTCGACGACGGCGCGCAGCTCGCGGTGTCCGTCGCGCCCGCGCCCGAGGAGGGCGATCAGGTGGTCGGCTCGACCGGCGGCGCCAAGGTGTTCATCGAGCCGCAGGCCGCGGAGATCCTCGATGACAAGATCCTCGACGTCCAGCCTGACGCGGAGGGACAGCTGAACTTCGCTGTCATCCAGAAGTCCGAGACGAACTGACAGAACCCACACCGAGCCCTGGGGAAGTGTCGACACCTTTCCCAGGGCTCGGTCTCGGTCAGCGGGTTTCGGCCCAGGAACGGACGAGGTCGGCGGCCTGCTCACGCAGTAGTTCCGCGGCGTGTTCCTGGGCGTGCGCCAGCGAAGGCGCGTGCTCGATCAATGCGCGGCTGCCGACGACCCCGAGTCCTGCGAGCTGCGCTTCGTCCAGCTGGATCCGGCCGGCGATAGCGAGCAGCGGTATGCCGCGGGCACTCGCGCGCTTGGCGATGCCCGCCGGGGCCTTGCCGTCGAGGCTCTGCGCGTCGAGCGAGCCTTCGCCGGTGATCACCAGGTCGGCGCGGTCGAGGGCGTTGTCCACCCCGGTGAGTTCGACGACCAGGTCGAAGCCGGATTCCAGGGTGGCACCGAGTCCGGCGATGGCGGCTCCGGCGATCCCGCCGCCCGCCCCGGCGCCGGGTACCTCCGAGACGTCCGGCGCGCCCGCTACCCGCAGTGCGTCCGACCACGCCGTCAGCGCATCCTCTAGTTCGGCGACCTCTTCGGCGCGGGCGCCCTTTTGCGGCCCGAATACCGCCGCCGCGCCTTTCTCCCCGAGAAGCGGGTTCGTCACGTCTGTCGCGACGCCGACGGTCACGCCCGCCAACCGCGCGGTCACCGCCGAGAGGTCGACCTCCGCCACCTCACGCAGCGGCCCACCGCCGAGTCCGATCGGCGCCCCCGAGCCGTCCAGGATCGTGGCGCCGAGCGCCATCAGCATGCCCGCGCCACCGTCGGTGCTTGCCGTGCCGCCGACAGTCAGCACGAGTCGTTTCGCGCCGCCGTCGAGCGCGTGCGCCATCAGCTCGCCGACTCCCCAGGTGCTCGCCCGCAGCGACACGCTGGGAGAAGGCTGGACGAACTCGATACCGCAGGCCCGCGCCGATTCGATGTAGGCCGTGCCGTGGAGTACCGCGTACCTGGCGTCGACCTGGGTGTCGAGCGGGCCGCGGACGCGGACGTCGACCGCATGGGCGCCAGCGGCATACAGGACGTCCAGCGTGCCCTCACCGCCGTCGGCGACCGGGCAGGTCTCGATCTCGGCGTCGGGCAAGGCGTCCCGTACGCCGAGCGCGATGGCTTCGGCGGCTTCGACCGCGGTCACGCTGCCCTTGAACTTGTCGGGGGCGATCACCACGCGCGTCACGGGCGCACCTCGTTGAGCGGGCCGTTCCCGGCGAGCACCGATACGACATTGCGCGCGGCGAGTAGGGCCATTTCGGTCCTGGTCTCGACGGTCGCGGAACCCAGATGAGGGGTCACGACGACGTTTTCCATGGTCAGCAAGGCAGGCTCGACCTCCGGTTCCTTTTCGAAGACATCCAGTGCGGCACCGGCGATCCGACCCGCCGCCAGCGCCTCGGCCAGCGCGGCTTCGTCGACGACCGGGCCCCTGGTGGTGTTCACCAGGTACGCGCCCGGCTTCATCGTGCGCAGCGTTTGGGCGTTGATGAGGTGATGGGTTTCCGGCGTGAGCGGGCAGTGCAGCGAGACGAAGTCGGCGTTTTCCAGTAGCTCGTTCGTGGGCAGGTACCGTGCGCCGAGCGACGTCTCGATGTCCTCGGCAACCCGTGACCGTCCGGTGTAGACGATCCGAAGGCCGAACCCGAGCGCGCGGCGTGCGACGGCTTGGCCGATCTGACCGAGCCCGACGATCCCCAGGGTCTTGCCCTGCAGCCCGGCGCCGAGGAGGAACCCTAGGTGGAATGACCAGGGAGTGCCAGCCCGCAGCAGCCTTTCGCCCTCGCCGATGCGTCGCGTCACGGCGAGCAGCAGGGCGAAAGTGAGGTCGGCGGTGGCGTCGGTGAGTACGCCTGGAGTGTTGGTGACGACGACGCCGTGCTCGGCCAGCGCGGGGACGTCGATGTTGTCGTAGCCGACGGCCACGTTGGCGACGACCTTCAGCGACGGGCCGGCGGCGTCGGCGACCGCGCCGTCGATCCGGTCGTGCAGCATGCAGACCACGGCCGACGCGCCCGCGACGGCCTCGCGGAGTTCCTGGGGGCTCAGCGGGCGGTCCGCGTCCGACATCCAGACTTCGCCCGCGTCCCGCAGTACCTTCAAGGCCGCGTCCGGGATTTCCCTGGTGACCACGATTCTCGTCGATGAGTGCACATGGCCACCCTAATGTGGCCTTCACGGTTCACCCAGCAAGTGATATGTTCACATGTAGAACTTGTGTGCGAGATGCGAACTTTCTTGAGAGATACTGCATGGGTAAAGGGGTATTGATGGCGAAGGTGCTGTCGCTGGCGGACGGGATCGCGGAACTGGTCCACGACGGCGACGTCGTCGCACTGGAGGGATTCACACATCTGATCCCGGTCGCCGCCGGGCACGAAATCATCCGCCAGCGCCGCAAGGATCTGACCCTGGTGCGGATGACGCCGGACATCGTCTACGACCAGATGATCGGCGCCGGCTGCGCGCGAAAACTCATCTTCTCCTGGGGCGGCAACCCCGGCGTCGGCTCGCTGCACCGCTTTCGCGACGCCGTCCAGCATTCCTGGCCGGTGCCGCTGGAGATCGAGGAACACAGCCACGCGGGCATGGCGAACAGGTATGTCGCCGGCGCTTCGGGCCTGCCGTTCGCGGTGCTGCGCGGGTACACCGGCACCGACCTCGCGAAGCAGACGGACACGATCAAGCCGATCACCTGCCCGTTCACCGGCGAGCAGCTGACAGCCGTGCCCGCGCTGAACCCGGATGTAACGATCGTGCACGCACAGCGTGCGGACCGCGCGGGAAACGTCCAGCTCTGGGGTATCGCCGGTGTGCAGAAGGAAGCTGTGTTGGCCGCCAAGCGTTCGCTCGTCACGGTCGAGGAGATCGTCGACGAGCTCGAACCGAAGCCGGGCGCAGTCGTCCTGCCGAACTGGGCCGTCACCGCTGTCGCGGAAGTGCCGTTCGGTGCCAGGCCGTCCTATGCGGCGGGTTACTACGAGCGGGACAACGACGCCTACCAGGCTTGGGACGCAATCGGCAAAGACCGTGACGAATTCGGGAAATGGCTCACCGGGATCGTCGGGGTGAAGGCGTGAACTACACCTCGGACGAGATGATGAGCGTGGCCGCCTCCAGGGCGCTGCGCGACGGGATGTCCTGTTTCGTCGGGATCGGCCTGCCGAGCACCGCGGCGAACCTCGCGCGGCGCACGCACGCACCGGACCTGACACTGATCTACGAGTCAGGTTGCCTTGGCGCCAAGCCTTCGCGGCTGCCACTGTCCATTGGGGACGGCGAACTGGCCGAGACCGCGGACGCCGTCGTCAGCGTGCCCGAGGTGTTCAACTACTGGTTGCAGCCCGGCCGGATCGACGTCGGTTTCCTCAGCGCCGCGCAACTCGACAAGTTCGGCAACATCAACACCACCGTGATCGGCGCGGACTACGCCGACCCGAAGGTGCGCCTGCCCGGCGCCGGTGGAGCGCCCGAGATCGCCGCGTCCTGCCGAGAGGTGTTCGTCGTGCTGCGCCAGAGCAGCCGCGCGTTCGTCGACAAGGTCGACTTCGTGACGTCGTTCGGCCACGGCGCCGGCAAGGGCGATCGTGAGCGCCTGGGCCTGCGCGGTGCGGGCCCGACGCTCGTCGTCACCGACCTCGGCCTGATGCGCCCCGACCCCGAAACCAGCGAGCTCACGTTGACCGAACTGCACCCGGGTGTGCAATTGGCGCAGGTTTACGCGGCGACCGGGTGGAAACTCAAGGTCGCCGAGAACCTGTCGGCCACCCCCGAACCGACCGAAACCGAACTGCAGATCCTCCGCAAGTTGAAGAAGGCGAGCGAATGACCTCCGAAGTTTTCGTCCTCGACGCCATCCGCACGCCGTTCGGACGCTACGGCGGCGCGCTGTCCGGTGTGCGGCCGGACGACCTCGCCGGCGGCGTCCTGCGGGCACTCGGCGAGCGCAACGGCCTGGATCCGTCCGAAGTGGACGAGGTGATCCTCGGTGACGCCAACGGCGCCGGTGAGGACAACCGCAACGTGGCCAGGATGGCGTCGCTGCTGGCGGGCTGGCCGACGTCGGTGCCCGGCAGCACGGTCAACCGGCTCTGTGGTTCCGGGCTCGACGCGGTGATGCAGGCCAGCCGCTCGATCGCGGTCGGCGACACGTCGATGGTCGTCGCGGGCGGCGTCGAATCGATGAGCCGTGCACCTTTCATCCTGCTCAAGCCGGAAAAGGCGTTTCCGACCGCGCCGCAGACCCTGCACTCCAGCACGCTCGGCTGGCGCATGGTCAACCCGAAGATGCCCGGGCAGTGGACGATCTCGCTGGGGGAGTCCACCGAACAGCTCGCCGAGAAGTACGGCATCGGGCGGGACGCGCAGGACGAGTTCGCCGCGCGCAGCCACCGCAACGCGGCCAAGGCCTGGGACAACGGTTTCTACGACGATCACGTGGTCGCGGTCGAAGGCGTCGAGCTGTCGCGGGACGAAGGCATCCGGCCCGATTCGAGCCAGGAGAAGCTCGCCAAGCTCAAGCCCGCGTTCCGTCCACAAGGGACGATCACGGCCGGGAACTCCTCGCCCCTCAACGACGGCGCATCGGCGGTGCTGCTCGGCGACCAGGCCACGGCCGACAGGCTCGGCAAGACGCCGCTGGCCCGGATCGCGGGTCGCGGCGCGGCCGGGGTCGATCCGGACGTCTTCGGCATCGGCCCGGTGAAGGCCGCGGAGATCGCGCTGGAGCGTGCCGGTATCGGCTGGGAAGACCTCGCCGCCGTCGAACTCAACGAGGCCTTCGCCGCGCAATCGCTTGCGTGCCTGGCAGAATGGCCCAAACTCGACCCGGAGATCGTGAACGTCAACGGCGGCGCGATCGCCATCGGACATCCGCTCGGCGCTTCGGGTGGACGCATTCTCGGCTCGCTCGTCCACGAGCTGCGCCGCCGCGGCGGAGGCTGGGGCCTCGCCGCGATCTGTATCGGGGTCGGTCAGGGGCTGGCCGTTGTAGTGCAGAGTTAGGAGACTGTCAGTGATGGGTATCCCCACCGAACTCAAACTCCCCCAGTACCTCCGAGACCCGGAAGGCACCCAGCCGCCGCTCGACTCGCCGGGTTACGGCTCGACGGCGTTGCGCCATCCCCAGCAGCCGCTGGTCCTGCTGCCGCAGAAGCTCACCGAGATCACCGGCCCGGTGCTCGGCCCCGGCCGTCTCGGCGAGCTCGACAACGACCTGACCCGGCAGCACGCCGGTGAGCCGCAGGGGCAGCGGATCATCGTCGGCGGACGGCTCCTCGACGGCAACGGACGCCCGGTGCGGAACTCGCTCGTCGAAATCTGGCAGGCGAACGCGGGCGGGCGCTACCGGCACAACCTGGACCGCTGGCCCTCGCCGGTCGACCCGAACTTCGACGGCGTCGGCCGCACGCTGACCGACGACGAAGGCCGCTACGAGTTCACCACCATCAAGCCCGGCGCGTACCCGTGGAAGAACCATCACAACGCCTGGCGCCCGGCGCACATCCACTTCTCGGTGTTCGGCAGCGCGTTCACGCAGCGGCTGGTCACCCAGATGTACTTCCCCGACGACCCGCTGTTCAGTCAGGACCCGGTGTTCAACTCGGTACCCGACGAGAAGGCCCGCCAGCGGATGATCTCGAAGTTCGACTTCAGCCGCACGCAGCCGGAATGGGCGCTGGGTTTCGAGTTCGACATCGTGCTGCGCGGCCGGGACGCTTCGGTGTTCGAAGAAGAGGAGGAGGACGACGCATGAGCACGCCTTCGCAGACTGTCGGGCCCTACCTCTCCATCGGGCTGCCGTGGGAAGACGGTCCGGACGTGGTGCCCGAGGGCACCGCCGGGGAGATCCTGATCTGGGGCACCGTGTTCGACGGCGCCGGCGCGATCGTGCCCGACGCGTTGATCGAGACCTGGCAGGCCGACGCCAACGGCCGCTTCGACCACCCCGACGACCCGCGCGGCGCGGTGACCGGCTTCCGCGGCTTCGGCCGCTGCCCGACCGACGCGGACGGTTCGTACTCGATCCGCACGGTTCTGCCCGGGGCGTTGCCGGGTCAGGCGCCGCATATCGACGTCTCGGTGTTCGCGCGAGGTTTGCTGCACCGGGTGGTGACCAGGATCTACTTCGCCGACGACCCTTCGGATCCGGTGCTGGCATCGGTGCCCGAGGAGCGGCGGCGCACCTTGATCGCGGTCAAGTCGGGTGGGGGCTACCGGTTCGACGTGCGCCTGCAGGGCGAAGACGAGACAGTGTTCTTTGAAATCTGAGGTTCTTTGATGTCTGAGCTATTCGATGGTGTGCTGGTAGCCGGGCCGGTCCGAGCCGAGGTCAGTGACGCGGCTTGGCTTCGGGCGATGCTCGACGTCGAGGCAGCGCTGGCCGGTGCCCAAGCCGATGTCGGGCTGATCCAGCGCGCCCACGCCAACGCCATCGCCGAGGCTTGCGATGTCGGCTATTACGACGTCACGGAGCTGGGGCAACAGGCGACCGCGGTCGGAAATCCGGCTGCCGCGCTGGTCCGCGCGCTGACGGCGAAGGTGCATGGCGACGCCGCCGGGTATGTCCACTTCGGAGCGACCAGCCAGGACGTCATGGACACCGCGGCCATGCTGGTGGCGCATCGGGCATTGGAGGCGATGATCGGCGATGTCGACGCGTGCGCTGACGCGGCCGCGGCGCTGGCCGAGGAACACGTCTCCACGCTCCAAGTAGGACGGACGTTGCTGCAGCAGGCGCTGCCGGTGACGTTCGGCTTCACCGCGGCCGGGTGGTTGTCCGGGCTCGACTCGGCCGCCGTCCGATTGCGGGCACTGTCACCCGCCGCGCAGCTGGGCGGGGCGGTCGGCACGCTCGCTTCGCTCGGGGAGCACGGACCAGCTGTGCTTTTCGCGTTCTGTGAACGCCTTGGTCTCGCGGAACCCGCGCTGCCGTGGCACACCGAGCGGAGTCGGATCGCCGATATCGCGGGTGCGCTTGGCGCGGTTTCCGGCGTGGTCGCGGGGGTCGCCCGCACAATCGTGTTGCTCGCGCAGACCGAGGTCGGCGAGGTTTTCGAACAGGGCCCGGCCGGGAGCGGTGGCTCGTCGACCATGCCGCACAAGCGGAATCCGGTCGCCGCGGTGTCCGCGCTGGCAGGTGCCCGGCAGGCGCCAGGTCTGGTGGCGGGGCTGCTCGGCTCGATGGAACAGGAGCACCAGCGTGCCGCCGGTGCTTGGCATGCGGAGTGGCGGCCGTTCTCGGAACTGTTGCGCAGCACGGGATCCGCCGTGCACTGGTTGAGGCTCAGCCTCGAACGACTGCACGTCGACCCGGACCGGATGCGGGAAAACCTGGACCGCACCGGCGGCGTGCTCCTCGCTGAACGCGTGGCGGGCGCGCTGGTTTCGCGCACCGGAAGGCTGGCCGCGCACGACGCCGTGACGGAGTGCTGCAAGCGGTCCCTCTCAGGCGGAGGCGACTTGGCCGAGCTGCTGGCGGCGGATCCGTTGGTGGGCAAGCATCTTGACCGCGCCGCTGTCGAAGAGCTACTGGATCCGGCGGGATATCTGGGCAGCGCGGGCGTGTTCGTCGAGCGCGCTTTGGCAGCGCACCGGGAGAATAAATGAGCGTCAACCATGTCGCGGAGGGTCCGGAAGAACGCGAGGTCGTTGTCTTCAGCGGCTCGCTCGGCAGCGACCTGCGGATGTGGGAGCTCCAGGTGGAACCATTGGTGCAGAACGGGTTCCGGGTGGTGCGGTACGACCACCGAGGCCACGGCGACTCCCCGGTCCCGGAGGCGCCCTACTCGATCGCGGACATCGGCGAGGACCTGATCGGACTACTCGACACGCTCGACGTCCGGCGAGCGCACGTCGTCGGGCTTTCACTGGGTGGGATGACCGGTATGTGGGCGGCCGCGAACGCGCCGGAGAGGATCGCGTCACTGGTGCTCTGCTGCACCTCGGCGAAGCTCGGACCGCCGAAGAACTGGTCCGATCGCGCCAGCGCGGTGCGGGCCAACGGCACGGGGTCGATCGCGGCGGGTGTCGTCTCGCGCTGGTTCACGCCGATGTACCACCAGATGTTTCCGGAACAGGTCGGGCACTTCCGGCAGATGGTCACCGACACCTCCGACGTGGGCTATGCCGCGTGCTGCGGTGCGATCGAGCACATGGACCTCACCGGAGACCTGCCGAAGATCTCCGCGCCGACACTGGTGATCTCCGGGGCAGAAGACCGGGCGACCCCGCCCGACCACGGGCAGCGCATTGCCGAGGCGATTCCCGGCGCGCGCCTGGAGATCGTCGAAGGCGCGGCCCATCTCGGCAACGTCGAGCAGCCAACTCGCTTTACCCAACTGATACTTGAGCACTTGAAGGCGACATGAGCGACGAACTTTACGAAGCGGGCATGAAGGTGCGGCGCGAGGTGCTGGGCGACGAGCACGTCGATCGCGCGATCGAGAGGACCACCGATTTTTCCCAGCCGTTCCAGGACTACATCACCCGGGCGGCGTGGGGCTCGGCGTGGACCCGCGACGGGCTGGACCGGCGCACCCGCAGCATTGTCACCCTCACCGCGCTCACCGCGCTGCACTGCCACGACGAGCTGGCGATGCACGTCCGCGTGGCCATCCACAATGGACTCACCGCGCAGGAGATCGCCGAGGTGCTCCTGCACACCGGCGTCTACGCAGGGGTGCCCGCCGCCAACGCCGCCACAGCGATCGCGCAGCGTGTACTGGCCGAGCTGGGTGAACCGTCGGCCCAGCCCCGGTCGCCAGATAGGCCCACCCGTCGCCCACCGCCACCCTCAACGGAGACGCTGCGGCAGTAGATTAGTCAGAATGACCGACGAAGTGGCCGAGCGCGGCGCGCATCATGTCCAGTCCTTGGAGCGGGGACTGGCCGTGATCAAGGCGTTCCACACCGACGCGCCCGAGCTGACGCTGAGCGACGTGGCGCGGTCGACGGGGTTGACCCGGGCGGCCGCGCGGCGGTTCCTGCTGACGCTGGCGGACCTCGGTTACGTCCGCTCGGACGGCAAGTACTTCTCGCTCACCGCGCGGGTGCTCGAACTCGGCTACTCGTACCTGTCCAGCTTCTCACTGCCGGAAGTCGCGCAGCCGCATCTGGAACACCTGTCTTCGGAGGTCCGCGAGTCGAGTTCGGTGTCGGTCCTCGAAGGCACCGACATCGTCTACGTCGCCCGCGTTGCGGTTTCCCGGATCATGACCGTGACGATCAACGTCGGGACCAGGTTCCCCGCGCACGCCACGTCGATGGGGCACGTGCTGCTCGCCGGGCTGCCGGACGACGAGCTGACCGGGTACCTCGCCTCCGCGCGGCTGGACAGGCTCACGCCGCACACGCTGACCTCGCCGGACGCTGTGCGCGCGGAGCTTGCGCAGGTCACGCGGCAGGGCTGGGCGATGGTCGACCAGGAACTCGAAGAAGGCCTGCGTTCGGTGGCCGCGCCGATCCGCGACCGCAAGGGCATGGTGATCGCCGCGGTCAACCTGTCGACGCACGCCAGCCGCACGACGGCGGAATCGGTGCGAAACGAACTCGTACCACCGCTGCTGGCCACCGCGGCACGGATCGAAGCGGATCTGGCACTTGCGCCGCCCGCCAGGGCGAGCCGTGGCTGAGGTCGCGGGGCTGCTGCTCGCGGCGGGCGCCGGGCGGAGGTTCGGGCGGCCGAAGGCACTCGTCGACGTCGACGGGGAGCCGATGGTGCTGCGCGCACTACGGACGCTGTCGGACGGCGGCTGCGCGCCGGTGCGGGTGGTGCTGGGCGCGCGGGCCGAAGACGCCCGCGCGCTGCTGCCGGACCCGTCGATAGCCGTGTACGCCGAGGACTGGGCTTCGGGGATGGGCGCGTCGCTGCGGACCGGGCTGGACGCCGTCCGCGAGTTGGACGTCGACGCGGTGCTCGTGCACCTGGTGGACCTGCCGTGGGTGGGGCCGGAGGTCCTTTCGCGGCTGTGCGAACTGGCTTCACCGGACGTCGTCGCGCGGGCGAGTTATGACTGTGAACCAGGCCACCCGGTGCTGCTCGGACGGCGCTGGTGGGCCGAGATCGGGGAGAGCGCGGGAGGAGATCGCGGCGCCCGCGATTGGCTCGCCACCAGGGAAGATCTCCGTCTCGTCGAGTGCGGCGACCTGGGCAGCGGCCGCGATGTCGACGCGCCAGGTGATCTAGGCTCAATGACGTGACTCAAGCGATCAGTTCGCCGGCGGAGCTGGCGAAGACTCTCGACAGCGTCGGATACCTCGCCGATGACGGCGTCGCGACGGCCGCTTTCCTGGCCATGCGGATGCAGCGGCCGTTGTTCTGCGAGGGCGAACCGGGCACCGGGAAAACCGCGCTGGCGCTGGCGCTTTCGCAGTCACTGAAGCTGCCGCTGATCCGCCTGCAGTGTCACGAAGGCATCGACGCGGCGCAGGCGCTGTACGAGTGGGACTTCCCACGCCAGCTGCTGCACCTGCGCGCTCTCGAAGCCGCCGGAGACGGACAGCTGGACGTCGAGGCCGCTGAGCAGTCGCTCTACACCGAACGGTTCCTGCTCGCCAGGCCGTTGCTGCGCGCGTTGACAGAGGCGCCCTGCGTGCTGCTGATCGACGAGATCGACCGCGCCGACGACGAGTTCGAAGCGTTCCTCCTGCAGCTGCTCGACGAGAATGCCGTGACGATCCCCGAGCTGGGCGAGGTGCGGGCCGCGCAGCCGCCGCTGGTCGTGCTGACGTCCAACCGGACCCGCGAGGTGCACGACGCGCTCAAGCGCCGGTGCCTCTACCACTGGCTCGAACACCCCGACCTCGCGCACGAAGTCGCGATCCTGCGCCGTCGGATGCCCTTGCTGGGCGAGCGGCTCGCGAACCAGGTCGCGAGCGCGGTGCATCGGCTTCGTCAGATGGAACTGCTCAAGGCACCGGGCGTCGCCGAATCGCTCGACTGGGCCAATGCGCTGCTGACCCTCGGCCGCGACGAGCTGGACGCCGCGTCGGCCGCCAGGACGCTCGGGACGGTACTGAAGTACAGCGAGGACCTCGAGCGAGTCCGCGCGAAACTGGACGCCCTCCTCTCCTGACCCAGCGTGGCTCGTGAGTGTTTCGCGGGGTTAGAACACCGCGAAACACTCACGAGAGCCACGCTGGGTCAGACGCGCCGAGCGCTTAAATGCGTTGCAGGGCAGGGGAATGTGAGTCATTCTTGTTTCACGGAAACGAGAGAAACCTTTCTCGAATTCTTCGCGCCCGACCCCCTACCCGGTCCGGTCGCTGCGAAGAGCGCGGTCTGGCGTCGGTCGGGGAGGCCGGCGTCAGACCCGTGTCTTGGACCGCTGCCAGGCCAGGTGACCGATATGGGCCTGGCTCTTCGACGACCAAATCCGCCGCGTCAGGCCCCGCATCGCCCGGAGATCGCGCGGTCCGTCGTACCGTCGCATGCCGCGACAATCCCCAAACGCCGTAGCAGGCGCACACTGTTTACGTGACCACTGACCCCCTCCCCGGACTCGTCGGCTTCGCCACGGCGTTGCGCGAGGCCGGTTTGCCGTGCGATGCCCATCGCGTGCAGGCGTACCTCGCGGCTGTCGAGGAGCTCGACATCGGGGACCAGATCCAGGTGTACTGGGCCGGAAGACTGACGTTGTGCGCCGATCCCGACGACCTCCCGAAGTACGAGGAGGCCTTCGCGCGATGGTTCGACGCCGAACCGGCACGGCGGGGGAGCTCGCGAATCCAGCAGCCGAAACAAGCCAGAATCGCCGCACTGACGGCCGCGCAACCGCCGGGGAGCGGCACTTCCGACAACGAGCCCGACCAGCTGAAAGCCGCGGCGAGCGACACCGAAGTGCTGCGCCACCGGGACCTCGGCGAGCTGACGAAGGCCGAGCGCGAGCATCTCCGCGAACTGCTCGCCGTGCTGCGCCCGGAGCTGCCGGTCCGCCGGTCTCTGCGGCAGCACGCGGCGAAGCGGGGGAAGCTCGATCCGCCCCGCACCCTGCGCGGGATGCTGGCAGGCGGCGGGGAACCGGTGCGCTTGGCGTACCGCAACCGCGCGCGGCGACCACGTCGGCTGGTGCTGCTGATCGACGTCTCCGGGTCGATGAGTCCGTATGCGGATGCGCTGCTGCGGTTCGCGCACGTCGTCGTCCGGCGCGCGCCGAGCAGCGTCGAGGTGTTCACGCTCGGTACCCGGCTGACGCGAGTGTCCCGCCAGTTGCGTCAGCGTGACCCCGAGCGCGCGATGCTCGCCGCCGGCGCCTCGGTTGCCGATTTCTCCGGCGGCACGCGGCTCGGCGAGACGTTGCGGGTCTTCCTTGACCGGTGGGGCCAGCGAGGTTTGGCCCGGCAGGCGGTGGTGACGGTATTCTCCGACGGCTGGGAGCGCGGCGACCCCGGCTTGCTCGGCGAACAGCTCGCGAGGACGCGCCGCCTGGCCCACGCCGTACTGTGGGTGAACCCGCACGCGGGCAGGGACGGCTACGCTCCGGTGCAGTCCGGCATCGCGGCCGCTCTCCCGCATATCGATCGGTTGCTGGCCGGGCACAGCTTGGCCACCTTGGAACGACTGCTCGTGGAGATCCGCAATGCGTGACGTACTGGACGAGTTGTACCGCCGCTGGTCCGCCGGCGAAACAGTGGGATTGGGCACTGTCGTGGCCACTTTCTCCTCCGCGCCCAGGGATCCCGGGGCAGCGATGCTCGTGGGCGAAGACGGCACTGTCACCGGCAGCGTGTCCGGCGGCTGTGTCGAAGGCGCGGTATACGAGCTCGCCCAGCAGGTCGTGGCCGATCGCGTGCCGGTGCTGCAGCGCTACGGCATCACCGACGACGACGCGTTCGCCGTGGGCCTGACCTGCGGCGGCATCATCGACATCTACGTCGAACCGGTCGACAACGAGTCCCTGCCGGAGTTGGGTGAGGTTTTCGAGGCGGTCCAGAACGGACAGCCGGTCGCCGTGGTCACCGTCGTCGAGCACGTTGACGAGGGACTGCTCGGACGACACCTGATCGTGTGGCCCGAACGGACCTCCGGCACGCTCGGCTCGTCGCGGATGAACGACGCCGTCGCCGACGACGCCCGCGGCCTGCTCGCCACCGGTCGCACCGGCGTGTTGCACTACGGCCCGGACGGACAGCGGCGCGGCGAGGGTATGACAGTGTTCGTCAACTCCTTCGAGCCGCCGCCGCGGATGCTGGTGTTCGGCGCGATCGATTTCGCCACTGCGATGGCGAAAATGGGGGCATACCTCGGCTATCAGGTCACCGTGTGCGACGCCAGGCCGGTGTTCGCCACCGCAAGCCGGTTCCCGGAGGCACATGAGGTCGTCGTCGACTGGCCGCACCGATATCTCAGGGCCGAGGCCGATGCGGGTCGCGTGAACCGCCGTACGGCCATCGCCGTGCTCACCCACGACCCGAAGTTCGACGTGCCCCTGCTCGAAGTCGCGTTGCGCCTCGATGTCGGCTATGTCGGCGCGATGGGTTCCCGTAAGACCCACCATGACAGGTTTTCACGGCTGCGTGACGCCGGGCTGACCGAGCACGAACTTGAAAAACTGTCTTCCCCGATCGGACTCGACCTCGGCGCGCGCACGCCGGAAGAAACCGCCGTTTCGATCGCGGCGGAGATCATTTCGCTGCGATGGGGCGGCGGTGGCTCTCGGCTCGCGGCGCTCAGCGGGCGTATTCACGGCTGAGTTCGGGGACCGGGTTGTCCGGTACCCACTCATCGTCCATTTGGTCGCTGGTTCACGGGAGATCCCTAGGGCGGTTGGAGTAGTCGGAGCTTTTCTCGATCCGCTACATAATGATCGTCCGATGTCCGCAGATGCTGCACGAACGGACCGTTCGTGCAGCATCTGCGAGGTCAAGCCGCATAGTCACGCTGCCGGGGGTTGTCCGGGGGACAAAGAAGTAGCACGCTCGGCTGTGAGACCGATCACCACAGCTCCCACCACTGGAGACCTCATGCGCATCACCGTCAGCGTGGACGGAACCAGTTACAGCGATGAAGTCGAGCCGCGTACGTTACTCGTGCACCATTTGCGAGAAAAGCTCGGAAAAGTAGGCACCGTAGTCGGCTGCGACACCAGTAACTGCGGCGCGTGCACGGTCCATCTCGATGGGCGAAGCGTGAAGTCCTGTTCAGTGCTCGCGGTCCAGGCCGACGGGTGTGAAGTCACCACCATCGAAGGGCTCGCGCGCGACGGAGAACTCCATCCCGTGCAGAAAGCCTTCCACGACAACCACGCGTTGCAGTGCGGATTCTGCACGCCCGGCATGATCATGCAATCCATCGACCTGCTCGGTGACAATCCCGATCCCGACGAGCAGGCGGTGCGGGAAGGCCTCGAGGGGAACCTCTGCCGCTGCACCGGCTACCAGAACATCGTCAAGGCCGTCCGCGACGCGGCGCACCAGATGCGACCCGGCGCCGGGCCCGATGCCGAGAGACTGGCCGAAGGCGCCGCATCGCACGCCGGTGGGGGTGGCGAGTAATGACCGCCGTCATCGAGCCGGAAATCGGCAAGGCCAGGCTCCGCAAGGAAGACGCCCGCCTGATCACCGGGCGCACCCGCTGGACCGACAACATGACCCTGCCCGGCATGCTGCATCTCGCCGTGCTGCGCAGCCCGTTCGCCCACGCGAAGATCGTCAGCGTCGACACCTCGGCCGCCAAGGACGCGCCCGGGGTTGTCGCCGTCTTCACCGGTAAGGACCTCGACCCCGAAAGCGCGATCGGCATGCCCTGTGCTTGGCCGATCACGCCGGACATGAAGTCCCCGCGGCGGCCGGTCCTCGCCTCCGATCAGGTGAACTTCGCGGGCGAAGGCGTCGCCGTCGTGGTGGCCCGCACGTCCGCCGAAGCGCATGACGCGCTGGAGTTCATCGACGTCGAGTACGAAGACCTTCCCGTGGTGCTTGGTCTGGAGGCCGCCATCGCCGAAGGCGCCCCGCTTGTCCATGAGGAACTCGGCACCAACCGCAGCGCCTTCTGGGTGTTCGATTCCGCCGAGGCGGGTACGGGTTCAAGCGTTGAAGAGGCGATCGCCGGCGCGGAAGTCACCGTGAAGCGCCGGTTCCGCCAGCAGCGGCTCGTGCCGGCGTTCATGGAACCGCGGGCCTGTGTCGTGGACCCCACGGCCGCCCAGCTCACCATGTGGTCGTCCACCCAGGTGCCGCACATCCTGAAGACGATGGCCGCGCTCACCCTCGGCATTCCCGAGCACAAGCTGCGGGTCATCGCGCCCGACGTCGGCGGTGGGTTCGGCGGCAAGATCGCCGTGCTGCCCGAGGAGATGATGTGCCTGATCGTGGCGCAGAAGCTCGGAAAACCGATGAAGTGGAACGAATCGCGGTCGGAGACGATGGTCGCCGCGCATCACGGACGTGACCAGATCCAGGACATCACGATCACCGCGAACCGGGACGGCACGGTTACCGGGCTGAAGGTCGAACTGCTGGCCGACATGGGCGCGTACCTCGGCCTGGTCGGACCGGGTGTGCCGATTCTCGGCGCGTTCATGTTCAATGCGATTTACAAGTTCCCGGCATACCACTTCGCCTGCACCAACGTGTTCACCAACACCACGCTCACCGACGCCTATCGCGGCGCCGGGCGGCCGGAGGCCACGTTCGCGATCGAGCGGATCATGGACGAACTCGCCGTCGAGCTCGGCATGGAACCGTTGGAGTTGCGCGAAAAGAACTGGATCAAGCACGAAGAGTTCCCGTTCACCACGGTGTGCGGGCTGACCTACGACTCGGGCAACTACGAAGCCGCGACGGCAAAGGCCAAGCAGCTCTTCGACTACGACGGGCTGCGCCGCGAGCAGGCGCAACGCCGTGAGAGCAACGATCCGGTGCAGCTCGGCATCGGTATCTCGACGTTCACCGAAATGTGCGGGCTCGCGCCGTCACGGGTGCTGGGTTCACTCGACTACGCCGCCGGTGGCTGGGAGCACGCGGGAATTCGGGTACTCCCCACCGGGAAGGTCGAAGTGCTCACCGGCGCTTCCGCGCACGGGCAGGGACACGAGACCGCGTGGAGCCAGATCGTGGCCGACCACCTCGGCGTCGCCTTCGAGGACGTCGAAGTGCTCCACGGAGACACCCAGTCTTCCCATAAGGGGATGGACACCTACGGCTCGCGATCCCTTGTCGTGGGCGGTATCGCGGTGGTCAAGGCGGTCGAGAAGGTGGTCGCCAAGGCTCGGGTGATCGCCGCGCACATGATGGAGTGCTCGGAGGACGACCTGGAGTTCGAAGGTGGCAAGTTCACCGTCAAGGGCACCGGCAAGTCCACCGGCATCGGCGAGATCGCGTTCGCGGTGTTCGCCGCACACGACCTGCCCGACGGCGTCGAGCCCTCACTGGATTCGGACGCCACCTTCGACCCGGAGAACTTCTCGTTCCCGCACGGCACGCACCTGTGTGCCACCGAGGTGGACACCGAGACAGGCAGGGTCACCATCCGCTCGTACGTCTGCGTCGACGACGTCGGCTCGGTGGTCAACCCGCTCATCGTCGAGGGCCAGGTGCACGGTGGTCTTGCGCAAGGCATCGCGCAGGCGCTGTACGAGGAGGCGGTGTTCGACGAAAGCGGAACGCTGCAGACAGGCACGTTCGCCGACTACCTGCTGCCGTCGGCGATGGACCTGCCCAAGTTCGTCACCGACCGGACGGAAACCCCGTCGACGACGAACTCGTTGGGAGTCAAGGGTGTCGGCGAGGCCGGCACGATCGCTTCGACCCCGGCCGTGGTCAACTCCGTGATCGACGCGGTGCGTCACTTCGGTGTCAACGACATCGAGATGCCGCTAAGCCCGATGCGGGTCTGGCACGCGATCCAGCACGGCACCGCCGCTGCCGGTGATGTGGGTTCCGAGGCCGGCGGCGGTCTCGGCTCGATCGACGCCTCTGGAGGTGCGAAGTGATCCCCGTAGCCTTCGACTACACCGCACCATCCACAGTGGACGAAGCGGTGCGAGCGCTGGCCGAGGCCGGCGAAGACGCCAAGGTGCTGGCAGGCGGGCAAAGTCTGCTGCCGGTGCTGCGGATGCGGCTGGCCGCTCCGACGACGTTGATCGATCTCGGCAAGATCAGCGAGCTGCGCGGCATCCGTGAAGACGGTGACGCGCTGGTGATCGGCGCGATGACCACGCATCACGACGTCCAGCGGGATCACCTCGTCGCGGAGCACGCGTCGTTGCTGAAGAAGGCCACGGACACGGTGGCCGACCCGCAGGTCCGCCACCGTGGCACGTTCGGCGGCTCCATCGCCCATGCCGACCCGGCGGGTGACCTGCTTGCCCCGGTGCTCGCGCTGGGCTGCGAGCTGGTGATCGCGGGCAGCAGTGGGCGTCGCACAGTGGCCGCGGCGGACTTCTTCCAGGACTTCTTCACGACTTCGCTGGAGCCGGACGAAATCCTGGTCGAAGTACGAGTGCCGAAGCACACGGGCTGGCAGACTCACTACGAGAAGTTCAACCGGGTCGCGCAAGCCTGGTCGATGGTCGCCGTCGCCGTCGCGATCCGCACCGAGGGCACCACGATCGCCGAGGCCAGGGTCGCGCTGACCAACATGGGTTCGGTTCCGGTCCGGGCCATCGGCGTCGAGCAGGCGCTGGTGGGCGGCGCGGCCGGCACGGAAGCCGTTCGCGCGGCTGCCCAGCACGCCGCGGAGGGCACCTCGCCCACCGCGGACGGCAACGCCGACGTCGAATACCGCCAGCAGCTCGCGCGGGTACTCACCGGCAGGGCCGTCGCCGCCGCGGCGGCTTCCTGACGGGCCGGGTCTGCGAGCGGAAAGCCAGAAAGGGAGATCGGCCTCGTGAAACTTGACCACCAGTTCACCGTCCCGGCGCCACTCGATGAGGTCTGGAAGGCCGTCATCGACCCCGAGCGGGTCGCGCCGTGCATGCCGGGCGCCACGCTCACGAAAGTGGAAGGCGACGCCTTCAGCGGCACGGTGAAGGTCAAGATGGGGCCGATTTCCCTGCTCTACAAGGGGAACGGCGAGTTCCTGGAGAAGGACGAAAGCGCCAAAAAGGTCGTTATCAAGGCATCGGGCAAGGATTCGCGAGGCTCGGGCACCGCGGCCGCGACAGTCACCCTCACCCTGACAGCCGACGGCGAGTCGACCAACGGCACTGTGGTGACCGATCTTGCGATCACCGGCAAGCCCGCGCAGTTCGGCCGCGGCCTGATCTCCGAAGTCGGCGGCAAGATCCTCGACGCCTTCGTCGAGTGCCTGTCCAGCAAGCTCGGCTCGTCGGTGGAACCCGAGCCTCCGCCGGAACCCGCTGTCGTCGCCCCGGCGTCGACGGAGAACACCGGCAGGCCCCATCTGGAGAGCGTCAAACCCGCTCCTGAGGCCGAAGCCATCGACCTCTTCGACTACGCGGGCAAGTCGGTGGTCAAGCGATTGGCCCCGGTCATCGCCGGAGCCGCCGGTGTGCTCGTCATCGTCGCGATACTGCGAGCGCTGCGCCGGAAGTAACCGCTGTGATCAACGGCGCGTTGCTCGGACGAAATACCGCCGCGCTCATGTTGTTGAACCGAAGGTGACGAGCGCAGACCACGAAACCGACGTAGTCGTGATCGGGTCCGGCCAAGCTGGGCTCTCGGCGGGCTACCATCTGCGCCGGGCCGGACTGGCGAACGGATCGGGCTTCGTCATGCTCGACCACGGCAAACGCGCCGGTGGCGCCTGGCAGTACCGCTGGCCGTCCCTCGTGCTCGACAAGGTCCACGGCCTTTACGACCTGCCCGGTATGGCCCTGGGTACCCCGGACCGCACCCGCCCCGCGTCCGAAGTCGTTTCGGAGTACTTCGACCGTTTCGAACAGACCTACGACCTGCCGATCAGGCGCCCGGTCGACGTCCTCTCGGTAAGCCGCGGCCCCGACAACCGCCTGCTGGTGGCCAGCGCGACCGAAACCTGGGCCGCCAAAGCCGTCATCAGCGCGACCGGCACCTGGGACAGGCCGTTCTGGCCGCACTACCCCGGACAGGAAACCTTTACCGGCCACCAACTACACACCGCCGACTACACCGGCGTCGCCCCATTCCGCGGCAAGCGGGTCCTGGTAGTCGGTGGCGGCACGTCCGCCGTCCAACTCCTGATGGAGATCGCCCCGGTCGCCCGCGCCACCACCTGGACCACCCGGCGCCCGCCGGTCTTCCGCGAAGGCCCGTTCTCCGAAGACTGGGGCCGCGAAGCCGTCGCGAAAGTAGAACGCGCCGTCCGCGACGGCAAACCCCCCGCCAGCGTCGTCAGCGTCACCGACCTGGCCCTGACCCCCGAAATCCTCGCGGCTCAAGCCTCCGGCGTCCTGGACCGCCACCCGATGTTCGACCGCATCACTCCCACCGGTGTCACCTGGCTCGACGGCACCGAAACCCCCGTCGACGTCATCCTGTGGGCCACCGGGTTCCGTGCCGCCATCGACCACCTCGCCCCGCTGCACATCCGAGAACCCGGCGGCGGCATCAAAATGGACGGCACCCGAGTCGTCGCCGAACCCCGTCTCCACCTCGTCGGCTACGGCCCCTCCGCCAGCACCGTCGGTGCCAACCGCGCCGGCCGCACCGCCGTCCACGAAGTCCGCCAACTCCTCAGGGACTAGGTCGTCTTGGTCATGCGAGCCGGTCCAGGCTGAGACACTCGACATGACCACTTTTATGTCGGCATAGGATTTTGTGAATCCCTACGTGAGTCACATTCCGGAGATGTACGAAGGCGGCCAGCGCTTTAAGTGGTTCGAGGGTGTTCGTATCTATGTGGCGATTTGCGGTGCGTGGCTCGGCCCGGACTTGGTGGCCACCGGCGAACTGCCCGAATGTGAGATCTGCACGTTCAGGGTGCTGCCACTAAAGGTCGATCTTTGACCTAGCTGAGTCGTGTTCTCACATCAAGATCTACTATTCAGTCAGTAGATCTTGCGATTTGAGGAGCGGTATGACTAGTTCGCCCTCTGGGCCACAAGGTTCAGATTCCCATCAACCTGGATGGCAACAACAAGGGGGCGCTGGTCCCTACGGCCCACCTTTCGGTCCTGGGTTTCCGGGGCAATCCGGAGGCAAGCCGTCCGGAGAACCCCCGAACAACAAGCGGACAGCAATCATTGCCGGAGCCATGATTGCGGTTCTGGCACTGGCCAGCGCGGCTATAGGCATCGCCATCGGTTTTTCCGGCGACAAAGAGCCTGTGGTGGCATCTCCCCTTGCCTCGCGGGAATCCAGCGCTGCGCCGGTACCACCGACATCGAAGTCTGCGCCTGTTACCTCGCCTACTCGAACCAGCAGTAGTGCCAGCAGCGGCTCACCCAGGGTTCAGAGTTTTGGGCTCGGCGTGCAGTCCAACCTGAACTACTACAACGTTGAGGCGATCATGTCTTCCGTTTGTGCGGACGGAAAAGCCAACGGCGCTCGCGAAGACCTTCTCCAGAAGGCGCCCTATCTGGGCGGCGGACTGCCTCCGGTGGGGACCCCAACCCGGATCTTCTGGGATCCCGCCCAGATATCCAAGGATGCGACCGGCGACGGCTACCAGGTGATGCTGCAAGGAACCAGCGTGGACGGCAAAACCGTCAGCCTCACCTTCCACGCCTATGACGACGCCGGAATCGTGACCTGGTGCGGTGTTAAGGCTTCGGGATAGCTTTCAGGTCCTGATGCGGCGAACAGGCCGCATCAGGACCGTCCCCTATTTTTCCCCGATCACCGGCGGCACGACCTTCTCGCCGTCCGGTCCCTCGGAGAGCGTCACGTCGAAGTGATCCTCGGTCTCGCCGTACTTCCGCTTGTGCTCGGCGTCGTCCTCCTGCTTGCCCTTGCCGCCGCCCGCCCCAGCACCATGGGCCCCAGCGGCTCCGGCCTTCCCGGAAGCCGCAGCCCCACCCCTGCCGACCGCGCCTTCCTTCGGCCCGACGTTGCCGGCTCCGCTGCCTTTGCCTGCCTCGCCGAGCCTGCCGCCAGCCGCGCCTTCCTTGGGCACGAGCCCGCCACCGGAAACTCGCCCACCGGCGAAGTTCGTCCGTGGCGCCCCGCCACGTCCACTCGGGCTACGAGTGATGTCTCCACCGCCACCCGGCCTGCCACCCACTGCGCCGCCAAGCGCGCTCGCAATCGACGTCCCGGGCAAACCACCCGGACGGGGTACGCTTCCGGACCCTCCGCCAGGGTTACTGCCCGCGAACTGCCCCGGATACTGGCCTGCCCCCGAGGTTGAGCCCGGTCCGCTCAGCCCGGGCTGAGCGAAGCTGCTCGGACCACCCACGGGCCCTCCGCCGGGTCCACCTACAGCGCCTCCGCCGGGGAACGACCCTGTTCCACCTGGTCCTGATGGCGGAGGAGTGAACCCCGAGACCTTGGTGCTCTCGTCGCCTCCATGGCTGGCGCCCAGCTCGGGAGGCGGCGCGAACGAAGGCTGTGTGCTGGCAGTCGCGTAGTACGTCGTGTCCAACCCGTGCATGACCCGCGCTGCTTCTTCATGAGCCTGCTGCGCCTGAGCCTGCTTTTGGGCGATCTCCTGCTGCGCCAGCAACCCGCCGACGAGACCGGCGGGGGTGCCACTCTGCATTTGCTGCCGAGCTTTGTCCATCTCTGCGGCCTGGTCAAAGTTGGTCGGTGCCGGCATCGCGTTCTTGGCGTGGTCTGCAGCAGCTGCTTGCTGGGAGTACCGGTTTGCGGCTAGCCAAGTTGCTTGGCCCGCGTTATCAGCCCATGCCGCCGTGCTGTTCACGAAACCATGGGCCTGCTCCGCTGCTGGGCCTTGCCAGCTGGCACCCTCTGCCGCGGCGGCTGTTTCGGCCTGCGCACGCACGCTTTTAAGCCATTCTCCTATGTCGTTTATCGCCTGACCGCGGGCGTCGATACTGCTCACGTCCAGATCGACGTTCACCATGTCGAACAGAGCTTGGTGGGTGTTGGCGAGATACTCGGCATTTGGTCCAGGTGCGTCGCCGCGCATTTCTTGACCCTGTTTAAGCCTTTGCTCCTCCGCGATGGAGTAGGCGCCGGCGAAATCTTCCGCCATCCGCTGAGACTGTGGCGTCCAGTCGTCGGGAGAGTCTCCGGGCTTCGCGGCTTGCTCGACCCGGCTGTAGACCGCTGCTTCGTAATCCCGGTGATCGTCGACCATGGCTCAGTTCCCCTTAGGTAGCTGTGGCTCAACCTTCTCGGCGACGCTGTAGACGAAGGTGCAAGCCTCGTCAGTTGTTCCGGACAGTGATGCCGACAGCAATGCCCGAGATTTTTGGGTGACTTCGATCGCAATCGCACAACTACCTGTTGTGCCTAGTCCCTCTCGCACTTGAATGGCATTTCGTTTGTTGACGTCACCGGGGAACTGCTTGCTCTTGTCGGCATTCAGATCGTTGATCCCGAGATCGGGTTGCAAGGCGAGACTCAGGGCACCGTACTGCGCTTTGGTAGATTTACAGCCGTTGTCGCCTCCAGCGGAGTCTCGGACGGCTGGGGTGAAATCTTGACCTGCCAGTGCATTGTTGAGAACGGAACAGGCTTTGATGTCCCCGAATGGATTGACGGCCGCATTGCCAGAAGTGGTTCTCGTGTTCGTTGAAGCTGAGGTGACAGGAGAGGCCACGCCGCCGTTGCTGTCGGTGCAACTGGAGATCGCAGACAACGTGACGATGGTCAAGACTGCCAGCAAGCTGCGATTGCGGAGTAGTGAGTTCATTGCCTTCATTCGGTATTGATCTTTCTGAAGACCTTGTCGTGTTCTGCTTCAGTCTCGCTGTAATTTGCGCGAGCAATTTCGAATGCCGCTTTGAGTTGCCTGTATCCGTCTCTCATGAGCTCCAGATTTGGAATCAATGAGTTCTTGTCACCGTTGGCGACGGTGACGTTGTAGCTGGCTACCTGATAGGCGTAAGGGCTAGATCCCAGCTTCGCTCGCTCTGTGAGAAGATACACGGAGGAAACCATTGAATTGAATCCATCCTCGAACATATTACAAAGCTTGATGTACTCCGTCATGCCTGCTTCGTTGATGGCGAAGCCGCCATCACCGGCGAGAGCTTTAAGATCATGGGCGCCCTGGTTGAATGCCTTGACCTGTGTCTCATCCGTAACGTCTGCCTCGAAGAGGCCGCCAAGGAACTTGGCGGTGGCATCGCCTGCGGCTGGCGGTGCGCCTGCTTGTTCTGCCAGCGACTTCTCGTCGAAACCCATCTCTCACCCCTCAACCGTGTGTGGTCGCATGGTCACCATAGTAAGACTCGCCAGCTGTGTCAGGGGTTCCGTCATGAACGGTCCTCCTGGGCGACGGCGATCTGTTCGTGCAGCCAGCGGCGGATGTGGGAGCCGTCCGACGGTACGAAGCTCACGCGCTTTTGACCGTTGGACAACGGAGTGGTGAACACCACGTAGCGGCCGCCTTCGGTGTCGACGAACTGGGCGATGCCGGCGGAGGCGAGGCGGCCGCCTCGGTCGCGGATGGAGAGTTCGAAGCTGCCGAAGCGTTCGACCGGCCAGGAGGCGAAGGCGCGCATCGCGCGCATGTCGGTGGGTGGCTCGCGGAAGGCCAGCGGGCTGTCGGGGTTGTCGTGGAGGGCGGGGGCGCCGGTGGTGATGGAGACGTCGCGCAGGGGGACGGGGGCCAGAGGCGGGAGCTGGGCGACGATTTCGCCGATGAGCCTGTCCGCTTTCATGACGTCGAACTCGATCTGGTCGCCAATCAGTTCGGACAGGACGCCGACGCCGTTCGCGGCGGCGGCGCGGTAGAGGACGAGGCGTTGGCCGACGACCTGGTCCGCGCGCACCACTACCAGAAGGTCGGGGCGGGTCCAGGCGTGCATGGCTTGTTCGGTTTCGGCGTCGAGGCGGTCTGGGCCGGCGATGCCGGCGGACCGGAGTTTTTCCCAGACGCGTTCGACGTGCCGTTTGCGTTCGTCGATGGTCGCACCGATATGAGGGACGTCGAACGGCTGCCAGTGTCGCGGCAGGTCCAGCCGCTCCACCACGACGTCGACGGCCGACAGCTCTAACGAAAACACCGTATTCCCCTCGCGTGGCTACTCAGCTGGACCGCCCGGCAACTTACTGTACCGACCCTCGCGGTCACATTCCGATAAAGCCCAGGCCCGACCGGCAACACCTGATCCGGGCGGAGCGACCAACCTGGCAACCTGTGAAAGGAGTCGCGATGCCCGAATCGACGCTGGTATCGATCGCGGCTGCCCTGGCCGCGGGCTCGCCCGGCGAGCTGTATGACCTGGTGAAACGTGAGTTTTCGCGGTCGGATGCCATGTCGGAGGTCTTGCGGGCCGCGAGGGGCGCCGGGGTTCACTCGTTGGAGGTATCGCGCCTGGCGACCATGCTGGAGGCAGCCGAGCAGGACAACCCGCATTTCGCCAAGGCGCTCCGCAGCAAGTGGGACCAGCTCTGATCTGGTGGTGACGTGCCCTCAGGCACTTGCGCCGACTAGGGCCTCAAGTAGCGCACCTGCGTCGGCTTCAAGCGGTCGTACTCGGCGCGGCCTGAGGCGTGCTCGGCGACGCCCACTTCCCACCAGGCGCCTGCTTCGGTCCATGAGTCCGGTTGGGTGCTGACGACTACTACAGCCGGTCGACGCTCGTGCTGCGCGGCTGCGCGGGCTTTGGCGTAGGCGTCGCGGACGTCGTCGAGGCTGGTGGCGCGGAAGGCCAGGCAACCGAGGGATTCGGCGTGGGCGGCGAAGTCGACGTGGGGCGGCTGGGCGTGTCCGGTGCGGCAGTCGTCGTAAAAGTTGTTGAACGGTTTGCCGCCTTGGCCCTGCTGGAGACGGGCGATGACGGCGTAGCCCCGGTTGTCGCAGACGACTGCGACGAACGGGTGCCCGGCGAACGCCGCCGAGAACAGTTCCGAGTTGAGCATCAGGTACGAGCCGTCGCCGAGCATGGTCGTGACCAGGCCTTCGGTGTGTGCCATGGCCGCGCCCCACGCGCCGGCCAGTTCGTAGCCCATGCAGGAGAAGCCGTACTCGACATCCATCGAAGGCACAGCGGAGGGCCCTTTGCTTTTCCAGCCGCCGATCAGTTCGCCGGGCATGCCGCCGGACGCGGTCATCACGTAGTCGCGCGGCTCGGACAGGTCGTTGACCACGCCCACGACCTGCGCGTAGGTCGGTACTTCGGTAGCAGCGCGGAGGGAATCGATGTGCGAGTCCCAGCGCGCCCGTTCGGTGGCGGCGCGGGAGGTCCAATCGGCGTCGACGCGCCAGCTTTCGAGCTGCGCCGCGAGTTCGGTGAGACCGGCGTCTGCGTCGGCCACGACGGCGAGAGCGCCATGCTTTACGGCGTCGAACCGTGCTGCGTTCAGCATGATCAGCCGGACGTCGGACGAGAAGACGGTCCACGACGCCGTGGTGAAGTCCTGAAGCCTTGTTCCGACGGCCAGAACGACGTCCGCATCGGTTGCCAGGACGTTGGCCGACGTCGAGCCCGTGACGCCGAGCGGACCTGCGTGCAGGGCGTGGTCGTGCGGGACCAGGGTGCGGCCCGCCGTGGTTTCGGTGACGGGGATGCCGTGGCGTTCGGCGAAATCCAGGGCCGACTTACCGGCGCCCGAGTAGCGGACGCCGCCGCCGAGCACAAGCAGCGGGCGCTTCGAGGCGCGCAGGGTGGCTGCCGCCACGGTCAGCGAGCGACGGTCCGGACGGGAGCGCAGCAAACGGTGGGTCACCGGCTCGAACAGGGCGTCGGGGAAGTCGTAGGTCTCGACCTGGACGTCCTGCGGCAGGGCGAGTGTCACCGGGCCGCAGTCGGCCGGGTCGGTGAGCACCCGCGCTACTTGCGGCAGGGTGGCGATCAGCTGTTCCGGCCGGGTGATGCGGTCGAAATAGCGGCTCACCGAGCGGAAGGCGTCGTTCACCGTCGCGGTGGGGTCGTTGAAGTGTTCGACCTGTTGGAGCACCGGGTCCGGCGCGCGGCTGGTGAAGGTGTCGCCGGGCAGGAGCAGCACCGGCAGGCGGTTGGCGTGGGCGACGCCGGCAGCGGTGACCATGTTCAGCGCGCCGGGGCCGATCGACGACGTGACCACGCCGACCTGACGCCGGTGCGTGGCCTTCGCGTACCCGACGGCGGCGAGCGCCATGCCTTGTTCGGTGTGGCCGCGCCAGACCCCAAGCTCGTCGCGGTGTTCCTCCAGCGCGGTGCCCATGCCCAGGACGTTGCCGTGGCCGAAGATGGCGAAAACGACTGGGAACAAAGGAACTTCCCGGCCGTCGAGCGTTTCCGAGCGCTGAGCGAGGAGCCAGCGGACCAGGGCCTGTGCCGTTGTCAGTTCCATACTCGTCCCTCCGCGCTCGTGACCGGGCAACGCTCGTCGGTAGGCAGATCGTTCCAGGTGTCGCGGATCCAGCTGTGCGCGGGATCGTCGCAGAACGCCATCGAGCGTTCGTCGGCGGGCCCGGCGAGAACGTTCAGGTAGTACATCGCGTAACCGGGTGCGGCCACGCACGGGCCGTGATATCCGTGTGGGACAAGGAAAACATCGCCGTCACGCACGGCGACATCTTCGTCGAGATCGCCGTCCGATGTGTACGTCCGATGTAGACCGAAGCCTTCGCGTGACGGCGTCGTCCCGTCGCGTCCGGCGATACGGAAGTAGTAGACCTCTTCGTTGACGACCTCGCAATCACTCACTTCGTCGTGCTTGTGGGGCGGATACGAAGACCAGTTGCCGTCCGGGGTGATCAGCTCGCACGCGTTGAGCTTGTCCGCGTGATCCCATACGCCCGGAGTGCCGAAGTTCGTCACCTGCCTGGTCGCCTGACCGGCACCGCGGACCTCGACGGGCACGTTCTCTGCCGGGCCGTAGCGGGGTTCCAGCCGCCGCGTGCAGCGGGCCATCGGCAAGGCGACTTCGATTCCATCCACAGTGGACAGCTCGACCTCGGCGTCACGCGGTACATAGGCGAAGTCGGTGACGCGGGTGAACACCGAGTCGCGGCCACGCAATTCGAAGACGAGCCCGTCGACATGGACCGTGCACGAACCGGCCAGCGGCAGCACGAAAGCTTCGAACTGGCCGGTGTGTATCACTCGCGATGAGCCCGGTGCCAGCTGGAGGACTCGCAAGCCGGTGTAGTTCCAGCCCGCTGAATCCGGGCTCAGCCGGACGGGATCGTCTCCATCGGAGAGCGTACCCAAAGGACGGTGCAGCTTGCTCATTTCGCAGCCTCCAGTATCTTCGCCGCCGCTTCCACAGCCGTGCCGACATCGCCGTCCGGCGGATACAGCAAAGTCCGGCCGACGACCAGGCCGCGGACGGCGTCGTGACGCAGCGTCCGGCCCCAGGACGCGAGGTCCGCGGCGGGATCGCTCGACGGGACACCGCCCAGGACGACCATCGGCAACGTCGACGCGTCCAACACCGCATTGTCCTCCGGCGCGGGCAGTTTGAGCCAGGTGTAGGCCGAGGTGGCACCAAGACCGGAAGCCACGGTGACGGCACGGGCGAGTGACACGACGTCCTTTTGCAGGATGAGTCTTCCGGTTTCATCGCGCCGGTACGGCAAGGGCTCGACCATCGCGATCACCTTGTGCGCGGCGAGTTCCGACACCGCTCGCGCGCAGGATTCCAGCGTCGGGATCGTACCCGGATCGGCGTCGACGAGCCGGAGCAGCATCTTTCCGCCATCCAGGCCGAAGTCCACAATGGATCGTGCGTCGTAGCCGGTGAAGCGGTCGTCGATCTCCCAATCCGCCCCGGCAAGCCCGCCGCGGTTCATCGAACCGATCACGACCTTGTCGTCCAGCGCGCCCAGTAGCAGTAGTTCTTCGACGACGTCCGGGGTGCCGAGGAGGCCGTCCACCGCCGGATTCTGTAACGCGACGAGCAGCCTTTCCAGCAATGATCGCCGGTCCGCCATGGCCATCGGATCCGCGCCGACACCGAGTGCGCCCCGCGCCGGATGGTCCGCGGCGACCAGGAACAGTGTGCCCTTGCCGGACAGCAAACGTTTGCGCCGACGTCGGTCGTCGTACGCCCGCCTGACCGCGCCGGGATCGGTCGCCCGGACACGCAGCAAGTCCAGCCAGCGGGCGTCGGTCAGCAGACTCACAGAAGTCACTCCTTAGCCAGCAGGGTCTCGATTTCACCGGCCGTGGGCATCGCGTCGGCACACGCCAGCCGCGAAGCCACAAGTGCGCCGGCGGCGTTGGCGTAGTGCGCGATGCGCACCGGATCCCAGCCGGAGAGCAGGCCGTGGATGAGCGCACCCCCGAAACCGTCCCCGGCGCCAAGGCCGCAGACGACCTCGATCCGTTGCGGCGGCACGGTCCACGACCCTTCCTGGGTCGCGACGAGCACGCCTTCCGCGCCCTTTTTGATCACGGCGAACTTGATGCCGCGCGCCAGCATGCGGCAGGCGGCTTCATCCGGATCCGCAGTGCCGACAGCGACCTCGGCCTCGGTCCGGTTGCCGACGGCGACCGTGACGTGGTCGAGCATCCAGCCGATCTCGGTGCGCGCGGTGTCCACATCGGGCCAGAACATCGGACGGAAATCGAGGTCCAGCACCGTGTGTTCGCGACCGTCGCGGCGCTCCAGGATCTTGCGCTGGGTTCCGCGCGCGGGCTCCGTGGAGACACCGGTGCCGGTGACCCACAGCAGTGGCACCGATTCGACGACGTCCCAAGGTACGTCGGCTTCGGTCAGCGTCAGGTCGGGCGCGATGGGTGAGCGGTAGAACAGCAGCGGTGGATCGGCGGGCGGGTCGAGCGCGCAGAACACCACCGGCGTCCGCAGATCCTGCGCGGTGCCCACGTGCTCGGACGAGACTCCGAACTCTTCCAGCGCTTGACGAACGTAGTCACCGAAACCGTCCGGGCCGACCTTGGTCAGCACGGAGGTCCGGTGTCCGAGCCGCGCGGCGGCGACCGCGACGTTGGTCGCGGTGCCGCCGAGCGACTTGGCGAACGTGCTGACCTGTGCCAGCGGAACACCGCTCTGCTCAGGATAGAGATCGACACCCACCCGGCCGATCGTAAGCGCGTCCAAACTCATGTAGGTGTCTCCACGGCCCTGAGTTCGTGCTCCAGCGCCTCGAGCTCGACGCCACCAGCCATCTGGCGGGTGAGCTCGTTGATGTCGATCTCCGACTTCTCGTAGCTGCCGAGCGCTACTCCTCGCTTGAGCAGCAGGAATCGAGTCGCCACCGGGTAAGCGTGGTGTGGGTTGTGCGTGATCAGCACAACGCCAAGTCCGCGCGCCGCCGCCTGGGCGACGTACTTCAGTACGACCCCGGCTTGCTTGACGCCGAGTGCGGCCGTCGGCTCGTCCAGGATCAGCACCTTGGCGCCGAAATGAACCGCCCTCGCGATCGCCACGCACTGCCGCTCGCCACCGGAGAGCGTCCCGACCGGCTGCTCGACGTCGCGAAGGTCGATGCCCATGTCCGACAACGCCTTCTTGGTCGTCTCCCGGCCGGTTTTTCGGTCCAGCACCTGCAGCGGGCCGATCCGCTTACGTGGTTCGGAGCCGAGGAAGAAGTTCCGCCAGACACTCATCAGCGGCACGACGGCGAGGTCCTGGTACACCGTGGCGATTCCGCGATCCAGTGCCTCACGCGGTGAGGTGAACTTGACGGGCTCACCCTCCACTTTGAACTCACCGGCGTCGTGCTGGTGCACGCCGGCCAGGATCTTGATCAAAGTGGACTTCCCGGCGCCGTTGTCACCGAGCACGCAGGTGACCTCGCCCGCGTTGACCACAGTGGACACATCGCGCAGCGCGATCACGCTGCCGTAGGTCTTGCCTACGCCGTTTACCTCGATAAGTGGGCTCACCGTCGCACCCTTTCTGCCTTGCGGCGGAAGGCGTTGTTCACCAGCACGGCGGCGAGCAGCATCACGCCGAGGAACAGCATGAACCAGTCGCTGTCCCAGCGGGCGAACACGATGCCTTGGCGTGCCATGCCGAAGATCAGCGCACCGATGGCCGCGCCGACCGCGGAGCCGAAGCCGCCGGTCAGCAGACAGCCGCCGATCACCGCGGCGATGATGTACTGGAACTCCAGCCCGATGCCCTGGTTCGCCTGCACACTGGCGAACCGCAGGATGTTGATCGAGCCGACCAGCCAGCCCGCGAACGCCGTGGTCATGAACAGCAGGACCTTGGTCTTCATCACCGGGACACCGACCGCACGGGAGCTGACGGCCGAGCCGCCGACGGCGAAGATCCAGTTGCCGAAGCGGGTGCGGAGCAGCACCCAGGCGCCCACCGCGGCGACGGCCACCCACCACAGGATGGAAACCTGGAACTCCGTGCCGCCGACGTCCACTGTGGACGCGAAGAGTGAGCCTGCCGAGCCGTAACCGTCGGTGCTGCGCATCCCCGACACCTGGACGGTGCCCGTGACGAGCTTCGTCACACCGAGGTTGAGGCCCTGCAAGGCGAGGAACGTGCCGAGGGTGACGATGAAGCTCGGCAACCCGGTCTTCATCACCAGCCAGCCGTTGAACCCGCCGACGGCCAGCGCGAACGCCAGCGAGACCAGCAACGCCAGCCAGACGTTCCAGCCAAGTTTCGTCGCGAAGATCGCCGTGACCAGCGCCGTCGACGCCGTCATCACGCCGGCGGAGAGGTCGAACTCCCCGCCGATCATGAGCAGGGCCACCGCGACGGCCATGATCCCGAGCGTCGACGCGTCGTCGAGCCAGGTCGCGGCGCCGCTGGCGCTGAGGAACTGGTCCGTGGTCACCGAGAAGAACACGAAGACCACGATCGCGCCGATCAGTGCGCCGATCTCCGGGCGGATGACCAGCCGGTTGAGGATTCCGGGAGTGGCGATACGTTCGTCGAGCGCAGGGGGTGTTGCCACCGTCATCGGGTACCCCGTCCGACGTACTCGCCGATCTTGTCCACATTGGTCTTGTCGACGAAGTCCGGACCGGTGAGGACGGGCTTGCCGGCGCCGATCACGTTGGCGTTGTCGCGGTACAGCTTGAGGAACACGACCGGCAGGTAGCCCTGCTCGTACTGCTGCTGGTCGACGGCGAACAGCACATCGCCGGACTTGATCGCGGAGACGACGTCGGAGTTGAGATCGAAGGTGCCGACCTGGGCCTTGGAGCTCGCGGCCTTGATACCGCTGACCGCGCGGGCCGCGACCTGCGAGTTCAGCGCAAGGACCGCGTCGATCGACGGGTCAGCCTGCACCGCGCCCTTGATACGGGACTCGGTGTCGGTCGGATTGCTGATGTCGACCTGCAGCGTCTGGACATTGGCGCCGAAGCCGGTCTTGGCGCCGTCGCAGCGTTGCGTCTGGCCGATGTTGCCGGCTTCGTGGATGACACAGAGAAGCTTGGTCTTGCCGAGCTCCTTGAACCTGCGGCCCGCGTTCTCACCCGCGATGCTTTCGCTCTGGCCGACGTGGGTCAGCGCGCCGAAGGCGGCACTCTGGGCGTCACCGGAGTTGATGGTGATGACCGGGATCCCGGCGGCGACGGCCTTTTCGATGGACGGCTTGAGCGCCTCGGGGTTGGCCATCGAGATGACCAGGCCGCCGACCTTCTGCGCGACGGCGTTGTCGATCAGCTTGGCCTGGTTGCCGGGGTCGCCGTCCGAGTTGTACTCGACCTTGACGCCCATCTGCTTGCCGGCGGCCTCGGCGCCGTTCTTGACGACGTTCCAGAACGCGTCACCGGCGCTGCCGTGGGTCACGACGGCGACGGTGAGGTCGCCGGTCGGGGCCGGCTGCCCGGCCGCCGGAGCCGACGCGTCGGGGGCTTTGTCGGCGGCGGGGCCGGTGCAAGCCGACAGCAGCAGCGCGCCGGCGGCGACCGCGACACCCAACCAGCCTCGGCGCCTCTTGAGTTCTGACCTGGCGGATCGGTAAGACGTCATCGTCTTCTCCTCGTTCGCGGGCGGGTGGTGCTACCAGAAGTTAGCGGGTGGTCAGGCCGGTGATGATGGCCTTGAGATGGGCGAGGCTCCGGGTGGTGTCCCTTCTGGGGATGTCTGCCGGGCTGTCGTCGCCGAGCGCGGTGTCCTGCTCGAGGACGTACCACCCGCGGTAGCCGGCTTCGTGGACGAACTTCACCAGAGCTTCGATGTCGACGTCTCCCTCACCGAGCGGGACGTACAGCCCTTTGCCGACCGCCTCCGCGTAGGGCAGCTTGCCAGCGCGGACCGCTTCGGCAAGCTCACCGCGCACATCTTTGAGGTGAAGGTGACCGATACGATCCGCGTGGCGTTTCGCGAGGCCGACCGGGTCGGTGCCGCCGATCAGCAGGTGGCCGGTGTCGAGGCACAGTGGGAGGTCGGACCCCGCGAGAAAGCGCTCGACCTCGGCTTCGGACTCGACATGCGTGCCGACGTGCGGATGCAGCACCGCGCGCAGGCCGTGCTTCGCGGCGATGTCCCGGATCAGTCCCGCGGTTTCGAAAAGGGCCTGCCATTCGTCGTCGGTCAGGCTGGGCCGTTCGTCGTAGCCGTCGAGGCCGGTCGCCGCGGCGAGCACCAGGACATCGGCGCCACACGCGGCGAACAGTGCGGCGGAGTCTTCGGCGGCGGCGAGTGCGAGGTCACGGTCTCGGTGCAGTTCGATCGCGAGGAACCCGCCGACCAGGCTGAGTCCGTGCCCGGACAGGAGCGCGCGCAGCTCAGCGGGATCACGCGGAAGGTATCCGGGCGGGCCGAGCTCGGTGGCGCTCAGGCCCAGCTCCGCCATTTCGCCGAGCACGGTCGGCGCGTCGAGCTCGCGGCCCCAACCGGGTACTTCGCACACGCCCCAGGAGATCGGTGCAGCAGCGAGGCGGATTCCGGCTGAGGTCGACGACGCTGTCATCAGTGGCTTCTCCGTGTTCGGTGGCTGGGCCGTTGGAGCGCTCTATTGATTAGAGCGCTCTAATCTTGTAACGTCCGTCACAGCAAAGTCAAGGGTCGAAAAATCAGGTCACGTTCTGAGTCAGGTCAACACGCAGGGGAGACGGCAGTGGTGCGACCGACCATGGAGGACGTGGCCGCGAAGGCGGGGGTTTCGCGGGCGCTGGTCTCGCTGGTCATGCGCAACTCGCCGAAGGTCAGCGACCAGCGCCGCGCTGCGGTGCTCGAAGCGGCGCGGGAACTGGGCTATGAACCGCATGTGATGGCCAGGGCGTTGGCCAGCCGTACCTCGACGGTTCTTGGTGTGATGGTTTCCGACCTGCGTAACACTTTTTTCGCGGAGGTTGTCGAAGGGCTGGACGCGGCCGCGCAAGCCGCGGGATTCGATCTGATCCTCAACACCGGTGGCCGGAGTCCCAGCCGGGAACGAGCCGCGCTACGCAGTCTTCTTTCCTTCCGTCCGGCGGGAGTTGTGCTGCTGTCCCCGGTGGTACCCGCGTCCGCAATCGAGGACGCGGCCCGGCAATGCCCGATCGTGCTGGTCTCCCGGACGTCGCGAGCGTCCATCGTGGACACGGTGAACGACGACGGTGAAGCCGGCGCGGCTCTTGCCGTAGAACACTTGGCCGGACTCGGTCACCGCCGGATCGCGCATCTCGACGGCGGCGGCGCCGCGACGGCGGCAGCCCGGCGCAAGGGGTACCAGCAGGCGATGCGCGGGCACGGGCTGGAGCCACTGGTCGTGCCAAGTGAGCACACCGACCACGCCGGTGAGAAGGCCGTCCACGAGCTGCTGGGTTCGTACGACCGTGCCGAGTTGCCGACGGCTTTGCTGGCCGGTAACGACTTCAACGCCGTCGGCGCGATCTCCGCGTTGGAGGAAGCCGGACTACGGGTGCCCGAGGACGTGTCGGTCGTCGGCTACGACAACACGTCCTTGGCCGCGCTGCGGCACCTTTCGCTCACCACGGTGGACCAGCCGCGTACCGAGATGGGACGACTGGCCATCGAGGCGCTTCTGGAACGCGTGCGCGGCGAGCGCACCGAACCGGTACGTCACCTGCTGCATCCCTCGCTGGTCGTCCGGTCCACGACGGCAGCCCGTTAAGTGGTCACGATGCGCACGGTGTCGACCTCGGCTTTCCCGCGCACGGCTGAACTCGGATCGGCTTCACAGCTCAGAAGGGTAGGAACATGAGGCTTGGACTCGCCGGTACCGGCCGGATCGGCACCTCGCACGCGGAGATCCTGAAGAACATCGATGGCGTCGATTCGGTCGTCGTCGCCGACGTGGAACCCCAGCGCGCCAATGACACCGCCGCGAAACTCGGTGTGGAGTTCGCCGAGAGCATCGACGCGCTGTTCTCGTCCGGTCTCGACGGCGTCATCATCACCGCGGCGACCGACGCGCACCCCGGACTGATCATCAAGGCCGTCGGCGCCGGGATCCCGGTCTTCTGTGAGAAGCCGGTTGCCGCCGACGTCGCGGGGACGCTGGCGGTGATCGACCACATCAAGGACTCGGACGTGCCGGTGCAGATCGGTTTCCAGCGCCGGTTCGACGCGGGTTACGTCGCGGCGCGCGCCGCTGTCGCCTCCGGCGACCTCGGCTGGATCCACACTCTGCGTGCGACCACGCTCGACCCGGCTCCGCCGCCGGCCGAGTACGTCGCCCACTCGGGCGGGCTGTTCCGGGACTGCGGGGTGCACGACTTCGACATCGTCCGCTGGGTCAGCGGCCGCGAGATCGTCGACGTCTACGCGCTCGGCGTGAACCGTGGCGAGCAGTTCTTCGCCGACGCGGGCGACATCGACACCGCCGCCGCGACGCTCACGCTCGACGACGGCACTTTCGCGCTCGTCTCACTCACCCGCTACAACGCGGCCGGGTACGACGTGCGGCTGGAGGTGCTGGGTTCGATCGGCGACATCGTCGTCGGCCTGGACGACCGCGTTCCGCTGCGGTCGGTCGAGCCCGGCGTGCCGCCGCTGCCCGGCCCGGCGTACCCGGGCTTCATGGAGCGCTTCCGGCCCGCTTACGTCAGCGAGCTCGAGACGTTCGTGCAGGTCGTCGCCGGTCGCGCCGAGGTTCCGTGTGGCGTCGCCGACGCGCTCGAAGCGTTCTACATCGCTGAAGCCTGCGAGATCTCGCGCCACGAAGCCCGCCCGGTCTCCTTGGGCGACGTCCGCCGCTAGAGTCCTGCGCCGCCATCTGCCGACAGGTGGCGGTCTCGGGGTTGACAGGGGGCGTCGTGGGGATCATTATTCAACCTATCGGTTGCTAAACCAGAAGGTTGAAGATGTCTGAAGATCAGCTGAGCAGCACGTTCGCCGCGTTGGCGGACCCGATCCGGCGGGCGATTTTGTCGCGGCTCGCCACGGGAGAAGCCACGGTCAACGAGTTGGCCGAGCCGTTCCCGGTCAGCGTGCAGGCGATCTCGAAACATCTCAAAGTGCTCGAACGCGCCGGACTGATCACCCGGGGCCGCGACGCACAGAGGCGGCCGTGCCGGATCCGCGTGGCACCGCTGGAGACGTCGGCGCTTTGGCTCGACGGTTACCGGCAGCTCGTGGAAAACAGGCTCGACCGGCTCGAGGAACACCTCCAGAAGATCCAACGCGAACAGGAAGAGGGAGAATCATGAGCGCCAACCAGCTCGTTGTCACCGCCGACGAAGGCACGCAAGAGGTCGTGTGCACGCGGGTCCTCGACGCCCCGCGTGAACTCGTGTTCAAGGTGTACACCGACCCTGAGCAGATGCAGAACTGGTGGGGACCTCGCGACGGCAAAACGGTCGTGGAGAAGATGGAGGTCAAGCCCGGTGGTGTGTGGCGGGTCCTCAACTTCGACGCCGACGGCAACGAGTTCGCTTTCAAGGGGGTCTACCACGAGGTCAGGTCGCCGGAGCGCCTCGTGCACACATTCGAATTCGAGGGCATGCCCGGACACGTCCTGCTGGAGACCGTGGTTTTCGAAGACCTCGGCGACGGCCGGACGAAGCTGATCGACTCGTCGGTCTTCCAGTCCGTCGAAGACCGCGACGGCATGGTGCAGTCGGGCATGGAGGTGGGCGCGCGCGAGAGCTTCGACCGGCTCGAGGAGCTCCTCGCGAAGTCCTGACACCGTCACGTCGACCGGCCCTTCGATCCGAGAAGGGCCGGTCGGCTTGTGCGACGGCATGTCGCGGCGGCTTTTGAACTCGGGGCTTGACAGCGAGTTCGAGATGAAACACCCTTTCACTAGTTGATTAGTGAAGGGGTGTTTTTGGTGATCGATTTCCACCTCGACCGGGGGTCGGGGGTATCGACGTACCTGCAGCTCGTGCATCAGGTCAAGCACGCGCTGCGGCTCGGGTTGCTCCAACCCGGCGAACGGCTGCCGACGGCCAAAGAGGTCGTCGGCAAGCTGGCCATCAATCCCAACACGGTGTTGAAGGCGTACCGCGAACTCGAGCGGGAAGGCCTGGTGGCGGGAAAGCCTGGGCTCGGGACGTTCGTGCAGCGCTCACTGGGCGGCGCTTCCTTCGTCGACCACACCAGACTCCGTAAGAGCCTCACCGGCTGGATACGCGACGGCAGGGAGGCGGGTCTGGACCAAGAAGACCTGGAGGCGCTGTTCGCCTCGGTGCTCATGGACACGTTTCGAGAGGAAACCGCATGACTGACACTCCGATCCTCGAAGCGACGGGACTGGGCAAGCGCTATCGGCGTTCCTGGGCGCTGCGGGACTGCTCGCTGTCCGTCCCCAGTGGCCGGGTGGTCGCGCTGGTCGGCCCCAACGGCGCCGGTAAGACGACGCTTCTGCATCTCGCGGTCGGCCTGCTGACGCCGAATCAAGGCACGGTGAGCGTTCTCGGGGAGGCGGCGGGCAGTGGTGACGCACTTGCGCGCATCGCGTTCATGGCGCAGGACAAACCGCTGTACGAGTCCTTCACCGTCGAAGAGATGCTGACCTTCGGACGGCGGATGAATCCCAAGTGGGACAACGACTTCGCGGTGCGGCGGATAGCGTCGCTCGACATTCCGCTCAAGCACAGGGCCGGCAAACTCTCCGGCGGCCAGCAGGCGCAGGTCGCGCTGACCGTCGCCCTCGCCAAGCGACCGGACCTCTTGGTACTCGACGAACCCATGGCCAATCTCGACCCGCTCGCCCGGCACGACGTCATGCGCGGGCTCATGGAAGCGGTAGCGGAGACGGGCATGACCGTCCTGTTGTCCTCGCATGTGGTGTCGGAGCTGGAAAACACCTGCGACTGGCTCATCGTGCTCAACGGCGGGCGGGTGCAGGTCAGCGGCGACCTCGACGAACTGCTTGCCGGCCATCGGGTCCTTTCCGGACCGGCTGAAGCTGCGGACGCGCTGGCGGCCCGGGTTTCGGTCATCGAGGACAGCCGGTCCGAGCGCCAGGCGACCCTGTTCACGCGTACCGGACCGGTCCCCTTAGGTCCACAGTGGACCGACCGGCCGGTGAACCTGGAGGAGCTCGTCCTCGCATATCTGCGCAAGCCGGAGGCCGCCGCGTTGCCGCGCCCGGCGTTGGCCGTCAGCTAAGGAGAAAACATGTATTGGCTTACTTGGCGGCAGCACCGAACGCAGATCCTGATGACGCTGGGCTACCTGGTCGTTATCGGGGCGGTGCTACTCGTGCACGGCATATCGGCGGACGGGCTGACCGGCGACGCGCTGAACGAGCGCTTCGTCCCGGTGTACGAAGTCGTCAGCTGGCTGCCGGTGCTTCCCGTGCTGTTCGGTACTTTCTGGGGCGCTCCGGTGCTGGCGCGGGAATTCGAACGGGGAACCCACAAACTCATGTGGACCCAATCGGCGACTCGATGGCAGTGGCTCGCGGTGAAACTCGGCGGGCTCGGGCTGATGGTCACGGTCGCCGGACTTGCCTTCGGGTTCATGGTCACGGCGTGGCTGAACGCGTTCGGGGACAGTCACCTCGCCGCGGCGTTCGGTAACAGCGGGCTCTTCGCCATCTCGGGTATCGCTCCGGCCGCCTGGTGGCTCTTCGGGTTCATGCTCGGGGCCGCCGCGGGTGCGATGACCCGGCGAACGCTGCCCGCGATCGCCGTCGCCATCGCCGTGTTCGCGCTGGTGTTCGTCGGTGCCTTCAGGTCCCGGGAAAACTACGGCACGCCCGAGGCTTTCGACCCCGCGTCGGTGAGCCCGGCCGAGCTCCAAGCGACGCTTTCGGATTCCCTGATCGTCGGCAAGGTGCCGACGGGGTCGGTCATGCAGATCATTCCCGGGTCCCACTACTGGCAGTTCCAATGGACCGAGGCGGGACTCCTGTTCGCCGCCGCGCTCGTGCTCGGGGGAGTGGCCGTGTTCGGCGCGCTCCGCCGTCGCGTCTGAAACGGGGAGATTTCCTTGTTGTGGCTTACTTGGCGCCAATACCGCCCGCAGGCGCTGGTGACCGGCGCACTGCTGGCCGTCCTGGGCGTCGTCTTGCTGGTCAACGGTGTTTCGGCCGACGACTATTCGACGGGCACACCGTGCTTGGGCCTGGGTGGGGAGTGCGGCGGCGCCGGAACTGTGACATCAGGCCGGTTCGACAGCATGTACCCCTTCGTGAGTTCGCTGATCCTTGTGCCCGCGGTCGTCGGTGTGTTCTGGGGCGCCCCGCTGCTGGCGAAGGAGTTCGAGCGGGGCACACACAAACTCATGTGGACCCAGTCGGTTTCGCGACGGCACTGGCTGACAGTGAAGCTCGGCGTGGTCGGCCTGGTGGTGGCGCTCGGCGGGCTGGTGTTCGGCGTCATCATCGAGGCGTGGCTTCGGACGTTCCCCGGAAAGTCGCGGCCGCTGGACGACTTCGCGTTGTTCAGCCTGGTCGGGGTCGTTCCGTTGGCGTGGTGGCTGTTCGCGTTCGTGCTGGGCGCCGCCGCCGGTGCGGTGGTGCGGAAGACGCTTCCGGCCATCGGCATCACGATCGCCGTCTCGGCGGCCGTGCTGGTGGGGCTGGTGCTGCTTCGGCCGCATTACGTGGCTCCGCAACGAGTCGAGCTGACCGGCGACGTGCCCGCCCTGCAAAGCGTCGCTGCCTCGCGGTACATCCTGGTCGCCCCGGACGGCCGCGAGTACGACCCGCTCCGGGGGCCCGCGGAATGCCCGCCCGGGCCGGAACAAGGGAAGTGCCTCGACGCAGCCGGGTACCGGAACTTCGTCGAGTTCCAGCCGCTCGACCGGTTCTGGCGGTTCCAGTGGACCGAGGCGGGCATCCTGTTCGCGGGCACGCTCCTGCTCGGCGCGGTGGCCGTGCAGGGCGGGGTCCGTCGCCGCGTGTAGAACTATCGCCACCTGTCGACAGGTGGCGAAAGTTGCACCGACGGCTACGCGAGCTCGATCTCGGGCGAGTAGATGTCGAACCAGTGGTAGAGGTCCAGCACCCGGTCGAGGCCTTGGCGGACGCCGCCGGGCATGGTCGCGGCGTCCTGTTCGACAGCGCCGTGCAGCCAGTTGCGGTCGACCAGGGTGAAGACCGGGTTGTCGTGCTCGGTGAGGACCTCCTTCGCCTGCTGCTGCAACGCGGCCGCGTAGGCGGGGTCCTGTGTGGACGGATACGGGCTTTTGACCCGCTGTGCCACCGACTCCGGCAGTACGTGCTTGGTGGCGTGCCGCAGCAGGCTCTTTTCCCTGCCGTCAAAGGTTTTCAGCGACCAAGGCGTGTTGTAGACGTATTCGACGAGCCGGTGGTCGCAGAACGGCACCCGCACTTCGAGCCCGACGGCCATCGACGCCCGGTCCTTGCGGTCCAGCAGCATGCGGACGAACCGCGTCAGGTGCAGGTTGCAGAAGGTGCGCATCCGGCGTTCTTGTTCACTGGCTCCGTCCAGGTGCTCGACGCCCGCCACCGCGGTGGCGTACTGGTCCGCGGTGTAGGTGGCGAGGTCCAGTTTCGCGCGGACGTCCTCGGTCAGCACGCTCGTCCGGTCGCCGGTGAGTGAGGTCCGGAAAGCCAGCCAGGGGAACGTCGTGGTGTTCTTCGCGGTCTCGTCGTGGAACCAGCGGTAACCGCCGAACACCTCGTCCGCCGACTCGCCGGAGAGTGCCACGGTGGATTCGGCGCGGATCGCCTTGAACAGCAGGTACAGCGAGGCGTCCATGTCGCCGAGGCCGGCGGGAATGTCCCGCGCGGTGATCACGGCCCGGCGGACTTCCGGGTCGGTCAGCTCTGCCGGGTTGAGCACGACGTCCTTGTGCGCGGAACCCACCAGCTGGGCCACATCGCGGATGAACGGCGAGTCCGCGGTGTCGCGCATCTCGTCGGGCTTGAAGTTCTCCTCCTGGCCGACGAAGTCGACGGAGAAGGTCCGCAGCTGTTCGCCCTGTTCCTTCAGCCGCGCGGCCGCGAGTCCCGTGACGGCACTGGAATCCAGCCCGCCCGAGAGCAGCACGCAGCGCGGGACGTCGGCGATCAGCTGGCGGTCGACGATGTCCGTCATCAGCTCGCGGACGCGGGCGACGGTCGTCTCCTGGTCGTCGGTGTGCCCAACCGCGTCGAGCTTCCAGTACTTGCGGCCGCGGATGCCGCTGCGGTCGACGGTCACGATCGTGCCCGGCTCGACCTCGCGCATGCCCTTCCACAGTGACCAGCCCGGCGCCTTGGTGAACGCCATCAGCTCGCGCAGCCCGTCGGTGTCGACCACCTTGCGTGCCAGCGGGTTCGCGAGGATCGCCTTCGGCTCGGAGCCGAAGAGCACGCCGTCGTGGGTGGGGTAGTAGTAGAACGGCTTGATGCCCATGCGGTCGCGGATCATCACGAGCTTGTCCGCGCGCTCGTCCCAGATCGCGAACGCGTACATGCCGTTGAGGTGGTCGACGACCTCGTCGCCCCACTCCAGGTAGCCGTGCAGCACCACCTCGGTGTCACTGTCTGTTTCGAACTTGTGGCCGCGTCCGGCGAGATCTTCGCGCAGTTCGGTGAAGTTGTAGGCCTCGCCGCTGTAGACCATGGCGACTTCGCCGCTGGGTGTCCGAACCCTCATGGGCTGTTTACCACCGGGCAGATCGATGATCGCGAGACGTCGATGGCCCAGCGCGGCATGGCGCCGCACCCAGGTGCCGGAGCCGTCGGGCCCTCGGCAGGCCATGGTCGCGGTCATCGCGTCCACGGTCGAATTCCGTTGTGTCAGATCGGATTCGTAGGAAACCCAGCCGGTGATTCCACACATACGTTGCCTCCCGAGCAGTGTCGCCGTCAAGTTGCTTAGCAACTACAACTATCCGTAACACATGTGTAACACAACCCTTAACATCTGTCTGTCCGAATTGCACGCTCCGTCAGGAATCAAACGCGCAGTGTGACTCACGCCATCCGACGTCAAGATTTCGTAAGTGGAGCCGTTCGGGGCGTCAAGGACCCGTAAGACGCCGTCGATAACGCTCGGTAATGGCCGCAGAGTTGCGTTGGTCGTGGTCATCACAAGGGGTGACTCGTCGAGAGAGGTGCACAGTGGCCGACTTGCTCTACGCCGTTCTGATGATCGGCGTATTCGTGGTCCTCGCGCTGACGTTGCGCGGTTTGGAGAAGCTGTGAACGGGACTGGCGCAGTGGCCAACATCGTCGGCGGGGTGCTGGCGCTCGGCCTGATCGTCTACTTGTTCATCGCGTTGATCAGGCCGGAGAAATTCTGAATGTCCGACACCGTCGCCGGGCTGGTCCAGCTCGGTATCCTCCTCGTCGCGCTCGCCCTGGTCCACAAACCACTCGGCGACTACATGGCGCGCGTCTTCTCGAGCGAGAAGCACACGAAGGCCGAGCGAGGCCTTTACAAGCTCTTCCGCGTCAACCCCGACACGGAACAGCGCTGGCCGATGTACGCCACCGGCGTGCTCGCGCTCTCGCTGGTTTCGGTCCTCTTCCTCTATCTGCTGCAGCGACTTCAGCCGCTGCTGCCGTGGAGCCTCGGCCGGGGTTCGGTGTCGCCGGCTGTCGCGTTCAACACGGCGATCAGCTTCGTGACCAACACGAACTGGCAGTCGTACGTGCCCGAGACGACCATGGGGCACTTCGTCCAGATGGCTGGCCTGACCGTGCAGAACTTCCTGTCCGCAGCCGTCGGCATGGCCGTCGCGGTCGCGCTGATCCGCGGGTTCGTGCGGTCGAAGAGCGACCGGCTCGGCAACTTCTGGGTCGATCTCACCCGCGGCACCGTGCGCATCCTGCTGCCGCTCTCGTTCCTCTTCGCCATCGTGCTGATGGGACTGGGCGTGATCCAGAGCCTCAAAGCGGGTGTCCAGGTCATCAATCCTGATGGCAGCCAGAGCACCATCGCGCTCGCCCCAGCAGCCAGCCAGGAGGCGATCAAGGAGCTCGGCACCAATGGCGGCGGGATCCTGAACGCCAACTCCGCGCACCCGTTCGAGAACCCCAACGCGTGGACGAACCTGATCGAGATCTTCCTGCTGCTGGTCATTCCGGTGTCGCTCACCAGGACCTTCGGCAAGCTCGTCGGGAACCCCAAGCAGGGTTACGTCCTGCTGTCGGTCATGGGCGCGCTGTGGACGGCGATGCTGGCCGTCACCTGGCTGTCGGAAGGCAACGCGAACGGGCCGGCCGCCCTGCTCGCCGGCGGCAACATGGAAGGCAAAGAACAGCGCTTCGGCATTTCGCTGTCCTCGTTGTTCGCCAACAGCACCACCGGCACGTCGACCGGCGCGGTCAATTCGGCGCACGACAGCTTCAGTGGTCTTGGTGGAGGGGCGCCGCTGCTGAACATACTGTTCGGCGAGATCTCGCCGGGTGGCGTCGGGACCGGTATCTACGGAATCCTCGTGATGGCGGTCATCGCGATGTTCCTCGCCGGGCTGATGGTCGGGCGGACCCCCGAGTACCTCGGCAAGAAGCTCGGCAAGCGTGAGGTCACCACCGCGGCGATAGCGATGCTGGCCATGCCCACCGTGGTGCTGCTCGGCACCGGCGCCGCGCTGATGATGCCCGACACCCTGGGCGCGCTGACCAATACCGGCGCACACGGACTGTCCGAAGTGCTCTACGGCTACGCGTCGACCGGCAACAACAACGGCAGTGCGTTCGGCGGGCTCACCGCCACCAGCAACTGGTTCCAATCCTCGTTCGGCGTGGCCATGGCGCTCGGCCGATTCATCCCGATCATCGCCGTGCTCTGTCTCGCCGGTTCTCTCGCGGCGCAGAAGAAGGTGCCGGAGACGGCCGGAACGCTGCCCACCACCGGGCCGCTGTTCGCCGCGTTGCTCACCGGCACCGTCGTCCTCGTCGCGGCTCTCACCTTTATCCCGGCGCTCGCGCTCGGTCCCATCGCGGAGGCTCTCGCGTGACCATCACCCAAGAACGAAGCTCACTGGAAGAACAACAGCACCACGCCGAAAACGCCGGCCGGGTCGGCGCCGGCATCTTCAGCCCCAGGCAGCTCTGGGCGTCGCTGCCCGACGCGCTGCGCAAGTTCAGCCCCCGCCACCAGCTGGCCAACCCGGTCATGTTCGTGGTGTGGGTCGGCTCGGCACTGGCGACCGTCTTCGCGGTCATCAACCCGAGTGTGTTCACTGTCCTGATCGCGGTGTGGCTGTGGCTCACCGTGCTGTTCGCCAACCTGGCCGAGGCCGTCGCCGAAGGGCGGGGCAAGGCGCAGGCGGAATCCTTGCGCCGCAGCAAGAAGGAGACCGTCGCCCGCCGTCTCACCGAGGACGGTTCCGAAGAAAGCGTGCCAGGGGCGGAGCTGCGGATCGGCGACCTCGTGGTCGTCGAGGCCGGGCAGGTCATCCCCGGCGACGGTGACGTCGTGGAGGGCATCGCGACGGTCGACGAGTCGGCCATCACCGGCGAGTCGGCCCCGGTCATCCGGGAGTCCGGCGGGGACCGGAGTGCGGTCACCGGCGGCACCACGGTGCTGTCGGACCGGGTGGTCGTCAAGATCACCACGAAACCTGGCGAGTCCTTTGTGGACCGAATGATCGCTTTGGTGGAAGGCGCTTCCCGGCAGAAGACGCCCAACGAGATCGCGCTGACGATCCTGCTGGCGACGCTGACGATCATCTTCGTGCTCGCCGTGGTCGCCCTGCAGCCGATGGCCGCCTACTCCGGCAAGGAGCAGTCGGTCGTCGTGCTCACGGCGTTGCTCGTCTGTCTCATCCCGACGACGATCGGCGCACTCCTCTCGGCAATCGGCATCGCCGGGATGGACCGGCTGGTGCAGCGCAACGTGCTCGCGACCTCGGGCCGCGCGGTTGAAGCCGCCGGTGACGTCTCGACACTGCTGCTGGACAAGACCGGCACAATCACCTTCGGCAACCGCAAGGCGACCGAGCTGATCCCCGTCGGCTCGGCCGCTCCGGAGGAACTCGCCCGCGCCGCAAGGCTTTCCAGCCTCGCCGACGGCACACCGGAAGGCCGCAGCATCATCGAGCTCATCGCGCGTGACTACGGCCTGCCCGCCGAACCGAGCGACGACGAGCGGACCGCCGAGTTTGTCCCGTTCACCGCGCAGACACGCATGAGCGGTATCGACATCGGCGGCAGCCAGGTCCGCAAGGGCGCCACCAGTTCGGTGCGCGCCTGGGTGCGGGAGCACGGCGGTGATGTGCCCGACGAGACCGAACGCGTCGTCGACGAGATCAGCCAGCAGGGCGGGACCCCGCTGGTGGTCGCGGAACTCAGCGGTGGCAAGGCGTTCGTGCGCGGCGTGATCCGCCTGTCGGACGTCGTCAAGCCTGGTATGCGTGAGCGGTTCGTCGAGCTGCGCGCGATGGGCATCAAGACGATCATGATCACCGGCGACAACCCGCTGACCGCCAAAGCCATCGCGCAGGACGCGGGCGTCGACGACTATCTCGCCGAGGCCAAGCCCGAGGACAAGATGGCGCTGATCCGCAAGGAGCAGGAGGGCGGGCGGCTGGTCGCGATGACCGGCGACGGCACGAACGACGCGCCCGCGCTGGCGCAGTCGGACGTCGGCGTCGCGATGAACACCGGGACGTCGGCGGCGAAGGAAGCCGGCAACATGGTGGACCTCGACTCCAATCCGACGAAGCTGATCGAGATTGTGGAGATCGGCAAGCAGTTGCTGATCACCCGCGGCGCGCTGACGACGTTCAGTGTCGCCAACGACCTCGCGAAGTACTTCGCGATCCTGCCCGCCATGTTCGTTTCGATCTACGGGCCGCTCGGCAAACTGAACATCATGGGACTGCACTCGCCGAACACGGCGATCCTGTCCGCGGTGATCTTCAACGCGCTGGTCATCGTGGCACTGATCCCGCTGGCACTGCGCGGTGTCCGGTACCGGCCGTCCAGTGCCCGGGTCCTGTTGCGGCGCAACCTGTTGATCTACGGCCTCGGTGGTGTCGTCACCCCGTTCGCCGGTATCTGGCTGATCGACCTGCTCGTCAGGCTGATCCCGGGGATTGGGTGATGGCGATGTATCTCAGGCAGTTCTGGGCCGCCACCAGGCTCATGCTGGTGCTGACGGTGATCCTCGGACTGGTGTACCCGCTGTCGGTGTGGGCGGTCAGCCGCCTGCCCGGCTTGCGGGCCAACGCCGAGGGCTCCGTGGTCACGGTCAGCGGCGTCGCCGTCGGCTCCGATCTGATCGGCACCGACCTGGTACCCGCCGATCCGAACCATGATCCGTGGTTCCACACCCGGCCGTCCGCCCTGGCCCCGGACCCGCTCGGCCCCGGTGAGCCGTCCAGCTCACTGGGCTCGAACCTGGCCGGGGACAGCGAGAAACTGCTCAAGCTGATCACCGACCGGCGTACCGCCATCGCGGCCCGCGAGGGTGTCGACCCGTCCGCGATTCCCGCTGACGCGGTGACGGCCTCGGGCTCCGGACTGGATCCGGCGATCAGCCCGGCCTACGCGCACCTCCAGGTCGCCAGGGTGGCCAGGGAGAACGGTCTCAGCGAGCAGGCGGTGCGCGGCATCGTGGCCTCGACCGTGACCGGCCGTCCGCTTGGCGTGCTCGGTGAACCCACCGTCAACGTGCTCGACCTGAACCGGGCCGTGGTGGCTGCCGCACCGCGCGGCCGGTAGCGGGGCGACCGCGGTGGGAAAGGTCCACACTGGACAGGTGGGTACACCGCGGGCGCGCAGAGGTGAACTGCGCATCTACCTGGGCGCTGCACCCGGCGTCGGCAAGACCTTCGCCATGCTCGGCGAGGGTCGTCGGCGCCGGGATCGCGGCACCGATGTGGTGGTGGGCTGGGTGGAGACCCACGGCCGGGCCAGGACCGCCGAACTGCTGGACGGCCTGGAGATCGTGCCCCCGCGACGGCTCACCCATCGCGGTGTCGAGTTCACCGAGCTGGACGCTGACGCGGTCATCGCGCGGCGCCCGGAGCTGGCGCTCATCGACGAACTGGCGCACACCAACGTGCCGGGTTCCGCGAACGCCAAGCGCTGGCAGGATGTGGACCGGATCCTGGACGCCGGGATCGACGTGCTGTCCACCGTCAACGTGCAGCACCTGGAAAGCCTGAACGACGTGGTGGAACGGATCACCGGGATCCACCAGCAGGAGACCATCCCCGACGAGATCGTGCGGCGCGCCGAGCAGATCGAACTGGTCGACATCACCCCGGAGGCGCTGCGCCGCCGGATGGCACACGGCAACATCTACGCCGCGAACAAGATCGACGCCGCGCTGGGCAACTACTTCCGGCCCGGCAACCTCACCGCGCTCCGGGAGCTGGCCCTGCTGTGGGTCGCCGACCAGGTCGACGTTGCCATGCAGAAGTACCGCGCCGACCACCTGATCACCGACACCTGGGAGACCAGGGAACGGGTCGTCGTGTCGATCACCGGAGGACCGGAGAGCGAGACGCTGATCCGCCGCGCCCGTCGGATGGCGACTAGGGCCGGCGCGGAACTCCTTGTGGTGCACGTACTCCGGAGCGACGGGCTGGCGGGGGTCACCCCGGCCGCGCTGGCCGCGTACCGGCGGCTCACCGAGGACATGGGCGGGCGGTTCCACCAGGTCGTCGGCGACGACGTACCCCGGGCGCTGCTGGACTTCGCCCGCGCCGTGAACGCCACCCAGCTCGTGCTCGGCACCTCGCGGCGTACCCGGTTCGCCCGGTTGCTGGACGAGGGGATCGGCTCGACGGTGATCCAGCATTCCGGTCCGATCGACGTGCACATGGTTACCCACGACGAGTCGCGCCGCGGCCGCCGCCTGCGGTTCGGTGCCAGCCCGCTGGCCCGGTCCCGCCGCCTGCTCGGCTGGCTGTTCGCGATCATGCTGCCCGCGGTCGTGACCGGCGGCGGCCTGCTGCTGAGCCAGTCGCTGAACATCTCCACCAACGTCACGGGTTACGTGCTGGCCACCGTGGCGGTGGCGCTGGTGGGCGGGCTCGGTCCCGGTGTGCTGTCCGCGGTGGTCGGGGGTCTGGCGCTGAACTTCTTCTTCGTGCCGCCGGTGCACACCTTCACCATTCAGAGCCCGGAGTACGTGATCACGCTGCTGACCATGGTGCTGGTCGCGGTGCTCGTCGCGCTGGTGGTGGACCGGGCCGCCCGGCGGGCGACGTATGCCGCGCAGGCCCGCACCGAGGCCGCGCTGCTCGCCTCGTACGCCCGTACCGTGCTCAGCTCCCCCGACCCGCTGACGGACCTGCTCGCCAAGGTGCGCCAGCACTTCACCGCCTCCTCGGCCGCGCTGCTGGAGCGCGGCGACCCGGGCTGGACGGTGGTGGCCGCGGCCGGGGAGGACCCCGCCACCGAGCCGGACCGGGCCGAGGTGGATGTGGCGGTCAGCCCGGATCTGCACCTGGTACTGACCGGGCGCGCCCTGCCCGCGGCCGATCGCCGGGTGCTGGAGGCCGCCGCCGGGCAGGCGGTGCTGGCACTGCGGCAGCAGCGGATGGCCGCCGCGACCGCCGACGCGCAGCGCCGCGCGGACGCCACCGAGCTGCGTACCGCGCTGTTGTCCGCGGTCGGTCATGATCTGCGGACCCCGCTGACCTCGATCAAGGCCGCGGTGGGCAGTTTGCGGGATCCCTGCCTGCGGCTGTCCGACTCCGACACCGCCGAGCTCCTGGAGACCGCCGAGATCTCCGCGGACCGGCTCACCGGGCTGATCGACAACCTGCTGGACTCCTCCCGGCTGGCCACCGGTGCCGTGGCACCACAGCTACGGCCGGTCGGATATGACGAGGTGGTGGCGCGGGCACTCGCCGGTCTCGACGATGGCAAGGCCGTCGAGGTGGACGTGGACGAGCGGCTGCCCAGGGTGCTGGCCGATGTCGGGCTGCTGGAGCGAGTGGTGGCCAACCTGGTGGACAACGCGCTGCGGCACGGTAAGTCCACAGTGGACAGTCTGGTGGCGGTGCGGGCCAGTTCGTACCGCGGCACGGTGGAACTGCGGGTGGTGGACCACGGACCGGGACTGCCGAAGGGGAGC
>JAVXWP010000050.1:0-64070 GCA_032230695.1 Actinomycetota bacterium | reverse complement strand
CCCGCATGGTGGCCTTCAGCGCACGGTCACACACGAGTAGTGACCAGCGGTTGCTTGAAGTGGCGCGGCTCAGGGTATATGTGCGCCTGTGGCTTCCACTTATCTGCTTCCCGTCACCACGGCGCTGTATCTGTTCCCGCTCGTCGCACTGGTGATCATGCTGCCCGCCGCGTTCGTCAGTTACCGCCGCCGCGGGCGTGCGGGCGGCTGGACGACGGTGCTGTTCTACTCCTTCGTCTTCTATCTGCTGGCCGTCGCCATGCAGACGGTGATCCCGTTGCCCAGCAGTGCCGCCTACTGCACCGGGCACACCTACGCCAGTACGCCGCAGTTGCGGCCGTTCTATTTCATCGAGGTGATCGAGCAGCGGGCACGCGGTCGGTGGAGCCCCGCGGCGATCCTCCGCAACCCGGCCATCTGGACCACCGCGCTCAACGTGGTCATGCTCGCCCCGCTGGGCCTGTTTCTTCGCTATGTGCAGCGGATGCGGGTGGTGCCGACCGTCCTGGCCGGGTTCGGGCTCTCGTTGTTCTTCGAGCTGACCCAGCTCACCGGACTGTGGTTCGTGTACCCGTGCCCGTACCGGCTCTTCAGCGTGGACGACTTGATCCTGAACACCGCGGGCGCCGGGGTGGGCTGGCTGATCGCCGGGCCGCTGGCCAAGATGGCGCCCCCGCCGCAACCCGACCGGGACCGGCGCCGTTATGCCGCCAAGGTCACGCTCACCCGGCGGCTGCTGGCACTGGGCGCGGATCTTGTCGGATTCAGCCTGCTACTCGCCTTCGTCTTCGGGCTCGCCACCTTGTTCGGCGAGGACACCCAAAACCTGGGTGTGCCGATCGTGTTCCTGGCACTTGTCTGGTTCGTGCTGGTACCAGCCCTGACCGGGTCCACACTGGGCAAACGGGCGATGCTGCTGCGCGTCGAGCGCACCAACGGCCGCCGTGCCGGGCCGATCGCCCTGCTGGTCCGCAATGGCGTACTACTCTCACCGCTCTGGCTTGTCTGGCTGCTGCTGGATCTCGACCGCTGGGACCTTGGCCACCACCCCGAGCAGTTGCTGATCCCGGCCGGTCTGCTGCTCTCTGGCTTCGTCATGCTGATCTGGACCCCGCTCGCGGTGATCTTCGACGACGAGCGCCGTGCGCCCTATGAGCGGCTGACGCGCACGATCAACGTCGCCATCATCCCCCGTCCCGCCCCCGAAGATCCCGCGGAAAGCACCAAGCCCCAAGGCATCCCGGTGGACGCTGTCGAGTCAGGACACTGAAGTTCGCCCGCCATCTGCCGACAGGTGGCGGTAGTTAGGCTGGGCACGGGCTACGGGATGGGAGGTGGTGGGTGTCCTCGGTGACGTTCGGCGTGCTGGGGCCGCTGATCGCCGTGCGGGAAACGGTCCCGGCCGACCTCAAAGGACCCCGGCAGCGGTCCGTGCTGGCGCGACTGGTGATCGCCAAGGGCAGGGTCGTCCCGATGCCACGGCTGATCGACGACCTGTGGCCGGACGAGCCGCCGGAGAACGCCGCCGGCACGATCCAGACGTTCGTCTTCTCGTTGCGCCGCGCCCTCGAACCCGACCGGCCGTCCCGTACTCCCGCCAGGCTGCTGGTGACCTCGGCGCCGGGTTACGCGCTGCGTGCCGCGCCCGGGTCGGTGGACGCCTGGCGGTTCGAGACCGCCGTCGCCGGGTCGGGCGACCTGCTGGCCGCGGGCGACGCGCGGGCCGCACTGTCCAGTTTGGACGAAGCGCTGGCGTTGTGGCGCGGACCGGCCTACGCCGAGTTCGCGGGCCAGGCCTGGGCGCGAGCCGAGATCGACCGCCTCGACGGGCTGCGGCTGCTGGCCGTGGAGAGACGCGCCGAGGCGGCACTCACGCTGGGGCGGGCCGCGGACATCGTGCCCGGGCTGGAGGCGCATGTCATCGCCCAGCCGTGGCGGGAGACAGCTTGGCGGCTGCTGGCGCTGGCCCTCTATCGCACGGGCCGTCAGGGAGACGCCCTCGGCGCGCTTCGCCGGGCGCGGAAGATCCTGGCCGCCGAACTGGGTGTCGATCCGGGCCCGGAGCTGCGGCAGCTCGAAGCGGACGTGCTCGCCCAGGCGCCGCATCTGGCCGCGCCGGTCGCCCAAGACGTGGCCGACGTCGTCGCCGGAGCATCCGACGAACAGCCCTTCGTCGGCCGGGGTGAGGAACTCGACCAACTTCAGGCGGCCGCCACGACGGCCCGAACCCACCGGAAGCTGGTGCTGGTGCTGGTGTCCGGTGACGCCGGTTCCGGGAAGACCACCCTTGCCGAGGCCCTGACCTCACAGCTCACGGCCGAAGGGTGGACGACGGCGTGGGGCCGCAGCCCGGAACACGACGGCGCACCAGCCGCGTGGCCGTGGACACAGCTGCTCACGACACTCACCGCACCGGCGGCAGACATGTCCGACGGCTCTGCCACCGCTCGGTTCCGTATGCACCAGGCCGTCAGCTCCCACCTGGCGGCAACGGCCGCGCGGTCCCCGCTGCTGCTGGTCCTCGACGATCTGCACTGGGCGGGCGAGGAGACCCTGGCGCTACTGACCCACCTGGTCGCCGAGCCCGGGACCGGGCCGGTGCTGATCGTCGGGACCTATCGCACCACCGAAATCTCCGCCGGCCTGACCGCAGCGCTAGGCCACGTGGCACGCGCCAAGCCGGCCCGGATCTACCTTGGCGGGCTGTCGGAGGCGGCGGTCGGGGACCTCCTGCGTGCCGTCAGCTACCACGACATCAGCCCCGGGCTCGCCCGCGCGGTCCATCGGCGCGCCGGGGGCAACCCGTTCTTCGTCTCCGAGCTCGCCCGGCTGCTCGACGCCGAGGGATCGGCGGGGCTGTCGTCGGTCCCCGCGGGTGTGCGGGATGTGGTCCGCCACCGGGTGGCCGCGCTCCCGGACACGGTCGCGACGATCCTGCGGCAGGCAGCCGTGCTCGGCCGCGACGTCGACCTCGATCTGCTGGTCCCGCTGTCGGGTGACGAGGATGAGGCGCTCGACGCGGTCGAGTCCGCGCTACTGGCGGGATTCCTGGTCGAAGACGCTGATGGCCCGATTCGCTTCTCGCACGCCTTGGTCCGGGACACGCTCTACGACGACATCCCCCGGATGCGCCGGACACGCTGGCACGCCACCGTCGCCGAGACGCTCGAACGGCTGCGGCCCGACGACTCCGGCTCCCTCGCCCACCATTTCCTGCGTGCCGAAAGCCATTCCACCGCTGGTCGCGCCGCCCACTACGCCCGGGCGGCGGCCGAACACGCCGAGCGGCGCTTCGCCCCGCACGAGGCGCTACGACTGTGGCGCGACGCCATCGCCGCGCACGATCGCTCGGGCGTCGACGACCCGCGGGCGCGGCTGGAATCGGTCATGGGCATGGTGCGGGCGCTGGCCGTCACGGGTGGCCTGGAAGCCGCGCGGCGGTATCGGGCGGAAGCGATCACCTCCGCGGAGAAGCTCGGCGATCCCGCATTGACCGCCAGGGTGATCACCGCGTTCGACGTTCCGGCGATCTGGACCAGCAACGACGACCCCGTTCTCTCCCGCGATGTCGTCGACTCCGCCGAGCGGACACTGGCCGCCCTTTCCGCGCACCAGGCCGAACAGCGCTGCCGGTTGCTGAGCACCATCGCGCTGGAACTGCGCGGCGCGCCCGGGGAACGGGGACGGCAAGCCGCCGTCGAAGCCGAAGCACTCGCCCGGCGACTGGACGACCCGGCGCTGCTCGCGTTCGCGCTCAACGCCCGCTTCATGCATACCTTCAGCCGGGCCGGGCTGGCGCCGGAACGGGCCCGCGCCGGTGCCGAACTGGTCGACCTGGCCGCGCGGCACGACCTAGTGACCTTCGAGGTGCTCGGCCACCTCATCGAACTGCAGGCCCATTCGGCGCTCGCCGATTTCGCCGCCGCCGACGACCACGCGAAAGCGGCGCACGAGCTCAGCGAACGCTACGAAATCCCGCTCGTGGGCGTGTTCACCGACTGGTATTCAGCGCTACGGCTTGCTGCCGCGGGCCGGACGGCCGAGGCCGAAGCCGCTTACCGCGCCGCCGCGGCACGGCTGCCCAGCGCCGGCATGCCGGGACTGGAACAAGGGCTCCTCCCCTTGGCCTTGCTGTGCCTGCGTATTCAGCACGGCGACCTCCCCGGCACGGACCCGCATACCGGCTGGGGACCCTACGAAGCCTGGAGCCGGCCGCTGCGCCTGCTCGCCGACGGCCACCGCGAGCAGGCGAAAGCCGCCGCGGCGGACCTTCCGGACTCACCACGCGACCTGCTCTACGAGGCACGCACCTGCCTGACGGCCGTGATCGCGCTCGAAGTCGGCGACACGGCCCTGATGGAACAGACCTACCACGATCTCCTGCCAGCCGAGGGAGAACTGGCCGGAGCCGGAAGCGGCCTGCTCACCCTCGGTCCCGTCGCCCGGTACCTCGGCGACCTCGCCACCGCCCTCGGCAGGCCCGCCGACGCGGCGGCCCACCACGATCGGGCGCGAACGCTCATCCAACGCTGATCGGATGCTCAGTCGGGGTGGCGACGCTGTCGTCAACGTCGTCAAGACCCCGGCACGAGCAAAGGATGACCATGATCAGCGGTTTCACCTACCAGCGCGTCACCGTGGCCGACGGAGTCGCCCTCAACGTCGCCCTTGGCGGCTCGGGCAGCCCGATCGTCCTGCTACACGGCTTCCCCGAGACACACCTGATGTGGCGGCACGTCGCCGAAGACCTGGCCGCCGACCACACGGTGATCTGCCCGGACCTGCGCGGCTACGGCGACAGCGACAAGCCGGCCGACGACGGGACGACCTACGCCAAGCGGACCATGGCCGCCGACATCGTCAAAATGGCCCGCGCCCTCGGCCACGAGCGCTTCGCACTGGCCGGGCACGATCGCGGCGCGTTGGTCGCCATCCGCGCCGGACTCGACCACCCCGGCGCCATCACCCACCTGGCGTCACTGGATGTGCTGCCCACCCTCGACATGTGGGACGTCCTGCACGGCGCCTCCGCCGCCGTCGGCTTCCACCTGTACCTGATGGCCCAGCCGCCCGGCCTGCCAGAACTGCTGATCGCCGCCAGCGCGGACGTCTTCTTCGGCTACTTCCTCGACATCTGGACCCGCGACCCTGACGCCATCCCGGCAGATATCCGGGCCGCCTACCTGAAAGCGTCCCGCGAAGCCGTGCCCTCGATCGTCGCCGACTACCGCGCCTCCGCCGGTATCGACATCGAACACGACCGCGCCGACAAGGAGGCCGGGAACACCCTGCGCATGCCCGTCACCGTGCTGCAGCAGGACTGGGGCACCATGCTCGGCTTCGACGCCGCCGCGCTGTGGCGGCCTTGGGCCCCCGATCTCCGGCACGCCACCGTCAACGCCGGGCACTTCATGGCCGAAGAAGCCCCCGCCGATGTCATCAAGGCGCTGCGCGACCTGCTCGACCGCCCCGCCACTAGGGCGTGACCCCTGCCTTGCTCACCGAAGTCCCTACCGGAAAGGCATTTCGGCACCAGCGGTGCGGGCAGGCGCGGATCGATACTTCAGAGGCCCACTGGAGAAGGAGACGCACGATGTCGATTCAACACCGCACGCCGGTAAGGAACGTTCAGACGACCACAGAGCCCACGGCCACCCGAGGAGCTTTCCTTGGGGACAAAATCCTGGCAGCACTGCGCATCATGATGGGCCTGACGTTCTTGTGGGCCTTTGTGGACAAGACCTTCGGACTCGGCTACGCGACCGGTTCAGCGCAGGCCTGGGTCAACGGAGGCTCACCGACGAAAGGGTTTCTCTCCCATGTCGAGGTCGGGCCGTTGCAGTCGATGCTGCGCAGCTGGGCAGGCACCGACTGGGCCGACTGGCTGTTCATGATCGCGCTGCTGGGCATCGGCTTGGCCCTGTTGTCCGGTCTGGGCGTGCGCCTGGCCTCGATCTCGGGCGCGACACTGCTCGCGTTCATGTGGATCGCCGAGTGGCCGCCGGCGAGGCAGACGTCGTCCGGCGCGGCGACGTCCTCGACGAACCCGCTGATCGACTACCACCTGATCTACATCGTGGTGCTGATCGCACTCGCCGTCTACGCGGCGGGCAACACGTGGGGCTTCGGGCGGCAGTGGGCGAAACTGGACGTCGTCCGGCGTTTCCGCTGGCTGCGCTGAGCCATGAATCAGTCTACAAAGGACAACACGGAGGATGCTATGCGTAAGACGACCGTCGGCGACGTGATGACCAGGGACGTGATCACCGTCGGACCGGCAACACCGTTCAAGGATGTCGTCGAGCTGATCGTCGGCGACGGCGTCAGCGCGGTGCCGGTGGTCGACGGCCACGGCACCCTGCTGGGGGTCGTGTCCGAGGCCGATCTGCTGCTCAGACAGGAACATCTGGACGACGACAGCGGGGCCGGGCCACCGATCTTTGCCGGACGTCAGGTGCGTGACCTGTGGCGCAAGGCCGCAGGCCGGACCGCGGCCGAGATGATGACTTCCCCGGCACTGACCGTGCGTTCCGAGACGACGCTTCCCAGCGCGGCCCGTCTCCTGTCACGATCAGGAGTCCGCCGCCTCTGTGTGGTCGACGGGACACGGCTGGTCGGTGTGCTGGCTCGCCGGGACCTGCTGCGCGCGTTTCTCCGCGCCGGCGAAGACATCCAAGCCGAGATCGACACCGATGTGTTCGAAGGTTCCTTGCACGCCAACAGGAACAACGTGCGGGCGACGGTGGAACACGGCGTGGTCATGCTGACCGGACGGCTGGAGTACGAAGACGACGTGGCCACCGCGGTGCGCCTGATCCGGGCGGTTCCCGGTGTCGTGGAAGTGAAGGACAGGCTCGACTACGTGTGGAACGGCGCGAGCAGGCATACCGGCGCACCTGTGTGATTCATGGCAGCGGAGCCGTCCACACCAAGCGGGTCCCGCCGGTCCCGGCCCGCCCCACAGTGCACTGCCCGCCGGCTTCGACGGCACGCTGCTGAAGGTTGTGCAGTCCGCTGCGGGCGACGGTGTCCGGAATGCCGACGCCGTCGTCGGTGACGTCGATGACCAGGTTGTCGTCGACGGAAACGGTGACAACCAGCTCCCGGGCACGGGCGTGGCGCACGGCATTGCTGACCGCCTCGCTGAGTACGGCCGCGGCGTGTTCGCCGAGACCGGCGGGTACTACGTTCAACGGGCCGGACATGCGGATCGTGGTCCGCAGCGCGGTGTCGTCGGTCAGCCCGGTGATCACCTCGTGCAAGGTGGCGCGCAGCCGAGGTGTTTCGCCCGTGTCGGCTTGCAGATCGAAGATCGCGGTGCGGATGTCCTGGATGACCTCGTGCATCTGGTCGATGTGCTCGGTCAGCCGCTCGGCCACGACCGGGGCTTTCGCCACGCGGTGGGTGCCCTGCATGCCGAGCCCGATCGCGAACAGCCGCTGGATGACGTGGTCGTGCAGGTCACGGGCGATTCGATCGCGATCGGCCAGCACCTCCAGCTCCTGCCGCGCCAGCTGGCCTTCGGCCCGCTGCAACGCCAGCGCGGCCTGGTCTGCGAACGACGACCCGACCTGGAACTCGAGCTCGTCGAATTTTTTCGCACCCGCGGCGCGCACTGCCAGCAGCACTCCGGAGATCGACTCCCCGGCGCCCAGCGGCAGTGCGAGCGCCGGGCCGAACTCCACGCCCAGTCCGTGGGCGAAGTCGAAGGCAAGGACCGGCACATTGCGGGGAACGCGATCGGCGAACACCGCACCCAAGGTGGATCCCGCGATCGGGATCTTCCGGCCGGTCACCGTGTCGACGCCCAATCCCGCGCAGATGGCCACGGTGAGTTCGGTGACCTCCGACGAAGCCGGCTCGCGATCGTCGGGCACGGCGATGAAGGTGTAGTCCGCGCCGGTCAGTTCCAGCGCACGCCCCGCGATCAGGCGCAGCGCCTCGGTGGGATCACTGGCACCCAGTAGTTCGGCGGTGACCTCGCCGATGGCCTCGAGCCACCGCTGATGGCGACGGGCCTCTTCGTACAGGCGGGCGTTGTCCACGGCGATACCGGCAGCGCCGGCCAGCGCCTGCACGACCACTTCGTCGTCTTCGGTGAACCCCGTGCCGTTGTTCTTCTCGGTCAGGTAGAGCCGGCCGAAGATCTCGCCGCGGGCCCGGATCGGTACGCCGAGAAACGTGGCCATCGGCGGGTGATTCGGGGGAAACCCGACCGACGCCGGATGCCGGGACATGTCGTCCAGGCGCAGCGGTTTGGCGTCTTCGAGTACGACACCGAGGACACCGTGCCCGGTCGGCAGGGGCCCGATGAGCTCTCGGACTTCGTCGTCGATGCCGACATGGACGAACTTGACCAGCATCCCGTCCGCGCCGAGCACGCCGAGCGCACCGTAACGGGCATCGACCAGGTTGACGGCAGCCTGCACGATCTGCCGCAAAGTCGCGTCCAGCTCGAGCCCCGACGAAACGGACAGAACCGCGTCGAGCAGCCCGTCCATTCGGTCCCGGGTTCCGACGATCTCCTCGATCCGGTCCTGCACCTCGGCCAGCAACGCCCGCAACCGGCGCTGGGACAGCGTCTCGGCCACCTTGGGCGATCCGTCGTCCTCTGCGGGCAATTCGGGCGTTGTCACAACCTCACTGTCGCACGATCCCCGGTGGGCCGTACGTTTTCCGGCCACCGGGCGCCGCGGTGACTTTTGACCGCGGACCGGGGACGTTCGGCCCTGTGGCCCCGGGGGTGTCCGGACGGACAGTGGAAGCAGGAACTTTTCCCGGTTTTCCGGGACACCGCAACGAGAGAGGCCGACGCATGAACGCGAACGTTGTACCCGTCGGCAGTCTCAGCGGCGATCAGGTCCGATCGGTCCTGACCGCGGCCGCATCCGCACCCTCGTTGCACAACAGCCAGCCATGGCGCTTCCGCTGCACCCCGGCGGCCATCGAGCTGTATGCGGACACGTCGCGCGCCGTGGCCGTTGCCGACCCTCACCACCGCGAACTGCTGCTGTCCTGCGGCGCGGCGCTGGTGAATCTGCGGGTGGCGATCCGCGCGCTGGGGGTCCACCCCGACGTTCAGCTGCTCCCGGACACCGGCGAGCCGGACCTGCTCGCCGTCGTGCGGCCGCAGGGCCACAGCGTGATCACGTCGGTCGACCGCCGGCTGGCCGCGGCGATGGGCCACCGGCGCACAAACCGGATGCCGTTCAGCCCCACGACCATCGACGGCGCGCTCCTCAACGGCTTGCGGCAGGTCGCCAAGCTCGAACAGTCTTGGATGGCCACTCCCGACGCGGCACAGCTGCCGTTCCTCCGCACGCTGATCCGGCAAGCCCACGAGACCCAGCAGCGGGACCCTGCGTTCGTCAGCGAATGGTCGCACTGGACCGGCCGCCCACCGGACTCCCCGGACGGCGTGCCGACCCGCAACGCGGGCCCGCTACCCGAAGAGCAGGACGAGTGGGTGCTGCGGGACTTCAGCGACGGGCACGCACGCCCGCGCGTGGATGGCAAGGATTTCGAACCGAACCCGCTGATCGCGGTCATCGGCACCTTTCACGACCTGCCACTCGCCCAGCTGCAAGCCGGGCAAGGCATGCAACGGGTACTGCTCACCGCGACCGCAGACGGCCTCTCGGCGTCGTTCCTCTCCGCGGTGGTGGAAGTGGCGGCGACGCGAAAGCAGCTGCGAGACCTGATCGTCGGCGGGCTGTGGCCGCAAGCCGTGCTGCGGCTCGGCTACGGCTCCCCGGTACCGGCGACGCCCCGGCGCGATCTCGAGGACATGCTGGACGGCGCAGGTGGCCGGTTCCGCGCGTCCGTGACGGACTAGGGCGTGAACGAAGATCCACAAGCCATGGCCCGGTTCACGACGTGCGATGGTCGCGGAGCTCGGTGGCCAGCACGGCGGCCTGGGTGCGCCGCTGCATGCCGAGTTTGGCGAGCAGGCGGGAGACGTAGTTCTTCACGGTCTTCTCGGCCAGGAACATGCGCTCGGAGATCTGCCGGTTGGTCAGCCCCTCCCCGATGAGATCGAGCAGCGTGCGTTCCTGGTCGCTGAGCTCGTCGAGCGGACCCGGTTTAGCCACGCTGGCCCGGAGCCGGCCCATCAGTGCGGCGGCGGCGCGGTTGTCCAGGAGCGAACGGCCCTCCCCGACCACACGGATGGCGGCGACCAGTTCCATCCCCTTGATGTCCTTGATCACGTAACCGCCGGCACCGGCGAGGATCGCCTCCATCATCGCTTCCTCGTCGGTGTACGAGGTCAGCATCAGGCAGTTCAGTCCCGGCTGTCCCGACCGCAGCTCACGGCAAAGCTCGACGCCGCTGCCATCGGGCAGCCGCACGTCGAGCAGCACCACATCCGCCCCCGCCGCGGGCACCCTGGCCAATGCCTCGGACACCGAGGACGCCTCCCCGATCACCATGAGATCGGGCTCCTCGTTGAGGAGATCGGCCACGCCGCGCCGTACCATTTCGTGGTCGTCGACCAGGAAAACCTTGAGCACCCGACACTCCTCCGGCCGCGCTGTGGTCCCGGCCGGACGTCCGGGACCGCGCAGTTCGAGGCTACGTCGCGAGAGCGCTCCGTGCGGTGCCGAACGTCCTCGGAAGCGGGACCAAAGTCACCTCTTGGGGTCGGTGTCTCCGGCCATGGTGTCCGGGCGGACCACGAGCAGCGGGCAAGGCGCGTAGTGGAGCAGGGCCTGACTGGTCGAGCCCTGCAGCATGCCGGCGAACCCGCCACGGCCCCGGCTGCCGACCACCAGCAGTTGTGCGTTTTCGGCGTGCTCCAGCAAGCAGCGCACCGGCCGATCCCTCGTGACCACCCGCCGCACCGTGACCTCCGGGTACTTCTCCTGCCAGCCCGCCAGCCGTTCGGCCAGCACTTCACTCTCCCGGGGTTCGATGTCGTCCCAGGCGGTGAGAAACTGCCGGGCGTAGGAATACTCCCGGTCCGACGAGAACTCGATCCAGGTGTGCACGGCCACCAACTCGGCGCTCCGTGACGACGCCTCGTCGAAGGCCATCGCGACGGCTGCCTCACTCGCGGGTGAACCGTCCACCCCGACCACCACCGGCCCCTCGGACGGCGGCGCCTCGTCGGATTTGCGCCCGCGGATCACCGCGACCGGGCAGTGGCCGTGTGCCACCAGTGCGACGGCGGTCGACCCGACCAGCATGCCGGTGAATCCGCCCAGGCCACGGGAGCCGAGTACGACCAGACGGGCGGTCTTGGATTCCTGGAGCAATGACGGCACCCCGGCGCCGTCGTCCAGGTGCACCTGGATGTCGGCACCGGGGTGTGCGGCCAGGATCTCGGTCCGGACCTCGGTGAGCCTCAGACGTCCTTCTGCGTTCAGCGCCTCCAGGAACCTGTCGGTAGAACCGAACCCGCCGGTGTAGGCGGCCAACGACGCATTCGTGGCGTACACCAGCCGCAGCGGCACCCGCCGGCGAGTGGCCTCGTCCGCGGCCCAGTGCGCGGCGTGCAAAGACGACGACGATCCGTCCACACCGGCGACGATCGGATGGGTGAAGACATTGCTGGTCATTGCGGAACTCCTCGGTGGTGGGTGCGGGGGAACCTCAGATGGCGTCCTGGTGACGAGGTCGCGTCCCGGGTTCTCAGACGGGCAACGTCAGTCGTTCGCCGAGCGGCTCGTGACGTCCACGGTGGTCGCTCCGGGTACCGCTTCCGCCAGTACGCCCGCGACATGGCGGTCGGTCGCGTCGTCGAACTCGTCACCAATGGACACCGCGCCGTCGTGCACCGCGACCGTCCATCGATCGGGCCCGCCGTACATCGACAGACGGTGGCGCACGTCGGCGGAGATCGCCTTGTCGTCGCGTCCGAAGGCCCGCACCAGGTCTCGCCGGGTGACGACGCCGATGACACGGGAGCCGTCGACGATCGGCATGCTGCGCACGCGGTCCTCCAGCATCACGGTCACCAGGTCGACCACGTCGGTGCCCGCGCCCATGCCGATCGCCGGTGTGGTCATGGCCTCGCCGACGACCGCCGGCGGCGCGTTTCCGGTGGTATCGCCCTCGTCGGCGTGGTGGTAGCGGGGATCGCGCGGGAACCGGCCCCGGATCAGATCCGCTTCGGTGACGATACCGACGAGACGATCATCGTCATCGAGGACCGGAAGTGCGGTGAAACCGTTGGACGCCAATAGGTGCGCCGCAACCTTCGTCGTGGTGAGCGGTGTCACGGTGACCACCGGGCTGCTCATGATGTCGCGGGCTCGCATAGCGGGTTCCCTTCTCGATCGATCACCCGACCCTAGGCGCGACAGGTTCCGTGCCGCTGCGGTCGTTGGTCACCACAGTTCGGGACTTCCGCCCTCACAGCTCGGCGAGCCCCTGACCAGGCAGGCTCGCCACTCGCCAGTGTCCATTGTGGATTTTAACGGTCTTCCCACTGTCGTTAAAGGAAACTAGCGGGGATACTGACGAATAGGAATCCACCGGGAAGGGACGGCCATGCGAGAGGTCACCTTGACGCATCAAGAATGCGTCAAACTCATCGGGTCACCGGAGCGCGCCCGGTACGGCATGGTCTCCATCGATGGGCGGACGCCCCGCCGGCTCACCTGCCTCATCGTCGGAGACGGTGATCTGCTCATCGACATCGATCGTGAGACACCGATCGAACGCGCGATAGCCGGACGCCCCGTCGCGGTGGAGTTCAACCATCGCGACCACCGGGGGAACGGCGGCTGGACCGTCACCGGGCTCGGCCTCGCCCGCCCGATACGCAGCGGGGACAAACCGATCCCCATGCCCTATACGACACTCAGCATCGGTGCATTCGAAACGGGCGTCCGGGTGTGTATCGCCCGGCTGACCGGCCACAGGACACCGCCACACGCGCCCGAGGTGCACGAACTCGACGGCTGACCGGAAGCGCCGATTTGTGGTGGCCTGGTGCCTCTGCGACGATCGAAACAAGTGCAGGCAATTCCACGACCGCCGGAGGCCGCCATGCTGATCCTGATCATCGTCCTGCTGGTCCTGTGGCTCATCGCCGCCGTCATCGGGTTCGCGTTCAAAGGCTTGGTCTGGCTCGCGATCATCGGAATCATCTTGTTCGTCGGCACTGCCGTGATCGGTTTCGTCCGCAGGAAAACTCTCCGCCACTGATGACCATGCCCTCAAGGTGGCCTTCAGAGACCCTAACGCCCTCAAGGTGGCCTTCAGAGCCCTCCCCACCACCGCAAACCCAGCCACGCGGGCCCTTACTCCCGAAGGCCGGTCACCACGACTTACGGCCGGCCACGGCCGGAAGTCTTCACCACGCGCGCTCGCCGAAGGCCAGGTCACGGGAGCAGGGCGCTCCCGGCACCCATCGCAACCGACCTACCCATGCCACGCCCTGGTTCCGTTGGCGCCGGGCGCCACCCAGGTCACCGACGCGCTGGTGATGCCCGCGGCGGCATCGAGGAGATGACAAGAGTGCTGCCGCTGACCGTGAAACAGCCCGCGGGGGCGGCGCCCGCACACGGCAGCCCGGACGCACTCTTGAATTTCCGGGCAAGCTTCGCATTGTCTTCACTTTTCAGTGGGATTCGAGAATTAAGCAGGCGCGATCGCTCCTGCCTTTGACCACGTAGCCGCCCATCGAGCAGCTCGTATACTTGCCGTCTGCGACCGGAGAAGGTCGCGATACCCGGCCTGTGGCGCGAATTGCGTGTTCACCCACCCGGCGCCGACATCCGCGACGCTGAGGCAATCGTCACCGGACGTCCACCGGAAGGCGAAAACGGAAACCCATCGAATATCCAAACCGTTTCAAGTGGGCCCCCTGCCCGGATTCACCGCCAAAACTGGCACACCGAGGACCGGGTGCGGCTGAATTATTCAAAATCGAGGCCACACCGGATACTCGCTCGAGATCCACCCTTTTGCCAGGTGCAAGTCGCTTTTCGCGAAGAAGAGCCAAATATTCTCACTAGACCAATCGGGTGCGCTGTTCCACGATCGCGTAGTTCGGTAACACGGACCGTGGCACGCTCGATTAGACTACCGCCAGTGCCGATCGTGGTACGGACAGGCACATTAGCTCCGCCGGCCACCGCGCCGCGTCTCCACTCGTACCCATGACCCAGGTGCGCCGCTTCCCCCTCGACCGAGGGCCCGCGTACCCGGAAAGGAACGTCATGGAAATCCTGTCGATATCCCTGCAGGCCGCTTTCGCCGCAGCCGTCATCTTCTCCTTGGTCGCCATCGCCATCCGCGGTTTGCGGCGCGCCTCCAGGAAGGTGAACGAGATTCTGTGCAGCGAACTGAGGCCCGAAATCGGCAGCGACCGGCACACACGGCACTCCCGAGTCGAGGATTCCCCTGCACCACAACGGAAGAGTCTCCTCTCGGACCGGAAGTAGAATCCCCACTTCGTTCGTACCGTGCCGACACCGCGGCCACCGCCCGCGCAAACGCACGTGCATGCCACGAATTCACACGAGTAGGTGAAAGCACCCGAATTCGGTTCATCCGGCGACCCATGAGGGATACACAGTTAGTACCCGGCAAAATCGGCCACCTGGCCCACTATCGTGCATTCGGAAAATCCAGCGGAGCCAGCCGCTCGAAGGAGGCCACCATGCACCGCGAAATCGGGCTCTCCGCCGCCCTGTTCGAGCTTTCCGATATTCATGTCGATGATTTCGACGCCTCCTCGTACACGCAGCTGTTGGTGGAACATTCAACTCGGCTGCTTCACGCCGATGCGGCAAGCCTGCTCCTCACCGGCGAAGACGGCGCATTGTACGAACACGGCTCGACTTCGACGACGGCACGCCGACTGCAACTTCTCCAAATGCGACTCCACGCTGGGCCCGGCGTCGACAGCGTGCGCACTGCCCTGCCGGTGTGCGCACCGGATCTACATTCTGATGCGCCCTGGCCGCAATTCCGGCAAGCCGCGCTCAACGCCGGGTTCGCCGCGGTCCACACCTTGCCGCTTCGAGTACGCGAGGACGTCATCGGCTCGATGAGCCTGTTCCGGCATCGTGCCGGCGGCCTGTCCGACGACGAGCTGGCTATGGCCGAATCCCTCGTGCACGTGGCCACCGCATTCCTGCTCTTGAATCGGGCCATGCGGAAAAGCGAAATACTGAGCCGTCAACTCCAATCCGCGTTGAACACCCGGGTGGCGATCGAACAGGCCAAGGGAATCCTCGCCGGGCGCCGCGGAAGCACCCTGGCCGGCGCCCTGGATGTGATGCGTACCTTCGCCCGGCACGACCACCGGCAACTCGACGAAGTGGCGCACGCCGTCATCGATGGCTCGCCCAGTGTCTCGACGCTCTCGATCTGCCGGACAACCTATGCGGAGCGAAACGGCTCCCGCCGCACCGGTTGAGCAAATTCACCGAACCATTATCGATCGAATCAGTCCGCGGAAGGCAGTGCAGTGCAGTGACAGGGATACATCGCAGAACCGGTACCACGGGAGCCTCGGCCCATGCGAAACGCAACGCGGTGCTGGGGCTCGCGGTCTCCGGGAGCACCTTGCTCGTGCTGGGCCTGGTGTCGCGTCCGTCCCCGGCTTACGCGGCGGAAGCGCCGGTCGGACTGGGCACCGCGGCCGAATATTCGGTGCTGGGAGGTCAGACGGTCACCAATACCGGGCCCAGCACGCTGAGCGGGGACCTGGGCGTGAGTCCCGGAACCGCCATCACCGGCTTTCCCCCCGGCACCGCGGGCGGGGCGACCCACGCCGGTGACGAGCCCGCCGCCCAGGCACAGTCCGACCTCGTCATCGCCTATGACGACGCGGCCAGCCGCGCCCCGACCGCCTTGGTCGCCGGAGACCTGGTAGGACAGACGCTCACGGCAGGCGTGTTCAAATCCACCGGCCCGCTCGATGTCAGCGGAACCTTGACCCTCGACGGCCAAGGCGACCCCAACTCGGTCTTCATCTTCCAGATCGCCTCCACCCTGATCACCGCCTCCGCCAGCGACATCAGCGTGATCAACGGCGCCCAGGCGTGCCACGTCTTCTGGCAGGTCGGCAGTTCCGCGACACTGGGCACGAATTCCGACTTCGTCGGCACGATCATGGCCCTGACCTCGATCTCGGTCACCACGAACACGGTGGTCGCCGGCCGGGCGCTGGCTCGCAACGGCCAGGTCAGCCTGGACAACAACACCTTCACCATGCCGGGCTGCGAAACCGCTCCGACCTCCACCTCCACCGCGCCCACCAGCACGACGACCAGCTCGACTACACCCACCACGGACTCGACAACCACCACCTCGGATACGCCGACCTCGTCCTCCCCCACGACGACAACGACGGAATCCTCCCCCGAGTCCCCGACCTCCAACACCACCACAGACACCTCAGACACCTCAGACACCTCGACCACGGAGTCCCCGACTTCGTCGTCCCCCCCGACGGAATCCTCACCCGAGTCCCCGACCTCCAGCACGACGTCAGACACCTCGACAACGGAAACCACGGACTCGACAACCTCGACATCGGATACGGCGACCTCGTCCTCCCCGACAACGACATCGACCGAGTCCTCCACCACGGACTCGACAACCTCGACCTCACCTACGACCGAAACTTCAACGACGACAACCACATCCAGCACCAGCACGACCCCGTGGACCGCCACCATCTCCGAGGAGAACGGCCCCGGACCGTCCGGCGGGTCCGGCGGTGGCCCCCAGCCAACCGGGCCGGCCGAGCTGGCCAACACCGGCGCCACCATCTCCCCCGGCCCGCTGGTGGGCCTCGGTGCCCTGCTGCTGATGCTTGGCGGATCGCTCCTCGCGATCGTGCGAATCAGGTCACGCCTCCGGAGTCCACGAAAGGCCGACTGAACGACGACCACACCGGGAAGGCACTTTCTCGCGAAAGTGGCTCAGCCATCAAGGGGTGGGAGTGCCACCCGCACGCATGCGCCGCGTGCACCCGGTGGGTCGACGAAGCCGGCCGTGCCGCCGTGGACAGCGATGGTGTTGGCCACGATGGCGAGGCCGAGACCGGAACCCGGAAGCGCGCGGGCTCCCGGGGCACGCCAGAACCGCTCGAAGACCTGTCCCCGCTGGTGTTCTGGGATCCCCGGCCCCTGGTCGGTGACGACGAGCCAGCCGGGACCGGACCGCACGGTGACCACCGAGCGGGCGGGCGAGAACTTGACCGCGTTGTCGAGCAGGTTCAACACTGTCCGTTCCAGCGCGACGGCGTCCCCAGCGACCAGCCATGGCACGATGTCGACATCGAAGAAGTGGTCCGGTGAACGGCTCTCAGCGCGGCTCACGGCCCGGTCGAGCACGGTCTGCATCTGCACGTCGTCGCACGCCAGCTCCGACCCGTCCCTGGAGAGTTCGACCAGTTCGCCCACGAGGTCGCTGAATTCCGCTGCCTGCGCCTGTAGCCGGCCGAGGACCTTGGCTCGCCGCTCGGCGGGGATGGCGCGGCCGCTCTGCTCGCTGCGGACCAGCAGGTCGACGTTGACCCGCAAGCTGGTGAGCGGGGTGCGCAGTTCGTGGGCGGCGTCCGTGACGAGCTGGTGCTGGCGCTGCCGGGATTCCCGCAGTGCCATGGTCATCGCCGTGAACGCCCGGCCGAGGCGGCCGACCTCGTCGCGGCCGGCGACCTCCACCGGGGTCTCCAGGTCTTCGGTGCGCGCGATGTGCTCGGCGGCCCTGGTCAGGTTGTCCATCGGCGCGAGTGAGCGGCGTGCCAGCAGTAGCCCTGTGCCGGCCGCGGCGAGCACACCGAAGAAGCACATGACGATCAGGACGTTCGCCAGCCCTGCCAAGGTGTCGTCGATATCGGTGCGGTCGCGGCTGATGACCAGCACGTCCCCGCCGCCGAGCGGGCGCAGCGCCACCCGCACGGGAGTGCCGGCCTCGGTTTCCCCGTCCCGCAACGTCAACGTCGTGACGCCACGGTCATCGGGGGTGGTGCGAACCGCGTCCATGCCTGCCGGGCCGCAGGTGCCGCCAGTTGCCCGCAGGAGCTGGACGCCGTCGAGGAACTGCTGCAGCGATCGAGCGGATTCCGTGGTGTCACAAAGGAAGTCCACCTCGGACGGCTGGATCGGCCCTGCCCCGCCGCCGGGCATCAGGACCACCCGTGGGACCGGCCGTTCGAGCAGGGTCTGGTCCAGCTGTGCCCGGAGGTTGTGCCGGGTCGCGAACCAGGTGACAGTACTGACACCCACGACCGCGGTGGCGACGATGCAGGCGGTGGTGAGCGCGACCCGGCTGCGCAGCAGCAACCGCCGCGGACGTGGGGTCACCGATCCGGCCGCAGGACGAAACCGGTGCCGCGGACGGTGTGCAGCAGCCGTCCGGCACCACCGGTTTCGGTCTTGCGGCGCAAGTAGCCGACGTAGACGTCCAGGTTGTTCGTGCCGGGGTCATGCCCCCAGACCCGCTGCTGCAGGTACGACCTGGTCAGCACCCGGCCCGGCGCGGCGAGGAAACAGCGCAGCAGGTCGAATTCCGTGGGGGTCAAGGTGATCGGGCGACCGGCCCGGCGCACCTCGCGGGTGGCCGTATCCAGTTCGAGGTCCACGAACCGCAGGACTTCGGCAGCCGTGGTGCCCCGGTTCTGCTTGAGCAGCGCCCGCAGCCTGGCGAGTAGTTCTTCGAGCGCGAACGGCTTGACCAGGTAGTCGTCCGCGCCGGCGTCCAGTCCGGTGATGCGGTCACCGAGGCCGGCCCTGGCGGTCAGCATCAGCACCGGCAGCCGGTCGCCACCGGCCCGCAGGCGGCGGCAGGTCTCCAGGCCGTCGGTCCCCGGCATCATGACGTCCACGATGGCGAGGTCGGGCCGGCTGCATTGGCCGACCCGGCGGAGTGCCTGCTCACCGTTGGAGGCCGTGTCGACCTCGTATCCCTCGAACTCCAGGCTGTACCGCAGGCTGTCCCGCACATCCGGATCGTCGTCCACCACGAGCACTCGCATCATTATCCGGCTGTCCATTGTATATACGGAAGAATCTTGTCGAGCGCAAAGGTACTACCGGAAACGGCGAATCCCCGTTTCTCTCACGATGTTCTCAGTTTGAGGCCAGGCTTTTCTCACCACGCACCCGCCACTGTGTCCAGGGAATCACGACAGCGGAAACCGTTGCCGCGCCTGATTCCCCAGTGAAGGAGACAAGATGCCGGGAAACACAGCAGAAGGCACGCGGCCGCCGAATCCTCGTTCGAAACCGGGAGAGGCGATAACCGCGACGGTGGAAATCGTCATCCCGGTGTTCAACGAAGAACGCTCGCTTCCCGGCTGCCTGCAAGTCCTCCGGCGGTTCCTCGCCGAACAGTTTCCTTTCGAATGGACGGTCACGGTGGTGGACAACGCCAGCACCGACGGCACGCTCACTGTGGCGCGTTCCCTCGCGGCCGACGGCGACCGGGTCCGAGTGATGCACCTGGACCGCAAGGGCCGTGGGCTTGCCCTGCGCGAGTCGTGGGGAGCGAGCGAAGCGGACGTCGTGGTCTACATGGACGTGGACCTGTCCACCGGGCTCGACGCGCTGCTGCCGCTGGTGGCACCACTGGTCAACGGCCATTCCGACCTTTCCGTCGGCTCCCGGCTGGCACCCGGCGCCCGGACCGTGCGGGGCCGGAAGCGGGAGTTCCTTTCCCGCGGCTACAACCGGCTCATCAGGCTCACCCACGGCGCCCGGTTCTCCGACGCGCAGTGCGGGTTCAAGGCCGCCCGCACCGACGTCATCCGGCCGCTGCTCGGCCATATCCGCGACGAGGGCTGGTTCTTCGACACCGAACTGCTGCTGATGGCCGAGCACAACGGGCTGCGGGTGCACGAGGTCCCGGTCGACTGGGTCGAGGACGTCGACTCGCGGGTCGACGTCGCCGGAACCGCCCGCGACGACCTTCGCGGGCTCGTCCGGGTCGCGCGGGCCAAGGCGTCCGGGCAGGCGCGGGTCGGCGCGCTCCCCCGGCGGCCGGAGCCTCGTGCCGCGCATCCCGACGCCGTCCTCGGCCGCCGCGAAGGCGGACTGTCGTGGCAGATGCTCTCGTTCGCGATGGTAGGTGTGCTCTCGACTGTCGCCACCCTCGCGCTCTACGCGGTGTTCCGCCAGTTCTGGCCGGTACTGCCGGCCAACCTTGCCGCGCTGGTGCTCACCACCCTGTTCAACACCGAGGCCAACCGCCGCTTCACCTTCGGCGCGGTGAGCGCCCCGACCGGCCGGGTCCATTTGCAGGGGTTCGCCGTGTTCGGCCTTTATTACCTGCTCACCTCCTCGGCGCTGCTCTTGCTGCACGCGCTTGTTCCCGGCCCTTCGCGAACGCTCGAACTGTCCGTGCTGCTGATCTCCTCCGTGATCGGCACCGCGGGGCGGTTCCTGCTACTTCGGGGCTGGGTTTTCCTTGACCAGAAAAGATGGGACGACGAATGACGACGGCAAAACCCGCGGACCGACGGCGGATCTGGGCACTGGTGGTCATCTGCCTGGCGGCGGGAACGCTCTACGCGTGGAAGATCGGCGCCGGGCAGATGGGCAACTCGTACTACTCGGCCGCCGTGAAATCGATGACGCACAGTTTCACGAACTTCCTGTTCGGCTCGTTCGATCCGTACGGCTTCGCCACCGTGGACAAGCCGCCGCTGTCGTTGTGGCCACAGGTATTCTCGGTATGGATCTTCGGTTACCACGGCTGGGCACTGCTTCTGCCACAGGTGATCGAAGGCGTGGCCGCCGTGTTCCTGCTGCACCGCACCGTGCGCCTCTGGGCGGGGGAAAACGTCGCGCTGCTCGCCGCGGCGATCTTGGCACTCACCCCGGTCACGGTGGCCGTCAACCGGACCAACAACACCGACACGCTGCTCGTCCTGCTGCTGGTCGCGGCCGCATACGCGGTGACGCGCTCGATCGGCGAGCCTTCGGGACGCGGCAGCACCCGCTGGCTGTTCTGGTGCGCGTTCTTCGTCGGCTGCGGGTTCCTCACCAAGATGTTGCAGGCGTGGATTATCGTGCCCGCACTCGCCCTCGCCTACCTGGCAGGAAGCACGGCGCCGGTCAAACGGCGGATCTTCGACCTGCTCGGCGCCACCGGCGTGCTGTTCGCCTCTTCGTTCTGGTGGGTCGCGCTGCACGACTGGTGGCCGGGCGGCAAGCCGTACGTCAGCGGTAGCGCCGACGGCAGCGCGTGGGACCTGGTCTTCGGTTACAACGGCTTCGGACGCGTCTTCGGTCAGCATGACGGTCCCACCGGGACCCCGGGGGCGGCGATGCCGCAGGTCGGGCAGCTGCCGGGAGGCCCGGATTCCGGGCTCAACAGGACATTCAGCACCGGCGTCGGCGACGAGGATTCCGGGCTCACCAGGATGTTCAGCAGCGGGGTCGGCGGCCAGATCTCCTGGTTGCTGCCGCTGGCGGTGGTCGTGCTGATCCTGGTGGCCGTGGCGGGCGCCCGCCGGATCGCCACCAAGCGGCCCGGTGATCCGGCCGGTCGCGGCGGCTGGTTCCTGTGGGGCGGCTGGCTGCTGATCACCGCGCTGGTCTTCAGCTATGCCCAGGGCATCTGGCATAGCTACTACACCACCATGCTGGCCCCGGCCGTCGCCGCGGTCGCCGCGGCGGGGCTCGCGCGGCTATGGCGCAACTACCGCGATTCCGAGACGGCTGTCTGGCTCCTGCTCCCGGCGGCGATCACACTCACCGCCGCCTGGGCCTTCGTACTGGCGGCCCGCAACCCGGACTGGCACGGCTGGACCCGCTGGGCGGTGCTCGCCGTCGCCGCTGCCGCTGTCGGCGGACTGGTCACCGGCAAGCTGGGTCGCGATTCGCTCAAGCGGCCCGCGTTCGTCGCCGGGCTCGTGACCCTGCTGCTCACCCCGGGCGCGTGGTCCGCCGCAGCGGCCGGCGAAGGTGGCTCCGGGATGCCGGTCGCCGGCCCGCGTAGCAACGTGCCGCAAGTCCAGGAACTCCCCCGCGGCGCGGTCATCATGGCGGCGGGCGCCGGCGACGACTCGGGTGGACTTTCCGCCGAGCAGCGCGGAATTCTCGACTACGCGGTGAAGAACAGCGAAGGCGCCGAAATCGACCTCGCGATCAACGGTGCCGCAGCCGCGGCGCGCTACGTGATGAACTCCGAGGCGGTGGTGATCGCCATGGGCGGGTTCATGGGCTCGGACCACGCACCCACCGTCGACCAACTCCAAGGCTGGGTGCGGGACGGGACGTTGAAATTCGTCCTCGGCAGTTCCCCCGAGAGTGCGGGCACCAGCACCGTGGCGAGCCCCGGCGGTGCCGCCCAGCGGGAACGCCAGCAGTGGATCGAACAGAACTGCACTGTGATCGATCCTGGCCGGTACGGCGGATCGGACGACAAGCCGCAGGTCTTCGACACGATGAGCGGAGGCAAGACGCTGTACCAGTGCGGCTAGTGTGCTCCGCCGGAAATTCCTGGCGCAAGTCTCTGAAGGCCACTTTGAGAGCATTAGAGTCCCTCGCGTGGGGACGCCATCAAAGTGGCCTTCAGAGCACGTCACCACCAGCCTGGGCGCGGACAGCGCGAACGAAGATCCACAAGACATGGCCTGGTGACCAGCCGGCCGCTTTGGCCTGTGCCCGAATCCGCGTAGCGTTTCCGTCATGAACGCGCCCCTGAGCACCGACCGGCTCGTCATCCGGGACTGGTCGATCGATGACGCCGAAGCCGCCCAGGAGGTCTACGGCTCGGAGGAGGTCACGCACTGGCTCACCCCGGCCATGGAACGGATCGCCGACGTGGCCGCGATGCGCTCGGTGTTGCAAGCCTGGCAGGAAGCTCAGCCCGACCTGCTGCCACCACGGGGACAATGGGCGGTGGAGCGGCGAGACGACGGCAAAGTGATCGGCGGCCTGGGCATCCGGCTGCTTCCACCCTCCGAGGAAGACCTGGAGCTGAGCTGGCAGCTTCATCCGGACGCCTGGGGTCAGGGGTACGCCACCGAAGCCGGCCGGGCACTCATCGACTGGGCGTTCGCCCAGGACGCGGACGAGCTCTTCGCCGTCGCGCGGCCCAACAACGTCCGTGCTGTCGCCACCGCCAAACGGCTCGGCATGCAGTGGGTCGGCGAGACCACCAAATACTACGATCTCCGCCTGCAGGTGTTTCGGCTCCGCCACGGCGACATCACGAACCCTTGACTGCCCGGCTACCGCCTGAACGAGTCCAGCGGGATCTTCTCCTCATGCGGGTGTCTACGGCGCGCGATGCCGTCGAGCAGGGAGGTCATCGGCTTGCGGACGAAGACGCCACAGGCGCCGATCAGGCCACCGACGACGAAGCCCGCGAGGACGTCGTGGGGATAGTGTGCACCGACGTAGACCCGCGACGCGGCCATCAGCAGCGCGAACACCGCTGCGAACACACCCCATCGGCGGTGCACCAGGAACACCGCGACGGCGAACGCCGACACGATCACCGTGTGATTGCTGGGAAAGGCGTAGTCGGTCGGCCCATCACACGGCAGCAGCGTGGTCACCGCGGGCACCACCCGGCAAGGCCGCTGCTCGGCGACCACACCCTTGATCACCGAGTCGATCGCATACGCGGCGACCACGGCGACCGGCACCCACAGGACGGCCGCCTGCACAGCACTCCCCCGGCGGCGTGACCACCACGCCATCGCGGCAACTGCCACCCCGAGCAGGAAGACTCCGTATTCGGTGAACAGGATCACGGGCTCCGCCAGCCACGACGTGGCGCGCGCGAAATCGGTGACAGCCCGGTACCACCCGGAGTCGATCACGATGCCGTCTGCGGGCTCGACGACAGCGGTACTGCTTGCATGGCGCACACCTCAGGGTTGGGTCGCACAACGGGACACGACGGCGTCCCACTGTTTCGATCGGTGACTCGACACTGCGAAGCATGCCCACCGATTCTGGGAGTTTTCTTAGTGGTTGCGAGCGTGCCCACTTAGCGCCGTCCGGCGCGGGATCGACTCGTCCGCCGTGCGAGGCGCCCGCCGGGTCACCGCGACCGTCCCAGCTGGTAGCCGCGTCCACGTACGGTGTCGATGATGTGCCTGCCGAGCTTGCGCCGCAGATAATGCACGTAAGTGTCGACCACGTCCTGCCCCGCGTCGCCGAAAACGAGCATCAGCAGGTCCGGGCGCGAGAAGACCCGGGTGGGCCGGGTTGCGAGGGTGGCCAGCAGCGCACACTCGCGTTCGGACAGCCGGACCTGTTCGCGGGCTCCGAACGTGACCTGCCGCGTGTCGAGGTCGAGAGAACCGCCGGGAACCGGCACCGCTCGCGAAGTGTCGAGATGCCGGCGGCGCAGCGCCCGCAAGCGGGCCAGCAACTCGTCGATGTCAAACGGCTTGGACAGGTAGTCCTCCGCACCGGCATCAAGGCCGGCGACCCGATCGGCCGGATTACCCAGGGCTGACAGGATCAGCGTCGGGGCCAGCACACCGCGGCTGCGCAACCGGGTAAGCAGATCGAGACCGTCTAGCGCCGGCAAGCCACGATCGAGCAGCAGCACGTCGTAGGCACGGGTCAGCCCGAGATGCAACCCACGGTGCCCGTCCGGCGCGACATCCACCTGGTAGCCCTCGGAGACCAGCAACCTGGTCAGCATGCCGACCAGGTCGGGATCATCCTCGACCAGCAACAGACGCGGCGCGTCCTCCTGTGTGCTCACGAGGACATTCTTACCCCGACCCCGGAATGAAACCTGATTCACATTTTCTTCCCAGAATCGCCCACAAGACTGAGCAGATGCGAACGGATCCTCGAAGAACCAGCGCCCCGGCGGCGAACTGGTGGCTGATCGCACTGCTGATGCTCAATGTCGCGTGGACGACCGATCTGTTCGTTCTCGGCGGCGGTGTCGGGAACCTGGCCGCGCCGGGCGCGCTGCTGATGGCGGCGGGCCGCCTGACCGGCCTTTACGGAGCGCTGGCTCTGGTGCTGCAGCTGGTCCTGATCGCGCGGATGCCCTGGCTGGAACGGCGCCTGGGGATGGACCGGCTGACTTCGTGGCATCGATGGGCCGGCTTCTGGGTGCTGTGGCTGCTGCTGGGGCATGTGGTGTTCATCGTGTTCGGGTACGCCGCCCAGGACCACAGTCCCGCGCTGTCCGAAGTGGGCACCCTGCTCTTCGACACGCAAGATGTGCTCAAGGCGACGGTCGCGCTGGTGCTGCTCATCGTGGTCGCGGTGACCTCCGTCCGGCAAGCCCGGCGACGGATCCGGTACGAAACCTGGCATTTCGTGCACCTCTACACCTACCTCGCGGTCGTACTCGGGTTCCTCCACCAAGTGAGCGTCGGCCGCGATTTCATCGGCTCACCGGTGGCCCGGATCTACTGGTGGGGTCTCTACGGGGTCACTTTGGCGGCGTTGCTGGTGTTCCGGGTCCTGGTGCCGTTGCGGCGAGGCCTGCGTCACCGGCTGCGCGTACTCGCCGTGGTGCGGGAAAGCCCGGACGTGGTGTCCGTCCACATCGGAGGCCGCGACCTCGACGCACTGGCCGCCCGTGCGGGACAGTTCTTCCTGTGGCGTTTCCTCACCAGGAAGGGCTGGTGGGAAGCCCATCCGTACTCGTTGTCGGCGATGCCGGACGGGAAGACCCTGCGGATCACCGTCAAGTCCCTCGGTGACGGCAGTGCGGCTTTGCGGCGCATCCGCCCCGGTACCCGAGTGCTGGCCGAGGGCCCGTACGGCGCCTTCACCTCGGCCAAACGGACCCGCTCCGGCGTGCTCCTGATCGGTGGCGGGGTCGGCGTGACCCCGATCCGCGCCCTGCTCGAAGAACTGGACGGGCGGCGCGACGACATCGTGGTGATCTACCGGGTGAGCCACCGGCGGGACGCGGTCCTCGCCGAGGAGTTGCGGGAGCTGGCGCGGCGTAGCGGTGCACGCCTGCACGTGGTGATCGGGCGGTCCACCGCCACCGGGGAGTTCGGGCCCATCATGGGGCCACAACACCTCGCTGCTTTGGTCCCCGGCATCCAGAATCGCGATGTCTTCCTGTGCGGGCCACCCGGTATGACCGGCGCGGTCTCGCGCGCTCTGGAGACCCTCGGGGTCCCACCCGCCCAACGTCACACCGAGCGCTTCGCGTTCGCGGCTTGAGGAGAAACACGTGCGACGAGTCTGCGCGATCCTGGTGCTCACCATCGCGGGTCTGATCCCGCTGTGGCGGTTTCACCCGGCTACCCCCGCAACGGTAGTCGCCGCGCCGCGCGCGGCCACGCCGTCGCAAACCGGCGCCCCTGCCGCGTCCGGCCCCCCAGCCGCTTCCGGCGCGCCCGCACCGAACACGGCGTCGACAGTCGACGGGTCGACGGTCGACACCGAGTTCGGCCCGTATCAAGTGCAGGTCGTCTTCACCGGTACCCAGATCACCGATGTCCAGATCATCACCGCACCGGGTGACCGGCACAGCCAGCGCATCGCGTCCGCAGCGGAACCGACCTTGCGCGAAGAGGCACTGTCGGCGCAGAACGCCAACGTCGACACGGTCTCCGGTGCGACCGTGACCAGCGAGGCCTACGCCCAGTCGTTGCAAGCCGCCATCGACGCCCACGGGCACTGACCGGCGGCCGAGCTAGCCGCGCCGGGCCAGCGCGTCCTGTTCAGATCGCGGGGCGAGGCGGGGAGCTTCGTCCCGGACGTAGGCAGGGAGCGCCGGGATCGGGACTCGCTTGGACAGGCCCGAACCGGCCTTCGCCGGATCGCGGCGGACCATGGGGCGCAGGCCGAGTGCCGCGACCGACGGCACCGGGAGGCGCCCGGGTTCGGTGCCCTCGCGCTCGCGCCGGGGGGTGTCGGGGAGCACGGGCGGCACGAGCGGCATGACCGTGCGGGTGGTGTCGACTCCGCGTTTCTCGGCGCGGCGCCCGGCGAGTTGCCCCGTGACGCCCATCGCCTCGCCGATTTCGCGCCAGGTGTGCCCGCCGGCCGGGCGCTGGCGCGCGGCGGAAACCGCGGTGTCGATGATCCCCTCAGCGATATCGGCGAGCACCCGGCGGGCGGACACGGCCGCGCGCAACTCGGCGAGCTCGGAACTCGGCGCGCCACTCTCCCGCCCGGCAGCCACCAACACCCATTCGCGCATCGCGGTAACCACCGCGGCCAGCGCGTCGTCCTGCTCCATCTTCGCCACCGTCAATTTCTCACCGCCACCGAGCAAGATCGAATACCGGCACACCTTATCCGGTGGCTCGCCGGCACTCAGGAAGCGAAGTCGGCGAACCGGGTGAGTATGCCGTCCCAGGCGCCAGGAGACTCGAACAGCACGCGCATGGCTTCGGCCTTCTCGCCGTATCGTTCGAGGTGACGGTGGCTCAGGTACATGGTGCCGGTGGTACGAACGGGGTGTCGACGGAAGCGAGTGCGACTGGGGCCGGGTCGCCCAGTGGGAGCGACCCCGGCGCCACCGGCATGGGGCTCGACGACGACCTCCGCGATTTTCGCCGTGCCGATGCTGTGCTCGGGTGGCCAAAAGTCGGTCATCCTGGCCGTGAACGGGTCGAAGGTCCGTTCCGGGTCGAGCGGGACGGTCACCGAGCGACGCACGGCGATCTCAGTGGTGGATTCGGCGCTCATGTCAGTTCTCCTTGTGGTCCAAAGGATTGGTGGGCTCGGAGTCCGTTCGCGACAGTTCGGACTCCGCTGCGGCGAGCGCGGCGAAGTTGTCCAATGTGGTCGCCCAGAAGCGGTCGAGATAGTCCCGCACAAGCGCGAGACCGGACTGGTTGATGCGATACAGGCGCCGCGTACCCGCGACGGACTCGACGACCAATTCGGCCTCTTTCAGCACCCGCAAGTGGTGCGACACGGCGGGGCGAGTGATCGGCAGATCGTCGGCCAGGACACCGACAGCGAGTGGTCCACGCGAAAGTCGCTCAAGGATCGAGCGCCGCGTCGGATCACCGAGCGCGTCGAGCACGGTAGCGGCAGAAGCGGACATGTCGGTAAGTCTGCATGAACGGTAAGCCTACGTCAACCGTTCGTCGCAGTTTACCGAAGAGCCTGAACACGGGTTTCGGGGTCAGGTTTGACCTTGACCCAGGGACAGAGCGCAGTGTCGGATCACCGGACAAGGCGTCCGGGACGAAGAGGGAGACATGGCCAGACTGAGCATCGGCGAGTTCGCCCACGCTTCGGGCCTGACGCCGAAAGCACTGCGGCTCTACGACGAGCTCGGACTGCTGCTGCCGGCCGGCGTCGATCCGCGTTCGGGCTACCGGTCCTACGACCGGTCACAGCTGGGACGCGCCCGGTTGGTCGCGTGGTTGCGAGGGCTAGGCATGCCGTTGGCCCGGATCCGGGTGGTCTGCGACCTTCCGCCACTCGCGGCGGCCGCCGAGGTCACCTCGTACTGGCGTCAGGTCGAGGCCGACACCGCCGCCCGCAAGGAACTGGCCGCCTTTCTCGTCGATCATCTGTCCAGAAAGGACAATGAGATGACCGGAGTACCTATGGGATGGGAACTCAGCTCGGCGGCCCGCGACGATCGAGGGTTGGTGCGCGAGAGCAACGAAGACATGGCGTACGAGGGCGAGCGCCTGTTCGCGGTCGCCGACGGGTTCGGCGCGCAGGGCATGGACCGGACGGCGAGCGCCGCCGCGATCGCGGCACTCTCCCCGCTCGACACCGGCGTGGCCGCCACAAACCTGCTCAAGGCGCTCGGCGCGGCCGCGAACAACGCGCGGACAGCCGTGCACGACTTCATCGCCGCCGACCCGTCGCGCGAGAACGCCGGGACGACGTTGACCGCGATGCTGTGGTCCGGCACCCAGTTCGCGCTGGCGCACGTCGGTGACTCCCGGGCATACCTCCTGCGGGGAGGTGATCTGACGCAGATCACCCATGACCACACCTTTGTTCAATCGCTGGTCGACGAGGGCAAGCTGACTCCGGAGGAAGCCGCGTCGCACCCGAAACGCACCACGCTGCTCCGGGCCCTGCACCGCGCCGACACCACGGAACCGGACCTGCACCTGCGCGAAGCGCACACCGGGGATCGGTATCTGCTGTGCTCGGACGGACTCCACGCCGTGCTCCCCGAACTGCGGCTGCGCCATGTCCTCCACACCGCCCGCACCCCGCGGGAGGCAGTGGACCACTTCACCCGCCTCGTCCACGACGCCGGTGCGCCGGACAACGTCGCCTACGTCGTCATCGACGCACTGACGCGCACGTAGCCTCCCCGGAGTGATGCCGGCGCGGGTCACGGGCACGATGCCCAGGTGAGGCGCCTTTCCGGGCGAGCTTGCCGAGTCACGAGCCATCAGCCGTAACAAGAGACGATTCTCGTAACATTTACCTGGTTCGGATGAAACGTTTCCGAAATCGTTGGTCGATCAACTGTCCAGGTTCAGGTAGCACAGCGACCGGAATGCCGAGTGAAGCGCAAGGCCCATCTGGCCTATTCGCCTGCCCGCGAACGGAAAGGAGGCAGTACATCAGCCAGCCGCTGATTTCGTCGACACGACAACCGGTCTGCGTAGACAAAGGGACGTAGGCCGCTGACCGCGCCGGACCTGGTCGTCTTGCGTGGCCAGCGGTCTACTTGATGTCGCAGATGTCCTTCTGATCCTGCTCCGACGGTGACCGAGTACGCATTCGCACACCGTCGGCAAAGGGCATGGCCGCAACGTTTCCAAGCTAGCACAATCGTGGAAGCGCGCGACCTTCGCCCGATTTCTTCACGCCCATCAGGGCTCGACTACTCGAAGAATCAACGAAGGGATGTACCAATGCCGCCCATCACGGTCATATTCGTGGTTTCGGGGCTTGCTGTTTGGATGAACGGCCTGGCCTTTCTCGGCGCAGGGTCGAAGCCCGTCGAGGACGGGCCCGATCCTTTGAAGACAGTCGGCTGGGTGACCCTGCTCGCCGGCATCGTGGATATCCTCCAGGCCGCCGTGATCATCAGCACCGCGCCCAACGCCACCGGCGTTCCACTCGCGGGCCTGGTCACCTTCTACGGGACGTTCTTCACCGGACTCGGTGTTTCGCTGATCAAGGGGCTGGACCTGCGGCCGATCGGAAACCTGGCCGCGGCCGTGGCGATCGTGCCGCTGTTCTGGTGGAAATTCTTCGACGGCAGCTGGATGTTCCAGTCGATCCTGATCGTCTGGCTCGTCGCGTTCGGAGCGGTGACCGCGACGACGTACGGGAAGCTCGCGGGCAAGGCGCTCGGTGTCATCCTCACCATCACGTCGGTCTACACGTTCCTCGTTCCCGCTGCCCTGCTGGCTCTCGGGAAATCCATCCCCTGATCGACAGCGCCTGACTGCACTACAGCGCCCTTCCGCGATGTCGACATCTCGTGATCTCTGAGCTCCCGAGAGTCACGAGATGTCGACGTCTCGCGCGTGTCGCTATTTGAGACCACAGCATCCCGGCCGCCCTGCGAACCTGGGACGCCGAGAAAGGTGGCAGACCGTGGTTGAGGTGGATCTGACGGTGACAGCAGGGAACTACCGCTTCGACGGCGCGTCGTTCGCGGTCGACACCAACATTTGGCTGATCGGCGATGAGAACGAGGTGCTCGTCATCGATGCGGGATTCGACGTGAGCTCGATCGTGTCCGCAGTCGATGGCAGAGAGGTCATCGGGATCGCCTGTACCCACGCTCACAACGATCACACCGATGCCGCGCTCGAGGTCGCCGACCGGACCGGCGCGCCCGTCCTCTTGCACCCTGGGGACGCGAAGCTCTGGGCGAAGGTGAATCCGAGCAGGCGACCGGACGCCGAACTCACCGACCGTCAGGTGCTGACCGTGGCGGGCACTTCGGTGGTCGTGCTGCACACCCCGGGGCACACGGCCGGTTCGGTTTGTTTCTACCTGCCCGACGAGGGCCTGCTGTTCAGCGGCGACACGCTGCTCGCCGGTGGCCCTGGGACTACCGGTGACGTCCTGTCCAGCCGCTCGACGCTGTTGGACTCCATCCACAGCACGCTGCTGAGCCTGCCGGACGAGACGCTGGTGCGTCCCGGCCACGGTTACGACACCGACCTCGGCACCGAGCGCACTCAACCCTGGGCAATCGCGGCGATAGGCGACTAGATCCCATTCCATAATCCTCAGGACACCAGTCCTGCGACGGCCGGAGGACGCAGGTACAAACCAGTACCTGCTTTCCCCTTCCGCCAACCCTAGGGGCGGTCCTTGCAGCGGCGGAATCCGCGGCGCTCATAGTTCCGCAGCGCGTTCGGATGGTCGCGAGCCGAGGTGTGCAGCCAAATCCGGCGCACCGGCGCACCGTCCGCCCGCTCGAAACCCCAAGCCTGCCGGACGGCCAAAGTCAGCGCGTGGCCGCCCAGACCGCGGCCGACGTACTTGGGGACCAGTCCGAACGTGGTGATCTCCACCTCGCCATCGCCGTGTGGCTCGAAATCGACGATTCCAGCCACTTCGCTCCCGTAGTTGATGAGCCAATACCGGCGATCCGGGTGTGAGAGCCATTCCGCCCAATCGTGATCCGACCGGGACACGCTCGGCCAGCCGTACGGCGTTCCGATCTCCACCTGTACCGGCCGGATCAGCGGTGAGAGGCCGTCGAGCGGCTCCAGCGTGATTTCGCCGACCGGCCGCGAAGCAATCAGCTGACTCGGCGCGGTCATCTCCAGGTAGGTAAGTGTCTCTTCCGTGTGAGCGTCGCCGTCCATCCGAAGCGCAGTACCGCGGTCAGTGGCTGTCAGCGGTCTGGGGCGCGGCGTCCAGGCGACCGGTGCGAGACGCCCACCTCTCGAACACGATCGTGCCGAAAGGCGGAATGCTCGCGACGAACGCGAGCAGCGTGGTGCGCGGGTCCCAGCGCAACGGGCCGGGCGCAAGGAGCGAGACCACCAGGTAGCCGACGAAGATCGCGCCGTGTATCGGGCCGAACACCTGGACGCCGATTTCGTTGCCGATCACGACGTACTTGAAGAACATGCCGATCAGCAGACCGGCCCAGGACACCGCCTCGGCCATGGCGAGCAGGCGGAACCGTCCGGCAGGGCTGGTGAGCACGAAGCTCTCCCTTCACTGGGTGATCTGTCCCATTGTGGAGAACAGCTTCGCGCACCGGATCACCGGGGGCGCTCGCCGGCTTCGGCCATGAGCTGAAACGCAGCGAAGGGGACCTTCCTCGCAACGGCACGAGGTAAAGTCCCCTTCAGCACACCACCAAGGGCGTCAGCGCTTGCGGCGGAACCGGGCAGCGGCTTCGCGCGCCCGCTCGCGGTTGCGCGGGTCGCTCGCCATGCGGCGCCCCTTTTCCGTGAGTTCCCTGCCCTTCGGGCTGCGCAAGAAACCCTTGATCCGATTCAGCAGTCCGGCCACCGTCATCCTCCTTTGTCCGTTTTGCCCTGACACGGACATACCCACGGACGGCCGCCCCCAATCAGCGGAACCCCGACTGCTTCCCGGGTCACCCCGTCACGCTCCTCCCCCGGCATCGCGAGGAAGTCCGGATTCCGCAGGAACATCGGGTGTTCCCAGTTGACTTGGTTGCCGTAGATCAGGATCAGGTACTTCATCTTCAGCGCTCTCATTCTCCCGGCGTCGGCGGACCGGCGACGCCGATCAGATGCCCCTCGGGATCGGTGAAGTGCCCGACCGCGAACTCGCCGCCGGTTGCCGGCTCAGGGCCCAACCGGCGCGTGCCGCCAAGGCTCTCGGCCTTCTTGAGTGCGGCCTCGACGTCGGGAACGCCCACGTAGAACAGAACCCGGGACTCATAGGTCTCGCCACCGCCCACACCGCCGTTGATACCGGCCGAGCTTCCGTCGACGAACCCGTAGTTCCCGGGCTGGGAAACAGCTTCCGTGACGGCGTCGCCCTGGTGGAACTCCCATCCGAACAGGTCGAGGTAATAGCCACGCAGCTTCTCCGGATCACTCCCGATGATCTCGAAATGCACCACAGGATTTCCCATGACTGGTCCTCTCCGCGCCGAAGCTCGGCGCCTGCCAGGGCGGCCCGGACGGAGCGCCTCACAGGAAGAGGTCGGAGCGGAGGGACCCGTCTCGACATCACACCGGGAGCTTCTACCACGACCCCACGAATTTCTTCCGCCGGCTGGTGAAAGAGCGCCTCGGTATCACCCCGGAAGAAAACGCCGCCAGTCGCTGTGTCGCGTTAAGCAAGCCAAAAGAACTCGCCGGCATCCTCGAAAGCTGTCTGCGCTGACGGCCGCTCCCGCTGTCATTGTGTCGAGCACTAATCTGAGGGCGGTGCAGGCCCGCGGCACGAAGCCGTGGCGGCCCTGCGATGGGCTTCCGGCTCAGCACGGATGACCGTGGAGGACGACATGACGACGGACAGCGACCCGGAGCCCACCGTCGGCGACGACACCCGGCCGCACCGAGGATGGCGGCATGTCGTGGCATGGGTGATCACCGCGCTGGCCTGCCTGCTGGTCCTGTTCGCCCTCGTCGCCCCGAATCAGCTCGACCGCCTCACCCCCGGGGCGTTCATTCGGATTCCGGTGGAGGGACTTCTCGGCGTCGCGCTCGTTCTCGTCCTGCCTGCCAGGCCGAGACGGGTGGTGGCGGTGATCGCCGGGGTGGCCCTCGGCGTGCTCACCATCCTCAAGGTCGTCGACATGGGCTTCTATGCGTCTCTCGCGCGGCCGTTCGACCTCGTGCTCGACTGGACCTTTTTCGGCAACGCCATGGACTTCCTGACCGAAACGGCCGGCCGGGCCGGGGCGATCGGCGCCGCGATCGGGGCCGTGGTCCTCGCTGTAGCCGTGCTCGTCCTCATGACGCTGTCGGTCCTGCGCCTGACCCGTGTCCTCGGCAGGCACCACACCGCGGCGGCCCGCGCCACCCTGGCGATCGGGGCCGTCTGGGCCGTGTGCGCGTTGTTCGGCGCGCAACTGGTCCCGGGCGCGCCGATCGCCGCCACCAGCGCGGCGTCCTACGCCTACGACCACGCGCGCCAGATGAGCGTGAGCCTGAAAGACCACGAGGAGTACGCGGCGCAGGCCGCCGTCGACGCCTTCCGCGGAACCGCGGGCAACGACCTGCTCACCGGCCTGCGCGGCAAAGACGTCATGCTCACCTTCGTCGAGAGCTACGGCCGCGTCGCGATCGAGGATCCGGCGCTGGCGCCGCGGGTCGACGCGGTGCTCGACGCCGGGACCAGCCGCCTGCGCGCGGCCGGGTTCGGCTCCCGGAGTGCCTTCCTGACGTCTCCGACGTCGGGCGGCGGCAGCTGGCTGGCCCATTCGACCCTGCTTTCCGGCTTGTGGATCGACAACCAGCAGCGCTACGACAGCCTCGTCGCGAGCGACCGCCTGACCCTCACCAACGCCTTCCGGCGTGCGAGCTGGCAGACGGCCGCCGTCGTGCCGGGGGTCACCCGGGCCTGGCCGGAAGGTGCGTTCTTCGGCTACGACCGGGTCTACGCCGACCAGAACCTCGGCTATCACGGCCCGAATTTCAGCTGGGCCACCATGCCCGACCAGTACGCCCTGGCGGCCTACGAACGTTTCGAGCACTCGAAGCCGGCCCATCCCCCGCTGATGACGGAGATCAACCTCGTCTCGAGCCACGCCCCCTGGTCGCCGATCCCCCAGCTCATCGACTGGAACGCCGTCGGTGACGGCTCGGCCTTCAACGCCATGGCCGCGCCCGGCGCCCCACCGGAGTCCATCCTTTCGAGCGACCCGGCCAAGGTACGCGCCGACTACGGACGTTCGATCGAGTACTCACTGAACGCCCTCATCTCCTACGTGCAGACCTACGGCAACGACAATCTCGTGCTCGTCTTCCTCGGCGACCACCAGCCGGCCCCGATCGTCACCGGCGACAAGGCCGGTCACGACGTGCCGATCACGATCGTCGCCCGCGACCCGGCCGTGCTGGACCGGATCTCGGGATGGGGCTGGCAGGACGGGCTGAATCCCAGCCCGCAGGCGCCGGTCTGGCCGATGGACTCCTTCCGCGACCGGTTCCTGACCGCGTTCGGGTCACAGGTCCCGGCACCACGGTGAGGCGCGGGACGATCCGTTGTGGAGATCGTCATAGGAAATGGCAACCCGGATGCTCTTGCCGGAGACTTGAGTAACCGCCCATTTTCCCGTCGCCGATGAGGAGTTGCCTTTGTCCGACACGTGGAAGACTGTTGTCACGGTCACCGTGATCGGCGTCGTCGCCTTCGCCGTGTTCCTGTTCGCCGAGTATCTGCTCCGGCGTGCGCTGCGCCGGCTGGGGCGCCGCTCGGCGCTGCTGGCCGAACTGGCGGACCACGCCCACCGCCCCTTCCTGTGGTTCGGGGCGATGAGCATCCTCCAAGCCGTCGTCGGAACCCGGATTACCCAGAACTCCTGGCGAGAGCCGGTCGTCCACACCCTCACGCTGGCCCTGATGGCCACCGGGGCGTGGTTGCTGGCCGGCGTCCTCATCTCCGCCGAGCAGGCGGCGGTGTCCCGCCTGCGCGTGGACGAACGGGACAACCGGCACGCCCGGCGGGTGCAGACGCAGCTCACCCTGGTCCGCCGGATCACCATCGCCGCGGTCGTCGTGATCGCGCTGGGCGCCATGCTCATGACCTTCCCCGTCGCGAGGACCGCGGGCACCAGCCTGCTCGCCTCCGCCGGTGTCATCGGCGCGGTGGCCGCGCTCGCCGCGCAATCGTTGCTGGGCAACGTCTTCGCCGGGTTGCAGATCGCCTTCAGCGACGCGATCAGGCTGGACGACGTCGTGATCGTCGAGAACGAATGGGGCCGCATCGAAGACATCACGCTGACCTACCTCGTCGTCCACCTCTGGGACGACCGGCGGCTGGTGGTGCCAACGGCCTACTTCATGTCCCATCCGTTCGAGAACTGGACGCGGCAGGACTCCGCGCTACTGGGCACGGTCGAAGTCGACGTGGACTGGTCGGTGCCGGTGGAGCAGATGCGTGCCGAACTGCGCCGCATCCTGGAGAACGACGAGCGGTGGGACGGCCGGGTCTGCGTCCTGCAGGTGACCGATGCGGTGAACACGCTCATCCGGGTCCGCGCGCTGGTGAGCGCCGCGGACGCGCCGAGCCTGTTCGATCTCCGCTGCTCGGTACGCGAACGCCTCGTGCTCTGGCTCCGCGCCCAGCAACCGCAGGCGCTTCCCCGGCTACGCCTCGAACCGCTGCCCACACCGGATCGGGCACCCCAGCACAACGGCCAAGACGACAGCGGCCGCGACGCCCGACTGTTCGGCAACACCGCCGACGGTAAATCCCGGGAACACACCTTCAACGGACCACAGACGCCCTGAAAGCCACCTTGAGAACTTGGAGTCCCTCAAGATGGTTTTCAGGGCGAATACTCAGCAGGCGGGTGCGCCCACCGCACCTAGTCCGGTCCAGGCGTACCAGTCACTGACAGGACTCCACGCCTTCTGAATCAGATCAGCCGCGCTGTTCCGCGTAAACACATCGATACGCTGATTACTCCAGGAAACAGCCGTCGGACTCGTCGTGATATAACCACCGAAATCACTCGGCTTGTACGTCGTCCAATCCGCACCATCAGGCGAATACCAATGAATAAAACTATTGTCGTGATCACGCAAGAATATATCGACACTATTGCCGGAACGCGTACTCGCCGTCGGCCTCCCGACAATACTCCCACCACGATCAGCCCAATTGTACCAACCGTTCGCTGACGTCCACATCAACGAAAGCAAACTACCATCCGCCGCACGAGCGAAAACATTCATCCGCGTACCATCAGGACTGGCCACCGCGGCAGGCGCACTCGACGCCGTCACCGACCCCGCATTGTCACCGATATTGGACCAACTCGTCGTCCACCCACTCAAACCGATATCGAAATGTCGATAAACAATTCTATCGGCGGAATTCTTCGCGAAAACATCAATACCCGTCGCCGACCGACTCGTCACCGCAGGCGACGACGTGATGCCATACTCACCAAGATCCGCCCACGGATACCACCCATACGCCGACGTCCACGTAATCTTCTTCAACCGATTGTCAATACCCTGAGCAAACACATCAATCCGACCCGCACTCGCAATCGCCGCCGGATCACCCTTGATCACAGCATTCCCCGCCAACGTCGCCCAGCAACCCCACTTGCCACCGGAAAAATTACGATGCTTCAAACGACCATCACTCGTCGTCGCAAACACATCCAAACCACCCACCCCCCGCGAAATCGCCGACAACCCCGGCAACATCGTCGGCTCGGCCGAACCGCAGTTCTGGCTGACGTAGGTCTCCCTGCCGGTGGCGTAGTCGAACGGGTCGCCGTGGAAGGAGGCGGGCCGGTTGTAGTCCGGATAGCTCTGCCCGCTGCCGCGATTGCGGAACTCGAAGTGCAGGTGCGGGCTGATACCCGAGCTGTTTCCGTCGGTATTGCCGACAGTGCCGATCTGCTGCCCTTGGCCGACCACACCGCCGTTGTGCGCCGCCTTCGCATCCAAGTGGGCGTACAGCGTGGAATAGCCGCCACCGTGGTCGATCTCCAGGTAGTTCCCGTACGCGGAGTCGGCGTTTCCCTCCCACTTGATCGTCCCGGCGGCCGCGGCCCGTACCGGCTTTCCCTTGTCCTCGGCGCCCGACGACAGGTTGAAGTCGATCTCGTTGTTGCGGTGGACACTGCTGGAACCCGAGTCACCGGTCCAGGAAGTCCCGCAGTCGAAGGGAAGTTCGAGATAAGGCGCGACAGCGGCACTCGCCGCCGGCGTGATCGTCAGCATCGGCAGCGCCAATACCGCCCCCAAGGCCAAGGTGAACGTACGCCATCTTCTTCGGATATCCATCGAATTCCTCCCCATCGCACATTTTCCACCAACCGGAAAAAGTGAACAGAATGGCCGATTCTTCGCACGAGCCATTACCGGGGAGTATGCCGACGAGCGCTATGCGATGGCTAACCAGCCGCTAAGCCCGCGGGTAGATGCGGATCATCGGTCATGCACCGTCCGACCGGCAACAGCAAACGCCATCTTTAATTCCGGCTTCTCAAGCGCGGCAAGGTAATTCACGAACGCGGCGAGCCGGGCGCGTGCTGATCGTCGGCGCCGGGGCGGTCGGTCTGGAATTGCCCGGCGAGATCAAGACGGTCTGGCCAATCGGCGCGGGCGGTGGGTCCAGGAGATCGCCCCGGCGGTCCGCACGGTCACGGCGAGCTGAACTCCCGCATCCTCGGCAACCGGCCGGCGACCCGGGTGGTCGTGCTCACCACCTTCGACGACGACGACCATTTGTATCCGGCGCTGGCCGCCGGGGCGTGCGGATTCCTCGCCAAGGACGTCGCCACCGCGGAACTGCTCGAAGCGATCCGCAGGGCGGCCGACGGCGACAGCGCGTTCAGCCGGCCGGTGCTCCGGAGACTGGTCGACCGGGCCGTGCGCGGCTACCCGGCCGACGCGGGCCGTCGGACTCCCCCGCCTTGGGACATCACCGCACGGGAACGGAAAGTACTCGCGCTGGTCGGTGCGGGCCTGTCCAACTCCGACATCGCGGCGCGGCTGCATCTCGGTGTCACCACCGTCAAGACCCATATCGCGAACCTGATGACCAAGACCGCCAGCCCGAATCGCGTCCGGCTGGCGGTGCTGGCCACGCAATACGGCCTGACAGCAGGCTGAACGAGCGGGCGCTCGGTCACAGTCCGTGACCGAGCAGGGCGAGGATCGAATATTCCCGCCTCCACGGGAAATTCCTCTGTGTCCCAGCAGATGGCCGTTCCGGCGGCGCGCCGGGGACCGGGCGCAGAATGCTGGAAGAGCCGTCGAAGGGAATTCCGGTATGACACAGCGATCTGGTCTGCACCTCGCCGTCGCCCTGGCCGGAGCCGGTTGGCATCCGGCCGCCTGGCGCGAACCCGGCGCCCGCCCCGGCGAGTTGCTGACCGCCAAGTACTGGGCCGATCTCGTGCTGGAAGCCGAAAAGGGGCTGCTGGACTTCGTCACGATCGAGGATTCGCTGGCGTTCGACCTGTCGCCGTTCGACGGGCCCGATGACCGGACCGACCAGGTCCGGGGCCACCTCGACGCGGTGCTGATCGCGTCGAGGGTAGCGCCGCTCACCTCGCGCATCGGCCTCGTACCGACGGCCGTGGTCACCCACACCGAACCGTTCCACCTGTCGAAGGCGATCGCGACACTCGACTTCGTCAGCGGCGGCCGTGCGGGAGTGCGTGTCCAAGTGGCCGGGCGGCAGGACGCGACCCGGCATTTCGGCCGGCGCGAATTTCCCGAGTTCCGGCTCGAAGACGTCAGCAACCAGGAAAGGCACGTCGCGGAGTTGTTCGACGAAACGAGTGACTACGTCGAAGTGCTCCGGCGGCTGTGGGACAGCTGGGAGGACGACGCCGAGATCCGCGACGTCGCGACGGGCCGGTTCGTCGACCGCGACAAGCTGCACTACATCGACTTCGAAGGCCGGTGGTTCAAGGTCAAGGGGCCGTCCATCACCCCGCGTCCTCCGCAGGGCCAGCCGCTGGTCGCCGCGCTCGCCCATGCGACGGTGCCGTACCGCTTCGCCGCACGGTCGGCGGACCTGGTTTTCGTGACCCCACAGGATATCGGTCAAGTGCCGGTGATCGTGAACGAGATACGCGAGGAGCAGAACCAAGCCGGACGCGCCGGCGAAACGCTGCATGCCTTCGGCGAACTCGTGGTGTTCCTCGGCGAGACCGCTGCCGCGGCGGCCGATCGCAAGGCACGGCTGGACGAACGCGCCGGAAGCGACTTCACCTCCGACTCCGCCGTCTTCACCGGGACGCCGGCCGCGCTCGCGGACCTGCTGATCGCTTGGAGCGACGCCGGGCTGTCCGGATTCCGGCTGCGCCCCGGCTCGATCCCGCACGACCTCACCGCGATAACCCGGGGACTGGTACCGGAATTGCGCTCCCGCGGAGCCTTCCGACACCAGTACGAGGCGAGCACCTTGCGCGGGCTGCTCGGCCTGGACCGGCCCGCCAACCGTTACGTCGCTTGAGAGGGGCAGAGATGACCAAGCCGTTGAAGCAGATCCACCTGGCCGCCCACTTCCCCGGCGTGAACAACACGACCGTGTGGAGCGATCCCGATGCGGGCAGCCACATCGAGTTCAGGTCGTTCGTGCGCCTGGCACAGGCGGCCGAACGAGCGAAGTTCGACTTCTTCTTCCTCGCCGAGGGACTGCGCCTTCGCGAGCAGGGTGGCGAGATCTACGACCTCGACGTCGTCGGCAGGCCGGACACCTTCACCGTGCTCGCCGCGCTGGCAGCGGTCACCGAACGCCTCGGGCTCGCCGGCACCATCAACTCCACGTTCAACGAGCCCTACGAAGTGGCCCGGCAGTTCGCGTCGCTCGATCACCTTTCGGCCGGACGGGCCGCGTGGAACGTGGTCACCTCGTGGGAGGCGTTCACCGGGGAGAACTTCCGGCGCGGCGGGTTCCTCGCGCAGGACCAGCGCTACGAGCGGGCCGAGACATTCCTGCGCACGACGTGGGAACTGTTCGATTCCTGGCGTGGCAACGAAATCGTCGCCGACAAAGACAGCGGGGTGTTCCTGTCCGACGCGCGGGCGGGCGCCTTCGAGCACCACGACGCCCATTTCGACATCGCCGGCCGGTTCAGCGTGCCGCGCAGCCCGCAGGGCAGGCCGGTGATCCTGCAAGCGGGTGACTCCGACGAGGGCCGCGAATTCGCCGCCGCCACCGCGGACGCGATCTTCTCCCGCTACGGCACCCTCGAGGCGGGCCAGGCGTTCTATACCGATGTCAAGGGCCGCATGGCCCGGCACGGCCGCACCCACGACCAGCTGGTCATCCTCCCTGCCGCGACTTTCGTCCTCGGTGACACCGACGCGGACGCGCAGGAACGCGCCGACGTCGTCCGGCGCCAGCAGGTCAGCGGGCAGACCGCGATCAAGTTCCTCGAACAGCTGTGGAACCGTGATCTCAGCGCCTACGATCCGGACGGGCCGCTCCCGGCCTTCGATCCGGAGCTGGGTGAGAACACCATCGCGCGCGGCCGCGCCAGCGTCCGGATGTACCGCGATCCCTTGGCCACCTCGAAACAGTGGCGGGAACTGGCCGAATCCAAGAACCTCTCGATCCGGGAGCTCATGATCGAGGTGACCGCCCGCCAGACCTTCATCGGCTCGGCGCAGACCGTCGCGGACTCGATCAACGACCTCGTACAGGCCGACGCGGCCGACGGTTTCATCCTCGTCCCGCACGTGACACCGGGCGGACTCGACGGTTTCGCCGACAGCGTGGTGCCGCTGCTGCAGGAACGCGGGGTGTTCCGCACCGAGTACACCGGGTCGACCCTGCGCGATCACCTGGGTGTCGGCGGCGACCGGCCGTGAAGCCGGACGCCTTCACAGTGTTCCGTCAGCGGCCTTGCAGTGACTTGACGTTATTGCCGAAGGTCCAGTTCTTCGAGCCGTCCCAGTTGATCGACCAGGTCATCAGACCCTTGAGGCCGCCCGAATAACTGTTCCACGCCTGGGAGACGAGGCTCGGCGTCATGTGACCGCCGCCGGCGCCCGGCTGCGCGGGAAGGCCGGGGACCTGCTTGTCGAACGGGACCTTGATGGTCGTGCCCTGCACGACCAGGCCCTTGTTGAGGCAGTTCGTCTGCGCGGTGAAGCCCGCGACGGTGCCCGCCGAGTACGAGTCACCCGAGCAGCCGTACATGCTTCCGTTGTAGTACTGCATGTTCAGCCACCAGAGCTTGCCGTTGTCGGCGTACTTCTTCACGATCGGCAGGTACGAGCCCCAGATCGAGCCGTAGGCGACGCTGCCGCCGGTGACGTACGCCGTCTCCGGCGCCATGGTCAGGCCGAAGTTCGACGGCATCTTCGCGAGCACGCCGTCGATGATCCGCACGAGGTTGGCCTGCGACGCCGACAAGGTGGTAATCGTGCCGCTGCCGACAAGACCGGTTTCGATGTCGATGTCGATACCGTCGAAGTTGTACGTCTTGAGGATCGGCACGATGGTGGCGATGAACTTGTCGGCCACCGCGGTGGAGTTGAGATCGATGCCCGCTGCCGCGCCGCCGATGGACATCAGGATCGTGGCGCCGGCGGCCTTGGCCGCACACATCTCGGCCGGGGTGGCGACCTTCACGCCCGCGTCCATCCCGTTCTCCCACAACACGGTGCCGTCCGAGCGGATGACCGGGAACGCCGCGTTGATCACGTTGTAGCCATGCTCCTTGATCCGGCTGTCGGTGATGGGGATCCAGCCCAGCGGCGGATGGACGCCGTTCGCGGCACCGTCCCAGTTCTCCCAGTAGCCCTGCAGCACCTTGCCCGCGGGCTTCGACTTCACCGCGCAGGTGTCGGCCTGGACCGACGCGCTCGCGGGGCTGCCGAGCACGAGCATGGGTACGGCGAGTGCCGCCGCCAAAGCGATTCCGAGCACACGAGAGGACCGACCGAACATATCCAGCTCCCATCACGAAGCACCACTGCACGAAGAGAACGCGGCCGTCGGCTCAAGATAGGCGCGAACCATCGCCGGTGCTACCTACGATCGGGTGGTCTAGACCTATTACGGGCAGTGACCAATGTGCCGCCCGGACTGGAAGGGTTCCAAGGGGGAGCGACCACGCCGCCACTACTGGTCTCCCCGGTGACCGCCCGGCGGACAGTGAGGGCCCCCGGCGAACCGGGAGTCCTCACTGTCCACAGTGGAATCGACTCGGAATCTCAGTACTGCGGGACCTCGGTGACGGTCCGGCCGTTGAGCGGCTGGGTCGCCCGGGCGTTCCCGGCGGTGAACAGTGCCTGGAAGCGCGCGATGGTCGCGGCGGACACGGTCAGTTCTTTGGTGATGAACCACTGCACACCCTCGGTGAAGGGCGCGGTGGTCAGCGAACCGTTGTACCGCAGCGTGCTGCGGTTCGCGGGCAGCAGGGTGTTCAGGTTGATGTCGTGCAACTCGACGGGTGCGCCGCACTCCGGCGCGAGCGTCGCTAGCACCGTGTCCACAGTGGACGAAGAGCCCGCACGCAGCGGGACACCGATCACCAGGAGCTTGCCAGCCGCGCTGCGGTGCACGAAGTGCATCTCCAGCGGATCGGCACGGCCGTCGAAACGGTGCTCCGACGGGGTGTGGAAGTGGAACTGCTCGAGCTCGTACCGGACCCCGGCCACAGTTACGTACCCGGCACCGGGGGTGACGACGGCTTCCTCGGTCTCCTCGTGGTTACGAGTCGTGCAACCGGTGGGGCTTTCGGCATCCTTTTGGATGTACTCCAGCTCCAGGTCGGAGTGACCGTACGAGATATCGAGCTTGGGCTGGGTCGGATCGATCTTGATCGAACCCGCCGTGACGTTAATCGGACTCTGCGCCGGCACCTGCGACTGAGCAGCGGTGCCGCCGGTCGTCACCACGGTGACGGCGAGAGCCAAGGGGATCAGGAGGGCGCCAATGCCTTTACGTGTCACGCTCTGAACCTTTCAGAAACCAGAAGGACCAGACGGTCCTTTCGGGCGACGAGCCTCACCCATACGGGTGACACCCGATCGAGTCGACACATCTTCAGGCGACTGGTGATCTTTCCACAAGTAGTTAAAATATTACGTTTCCCATGGAAACCATCATAAATGTTATTATTCGGACATTTCAGACAGTGATCCGCGTTACCATTTCTCCCATTCCTCCGATTGCGCTTACCGTCCGCGATCAACCAACTACGGTAGTGTTCGCTGCGTGTCTGCCCAGCGCGCGCTCAGTCGCCTCCCACTGGTCCTGCTACTGACATTCGCTCTGGCCGCCCCGGCGACGGCCACGCCGACCTGGAAAGCGGGTTCGTGCACCTCGACCGAAGGGGTGACGATCGCGGCCGATCTGACCGGCGCGGGCCGCGCCGAACTCGTGGCGCGCTGCGTTGCCGGCGACCTGCGCACCGCACGGGAGGCGCTCGACCGAGCCGGGCTCACGGTCCAAACGAGCGAGCAGGGAGGTGCCTACGACGAACAGAACCCTGTCTGCCGCATCGAAAACCTGCCCGTCGACGCAGATGCCTGCGCGGGACACCAGGAAAACAAGCCGTACTGGAAGGTGTGGCGCGTCGGGATCGACCCGATCGCGTGGCGTGGCACGCAGACCGATGGCGGCCCCAGCGGCTTGCGCGTCTGCCCCGGTGCCGTCGTCGGGTTCAGCTTCGGTGTCGGCACACCGGACCAGCCGAACTTGATGTCCGTGGCACCCGGCGACGTCGTCACCGCGCCGGGCTGGCTGCCCCCAGCCTGCTGATCCCGTGGATCTTCGGCCCAGAAAAGTGTACGAACAGTCGTGCTATTTTCTGGGGATGGATCTCGAATTCTCCGGAGTCTTCGTCGGCAGGCCGAGTGTGCTCGGTGTGGTGCGTGATCGGCCGATATACAGCGCCATCACCAAGATGCGGGTGGCCGTCCCGGCACTCGCCCTCACCGAATTGAACCTCGACGGCGACGACCAGGCCGATCGCACGGTGCACGGTGGCGTCGACAAAGCCGTCTATGTCCATCCCGCCACGAACTACACGGCGTGGCGGGCGGACGGCTTCGCGGTTTCGGCGAGCGACATGGGCGAGAACGTCACGGTGGCCGGCGCCGACGAGAACGTCGTGCGGATCGGCGACGTCTGGGCGTGGGGTGAGGCGCGGGTGCAGGTGTCGCAACCGCGGATGCCGTGTTTCAAGCTCGCGATGAAAACCGGCCGCAAGGACATCATCCCGGCGATGATCGACTCCGGTCGCAGCGGCTGGTACCTGCGCGTGCTGGAGATCGGCGAGGTCCCGACATCCGGCGGCATGACGCTGGTTTCCCGGCTGCCGGAGGCGCCGACGCTCGCCGAGGTGTACATCGTGTCCTTCGCCAATGTCGCCAACCTCGGCAAGGAGCGCCGCGAAGCGTATTTCCGGCTGGCCGAGAAGGTCCTCGCCGTTTCCGAACTCGCCGCCTCGTACCGTGACGGCGTCGAATCGAAGGTCGAGCGCTGGGAGACACGCGATGCCGGTTGACGGCCGGTTGCTCCGGGGCGAGGCCACTCGGCGGGCTGTACTGGCGCGCGCGGTGGACGTCGCGTCCGTCGAAGGGCTCGACGGGCTTTCCATCGGCAGGCTCGCGACCGACCTCGAACTGAGCAAGAGCGGCGTGTTCGCGTTGTTCGGGTCCAAAGAGGACCTACAACTCGCGGCCGTCCGGTTCGCCGGCGAAATCTTCGGCGACAACGTCGCCCGGCCTGCGCTGGAGGTCGAACCCGGCATCGGCCGCCTGCGTGCGTTGTGCGAGAACTGGCTGGACTATTCGGAGCGCCGGGTGTTCCGGGGCGGCTGCTTCTTCTTCCATGCGGGCGCCGAGTTCGACGCCCGGCCCGGCCGTGTCCACGACGCCGTCGCCGAGGCGGGACGCGTGTTTTCGGCGTTGATCAGCCGTACCGCGCAGGAAGCGCAGGACTTGGACGAGCTGAGGCCGGAGGTCGACGTTGCACTGCTCGCGTTCGAGCTGCACGCGCTCGGTCGGGCGGCCAACGCCGATTCGGTGCTGCACGGCGGAACCGAGCCCTACCGCCTCGCCAGGACGTGCATGCGGAACCACGTCGACGCCGCCGCCCGCTAACCTGCCGGCCGGCTACTCCCCCGCCAGTGCCCGCTCTTCGAGCAGCTCCAGCAGCGCCGCGATCGCCAGGCTCGGCATCGGCCGGCTGACGGCGCTGAGCATCCAGTCGATGCTGTCGTCGAGCGGGACCACCGCGACGTCCGGCGCGGAGCGGTAGGTGATCGCGGGAAGCACGGCGATGCCGAGGCCGGCCCGGACGAACCGTGGCACCTCTCCGAGTTCGGCTACTTCCGCCTTGACCGTCCGGCTGAGGCCCGCGGCGGCGAACGCGCGGTCGACGGCGATGCGGTTGCCGAAACCGCCGGGTGAGTCGACCCAGGGTTCGCCCGCGAGTTCGGCCAGGCTCACGCTTTCCCTGGTGGCGAGCCGATGCGCGAGCGGCAGCACCGCGACGAACTTTGACCGCGCGAGTTCGAGCACCCGGAACCCCACGAGGTCCTGCGGCGGCAGGCCCATGAAGGCGATGTCGATCCGGCCTCGGCGCACGTCGTCCGCGAGGCCTGTCGAGCCCGACGGCGAAGCGGCGAACTGGAGATCGACGAACGGGTAGCGCTCATGGAACTCACCGAACACGGCGGGCAGGTCGACGAAGTCGAGGTTCGTGAAGATACCGACACGCAGCCGCCCCCGGATGCCCCGCTTCGTCAGCGTGACCGAACTGCGCACCCGGTCGAGCGCCTCGATCGCGGCGTGCGCCTCGGGCAGCAGGGCGATCCCCGCCGAGGTCAGCGCGACCCGTTTGGACGTCCGCTCGAAGAGCGCGGCACCGAGCTCGTGCTCGAGTGAGCGGATTCCGGCCGACACCGTCGACTGCACCGCGAAGAGCCGTCGTGCGGCGCGGGTGAAGTTGAGTTCCTCGGCGACCGCGACGAAATACTCGAGCTGACGGGTGTCCACCCGGTCAATTATCGCTCTAACCGATCGTTGATATCAAGTATGTTCGTTGGACACGATCGATAGCCGGGCGCAAGCTTGAAGCATGACTTCCACGCTCACCATCTCCTCCGAGGCACCCGCAGCATGGAGGGTCCGCCATGGGGCGGGCTTCTGGGTGATCGCCTCCGCCTTCCTCATCGTGATGGCGTTCTCGACGGTACCGACCCCGCTTTACGTGCTGTACCAGGCCCGTGACGGCTTCGCGACGTTCCTCGTCACGGCCATTTTCGCCGCGTACGCGATCGGCGTCATGGCCAGCCTGTACCTCGCCGGGCACGTGAGCGACTGGCTCGGGCGGCGTCGCGTGATCCTCGCCGCCGTCGTGATCGAGCTGCTCGCGGCCGTCCTCTTCCTCGTCTGGCCGGAGGTGCCAGGGTTGTTCGTCGCGCGGTTCGTGTCCGGTGTGGGTGTCGGCGCGCTGACCGCGACCGCAACGGCGCATCTGAGTGAGCTGCGGGCCGTGGCCCGGCCGGAAGAAAGCGGGCGGACCTCGAACACCGTCTCCAGTTTCGTCAACATCGGCGGGCTGGGGTTCGGACCGCTGATCGCGGGCTTCCTCGCGCAGTATGTCGCGGCACCGCTCGTCGTGCCCTTCGTCGTCTTCATTTTCCTGCTCGCGTTCGCGGCGATCGGGGTCGCGCTCGTCCCGGAAACCGTCGAGCGCTGGGAAGAACGTCCGGCGTACCGTCCGCAGCGGGTTTCCCTGCCGAAAGCCTCACGAGGGACCTTCTACTCCGCCGGCGCCGCAGCTTTCTCGGCCTTCGCGGTCCTCGGTCTCTTCACCTCTCTTACCCCGACCTTCATCGCCGGCACGCTGCACGAAACCTCACGCCTGGTCGCCGGAGCCGTCACGTTCGCCGTTTTCGGCTCGGCGGCCATCACCCAGGTGCTCACCGCACGAATGCCGGTCGCCCGCCAGCTGCGCTTGGCCGCGCTGTTCACGACGACCGGGCTCCTCGCGATGTCTGCCGCCGCGCTCGTGGTGAACCTGCCTCTGTTCGTCGTCGCGGGCGCCATCGCCGGCGCGGGAGTCGGCGTCCAGTTCCGGGCGTCCGTCTCGGTGGCCGCTTCCCTCGCGCTGCCGCCGTCGCGCGGCGAAGTGCTCGCGGCGCTGTTCCTGATCGCGTACGCGGGGCTTGCCGTTCCGGTGTTGCTCTTGGGCGTGGCGCTCACTTTCCTGTCGAGCATCGCCGTCCTGCTCGGCTTCTCCGCGATCGTGCTGGTGCTCTCGGCCCGGGCCAGCCTCGCCATGAGCGCACGGATGAAGTGAATTAGTCCAGGCCACGCGAGATGGGGCTCTGGTTTTGGTCTCCGTCAGTGCGGGCAATCCCAGGCCATGACCCAGGCCGGAGTGGTCCGTGCGCTCGCGACGGCGACCGTCGTCGTCGTGGTAGTGCTGGCCGGGCTGTGGGTCTTCCAGCGCAGCCTCATCTACCTGCCCAACTCCTCGCCCCTGCCGTCGGCCGCCGACGCGGTACCAGGCGCCCAGGACGTCCGGCTGCGCACCGCGGACAGACTGGACCTGGGCGGCTGGCTCGTCCCGTCCGCGGTTCCCGGCCCCGAGACGGCGGTGCTGGTGGCCAACGGAAACGGGGGCGACCGGGCCGGCCGGGCGCCGCTGGCAGCAAAGCTCGCGGAAGCCGGACTGACCGTCCTGTTGTTCGACTATCGCGGCTACGGCGGCAACCCCGGCAGCCCCAGCGAGGACGGCCTGGCCCTCGACGTCCGCGCCGCATACGACTTCCTTACCCAGCAACGAAAAGTACCGCCGGAGCGAATCATCTACTACGGCGATAGCCTGGGTTCAGCGGTGGTGACCGAGCTGGCCATCGAGTACCCGCCCGCCGGGCTGCTCCTGCGCTCCCCGTTCGTCGACCTGGCCGCCGCGGGCAGCGAGCAGTACCCGCTCCTGCCCGTCCGGCTTTTGCTCCGCGACCGGTTCCCTGTCTTGGAAAACCTCGCACGCGTCCGCGTCCCGACCGTCGTCGTGTACGGCAGCGCCGACACGATCATCCCTGCCGGACAGAGCCGCGCGGTCGCCGTCGCCAACTCCGCACGCCAGGTGGAAATCCTTGGCGCCGACCACAACGACCGCGTCCTGCTCGATGGACCCGAGCTGCTCGAAGCCGTCGCCTCACTCGTTCCTCCTCGGTAAGGAGCCGTGAGACTCGAGGTTTCGTCCACGGTGGTTAGAGGTCGCGCGGTTCGATCAGGAGTGCTTTCAGTGCCATGTCCGAGCGGCCCTCCTGCTTCACGTACTTCATCAGGGCGTCGTACTGCGGCCGGGGCAGCCAGCCCTTGTCACGGCCGGTTTCGAGCCGCCACGTGTGGACGACCAGTTCGATCGAGTCCCGCCCGCAGCTGCGGAACTTCTGCGCGAACCGGGCCGCGGCTTCCACTTCGCCGTCGCACCGGGCCAGCACCGAAAGCATCAGCGAGGTGGCCGCCGTGATGTCGCCGCGGTGGATACCGCCCTCCGCCGCGAGATGGTCGGCGAGCTGGAAACTCCGGGTGCCCACCCCCTTGGCCCCTTCGACCTGCACCGCTTCCAGCAAAGCCCTGCTCTGGACAGTCACGTAGTCCTCGTTCACAGCCGTCACCCCGTTCCCCTTCGCTCCCGAGTCCCACTGAAGGAACTTCCCCTCCGCCATGAACAGGTGCCGTGCACCGGCCACCAGATACGTCGAATGCCACAGAATATTCACCCAGGCGGCGTAGGCAAGGTTGGGTGGGGTCGCGAACTGGACACGATTGTCAGCTGGGAGAATCCCGTAACACCTTGCACTGAGACGCGACGAAGGGGACCCTCATCGCCATCGGCGAGCGAGAGTCCCCTTCGGCCCATCTCCTCAGGCGAGGTATTCGGCTGCGGCGCGAAGGCTCACGTAGGAGCCGCCGAACGTGTCGATCCGGTCGCCGTCACCGAAAGCCGGTCCGGGAGCGCCGGTTTCCACGTGGATGAAGTCCACAGTGGACTTTCGCAGCCCGTCGAGCAGCGCGCGCACCGTGGGGTGCCGGTGCGCTTCCCGGGTCACCACCACAACACTACGGAATCCTTGCGCCGCTTCGACAACGGTGGCCAGATCGGCCCCGGAGACGGTCAGCGCACGGGTGCCCGGCACGAGTTCGATCAGGTGCGAACCGAGGCCCCACGGCATCGGGCCCGCAGCGATGCTCGGGTCCGTGCGGACGTCCACCACCAGCGGCGGGCCTGCCAGGCGCGGGGTGCCCTGGATCCTCAGTGCTTTACGCGCCACTTCCAGGCCGAGCCGGTGGTCGAGCGGCGCCATCCGGGCCGCAGCGGGTTGCTCGGCCAGTTCGGCGGTCCTCGCCGACGCCTCGGCCAGCCGCTCGATCGGCAGCTCGCCGGAGGCGACGGCGGCCACGATGGTCGCGGTGATCCGGTCCAGTACCTCCGCGTCGAACGCGGCCCCGCCGATGCACAGCGCGTCCGCACCGGCCACCAACGACCGGACGGCCGCGGTCCCGAGACCGTCTTGCCTCCCGAATTCACCGGACACCGCGCCCATCTCCAGCGCGTCGGTGATGATCGCACCGGTGAAGCCGAGTTCGCCGCGCAGCACACCGGTGAGAGCCTTGGCGTTCAGCGTCGCGGGCTGGTCGCCCCATGCCGGGACCACGAGGTGCCCCGACATGATCGACCGCACCCCGGCCCGGATCGCCGCGGCGAACGGGACGAGCTCGATCGTACGAAGCTCCTCCTCGGTGCGGCGCAGGACCGGCAGGGCCACGTGCGAGTCCTCGGTGGCCGCGCCATGGCCGGGGAAATGCTTCGCACAGGCCGCGACGCCGTACTTCTGCATCCCGGTCACGTAGGCCGCTACATGCGGTGACGCCCGCACCGGGTCCGAACCGAACGCCCGGACACCGATGATCGGGTCGTCCGGGGTCAGCGTCAGATCCGCGCACGGCGCCAGGTTCACCGTGACACCGCAGGCAGCCAGCCGCTCGCCGAGCGCGGCGGCGACCGCGGTGGTCAGTTCGACGTCGTCGGCCGCGCCGAGCGCGAGCGGGCCGGGCACGAACGAGCCGGTGGCGACGTCGAGGCGGGTGACGTCGCCCCCCTCCTCGTCGATCCCGATGACGATCTCGGACCGCTCCGACCGCAGCTGCGCGGTCAGCGTCGCGACCTGCTCGTCGTCGACCACGTTGCGGCCGAACAACACCACTCCGCCGAGGCCTTCGCCGAGTCTGCGCCGCAACCAGTCCGGAGCGGTGGTTCCCGCGAAACCTGGCAGCAGAACGGATTCGGCAAGCCGTTCAGTCGATGCTTCAGCAGGAGAAGACAACAGCTATCCCTTCACCGCGCCGGCGGTCATGCCGGACACCAGCTTGCGTTGCACGATAAGGAAGAACACCAGCGCCGGAATGGCGTAGATGACCGACGCGGCCATCACGCCGCCCCAGTCCACCGCGAACGCCGTCCGGAACGACGAAAGCCACACCGGCAGCGTCTGCTTGGACTGGTCACGCATGAACACCAGCGCGAACAGAAACTCGTTCCACGCCGTGATGAAGCTGAACACCGACGTCGTCACCAGACCGGGAGCCAGCAGCGGCAGCGTGACACGGCGGAACGCGCCGGACCGGCTGCAGCCGTCGATCATCGCGGCCTCTTCGAGGTCGTACGGGATGCCGTTGATGAAGCCGTACAGCATCCAGACCGTGAACGGCAGCGTGGTCGCGAAATACACCAGCAGCAGCGACGGCAGCGTGTTGAGCAGCCCGGCGTCCCGCATCAGCAGGTACATCGGGATGAACAACGCCTCGACCGGCGCCAGCTGCGCGACCAGCACCAGGAGCAGGAAGCCCTTCCGCCCGCGGAACCGCATCCGGGCCAGCGCCGCGGCGGCCAGCACCCCGGCGACCAGTGAGCACAGCACCGCGCCGATCGTGACGATCAGGCTGTTGGTGAGGTAGGTGAGGAAACCGGGTTTGGTCAGCGCTGAGGTGAAGTTGTCGATCGTCGCCGAGAACGGGATCAGGTCGTACTTCGGCGACAGCACTTCACCGGGCGTCTTGAGCGATGTGGTGAACATCCAGTAGGTCGGGAAGCCGAAGAAGATCGCCGCGACGACCCCCACCACCGAAAGGCTCACCCGCTGGGACAAGGATTTCTTCACGAGATGTCGGCCTCCTTCGAGCGCACGAGCAACTGCACGTACCGCGCGGTGATCAGGGTCAGCACGAGCAGCATCAGCATCGCGATCGCCGCTGCCGCGCCGAAGTGGCTACCCGCGACACCTTTGAGGTACAGATAGATCGGCAACGTCGTGCTCCCGCCGTCCGGGCCGCCCTGGCGGATCGCCCAGACCTGGCCGAACACCTTGAAGTCCCACAGCACCGACAGGAACGTGACCATGGTCAGGATCGGCCGGATCGCGGGCCAGCTGACCGCCCAGAACGTCTGCCAGGGGCTCGCGCCGTCGATGCCCGCAGCCTCGTAGTGCTCCTTCGGCGCGCCGAGCAGCCCGGTGTACAGCGTGAACGCCACGAACGGCACGGCCTGCCAAAGGATCAGCAGCCCGATGACGGTCAGCGTGCTCGTGCCGGTGGAGAACCACGAGTACCCGATGAACGACTCGAAGCCCAGTTTGGCCAGTGTTTTGTTGAGGATGCCGTACTGCTGGTCGAACATCCACTGGAACACCGTCGTGGTCGCGATGACCGGGGTGGCCCAAGCCAGTACGAGAGCCACCTGCAGCAGCACCCGGACCACCGGGTTCAGGTGCCGCATGAGCAGCGCGATGAACAGCGCCACCAGCAACGTGGTGAACACGATGGCCGCGGTGAACACCAGCGTCCGGATCGTGATCTCCCAGAACGCGGGATCGGTCAGCGCGGCGGTGTAGTTGTCGAAACCGATCCACACCATCTGGCCGCTGACAAGTTCGCGCAGGTCGAGCTTGCGCAGGCTGATCCCGAGTAGTTGCAGCGTCGGCCAGCCCAGCAGCACCAGGATCGCAATCAGCGCGGGCAGGATCAGCAGGTACGGAACCGTACGCTCACCGAGCCGCCCGCCCCGCCGTCGTGGTGCGGTGGGACTGACACGCGGCGATGCCGACGGGGAGGACCCCGCCGGCATCGCCACATCCTTGATCGTCGTCATCAACCGATGAGCTTGTCGAGCTGGGCGTTGGCGTCGGCCGTCGCCTGGTCGAGCGTCTTCTTCCCGGTCAGGTACGCGGTCAGCATGTCCTTGAGCGGGTTCTGGCCGGACTCGACCTCACCCCACTTGGGGCTGGCCGGCACCGCGCGGCCGTTCTTGGACGCCGTGGCCATCACGCTGGCCAGCGGGTCCGAGTCGAGGGCGCTGACGTCGGTCGACGTGCCGGGCACGTAACCGGCCTTGGCGAGCTCGGTCTGGTACTTGGCGCTGGACATCAGCTTCAAGTAGTCCTTGGCCAGCGCCTGGTCCTTGCTGTTGATCGGGATCACCAGGTTGGAGCCACCGAGGAACACCGGGGCGGTCTGCCCGGCGGTCTTGCTCGGAATCGGGAAAGCGCCGGTCTTGGCGGTGATGCTCGGGTCGGTCTTGGCCGCGGTGGCGACCTCGTACGGCGCGCCGATGAACATGGCGGCCTTGCCACCACCGTAGATGCCGGCCTGTGCCGGGTTGCTCTCGTCGTTGTCCTTCGGCGCCTTGGTGTGGGATGCGTCCACGAGCTGCTTGTAGAACTCGATGCCGGCCTTCGAGCCGGGGCTGTCGAGCGTGGCCTTGAAGGAGGTGCCGTTGGCCTGGGCGATGTCGCCACCGTCGTCCCAGATGAACGACAGCAGGGCGTACCAGTACTGACCCGGGAGGTACAGCGCCTGGAAGTCTGGGTCGCTACCGAACTTGGCCTGCAGCTTGGTGATCGCGTCGAGCCACTCGGCGCGCGACGTCGGCGTCGCGGTGATGCCGGCCTGTTCGAACATGTCCTTGCGGTAGATCACCTCACGGTTGGCGGCGTAGAACGGTACGCCGTAGGTCTTGCCGTCGTACTGGCCGGAGGCCTTCAGACCGGCGAGCCACTGCGAGCCGTTGAAGTCGTTGACCGAACCGGAGAGGTCCGACAGCACGCCCTGTGCGGCGAACGCCGGCGTCTGGGTGTTGCCGATCTCGATGACGTCCGGCGCGTCGTCACCGGCGAGCGCGGTGGTCAGCTTCTGCTGGATACCGTTCCACTGCTGGACTTCGTACTTCACCTTGACGCCGGGGTGCGCGTCCTCGAACTCCTTGTGCAGGGCAGTGGTCATGCTGTCCGGCGCGGAGCCGGTCATGAGCCAGACCGTGAGCGTGCCGTCCGACGGCGCGGTACTCGCGGCGGAACCAGTGTTACTGCCACTGGAGCCGGCGCAGCCCGCGGTCGCGAGGGTGATGGCGGCGGCGCCCGCCACCAGCTTGAGCCAGCGTTTCACTCGTGCCGTCCTTTCGATGTCCGACCCCCAGGCCGGACTGCCAAAAAAATGGTGTAGACCAATGTTAGGAGGAGACTGGTACGGACCACAGCGGGTGTCAAGGAGGTTGCCAATACGTTGTAAAACAGGGGAGATTTGTTGACTGTGGGTCACCACGTGGACACAGTGGTCACATGGACCGTGAATAATCACCACACTGTGTCGCTAGACGGACGGGTTGTTTTCCGTGACGAGGAGGGATCATCCGGCTCTTCCGTCGCCGGCGTGCGACCGCTGGTGACAATGGCGTCGCATGATGTTCACATTTGACGCCGTCCGGCCAGGTTGCGGCGCACCTCCGTCCGAAATGGACCGAACAGGTCCGCATCGGACGACCTAGTTTCAGGAGCCCGCCCGCCGGCGTGATCTGCTTCGGCCTGGCCTGCGGCGATCCCTTACGGCGCAAGAATATCGACCGCTACCGCACAGCTCGTGCACAGGAAGCACGACTTCGATCCGGTGCGACGCCCGCCGAAACTCACCCCGGAGGCAGCCACCCGGAACGACGTGGTCTGATGCACCATCTTTGGCCGAACACGGCGAGTCGATCGAAGCGATCACGCAAAACCAGTGGCAGATCTACAGCTTCCTGCTCAGCTTCGCCGTCATCGCCCGGCAGTGGATCTCCCACCACCAGCTCTTCGAGCAGATCAAGGCCTACAGCCCGCCACTGATGGCGGTGAACCTGTGCTGGCTGCTGACCAGTCGCCAAGAGCCCCCCGACGCCATCTCCGACCGCAGGCGAATGCACTCGATCGGCAGCACGGTGGCACTGGCGAAACCGAGCACGGTTAGCCGCCGGGGGTTCTGGGCATCCTGTGACCAGAACGCCACGCCGCGACTCTCCCCCTCGCGCGGCGTGGCGTTCGGTTTTCCCGTGTCTTGTGGCCCAGATCCTCAGCCCTGGTCGAAATCGGGGATGAGGCCGCCGATCAGCCGGATGCTGTCCATCACCTCATCATGGCCGAGACCGCCCATCTGCTGCAGGCACATCATCCGGTCGATGCCGAGATCGGCATAGGCCTTCAGCTTGCGTCGGCAGCTTTCCGGGCTGCCGACGATCAGCGAGTCCTGGGCGCTGAGCACGGTGAACACCTCGTCGTCCGAAACCTTTTCCCCTTGCAGGATCCGCCCGATCAGCAGCTTCGCCTCCGTCGGCGCGTCATTCGCCTCGCCGCGCAGGAAATCGCCGGTCAGGCCGCCACCGTCCGGCTTGTTCAGTAATTCTTGCTCCAGCCGCATGGTGTGCACGAACGCCTCCGACGCTTCGAAGAAATTCAATGCCGTGACGGTGTACCAAGCCGCTGCCGCCGCGGCCCCGTCCAGCATTGCCTGTTCGTCGGTTTCCGCGCAGTGCACGAAAGTGAAGAAGGCGACCTGGTTGTTGACGAACGCGCCGGCCGGTTCGGTGCACTGATCGGCCGCGGCCCGGTAGAGGTCGATCATCCGGCCCGCACGGTCGAGCGACTCCCACATCGTCGTGCCCAGCACACCGACGCCACGCTTGCCCGCTTCTTCGAACGACCCCGGGCTGGCCGCGGCCTGCCACAGCGGCGGGTGCGGTCGCTGTAGCGGCTTCGGCGAGATCGGCACGTCGTCGATCCGGTAGTTGGCGCTGTGATGGGAAAACCGCTCCGAGGTCCACATCTTCGGCAGCATCTCGAACGCTTCCTGCGTCTGCGCGCGCACGTCGCCGGGGTCGATGTCGAACAGGCGCCACTCCGGGTTGGTGGAGCGGGTCAGGCCAGCTCCACCCGGCCCCCGCTGAGATGGTCGAGGGTCGCGGCGCGTTCGGCCACGCGAATCGGATGGTTGAACCGGGCGGGAGCGAGCACGGCCGAGTGGCCGAGCCGGATCCGGCTGGTGTGCTGTGAAATCGCCGCGAGCAGCAATTCGGGTGCCGACGACAGGCTGAACTCGTCGGCGCCGTGGTGCTCGACCTGCCACCAGCAGCCGTAGCCCAGTTCGTCGGCGAGTTTCGCCTGTTCGATGGCTTGCTGGAACCTGCGCTGCTCGTGTCCTTCGGACCGCGGGCGGGGATTCTGGATCTCGTTGAACAGGTCGATCTTCATCCGAAAGCCTCCAAGTGCGCCACCGCGGGTGCGGCGCCGCACCGCCCTCTCGATCTGTCCCTCTGCGCGACCGATCTGTTACGCAAGTCGCACGTCCGGCCCAAGGCCCGGTGCTGCCGTCTCGTCCGGGGCGGGTGTTCCGGCCGCGGTGAAGATCGCGACCGCCGCACGCCGATGGGCAATTGCCTGTGCGGTTTCGCCCATGGCCTCACGAATACCGCCGAGGACGCTCAGCGTGCGGGCCTCGCCCAGACGGTGCCCGGAGCCGCGATGCGCGGCCAGCGCCTGGTTTCCGCACAACAGGGCGGAAACCAGTTCCCTCCGCGCCAGGAAGACCGCCGCCAGCTGGGTCAGCGCCTTGCTCTCGAGGAGCCGGTAGCCCGTTCTGGCACCGAGCGACACCGCTTGGTTCGCGTGCAGCAAAGCCTCGTCGAGTCGTTGCTGCCGAAGATAGGCGCTGCTCAAGCCGGTCAGCGCTTGGATCTCTGCGTGGCGATAGCCGGTTTCGTGGCAGATGTCGAGCGCGCGACGGAAGTTGTCGACGGCGGTGCCGATCCGGCCAAGACAGAGGTCGGCGCTGGCGATGGCGTTACGCGCGTCGGCCTCGGCGCCGGCGTCGTGGATCTCCTCGGCCAACGCGAGCGCTTGGGAGGCCAGGTCGAAGGCCTGCTGATGACGTCCGGCGTCGAGGGCGGCGATGGAGAGGTCGTCGAGGAGATACGACTCCGTGTCGCGCGCGCCGGCGGCTTGGATTACCACCAGTGCCCGCTCCATGAAGCCGATCCCGCGGTCCAGCTCGCCGAGATCGCGGTACGTCGCGCCGAGAAAGATCAGATGGAGGTTCTCCAGGTTCGCCGAGCCGATCTCGCGGTCGATCGCCAGTGCCTGCGAGTAGTGGTCGACGGCCTGCGCGAGCTGTCCCCGATGCCAGCACATGGTGCCGATCGACGCGAGGTTCTGCGCTTCCTCGTGCCGCAGGCCGTGTGCCCGGCTGATCGCCAGCGCCCGCTCATAGTTGCCGATGGCAGTATCGACATCGCCGAGTTCCTTGTGCAGCTGTCCCATGAACACGAGGAACTTCGCTTCGCCCTCGAACCAGCCGACCCGCCTGCTCAGGGTCAGCGCCTGCTCCTGGTGTTCGATCCCTTCGCGGAACCGGGCCATGCTCCACAACGCGTGGGCGAGGATGTGATGCATGGTCGCCTGGACCCGCTCGTCACCCTCGGCGCGCGCGGCGGTGAGACCGGCGAAGGCCACCACATGCCAGTCGGCCGGATACCGGCGGCGGTGAAAGAATCCGTGCACGGCGTCCGAGATCCGCCAGGCCACCTCCCGTGGTCCGTGCTCGGCGGCGTGCCTGGCGACGGCGACGAGGTTGGCGCGCTCGATTTCGAACCACGCCAACGCCTCGGCGGCACCCGGGAATGCCGACGCGGCCACTTCCGGCGTCGGCAGGTGCTTGGACTCCGGGTAAAGAAGCCTGCCGGCATCGTCGGCGGTGTCGAGATACCAGCCGAACAGCCTGCGGCGAGCCTCGCCGAGTTCGCGCTCGCTCTCGTCCGAGGCGGCCTGCTCGGCGGCGTAGAGCCGCAGCAGATCGTGCATGGCGTACCTGTCGCCGTCGCGCCGCTCGACCAGGTTCGCCGCGGTCAGCAGATCCAGCAGCCTGGTGGTTTCCTCGACGGACCGATCGACGAGCACGGATGCCGTGACCGCGCTGAAGTCCACCGCGGGTACGAGGCCGAGGCGGCGGAACAGTTTGCGCGGCCCGGGTTCGAGGACCCGGTACGACAGGTCGAAGGTCGCCCGCACGGCCGTCTGATCGTCGTCGCGGACCGATAATGCGGTGAGCCGATTCTGTTGGCTCAGCTCGGCGACCACTTCCGCCAGCCGGGTGCCGGGCCGCATGCCCGTGTTCGCCGCGGCGATGCGCAGGGCGAGCGGGAGGTAGCCGCACAGCCGGGCGAGTTCCTCCGCTGCGCCGGGCTCGGCGTCGGCCAGCCCCGGATCGAGAAGGCCGCGCAGCAACGCCGTCGCCTCGGCCGGAGCCAGCACGTCGAGGAAGACACGGCGTGCGCCGTCGGCGGTCCCGAGTCCGGTCAGCCGGGTGCGGCTCGTGACGAGGACCAGGCAGGAAGGCGTGCCCGGCAGCAGTGGCCGGACCTGGTCGGCGGACGCGGCGTCGTCCAGGACGATCAGCACCCGGCGTCCCGCGACCACTCCGCGGTAGAGCGCGACCTGCTCCGGCAGCTCGAGCGGAATGTTTTCCGGCTCGACGCCGAGCCCGCGCAGGAGCCTGCCGAGCGCCTCTTCCGGATCGAGCGGCGGGTGGAACGGGTCGAAGCCCCGCAGGCCGAGGTAGAGCTGACCGTCGGGAAAGCGGTCTTTGACCCGGTGGGCGAAGTGCACCGACAGCGCGGTCTTCCCGACACCCGCCTTGCCGTCGATAGCGGTGATCACCACCGCGCTCCCCTGGGTCTGCAGGCCGTCGAGCTCTCGCAGATGCGTGACGCGGCCGGTGAACCCCGGAACCCCTCCGGGGAGTTGCCGTGGCACGGTCCGCACAAAGGTGCGTTGTGTGGTGAGCGTATCCAGATCGGGGTCACCGGCCATGACCTGGCGGTGCAGGCGCGCGAGTTCCTTGCCTGGTCCGACCCCGAGTTCGGCGGCCATCTTCCGGTGCGTGTGCTCGTACACCTCCAATGCCTTCGCTGTTTTTCCCGATCGGTGCAGTGCCACCATCAGCATGCCGACGAACCGTTCGCGCAACGGGTGCTCGGTGAGGATCCCGGCCAGCTCGTCGACCAGTTCTTCGTGCCGTCCCAGCCGGAGGTCGGTGCCGATGCGCTGTTCAAGCGCGTTGAGCCGCTCTTCGATCAGGCCCGCGCGGATTCCGTCCCACAGCACGGTGGCGGGCAGGCCCGCGAGCGGCGGGCCCTGCCAGAGGCCGAGAGCCGTCCGCAGCAACCGCCCGGCGAGGGAGTCGTCGCCGCTGTTGCGGGCTTCGGCGACAAGCCTGCGGAACCGGTGCAGGTCCACTCGTCCCGCGTTGACTTCGAGACGGTATCCCTCCCCCGCCGTCTCGAGCGTGATGCCCTCGAAGGCCGCCAACGCACGGCGGAGCCGGTGCACGTAGACCTGGATGGTGTTCCGCGCGGAGGCGGGAGCTTTCTCGCCCCACACCGCGTCGATCAGTCTCGCCGACGTCACCATCCGGCCCGGCTCCAGCAACAGCATCGCCAGCAGGCAGCTCTGACTCACCACCGGGTGCAGCCGCCGCCCGTCCTGGCTGACCTCGACCGGCCCGAGCAACTGGATTCCGATCACGTTGACCACGCACTCCTCTCCGCTGATCATCTCGCCACATCGTGCCCCGATGATCGCGCACGGAGTAGGCCGGGACCGGGCGGACAACGTATTCGCCGGACGGCGCAGCGTCGCGTCCCGGTATTCAACGGCTAATCCGGGAACATCGATATCAAACGGGCATACCGCCCCAACGTTTAGAGATCAATGAACCCGGCACGGCGACATCCCGAAACGAGATCACAGTGTGAATTCCCAGCCATTCCACCGGTTCGGATACATCGATATTTTCACCAACAGGATTTCTTGATCCGCACCTAACGACCCCCAGTTTTTTCGGCGGCCGAATTTTTGTGGCATTTTCGGATATTTCACGCTCCGCATTCGGGGATAGTCGTATCGTGGCCGATCATGGCAGATGAACACGCCGTGTTTCCATCGCCACACGACCCGTGAACAAATCCTCGGTCCTCGATAGTGCATTTGGCGTAATCCTGCCTGCCACCATCATCAACACCTGCTTCCGCGACCTTGACAAACCCTTGACACTGCTGTTGTCTCCCTTCCGCATCGATCATTTACCGGGTGTATTACCACCGGGATGACGCACCGACCGGCCCGAGCCGGTACACATTGTTCGGATATCCACCGGGGCTCGCCCCGTGGAGTGATCGCACTCGTCCCGACCCGCCCCTCGGTGGCGTTTCCGGGCGAGAGTATGAATCGAGCGGCCCAGAAGATGAAAGAAAAAGTGCCGGCGGCGAAGCAGCGGGCCGACGCGCCTTGGCTGCCCCAAAGCTGGTCCCTCCGGCGCAAGATCTCCGTTGTCCTCCTACTGCCGGTGATCGTCGCCCTGACACTGGGCGCGGCACGGATCCAGACCGATCTCGACCAAGCCGGCACCCTCAGCGCGGTCCGCGACCAGTTGCCGGTCCTGCGGGGAACGGTGGAGCTGGCCGACCTCGTCGGCCAGGAAATGGTGGCCGCAGGTTCCACGCCTGCCGGAGCATCCACCGCGTTGACGTCGAGGATCGACGCCAAGGCCGCCGCCGTGCAGCACGACGCCGAGTTCACCCAGGTTTCGCCGGAAACGGGCCGTAGCCTGAACGTCGCGCTCGGCAAGCTCGCCGGGCTGCGGGCTGCCGGTACCTCGAGCGGCGACGCCCTGTCCAAAACGGCCGGCTACCACGACATCGTCTTCGCTCTCAGTGAGATCGTGCCGAGCTTGATCGCCGGAGCGAGCAGCACCGGTCTGGACGCCGCGGCCGGCACCACCAAACTCCTGCTGCAGCAGCGCGCCGGGCTCGCCGTCCAGGAGACCCTGGTGCGGTCCGCGGAACAGATTCCCGCCGACAAGTCGATCCGGATCGCCGCCGCGGGCGCGGCGGCCGAAGAAGCCGTGCTCGCCGGCCAGGTGCAGCGTGGCCTGCCCGCGGACCTATCGGCCCAGTTCGCTCAGGCGACCAGTGGCGCGGCCAACCGGATGACCGCGCTGCGGAACGCGCAGACCGCGGACCGCAGCGAGAACCTTGTCTCCCTCATACCGTCTGTGACGGCCGAATCCGCCGCACTCGGCGTGCTGCTCAACGGTTTCGTCGACACGCTGTCGAACACGGTGTCGACTCAGGCCAACTTGGCCCGGTCCGAAGCCTTGCGCGACGCCGCGCTGGTGCTCGGCTCCCTGCTCGGTGCGCTCGCGGTGGCCCTGGTAGTGGCACGCTCGCTGGTCTCGCCGGTACAGCGACTGCACGCCGCCGCGCTGAGCGCCGCGCGTTACCGGCTGCCCGACACCATCAGGCGGGTCCAGGCCGGCGAGGACGTGGACTGGCACTCGATCGAGCCCGTGCCCATCGACACGGCCGACGAGATCGGCCAGCTCGCCAGGGCGTTCGACGACATGCACTACCAGGCCGTGCGGCTCGCCGGTGAGCAGGCCGAACTCCGCCGGCAGGTCAGCGAGATGTTCATGACGCTGGCGCGGCGCAACCAGTCCTTGGTGGAACTGCAGCTGTCCGTCATCGAAGACCTCGAAGCCGACGAACAGGATCCGCACCGGCTCGACGAGCTGTTCCGCATCGACCACATCGCCACCCGCCTGCGCCGCAACGGCGAAAACCTCCATGTCCTCGCGGGCGGCAGCCCCACCCGGCAGGGGCGGGGCCCGGTCACCATGGTCGAGCTGCTGCGCGCGGCGACCTCGGAGGTCAAGGACTACCGCCGGATCTCGCTCGGCAACGCTCCGCACGGCGCCGTGCGGTCGGAGGCCGCGGCGGACGTGGTGCACATCCTCGCCGAGCTGCTCGAAAATGCCACCCGGTTTTCCCCGCCCGAGGAAAAGGTGGTCCTCACCGCCGACCGCGGCTCCGACGGCGGTCTCCTGGTCGAGGTCATCGACATGGGCCTCGGCATGACCCCCGAGGACGTCGAGGGCGCCAACCAGCGGCTCGCCGCCGGTGCCGCGGTGAGCCCGGAAACCACGCGGCGCATGGGCCTGTTCGTGGTCGGCAGGCTGGCAACCCCGCACCACGTGACCGTCCGCCTGCGCGCGACGATGACGAGGTCCGGCCGGACAGGCATCACCGCCAGCGTGCACGTGCCCGGCAATCTGGTCATCGCCGACAGCATCCCGGCCAAGCCGCAGTACACCCCGATGGAAGTGCGTGCGCCCGAACCGGTGGCCGCCTTGAACGGCGTGTCGCACGGGCCGTCGGAGAACGGCCACCGTCCACATCCGCCGCAGTACGAGGAACCGGCCCTCGCCCGGGTCGGGCCGGTGGCGCCGCCGGGTGCGTCCCCGTTGCAGACGCCGATCTGGGACCAGCTGCTGTCCAACTGGTTCACCGAAGCGCCCGCCGACGAAACCGCCCCAGCGGGCGAGCCCGAACCGGCCGAGGTCAAAACCGGCTGGGTCACCCCCGCCGACGAAGTCCGGCAAGCCGCCGAAGACGCCGTCAACCTGCCCGCCGATACCCCGATCACCTCGGCCGGCCTGCCGACGCGCAAACCGGGCGCGCAGCTCGCTCCGGGCGCGGCCGCGCCCCGCAAGACGGCGGAACCACGGCCCGCGGCCTTCCGCGATCCGGAGGCCGTCCGGAACAACCTGGCACGGCATTACAGCGGAATGCGGGCGGCCCGGGTTCGCACCGGTACTGAGACCGGCCAGCGCGGTGAAGGAAAGGCGGATCCGCGATGACGGATACCGGAGACACGTACGCACGGCGACAGGCAGGTGGCCGGCCCGGCACCCGCGCACGAGGAGGCGACATGCCGGCGAGAATCCCGGCCTCGACAACGACGACCGCACCGAGCTTGAACTGGCTGGTGTCGTCGTTCACCCAGGAGGTCACCGGCGTCGCGCACGCCGCACTCGTTTCCGCCGACGGGCTGCTCGTGGCGGCCAACGACAGCCTCCCGCGTGACCGCGGGGACCAGCTGTCCGCCATCGCGTCGGGCCTGTCCAGTCTCGCGGTCGGCACCGCCGAGCTGTTCACGGCAGGGCAGGTCGTGCAGTCGGTGATCGAAATGGAGCAAGGTTTCCTTCTCCTCATGAGCGTCGGAGACGGCTCGAATCTGGTCGTACTGGCCAATCCCGGCTGCGACATCGGCCTCGTCGGCTACGAGATGACACTGCTCGTCGACCGTGTCGGGAAGATGGTCGACACCCCCTTGCGCCAGTTCCCGGCGGCAGAGGCCAAGCCGTGACCGGGTACGAACCACCCGCCCCCAGGCAGGAGGGGCAGCGGGCCGCCCCGTCACTGGCCCGGCCCTACGCCTGGACGGAAGGCCGTACGCGCCCGACGGTCACGCTGGCGATCGAGGCGCTCGTGGTGACCACCACCGAAGGGCGGGCCATGTCCTACAACACCGCCAGTGCGTTGTCCGGAGTGACCCAGCTGTGCCTTGAGCCGCGATCACTGGCCGAGATCGCCGCGCTCCTGGCTGTGCCGCTGGGGGTGGCCAGAGTGCTCGTCGCCGACCTGCTCGGCTCGGGAATGGTCACCGTCCGGGACACCCTCTCCGCCGACGCCACCTGGGACGAGCGTCATGATCTGCTCGAAAGGGTCCTAAGTGGACTACACTCGCTCTGAGCGCGCCGCGAAGATCACGTCCGCGAAGATCGTCGTCGCCGGCGGGTTCGGCTCCGGCAAGACCACCTTCGTCGGCGCGGTGTCCGAAATCGATCCGCTGCGCACCGAAGCGCTGATGACCGCGGCCAGTGTCGGTGTCGACGAAACTGCTGCCGTCCCTGGGAAGGCGTCGACCACAGTGGCGATGGATTTCGGCCGGATCACCCTCGCCGACGACCTCGTGCTCTACGTCTTCGGCACCCCGGGCCAGCACCGGTTCTGGTTCATGTGGGACGACCTCGTCCGCGGCGCCGTCGCGGCCGTCGTACTCGTCGACACCCGCCGCCTCGCCGACAGCTTCGCCCCCATCGACTTCTTCGAATCCCGCGGGCTGCCGTTCCTCGTGGCCGTCAACCAGTTCCACGGCACTGAGCAGCACACGCCGGACCAGGTCCGGGAAGCCCTCGCGATCCCCCCGGACGTCGCGGTGATCACCTGCGACGCCCGCTGCGCGGAATCCACCAAGAAGACCCTGATCGCCGCCACCCAGCACGCACTGTCCCGAATGGACACCGCGTCACGCTCTGCCTGACTTCGTTGCCGGGCTTCACGAGAGGAACCACGTTGGACCACGTCCAGAACTTCGCGATGGGCCGGTGGCTGCTGATCCTCGCCTACCTGACCTCCGTCGTCGGCTGCACCCTCGGG